>NZ_VTSR01000032.1:0-600000 GCF_008329715.1 Gimesia chilikensis | reverse complement strand
TTCTTCAACGTTGTCAGTTTTCGGCAGGGCCAGTACACGCAAACGCGTGATCTCGCGTACGTTCCATTCGGCCGAACCTTCCTTCAGCTCGGAAATCTTGACTTCCTCATCGGCCAGTGACTCATCGTCACCGTCCAGATCGTCCATATCGCGCTTATCACGTTCCAGGCTTGCCGTCTGAATCGCATTCGCATTTGGCTTGAGTGCAGGACCGGTTTGTGAAACCTGAGTAATTTTGGCACTCGGCGTTTTCTGGAGAGGCTTTGCATCGGCCGGAGCCGCTTCCAGCTTGCCGTCCAGTTTATTGTCTGCCGTCTGTGGAGCAGGGGATTCTCCGCCACCACAACCGAATTGAGTCAGCGATAACAGGCCCGCTGCTATCATCATGATACCGTGTCGATGCCTCATGATCTGGGGCTCTCCTTCCTTTGAGAGTCGGTAGTATCTGTCGAACCGGGGACGGGGGTATTTCGGATTCAGAACTGAGCCGTTCCCTCGGCATTATCGAAAGTCAAAACACTGAATGGGGCGTGTTTTACGACAAAATCCACTTTGAAGGCAAGACGAAGCTGGAAAAAATTACAATCCACGTCCGTTTTAAAGCAGGTTTCCTGTCAGCAATCCCTTTCCAGGGAGCAGCTGTCAAACTCGCCTTCCTGCGCAGTCTGCCTTAGAGCTCACCGTGATACTGCTTGAATGCTTCAATCGCAAAGTATTCGGGCAGGCCCAGCTGATTGTAAATCTTTGCTGTATTTCGGGTTCGGTCCTCTGCACGCACCCAGAATTCACGTTTATCGCTTCCCGGGTAAAAAGCACTGTCTTTCTGTGACTCATGCTTGAAGATCGCCTCCCGCTTTCGCAGCACCACTTCAGGGCTCAGTGGAACAGCCCGCTCAATTTCGTGCGGTTCGTACTCTTCCCAGGCACCACGGTACATCCAGAATTCGGGAGTGATTTCTTCAGACTTAACCACATCTACGGCATTGATCACCGCTTCGGCACAGACGCGGTGCGTACCATGCGGATCGGAAAGGTCTCCAGCCACATAAATCTGGTGCGGCCGTACTTCGCGTAACAGATCGGCGACGATCGCAATGTCATCTTCCCCAATCGGCTTCTTCGAAACCTGTCCCGTGTTGTAGAAGGGGAGGTCCAGGAACCGCAGATGTTCTTCCGGTACTCCCGCTGCCTGGGCTCCCGCAGTCGCTTCTGTTTTGCGGATCAGTCCTTTGATTCCCAGCATCTCGGCATTATCCAAGTCACCCGCATTCTTGCTGGCGATGCTCTCTTTCAAGGCTTCGATGTGGGACAGAACCTTAGTGTCGTCGGCATGGAACAGTTTGTGGAATTCATGCACAAAATCCAGGTGCCGCAAAGCATCGTGATCGAAGACGGCGATATTTCCACTGGTCATATAGGCGATGTAAACTTCATGTCCCTGATCAGCCAGCGTGATTAAAGTCCCGCCCATCGAAATTACATCATCGTCCGGATGGGGACTGAAGACGATCACCCGCTGGGGCTCGGTTCCCGCAGGCCGAGTACAGATACCTTCCAGAAGTCCGTCGAATACCCGTTGACGAATCTGAGCCACGGAACCGTACTTGTGGATCAGCTGATGCAGGTGGTTGTGCAGGAAATCGTCAGTTTCCAGTTTCAGAAGAGGCTTGCCGACTTCGTTGGAGAGCCAGATGACGGCTTTCTTCTCCAGCTGCGAGGTCCATTCAATATTTCCGACGATCCAGGGAGTTTTCACCGCAGTCAATTCAGCGGCAGCCGCATTGTCGACTACGAACAGAGAGTTTGCATGGGTTTGCAGGAAGCTGGCGGAAACCTCATCAGTGACTTCCATTTCCGCCGCCCGCTTAACCACCGACGCCTTATGTTCCCCCAGCGCCATGATGATAATCTTCTTGGCCGAGAGAATACTCCCAACCCCCATCGTAATCGCATGATGGGGCACGTTGTCTTCGCCAAAGAAGCCGCTGGCCGCATCGCGACGGGTAATCGGATCGAGGTTGACCAGTCGCGTGAGACTGTTTCGCGCACTTCCAGGCTCGTTGAACCCGATATGACCGGAGCGACCAATACCCAGTAGTTGCAGGTCCAGACCACCGTAACTCTCGATCAGACGCTCATACTCTTCACAGAAAATGTCGACGTCTTCAGCGGCAATATCACCACGGGGGATATGAATATTTTCCTGTTTCACATTCACATGATCGAAGAAATTCTCATGCATGAACTTGTGATAGCTGTGGATCGAGTCCGGATCCATGGGCCAGTATTCATCCAGGTTGAACGTGATCACGTTCGAGAAATCCAGGCCTTCTTCGTTATGCATCCGGATCAGTTCGCGATAGACGCCCAGCGGAGTCGAACCGGTCGGAAGTCCCAAGACCGCTGGGATATTCTGTTCATTCTTTTTGCGAACCAGATCCGCAACAACAGAGGCCACAAACTTCGCCAGATCGGAAGAGGTCTCAAAAATCTGAGTAGGGACTTTCGTGTGCCTGACAAATTTGGATTTCGGTGTAATGCGTGCAGAGCGTGAGATATCAGTGGCCATCAGACAATATTGATCCGTTAAGAAAAGAACTCCAGATGTAAGTCGCCAGCCGGATCACAATAAAACCTCGCGCCATCCGGGACAACTCAAAAAATGTAGTCACACGAACACTAGCCCTGTATACGTGCTTTTTTAATCAATCTTTATTATAACTATCTCCACGAAAAGCTCACTACCAATTGTTAGACCTAAATACAGAGAGAAAGAAATTTTCATGGCAAATCAGGCAGAATCTCTGCGAATTCTTGCGATTCACGCCCATCCAGACGATATCGAAATCCAGTGCGCGGGTACTTTGGCCCGGCTGAAAAACCTGGGATGTCATATTACCATGGCCACCATGACCGCCGGTGATTGCGGTAGTGCAGAAATGGGACCGGTTGAAATTGCCAACGTCCGTCGAGCCGAAGCGCAGAAAGCAGCCGATATGCTCGGGGCGGACTACATGTGCCTCGAATTTCGGGACCTCGCGATCATTGTCGACAACGAATCCCGCCGGCGGGTCACTGAAGCAGTGCGCAAAGCCCGGCCGGACATCGTCTTAACGGCTCCCCCAGTCGACTACATGAGCGATCACGAAATGACCAGTCGTCTCGTGCGCGATGCCTGTTTCGGTGCGTCAGCGCCCAACTACACCACTCACGAAATTCAGCCAGCTCCGCCTACGGAAAAAATTCCGCACCTGTATTATGTTGATCCGATCGAAGGTTGCGATTATTTTGGAAACCCGATCGAACCGCAGTTTATCATCGATATTTCCGAAACCTTTGATCTGAAGATTAAAATGCTGGCCTGTCATGAAAGCCAGCGGGCCTGGTTAAGAAAACAGCACGGTCTGGACGAATACCTTGATGGCACCGAGCGCTGGTCCGCTTCCCGTGGCGAACAGATCGGTGTAAAATACGGCGAAGCCTTCGTACAACACTGCGGCCATCCATACCCTCACAGCAATCTGCTCAAGGAATTGCTGGAGAGTAAATAACCAACCTCACTCACCCCATTCAACAGTAAAACCCCATTCAACAGTAAAGCTGACAAGATGAACGAACCCGCTAAACAGGAACTGCCTTACACCGAGTCAGAAATCGAAACCATGGCTTCGGAAGACGCCAAAGCAGGGCGTTTTCTCACCAAGATGATGGTCTTCACCTTCTGCTATACCATCTTCGTCGGTGCCTATGTCATCTACTGGAGTCTGCAAAACTGACTGGCAGATGCCTCCGCAGATAAACCAACTCGCTCTGATCGGAGTCCCCGGTCAGAGTTTTTTTACGTCTGTGCTGCTTCCCGTTTTTCTTTAAATACGGTTCCATTCGGATTGAGCAGCATCCAGCACAACGCGGCACTCACATAAATGCCCGCCATCAGAATCAGCACTGATTCATACCGTCCCGCATCAAACATCGCCCCCACCACAACCGGGAGCAGGGCAGCTCCCAGGTTGCCCATCATATTCATCATCCCAAAGATCGGCGCCACATGCTGGCCCCCTTTATCGATCGTCACCGTGTAACCGCAGGCGCCCCCCAGACCCGCAAAGAACATGCTGATCGAAATCAACGTCATCGCCAGATTCATCTCTTTCACAAAATAGGCACACAGCGTACACAGCCCGCAGCCCAGCATGGCGACAATCGCGACTCCCTGTCGACTCCAGCGACGGCTCCCGGTTCGTTGCAGCACCAGATCCACCACGATCCCCCCCAGAAAGTTCCCCACCACGAATGTCAGCAGCGGAAGACTGGTGAGGATGCCGGAAGAGGCCAGGCTGATATCCCGCGCCTTCTGCAGATACACGGGAAACCACGTCATATAGAAAATATTCCCGGCCGCCCGGAAAAACTGCTGACCACAGATCATCCACATCGAAAAGCTGGTCAAGATCTGCCCCCAGGGTGTCGGCTCGGCATGTGTTTCCTTTGGAACATCCTTTGTCTTTTCTTCAGGCGTCTCCGACTCATCCCCTCGAATAAGATGTAACTCGGCCGGATTCACCGCTGGATGATCTTCAGGACGATCACGGAACCAGTAATAAAACACGACCGCCCACATAAAACTCGGCACCGCGCAGAGATACATAATCGTCCGCCAGGAAAGTCCCGGTATATCGATGCCATTCCCGTGAATCCCCGCCAGCAGCAGACCGATGCTGAACGCTCCAAAAGCACTGCCGATCGACATGAAACTGCCCAGCAGACCACTGGCCAGACCACGTCGGGCATGGGGTAACCACTTCGAAATCGTACTCGCACAACAGGGGAAGATCCCCGCCTGCGAAATACCAAAAATCAACCGCACGCCAATCAGCATCCAGAACCCGGTTACCATTCCGGTCAGCGCCGTTGCAATTGACCACAGGACGGCAAACACGGTCAGCGATCGTCGCGTGCCCCACACATGGGCAATCCAGCCACTCGGAATCTGTGACAGTGCATAGCTCCAGAAAAAGGCACTCATCACCCAGCCCATCTGCGTCTGAGTGATATCAAGCTCTTCCTGGATCAGTTTGGCGGGCACCGAAATCGCATTCCGGCTGATGTAGGCCACCGCTGCCACCAGGCACAACAGTGTCAGTACCAGAAAGCGGGCACGCGTCGGTGTTCCATACGAAGTCAGTTTCGGCTCGTCCTGATCAGTCACAGAGATCGTCCCTCTCGGCTGGAGTGTCTTACTCGTCTGCTAACGCCTGCATCAATAGATCAAACAGTCGATCCACTTCCGCCTGTGTTTCTTCATCCAGATCCCACGCATGCGGCGTGCAGCGCTGCGCCGAAGTAAAGATTCCCCGCTTCACCAGCAGGTATTTCTCAATCGCCAGAAACCCATCCAATCCCGCCTGTAACTGCAGCGCCACCAGTGCACTGATCGGAAACGAAATCCGATAGGTCGCCTTGTCATCTCCGGCCCGTAGCGCATTCCACAGTGCCACGATTCCATCCAGCAGATCCACGCCCGGCATCGTCCCCGTAATTCCCCGCCGATACGCATCCACCAGCAGAATCCCACCCGAACCGTCATAGATCAGTGCCTGCCCCTCCGTCGCATCGCGGAGTGCCGACAGGTTCGGACCAATGGGAGACGCTTCCGGCTTGAACCGGATTTTTTCCGCGCCGAACTCATCCAGCAGTCGACGGTAAAAGTCGATGGAAATCGCGTTCCCCACATAAGAAGACGCATCCTGTACGATCAGGGGCAGGGCACACTCACGTGCGATCGTCGCGAAATAATCCCACAGCGCCGCTTCCGGAATCGCCGTCGTCACCGGGGGGATCGCCATCACCGCATCGCAGCCCGCCTCTTCAGCCTGTCGTGCATAGACCAGTGCCTGACGCGTGCTCTCCGCTCCCACGCTGGCGACGACCACGCCGCGACCTTTTGACAGTTCAGCCATCAGCCGCGTGAGTTCCCCGCGTTCCTCGTAGGTCAGACGCAGTACCTCCGAAACCATCGCCCCACAGACACCGTCTGCTCCCACTTCATAACACCAGTCGATCTCTCGCGCCAAAGCGTCCCGATCAATCGTCTCGTCCTCCAGGAGCGGCGTATGCAGTACCGGCAGCACTCCTCGAATCATTCCGGGCATGGATCTGTTCTTTCTGCTAAGTCTGTCAGTTTCAAATTTTCAGGTCGCGTCTCTTATCGTCACTCAGTCCTGGATGATCTCTTCAATCGCCTCGGTCATCCCCGCGATCAGCTTTTCCAGCCCGCCCCGGGCAAACGGCGTCTGCCACACCTGGTATAGATCCAGATCATATAGTTCCTCCGGCGTCAGATATCCGGTCGTTCCGTTGATCAGGTTCAGACAGACAATCGTCCGCTCGGGAAACCGCTCTCGCAACGTTCGCTGCAGAATCGAATACGCTTCGGTCGGGCTTCCTACCAATATCGTATCCCCCATTCGCCAGACCCAGATCGGCAGCTCTAAAGTATCGCCGTCTCCGATCCCGCGACGAATATTCCGCCTGCGCCTGAGACGTTCCTCCAGCGCCCGATCGGTACATTCCTGTCGCTGCTGCTCCAGTTCGTCCGCGGTCGGCCAGTCTTTGATCTGCATCTCCACGGTGACTTTCTTGCGCTTCAACAGGCTGACCGGCGTCACCAGGGCATGCTTCCACACCGCCAGCGGTGCACCTGATTCCATTACGCCCTTGTAAGCCAGACGCGTGCCCGGAGGATCCATGTTCTCCAGCGTGGCCAGCGCCGCATACGCGAGTTGTCTCCCGTGACGATCCGCCACCGTAGGATCGCCCACGTACTGATACCGCGGCGCAAGCTCTCCCGATGCCCCCTGCATGAACAGGGCAGGGACCCCCAACGTCTTCTGAATCGTCTCGCGCATCGCTCCGGGATAATCGGGCGAGATCGCCGTATTCTCCCACGCCAGCGTCGTCGGATGACAGGCGTAATTCACGATCACCGCCTGCAGCCCGCCCTCCAGATCGCTGATTCGTCCGACCACCAGCGTATCGTCAGCGGGCTCGTCCGGATTCCAGCCACAGATCAATCGCTCCCCGTCCGGGTCGGGCAGATCCCGCATCCCCGCCAGTTCGCAACGCCCGGTCTTCCATTCCACCACCGCCTCGGTCGCGTTTTTCATCGCCTGCAGCGTGACCTTGACCGACGCTTCGTAGACCTGCTCCAGGAACTCCGCCAGCATGTCACTCGCCGGCAGATCGGGATCGGGGTCCGTCAACGGAGGTGACGCATGCGTATGCGTGACGCCGAAAATCAGCGAAGCCTCGTCCAGTTTGAGCGTCTCCAGCAACCTTGACTGAAACCGGCGAAACGTCGGCAGCGAGCGCCACCACCCCAGGTCCCCGTCCAGAAACACCGCCGGCTGCTGGGAATCGGTTTCGCAAAGTACCAGCGCGTTCAATGTCAGTTTACGATGGATCCAGTCCGCCACGTCGTGTTTCGCGGCCCCCCAGTTCCGGGCATAGATCCCCACCGGCGGGGTGATGTCCACCGTCGCCACTCCGATCCGTCCCCGAAAGAACGCCTCTGTTTTCGCCGCTAAAGCTCGTTCACTCATCTTCGCCTCCGCTTTCCGATGGAGCGCTGCTGCCAGTTTGAATCGTCCGCTGTCTTGACCTGCTTTGGCTTACCAGTCGCCGATGGCCCCGTCCTGGTAGAAGACTCGCTGCACCGTTTCCTGTTCGAACGGATGCTTTTTGACCTCATCCTCGTTGATCGAAATCCCCAGGCCCGGCTTCGTGTTCGGCTTCACTGTTCGCGTCGCAGGATCGATCTCGAAACCTTCCTCAACCACATCCTGACGCCAGGGCACGTCTTCGTGCACCGACTCACAGATGATGTAGCTCGGCTGCGAAAATCCAAATTCCAGCGACGCCGCCGTACTCACCGGCCCTTGTGGATTATGCGGCGCCAACGCGATCCGGTGCGCGTCTGCCAGCGCTGCGATCCGCCGCGCTTCCGTGAACCCACCACAATGAGTCAGGTCCAGCTGACAGATCTCGCAGCCCCGTTTCTCGAACAGATCCCGGAACGCCGCCAGATGCGTCAAACGCTCTCCCGTCGCGATCGGTGTCGTCACCGCCGCGTTGATCCGCGCCAGGCTCTCGATCGATTCCGGCCAGCACGGCTCCTCGAAGAAATACAGTCCATACGGATCCAACGCCTGCGCGAACTGCAGCCCCATCGCCGGTGAAGGGCGGGCATGGCAGTCGACCATGATGTCAATCTCGTCTCCCACCGCTTCCCGCATCGCTGCGACACAGTCATCGGCCGCTTTGACAGGCTTCAGACCTTCAATCGGCATCGTGGGTGGCACCGCCATCGACTTGAACGCCGTGAACCCGTCCGCCACCGCCTGTTGCGCCAACTCTGCGAACTGGGCCGCATTGTCGGTCGACGTCTGGTAGAACGACTCCATATTGCCGCCACCCAGATGACAGTACAGCCGGATGTAATCCCGCACCGGGCCGCCCCACAACTGATGACAGGGCACCCCGTGAATCTTCCCCAGGATGTCCCACAACGCCAGATCGATCCCGGCAATCGCCGTCGACCGCGTGACGCCACTCCCGTGCCAGAAGTGCTGGCGCCACATCATCTGCCACAGATATTCCACCCGCCGGGGATCTTCGCCGATCAACAGCTGGGACAGATCCTCGATCGTCCCCACGATCCCCCGCGTGTGCCACTCCAGTGTCGCTTCACCCCAGCCGAACAGTCCAGGCTGATCGGTGATCACTTTCACAAACACCCAGTTTCTCATCCGGGCGTGACACACCAGTGTCTCGATGCGTTCGATTTTCATCCGGTTCGGTTTCCCATCTGCAGAAGTTTTATTTTGGCGTCAAAATAACAACATACTCTGCGGGCGACCGGGAAGCAAGCCAGAGGACTCCCGAACCAGACACGATTTTCCCGATCGGCGCAGCAGCGACAAGTCCAGTCTGTACTGTCGTTTCGCTATCACCACCGCGTCAGGGGAACGTCAGGTCCTCATCGTCGTCTTCGAATTCCTCCAGCCGCTGCCGTGCCATATCCGCCCAGGGGCCCATTTCGTCGAATTCGAGATAAATCTTCCAGTGAGGCACCGCTTCTTCCACGCGGTTCAACTGGTGCAAAACTTCCGCGGTATGCAGATGCGCGTCGGGATAGTCGGGGTGAACCTGCAGCGCGATCTCAAACGCCTGCAGCGCCGCTTCGGGATCGCCCAGCTCGTTATGCAGACAACCCAGCTGCGTCCACGCTTCGATGTAATCGTGATCCCACTCCACCGCCACGTAATACCGCTCGAGCGCTCCCTCCGTGTTTCCCTTCAGATACAGCGCCTCGGCCAGATGCAGATGCGTTTCCGGCACATCGGGTTGCCCCAGCAGTGACAGTCGGAACGCCTCGATCGCAGGCTTCGCTTCTCCCGCGTCCAGGTACTGGCAGCCTTCCTGGAACCATTCTTCCGCACTCCGGTCCTTCACCTCGGGCGTCTTCAGGTGCTCGGTGAACTCAATCGTCCCCTCGAACTCCTCTTCGCCCGCCAGCTCGGGAACTTCGGTCTCTTCCGTACCAAAGTCGAACACCCGCTGTCCCTGTTTGGGATCGATCAGACCCCGCTCATCTTTCAGCAGCAGCTGTGCGTCCTGTGACAGCAGCGTCAGCTGCGAGAGCGGGGCATCGATCTCGTTGAAGACCTTCCCCAGGTGCTGCAGGCTTTCTTCCAGCTCCCGCGGATGCACGCCCGATTCCAACAGCTGCGACAGTCTCCGCACGCTCGCCACTTCCTGGAAGGAAAAGTAGGGGAGTCGGAAAATCTTCCGCACCGGCTTAATCAGTCCCTGGCGTTCCCATCTGCGGATGGTCCCCACCGGGATATTCAGCATCTGTGTCAGCATCGCGGGTGTATAAAGCTGATCCATATTCACGCCGGGATCGCGGAGTTCGATCAGCGCCAGCCAGTCCGATTCCTTGATGATCCGGATCGGCGTCCCTTCCTGAATCAGTTCCTGGGCCTGGCTCAGATTAACGGAAGGCGAACCGTCCGCTTCCAGCGGCCAGCCCTCTTCACCCACCACCAGCAGCGTCGTCGAACGACTCACATGCTGGGCCGCCTGACCGCCGTGCTGCTCGACGAACTCCCACGCCTTGTGGTGTGTCATGGAGGCGAGCGTACCGGTAAAAACCACACGCTCTCCCTGTAGCGCCGGCGAGCCCTGCAGCAGTTGATCAGGTTGTTCTTCTTCTGTCTCAGCCATAGTCTCAGTAATACAGAATTTCTTCATAAATATCGAGAAAAAAGGGGGTTATCAGATGCGAGTTTCAAAATATCATACCCCCAGGAGGTAAACTTTCCTTGAGGATACTGATACGCGAATCCGTTGGGTAGCTTTCAGGCCGATCCTTCATTATAAGGGAGCAAAATAAGTCTTTTTCCTGCTCAGGGTACTGTTTGTACCCCGAATTTTGACAATACATCCATGGGAGTTGATTGGAATGTCCGTGCTCGAGTCGAATGACCCCGAAATCTGGAACCTGATTCAGGCTGAAGCCAAACGTCAGAAAGACGGTCTGGAACTCATCGCCTCTGAAAATTACACCAGTGCTTCGATCATGGAAGCAGCCGGCTCGATCCTCACGAACAAATACGCCGAAGGCCTCCCCGGACGTCGTTACTACGGCGGTTGTGAAAACGTCGACGTCATCGAAAACATCGCCCGCGACCGGGCCTGCAGCCTCTTCGGTGCCGAATACGCCAACGTCCAGCCGCACTCCGGTTCCCAGGCCAACATGTCCGTCTACTTCACCGTCCTCAAACCAGGCGACACCTTCCTGGCGATGGACCTCGCACACGGCGGTCACCTCACCCACGGCATGAGCCTCAACTTCTCTGGTTCGCTCTATAACCCCGTCCCTTACGGCGTACGGGAAGACAATCACCAGATCGACTACGATCAGGTCGCCAAACTGGCCCGCGAACACAAACCCAAAATGATCATAGCCGGTGCCTCCGCATACCCCCGCGAAATCGATCACCCCAAGTTCGCAGAAATCGCCGCTGAAGTCGGTGCCGTCCTGATGGTCGACATGGCTCACTATTCCGGCCTCGTCGCTGGTGGCGTGCACAACAACCCGGTTGAAGTCGCCGACTTCGTCACCTCCACCACCCACAAAACACTCCGTGGACCCCGGTCCGGCTTCGTCCTCATGAAGAAGAAGTACGCCAAAGACCTCAACCGCGAAGTCTTCCCGGGTATCCAGGGGGGACCGCTGGAACACGTCATCGCCGGTAAAGCCGTCTGCTTCAAAGAAGCCGCTACCGACGACTTCAAAGCCTACGCCCGGCAGATCGTCGCCAACGCGAAGACCCTCGCCGATGCCCTGATGGCCGGCGGCATCAAGCTCGCGTCCGGCGGAACCGACAACCACCTGATGCTCTGCGACGTCACCTCCATCGGCCTCGCTGGTAAAATCGCTGAAGAAGCCCTCGACAAGGCCGGCATCACCGTCAACAAAAACATGATCCCCTACGACCAGCGCAAGCCCCTCGATCCCAGCGGGATTCGCATCGGGACCGCCGCACTCACCACGCGCGGCATGAAAGAAGACGAGATGAAAAAGGTCGGTGCCTGGATCCTCAAAGTCCTCGGCGCCCCCGAAGACGAAGCGACCATCAGTGCCGTCAAAGGGGAAATCGAGGAATTCGCTCAGAACTTCCCCGTGCCCGGCATCGCGTAACAGACAGAACTCTGACTCATGACACAGCACAGCGATCTTGATATCACGACCATCGACTGCACCCGCGACGATGCCACCGCACTTTTCAGCGAACTCCGTGAGAAGCTGAGCCCCCGCGGCAACGTCGTCTCCGAAGCCGGTCGTCAGCGGACCATCGAACTGTTCGGCGAACCTCTCTCTCCGCAGGAGGTCGTCGAACGGATCTGTAACGATGTCCGCGACAAAGGCCTCGACGCACTCCTCGATTACTCGGAAAAGCTCGATCGCAAGCAGCTCACCCCCGAGACCATGCGTGTCTCGGCTGAGGAACTCCAGGAAGCCCACGCGAAGGCCGACCCCGAGTACCTCGCTACGCTGCGTCGCATTCGTGAGAACATCATCGAGTTCCAGTCGGCTCTGCTGCCGGACGACGTCAAAGTCCTCCGCGAGGCAGGGGAGTCCCGCGTCGAACTCCGCCAGCGGTACCTCCCCCTCAAACGGGTCGGTGTCTGTATTCCCGGCGGCGCCGCCGCGTATCCTTCGACCCTGCTGATGACCGCGGTCCCCGCACAGACCGCAGGCGTGAAAGAGATCGTCGTCGTCGTGCCCCCCACCGATTTCGGGGGCTATAACACCGACATCCTCGCCGCCTGTCAGGAACTGGGCATCACCGAAATCTACCGTGTCGGCGGCGCCCAGGCGGTAGCCGCCCTCGCGTACGGCGTGGAAGGCATGGAACGCGTCGACAAAATCGTCGGCCCCGGCAACCTGTTCGTGGCCCTCGCCAAACGTCACGTCTTCGGTGAAGTCGATATCGACAGCATCGCCGGCCCCAGTGAAGTCATCGTCCTCGCCGACGAAACCGCCAACCCCGAGTTTGTCGCCAGCGATCTCATTTCTCAGGCCGAGCACAGCCCCGGGTCCGGCGTCCTCATCACCTGGCACGCACCGCTGATCGAAGCCGTCCGCACCGCGCTGATCAACCAGCTCAATGAACTCCCGCGCGGCGACCTCGCCCGCCAGAGTCTGCTCGACTACGGCGCGCTGATCCTCGCCCGCGACGAAGACGAAGCCGCCCGCTACACCGACCTGCTGGCCCCCGAGCACCTGCACATCTCGACCGCAGACCCCGATCAGCAGCTCGCCAAAATCCAGAACGCCGGCGCCATCTTCATGGGACATTTTACTCCCGTCGCGACCGGCGACTACTACGCCGGCCCGTCGCACGTGCTCCCCACCGGAGGCACCGCCCGCTTCGCCAACGGCCTCTGTTCGATCGACTTCCTCAAACGCTCCTCGGTGATCTACTACAACCAGGAGGGTCTGCAAAGCGACGCCCCCGGCATCACGCTGCTGGCCGAAAAGGAAGGCCTCACCGCCCACGCCGCCAGCGTCACGATCCGCCTCAAGGACTGAAGCGTTTTCACCTGAAGACCCGGAACTGAAAACCGCTGCGCACTGCACAAACTGGACTGGAACCGCGCCCGCCGATCCGTATGTTGTTTGAAATCTGGCTCGCGCGCGAGACACCTGTCTGAGCACCGGCACAAGCTCCACCAGTGCCTTAGCCCCACCTGAACAGCCACCGGTTTTCACCACATCTCCACCTGACCACAGCGCACCAGTGCCCGATGTTCCCCGGACACAGGCGGACAGATTCCGGCCGGACCAGGACAAATTCCACGCCACACCAGGACAAAATCCGGCCACATCGGGACAAAATTTTGTCTTGACTCCCCCACGCCCATCCAGAAGATAACCCCCATCAACGGAACCCCCAACGATGATGAGATCCGCAGCAACAACCGGGCGCAGTAACCCGCTCCAGCCATCCACACAATCAAACCAACCCATGAGCGGCACGACGCCAGCCGCCGGAAACAACCAAAGCATCAGCAAAACTCCTCCATGAATAACGGGTAGGCCCGAATGTAATTCGGGCCGAGCGCAGCGAGCAGGAAACCAACAGTGCAGAGGAAGGATCCTTAAACAGCATTCAATACAATTCACGTAGGGGCGGACCCACGTGTCCGCCCGCCGCGCGACTCCCCACCAGTTCATTCCCCCCAATGGCACAACAGAGCCCGCACACCAACCTTGAGCGGCAAGGCCCCAGCCGCCGGTAAACGACTCCACAACAGACAACGAAATCCTCCGTGACCAGACCAACTTCTCAATTGCAGGGGTGGCCCCGCGTGTCCACCCGCAAGCGCGACGAACATCAAGTCTTGAAGCACGAACCTGATCCTGCAGCCCCATGCAGCCGAACAGGAACCTGCGCTCCCCGCCAGGCGGGCGGACACATGGGTCCGCCCCTACCCGACAACGAGCCAGAGAACAACCGGTCCGCACCAACACGAACCAGAAAATCATACAGATCGGCACAGAGCAGGGGAGCTGAAAACAAAGCACCAGCCAGCATCCATCCACCTGTAAATACCACAACCAGCCCAGGTCACCCCCCAAAACCAACCCCAGCCAACGAACAAAAATTCTGACACACCGACCGCAGTAGAGATCAAAGTAGGGGCGGACCCATGTGTCCGCCCGCCTGGCGACACCCCACCAACTCATCCCCCCAATGGCACAACAGAGCCCCCACCAACCCTGAGCGGCAACGCCCCAGCCGCCGGTAACAAACAAACCACCAGCCAAAACACCTCACCATGAAAAACCCGTCCCCCAGAACAAAATCAGCCCCAACCAAACCGGGCAGGAGCCCCAGAAACCTAAACCCCGGCACAATCCCCCACTCAACGATTCAAAAACACCAGCGGTGCTGTTACATTGAAGCAAGCAGGCAAAGCACAAGACAACAGCAGGAGCAGAACCATGTCACAACACGGGCCCTTCGAAATCTGGGTAGAACTGGAAGCCATCACAGACGGCACCTGGAAAGAGGACGTGGAAGATCAATACTGCAACGCGATCATCGAATACGAAAACGGCGACCGCATCGGCCTCAACATCTGGAGCGAAGCCCTGTTCAACCGCTGCCCCACAGAACTGTTCTGGTATGACAACAAAATTGCTGATGGCCCCGACTTGATCATCAAAGACTTTTCCATCGAGTCCATCAAAGCGACCCTCAGCCAGCTCATCACAGAAGATAACTGGCTCATCGGCCGCGGCTTTCCAGCTAATGATGAATCAGATAATTTCACTCACGAAACGCAAGTCGCTGGCTGAACACAGGACAACAGCAGGAGCAGAACCATGTCACAACACGGGCCCTTTGAGATCTGGGTAGAACTGGAAGCCATCACAGACGGCACCTGGAAAGAGGACGTGGAAGATCAGTTCTGCAACGCGATCATCAAATTCGAAAACGGCGATCGCATCGGCCTCAACATCTGGAGCGAAGCCCGGTTCAACCGCCGCCCCACGGAGCTGTTCTGGTTCAACAATAAAGTCGCCCACGGCCCCGACCTGATCGTCAAAGAGTTCACCATCGACTCCATCAAAGCCACCCTCCGCCAGCTCATCACAGAAAACAACTGGCTCACCGGCCGAGGCTTCCCGGCGAAGGAGGATTGAGGCTGTTTGATTCAATGAAATAAACGATTCATCGAGCGAAGCATGAAGGCATCACGTATCAACGATCAACAGTATTGCCTATTCAACACTTGGCAGCTAACGTAAGAAGCAGACTTAGATTTAGGCTTCCATCTATTCATATTTGGAAATATAAGAATGTCATCAATTCCTGAACCATCTGCATATTTTCTTAATGTCCCTCTTTATGATTCTTTTGACATCTCTGATTCTATAATAAGCGCAGAAGATGCAATGAAGTTTCTTGCCATCGAGTGCTTTAGTGGAACGATAGATTCATACTGCATCGAGTGTGGCTCAGAGTCAATCTTTTCCGCATCCTCAAACAACAACCCATATATCACAGATTTTCATGAGGGAGGAATTGAAAAAATAGAAATAAATATCTCACGTCTAAAACCTAACGAGTATTACAATTTCCCAACAATTAACAGCGCGAACCCATTAAAAGCGATCAATCATGTAGAGTTCCCTCATCATTTCCAAAACATCTTCAAATGTAGTAGAGATGAGAATCATTTGATGATTTTCAATTCGATTTCCAACGGCAAAAAGTTACAGAAAATTGGACAATACCCCTCTATCGCAGATCTTCATTTACCAAGTTTAAATAAATACAAAAAGATCTTAAGCAAAGATGATCTTTCAGAGTTAAAACGAGGAGTTGGACTTTCTGCTCATGGTGTCGGAATTGGTGCGTGCATATACCTTCGAAGACTATTTGAAAAACTTATCAATGGTGCATTTTCAGAAGCACTCCTATCAGGAGATACAATAGACCAAGAAATATTTTTCAAATCACGAAAAACTGAGCAAATAGATGTATTAAAAAACTATTTACCAAAGTTGCTCGTTGAGAACAAAAAAATGTATGGAATACTGAGCAAAGCAATTCATGATCTATCAGAAAGTGAATGCCTCAGAATGTTTCCGATATTATTGAATGGGATTGAACTAATTTTAGATGAGAAGTTGACCAAAGTTGAGAAGGATAAAAAGGAATCAGAAACAAAAAGACTGATTCATCAGCTAACAGGTAAAATCGATCAATCATCGAAAAAAACAAAGAAGAATTAATCGATTGATTCTCACCAAAAGAAAGAAAACAGATGCAATGTGTATAAATCTATTTTAATACATCATAAACATCACCAGAGGATGCAATCTTTTCATCTTCATAAGGCGCTGCAATACGGCGATATAATTCCAGCTTAGCGCATTCCAAGACACCAATAGCTTCATTGATGTGAGTGTACCGTAATCCGCCTTTATCAATCAGGTATTGGTCAACCAGACAGGAAATCAAATAATTTAATTCGCCTGGTGTTTCGGCTTTTGCTCCATTCGCAAGTCTTTCTCGAGCCTCTTTATCTATATAAGGCATGATCTACTCCTCTTGTATTATTGGCTTTTTGGCTTCGACCGGTTTCTCTATGTCAGATGATTTTGCCTTTGCCTTCATGTTATCTAATATCTGTGAAGGAGCACTATTTTCGTTCATAATCAAACTTGGTTTGCGTGCCAGCATTATAAATCCGCATAGACAAACTACATATATAGCTTTTATCAAAAACGAATGTCTAATTAGAAAACATCTCCCTTGATCATTCGTTATAAGTTTTAACTCAATATCACTTCGATATGAATCAAAAGATTCGATTTTCTTAAGGCTCTTTCTTCCTACATCCACTAACTGCGCATTTCGAAATTCTAACAGTAAAAAGATGATCGATATGAAACAACCTAAGAATTCCAAAACTTTGGTTAAATCATGGGTTCCATTTTCTGCTGACTTTAGAAGAGCAACAGCGAGTATACCTAGAAAGATTAAAAAATATCTAAACGCCAACAGCCTCTGTGCTGCATGATACTCAAACCATTTCCAAGCATATTCCAGGATTTTATCTTCGGGAATATTACCAGCACCAGCACCAGCACCAGCACCAGCACCAGCACCAGCACCAGCACCAGTTCCAGTTCCAGTTCCAGTTCCAGTTCCAGTTCCAGTTCCATGTGCTGTATTATCGATCCCGTCTACCGTCATATGACTCCCCCTATATTTTCTTGAGATCTGTCTCAAAAGAATTTTCAAAATAGTGAATCACAACCAATACGCTTAAGGGATCATTCCATGATGTCTGAATTCATCATTGGATTTTCCCCTCCACCAGCCACCTCCTCAACTTCAGCCTTCCCACCCTCATACTCCCCAATCACAGCCTTCAGCCGTTCTGAGTGTTTGAAGATATCATCCACGCAATCAATCTCGACCTTATCTTCATTCTTGTTCGTGAACAGGCCCAGGTATTTCTGTGAGTGGTTGAACCGCAGGCGGCAGATCGGCTTGCGGTTGTTGTCGTCCAGCAGTATGCCGCAATAACTTTTCGTGTCGCGCATCGTCACGCGGGCTACGTCGACCACTTCCCGCAGAATCGCCTTAACGACGTTGAAGCCGTCCAGTTCTTCCTGCGTGGTTTCGATACCGTCGCGGGCTGAAGCGTCGTCGCCGTTCTCTTCGTCGTCGAACAGATCCTCACCACCGCCTTCACCTGAGTTCGCAGACAGGGCCGTCTTCAGACGCTCGTTGATCCGCTCGTTAATGAACTGTGATCGCGCGTCTTTCACGATCTTCGTGAACTGCTCTATCACCTGCTGCGTCAACCGGCCGTCATACACCTGCGACGCGAAGAACCGCACGAACTCTTCAGACGGTGCCTTGAGTTCCTCCTCCAGAATCTTCTTGATCGCCCCCGCGTACTTGAGCGTGCTGGCGGTCGTCAGAATGTCGTCCAGCGAAAACGCCGACTTCGTGAACTTTTTGAGTTCGTTGATCTGGTGATCTTCGAAGTGCAGCATGTTGAAGACGAAGAAGGGCTTCGAATCCATTTTGTTCGGCTCGTCGATGTCCGAGTAAAACTGGTATTCGATGCCGTTGGTCAGAATCGCAAACCGGGCCGACGTCACCGAGAAATACCGGAAGAGCTGTGAAGCGTGCACCTTGTCCAGATCGGCCCCCGACCATTTGCATTCGACCAGGATAATGATCTGCTCATCCTTCTTGATCGCGTAATCGACTTTCTCCCCCTTCTTGATGCCCACGTCTGACGTGAACTCCGGGATCACCTCCAGCGGGTTGAACACGTCGTATCCCAACGCACTGATGAAGGGCATCACGAACGCGTTCTTCGTCGCCTCCTCGGTCTGGGTGTATTCCAGTTGTTTGGGAATCCGGGCAGCAATTTCTTTCATCCGATCGATCAGATCCATCGTTCCTCCATTCAGCGCACAAAAAGAACCGGGATAACCTGCCTGCAGAAAGGGGGGCACTCCGGCCCGAAATCGAACCGGAGTGCCAGAAGAGGGGTTACTCGTGCGTGCCGGGAGTGCTCGTGCCTAATCACTTACACAAACACTCCCAGGCAGGCCCGCACAACTAAACATTATGTCAGATATGATCAATACGTCAACAATATTCATGCAAACAGACCTGCTTTTCGACTGAACAGACCACAAAACCCAGGCAAAACAGAGGGCAGGGCGGCTCTCAGGCAGGCTGACGTTGATAATAAAACCGCCACCAGAGGGCGCTGATGCAGGCGCTGACACTGTACCAGAGAATATCCAGCGGATCGCCGGTGACTCCCGGTGATGTAGAGGCGAACTGCGGGAACAGGATTTCGTACTGAATCGACCAGACCAGCAGCGGCAGCAGAATCTCATACAGTTCCGGCGGCCCGTTATGCGGACGGGCTCTGCATCCTCAGCCAGATACGCCCCCGCTAGTGAAAGAGTTACTGTCCGGTCTGGCTGTTCGATTTCGGAACAGGGGCATTTCGTTGTGTGACAGTTCTTCCCGGATATTTTGTGGTGACTTGACCATCCTGCTCGAAAGTTGAACTGTAGTCAAAGCTGGTCCAGGCGACATTTCTGACAGGCAGGATCGTGTTAACGCGCATTCCATCCGGAAACCAGAGCCGGACGGTGGCATCTCCGTCAGTATTCGGTCGGGGAATGGTGATCTGCCCACCCTCGTCGGTGATCAACGTTTTCCTATCTAGAACATTATCATCAGCAATCACAACGTCCATCTTCAAACCGGCGACCGGCTGACCATCTTCAAGAAACGTCAAAGTCAGCTTCCAGGGCCAGAGCGCCCACACCAGCAGCCCGGCCAGGATCAGCAGGCAGGCGGCTCCAGTCAGATATCGTCGGTGCAGATTTCCCATTCGCGGGGAAGTTTTCACTTCAGTTGACATAACTGTTCCCTCACCGCATTGGACGGCCGGCGATCAGTGCCAGGTCTTCGCCGTACCAGGTCAATACCCGGCCGGCGGCTTTCACTTCGGCAGGAAGACCCCGGATGAAGAGTTGCCGCTTTCTGTCTACAGTCGCGAAATACCAGTTGAAGGTCGTATGGTAGTCGGGGGTGTACCGCGGCGAATGAACGCGGTTGTTCGTATACAGCACCAGGTCTTTCTGATCCTTGGAACGAAAGACAGCCAGCCGCTGCACGCGGGTGAACTGCAGGTTCCAGTACTTGCGGTTCTCCGGTTTCCCCCGACCCGAGAGCACGTTATTCTGCTTCTCCGTGAAGGCGACGCGGCCGAACTGCGGGTCGAGGAAGTTGACGATCACCGTTCGCTTGTCAATTTCATACGTCCCGATCTTGCGGTCTCCATCCAGCACGAGGTTATCCGGTGTGAAGTCGCAGGTCATGTGAATGAACTTGTTCGTCCCCGGCAGAACCGCCACGAACTCCCACAAGTCGACGATCGAATCATTCAGAGAGCGGCCTGGCTTGGTGCCAATCAACGATTCACCGGCTTCCGGCGGCATCGGTGGCGGCGCGACGATTTCACTCTTCAGGGTCATATTATTCATGACCACGCGGGCGTCAATATTCCAGCCGCCAACCCAGTTCCCTTTGTAAAACGCACCGCCGGCACGCGGCTCCGCTTTACCTTCTCTGCCGAAGTCGACCGTGGTTCCCAGCAGTTTCCAGGGCAGTCCCGTACTGGTTTTGCCGTCCGACATCAGCGTCAGCCGGTTACCTTCCATATGCTTGCGATAAGTGGTAACCACTTCCCACACTGAAACAGGCTCAGCCGCCTGCGCCGAAACCATAGCCAGGCAGAACAGAACCCCTGCCATGAAACCCCGGTTCGTCCAACGAAAAACCGTTCCTGCCCCGTACATCTTCTTACCCCGTCTCAAACTGATTCGCGTATTGTGTGTCGTGTCCAAACAGAACGTTGTGAACAGACCACTATATCAGCCCGACGAGGCAAACGCAACGAGCGTACAGTAACCCAAGAATCACTCCACAGGCTTCGGCCGGGATGTTCCGTCGGCGTCGACGCGATCGGAGAAATCCGGTTTCGAACTGAGCTGGACCGGCAGGTTGTTTTCCACGACCAGTTCGATGACCCGCATCGCATTCTCGTGTGGTTCGGCAGCCGGAGCGTCCCGACCGTAGTAGACGACTCCCTGCTGCTTCTGCAGCTCGGCGAAGCGGGTGCGGACCGCTTCCAGTCCCGCGGGCTCCCCATCCATCTCGATGGTGCCATCCTCGAAGACCCAGATCTTCACAACCGGTCCTTCCGCCGCGGCAGGCGCGGTCTCTTGGGGTGCACTCGCGGCTTCCTCTGTGGGCGCTGCTTCCTGCTGACAGCCGGCCAGCCCCATTCCCAGGCTGCTCACCAGCAGCAGTATGACTGATCTCATTGCTTCTCACTTTCTGATTCGAATTTCAGGCCCGCGCTCATTTCACTATCGTGCCTGGCCGCGCTGCTGTCCAGTCACCCGACGGCCACGTCTCAGTCGAGCCCATGCTGCCGGGCCAGCAACTCATCCCGGGCCGCGTATTCGTCCTGTAGCGATTCCAGAAAACTCGCTGGTGAGGAGAGGATCGTTTCACTCTGACCGGACTCCAGGATCGACACATACAGAGCCGCGGAGTACGCCTGGCAGTTGATCGACTTCATCGGGTTGAATTCGATATCCGTAAACCCCCGGTAGCGGACCAGCGTCTCCCGAAGTCCGGACTGCTGCTCCAGGGCACTCAGGTAGAGCCAGTCATAGAAATAAGTGCGGGGCTTCAGCGGCCAGGCAGTCCCCTGAAACTCGAAGCGGAGCAGGCGTCCCGAACTCTGCAACCGCTCGTCTTTCTTGGCCTCCCGTGAGGTTCCATTGAGCAGGTCGAGAAACGGACCGCCCCGCTCAAAGACTTTGCTCCCCTGGAAAGCAGTCTCCACGGAATAGGACCTGCCACCCTCCGCGTCGGTCAACGAAAGGTGAAAGGCACTCAACGACACCCCCAGTTCCTCGGGAGACTTGCTGGAGATCTCCAGCACCGGTTCGATACCTGTTTCCCCGGCGGCGGCATGCAGGGAGTGAATCGAGCGCTGCTTCTGTGCCGTCGAGAAGCCGGGGAACCATTCGAAGTCGAGCGAACGTACCACGACTCCCGGACGGTCATCGCGGGGAACATAGACGGGGCGGACTGCCATTCAACGTGTCTCCAATCAAGTAGAGCAGGGGGGCGACTTCAGAGAAGCCATCATAGACCACACTCCCCGACACCGCCACAAACAGTCTGTTTTTCAGGCATTTTTCGTACGTGTCAGCAACAACGGGGTGCCCCTGTCGGCTCGTCCGACAGTGACTGGCAACAGACCACAGCCGGCAGGTGCGCTCACCTCAAGAACCATAAAGCGCGTGCGAAAGGACACACCTCAGACGACGCGCAAGAGCACTGCGACAACCGGCTGGCGCGGTTTTCAGAAGCGCGTCGCGACACCTTTCACGACGCGCGCGAACCATCGCCGAAAAATATTTCCTCAGAAAATTTCAAAATTGTGAACTCTGATATTTCAAATTTCCCAAAGATTGGTAATTTACGCGTCGATATGAATATCTTAGTTCATATCTGTTTCTTTAACTCCTTTTTCTGGAGATACCGAGATGGCCAAATCTACTTCTAAGATTGGGCAAACTGCCAAAAAACAAACTGGCAAAACCACAGCTGCTGCTCCTAAAACTGCCAAAGGCAAAACCAGCAAGAAGAAATAATCTTCTCGCCTGATTCTGGCAGATTGACAGCCCCCTGTTCGAAGAGTTCCTGGAACTCGAAAAACAGGGGGATTTATTTTTTGGTAGACAGAGAAGTTTCAAGCACCGCACTTTAAACCGTCCCCCATCCTGAAACCCAACCCAGGTCTCTCCGGGACAACGTCAGGGCTGTCAGCCCTCCCACTACCGTGCTCCCCGGGAAACGAATTTTTCCCAATACACGCGGGCCTCTGCTGAGTATACTGAGGGAAACAGGCATTTCCCCCGACCGGTAACAGGAGCTCAGACGATGACCGAGAAACAGCCCCACCAGATCACTGAAGTCTTTCCCTACCTCCGCACCCGGGATGCCAGTGCCGCCATCGATTTCTATCAGCGGGCGTTTGGAGCTGTCGAAGACTTTCGGCTGACCGAACCCGGCGGTCGGATTGGTCACTCGGAACTCAAGTTCGGGGCAACGACGATCATGGTCTCCGACGAGTATCCCGAGTACGGCATTCACGCGCCCCGGGAATCCACGCCGACCGGATCGGCAATCCATCTGCATGTGCAGGATGTCGACGCCATGACGCAACAGGCCGTCGACGCGGGTGCCACTCTGATCATGGAACCGGCCGACCAGTTCTACGGCGAACGTGCCGCGAAGGTTCAGGATCCCTTCGGGCACGAATGGCTGCTCGGCAGTCAGATCGAAGAGGTGTCTCCCGAGGAAATGCAGCGTCGTTTTAACGCGATGTTCGAGACAGGCGAAGAGGAGTGCTGAAGCGCCCAACGCTCGTGAACTCACTCACCTGGATCAGAAAAGGAGCAGGGGCCTCCCGAGAGAAATTTTTCATTTCCCGGCAGCCAGCGGGAGCCCCTGGTTTAAGCATCGTCTTTCAGTCTGCGCCGCAGCAACACTCGGTCAGACGCTGAATGGAACCGACAGCCGCAAGCATTCGATTACGGGCAGGCGGATTCGCGGTGTGCACTTTGATCTCTGGTGGATCGAAGTCCCGCGTCGCGACGGCTTCTTCAATCCAGAGCAGCACATCATAGCCGGTGCCGCGTTCGTCATCTCCCAGATCGTGGTCGAGACTGATCGAGCGGACTTCACCCGTTTTTAAAAATTGAATTGCTTCATCCGGCCAGCGAACCTGTCGCCAGCCCGGCGGTGCCGGTCGTTCGTCATCCAGATAGACGTTCATGAATTTTCCTTGTATTCCACATTAAGAACAGATGAATTCACAGAAAAACGATGTGAGGCCTGTATCGCAGACCTTCTGCGTAACGTGACACAAAAAATGCCTCACAGGTTCGCTGTTTTCGGGGATCACATCAGTAAACATGAATAAAAAACGCCGAATTATTAACCGAAAATTAACTTGTGGAATTCGGCTCTGATCAACTCGTGTTTTATGAAGCTAACACGTTCTTCACACACCCTTCACAAATGCGGACTAGACTGCCCGCAACTTCAGCAGAGACTAATTTCCATTCACAACATCTCTGACTGTTTCATTCAAGCTGAATTCATCAGCAGCAGATAAGTTCAAATCCGCCAGTCTGCTTCCCACAGGGAAGACGAATAAACCAGTCAGATTTAATTCATTCTCAGTTGTTACTGGTCCTGCTCTCAGACTCAAAAAGGAGAAGTGATGAAGAATCGAAAAGCGTTTACCCTCATCGAGCTACTGGTGGTGATTGCCATTATCGCAATCCTCATCGCCCTGTTATTACCAGCGGTACAACAGGCACGCGAAGCCGCACGACGTAACAGCTGCAAAAACAATCTGAAACAGATCGGACTGGCACTACACAACTATCACGAAACATTCAGCGCGCTGCCCCCGGGCAGTATCGTCTACTTCAATGGTACCAAATACTATGGACACGGCTGGACCTGGCACGCCAGCATCCTGCCTTATCTGGATCAGGTTCCGATGTACAACCAGATCCAGGGACCAGACTCCAGCGGCATGGGAGCCGAATCAGGTGGTACAACCAGTGCCAAACAGCAACTGGCCGGACAGACTGTGCTTTCCGTGTTCTGGTGTCCTTCTCAGCCCGACGTAACCCAGGGTGTGCAGAAAGGGGGCTATTCGCCTTCCAACTATAACGGCAACATGGGCACGCTGATCGGTAACTCGGGCGACAACTGCTACGGCGGTTCGATTACGACTCCCGCTCAGATGGCAGCCACCGGTGGTTGCATGGGAGCCGACGGGATCTTCTTCATCAGCAGCAGCGTCCGTTTCCGGGATGTCACCGACGGCCTGTCAAACACGATCTTCGTCAGTGAAGTCATCGATTCCGGCGGAGACGCCGACATGCTGGGCGGCGGGGGCAGTGACCGCAAGCACTGCTTCTCCGGGGGTGCAGACAGCAATCCGCCTACCGAAATGTCGGAATACCTGATCGCCGCCGAGAGTAATGACCCGATCAACGGTTATGCCGAAGAAGCAGCCGGCAGCTACCACACCGGCGGAGCCCAGTTCGTCTTCGGTGATGGTCGTGTCCGCTTCCTCTCGGAAAACATCGACATGACTCTGTACCGTGCCATCAGTACTCGCGCCAAACGGGAAACCCTCAGCGACTTCTAAAGCACTAGTACAAATCAATAACGTCCTTCCAGTCACGTCGACGGGAAGGGCGTCAGTTAAAAGTGAATCAGAGGATCGTATCCTCGCTACTAAGAAATCCAACGTATCAAAGTGAGTTTCAACAATGACCAGTTTTAAACAGAACAAAATCCAAAACATCTTCAAAGTAACTCTGCTGACTCTGTCCCTGGCAATCACCGGCTGCGGTGGGGGAGCCGGCGATCAACCTGACCTCGGACTGGTCAAAGGGACTGTCACCTTCGAAGGCTCGCCCCTGGCTGGTGCCTCAGTCACTTTCATGCCCGACAGCGGACGTCCTGCCAGCGCCACCACCGATGCCTCCGGAAACTACGAACTGGTTTACATTCGTGATACCAAAGGCTGCAAAATCGGGCACAACAAAGTCATGATCACTTCCGTTGTCGAAGGCGGAAACGAAATGGAAGCTGAAGGCGATGATGCCGCTCCGGCTGAAGCCACCAAAGAAAAACTGCCCGCAAAATACAACACGGACACCCAACTGGAAGCTGACGTCAAAGCCGGCGAAAACACCTTCGACTTTGAACTGAAAAAGTCCTGATTCCACGGTCCACGCTGGAGCAACCGCTCCAGCGTGACATGCTTTATAAAACCACAAGAGTTTCAAATTTGAGTTAAACCAGGGATAGATTATTTCATCTGATTACCGAGCGTTTGTATTTTTCGGAACTCGCAACAACTGATGCCACGCTGAACTCAACAGCGTCTCAGCCAGGATAAACGGCGATCCTGTTTCGCCATTGCCAGAATCCGTACTTAGAATTTTTGTCCTTTCATCCCTCTAACCCACAAGGAAAACTCATGCAGAATCGAAAAGCCTTTACACTGATCGAACTACTTGTGGTGATCGCGATTATCGCTATCCTGATTGCCCTGTTGCTCCCTGCTGTCCAGCAGGCACGCGAAGCCGCACGCCGCTCGCAGTGCAAGAACAACATGAAACAGATTGGATTGTCTCTGCACAACTACCATGAAGCACACAGCGTACTTCCTCCAGGTAGTGTGGTTTACTACAACGGTTCGAAATACAACGGTCACGGCTGGACCTGGCACGCCAGCATCCTGCCGTACCTCGACCAGGCGCCCATGTACGATCAGATCCAGGGGCCATCCTCCAGCGGTCTGGGTGCTGAATCCGGTGGTGTCAACGATGCCAAACAGCAACTCTGTGGTCAGGCTCGACTCTCTGTTTTCTGGTGTCCCTCTCAGCCGGATGTCACCAAGGGCGTTCAGAAAAACGGTTATGCCCCTTCCAACTATAACGGCAACATGGGCACCCTGATCGGCAGCTCTGGTGACAACTGCTACAGTGGTAATGTCGATACGCCCGAAGAAATGGCTGCCACCGGTGGATGCATGGGTGCAGATGGCATCTTCTATATCAGCAGTTCCGTGGCTTTCCGTGACATCACCGACGGCCTCTCTAACACGATTATGGTCAGTGAAGTCATTGACTCCGGTGGAGACGCTGACATGCTGGGTGGTGGCGGAAGTGACCGCAAGCACTGTTTCTCCAATGGAGCAGACAGCAATCCCCCGACTGAAATGACCGAGTACCTGATCGCTGCCGAAAACAACGATCCGATCAACTCCTACGGGGAAGAGGCAGCCGGCAGCTATCACACCGGCGGTGCCCACTTTGTCCTCTGTGACGGTAGCGTGCGATTCCTCTCTGAGAACATCGCAATGACCCTCTACCGTGCTCTCAGCACCCGCGCCAAACGGGAAACCCTGGGTGAATTTTAATGGCCCACTGATTCCCTCTGCTCTCAACTGAGACAGACCCGAACAACCTCTCTGCCAGCTGCGTTGATCAACAATCGCAGGCAGGGAGGTTCTTTTTTTACAACCTGTTCATTAATCGAAGTGACAGACAAAGACCACTCTCATCACAGGTGATTTATATATCCATGCTCTGCCCGGGATCTTCATCAACCGCGCGAAAAGATAACGGCTTCTTCATCATTTATTCACACATCAAGTATAAAATTCTCACACTTTTAACAGGCTCTTTCACATATCAGACGTGGTAAACAACATCCGTCGTGCTGGTTCTCACAGCAACTACCTGAATTCCGATTTGCGATTCTGTTTCCGTCACCGTCGAAGAGCGCATCATTCGTTAACTCTTTTTTCATTTCATTTTCGTTTTTGAAATGCAAGGAAAACACATGAAAAATCGGAAAGCCTTTACACTGATCGAATTGCTGGTCGTCATCGCAATCATTGCCATTCTGATCGCGCTGCTGTTACCCGCAGTACAACAGGCACGCGAAGCAGCCCGTCGTTCACAGTGCAAAAACAACCTGAAACAGATCGGTCTGGCACTGCACAACTACCACGAAGCACACAGCGTACTCCCGCCGGGCAGTATCGTTTACTACAACGGTTCGGTTTACAACGGCCACGGCTGGACCTGGCACACCAGCATCCTGCCGTACCTCGATCAGGCCCCCCTCTACGATCAGATCCAGGGACCAACTTCCAGCGGCATGGGTGCTGAATCCGGCGGCGTAAATGATCCGAAGCAGCAGCTCGCCGGCCAGACCGTGCTTTCGGTCTTCTGGTGTCCCTCACAACCAGACGTAACCAAAGGGGCTCAGAAAAACGGATACTCTCCCTCTAACTACAACGGTAACATGGGAACGCTGATCGGCAGTTCGGGCGACGACTGCTACAGCGGTTCGATCACGACGCCCGCCCAGATGGCAGCTACCGGCGGTTGTATGGGTGCGGACGGCATCTTCTACATCAGCAGTTCCGTGGCTTTCCGTGACATCACCGACGGCCTCTCCAACACCATCATGGTCAGTGAAGTGATTGACTCCGGCGGAGATGCCGACATGCTGGGTGGCGGCGGTAGTGACCGCAAGCACTGTTTCTCCAACGGAGCAGACAGCAATCCCCCCACCGAAATGACCGAGTACCTGATTGCCGCTGAAAGCAACGACCCGATCAACTCCTACGGGGAAGAAGCAGCCGGCAGCTATCACACCGGCGGTGCTCACTTTGTTCTGTGTGACGGTAGCGTGCGATTCCTCTCTGAGAATATCGACATGACGCTCTACCGGGCACTCAGCACCCGTGCGAAACGGGAAACGATTGGCGAATTCTAAGCCTTCGGATCACATCGATACGTCGAAAAGGCGTCGCTCCCCAGCGACGCCTTTTTGCATTGAATCGTATTTCGACTATAATGTCCTGTAGCAAATCCACTGAACGCAGAGCTTCCCGCAATCGTGCGTGAGCTACTCTACGATTGCGGGGATGCTCTGACATTCAGGTAATTAACTGGGTAGACGCAGCCGATATCAGCTGTTGCGCTCTACTCAGCTTCAGACAGTTTGTCCGGAGTGGATTCCTTCCGCAAACTCCTCGACCATCTTCGCGCAGAACGCGGGCAGGTCATCTGGCTTGCGACTGGTCACCAGTCCGTTGTCACATACGCACTCCTGGTTAACCCAGTTAGCGCCGGCATTGATCAAATCTGTTTTCACGCTGGGCCACGACGTCACCATTCGCTCGTCGACCACATCAGCTTCTACCAGCATCCAGGGACCATGGCAGATCGCTGCGACCGGAATTCCTTCCTTAAAGAAATCACGGACAAAATTGACGGCGTTCACACTGAGCCTCAGGGCATCGGGATTGAATACGCCCCCGGGCAGTACCAGTCCCTCGAAGTCGGTCGCATTCACTTCATCGACCGTCTGGTCAACGCTGAATTCATCTCCCTTTTTGTCGTGGTGCACTCCCTGAATCTTACCGCTGTTCAATGAGATCAGCCGGGGCTCGCCCCCCGCGGCCTGCACCGCCTGCCAGGGCTCCGTCAGTTCGACCTGCTCGAATCCATCGGTCGCCAGAAATGCAATTGTTTTTCCCTCTAGCTGTTTCCCTGACATTCCATTCTCCTTCCATTTTTCCTGTTCGACTGCATCCACGAACGGTCTCAGAACTCCAGGATCAGTTGCTGACACGCTTGCTTGATATTCGTTTTTTCGTTCCTGAAAATAACCACCGGAGACGACACTTGGGTCGTCCCCGGTGGAAATGGCGTTTCAGTCCGAATACGTCTGAGGGCCTGGCAGACGAATTCCTGAACTGGTTTTGCTGACCAACGCAAGCAACGTGCCAGTCGGTACAAAAATGAGAGAGTCTAAAAAACAGCCTGATTTTCTGCAGATCAGAATCGAGCTGTCAGCCTGTCGTACCATGACCCCTGGTCGCTCAACAGACACCCTGATCGCTGGCAGGTCAGCACCCGGAACGCAGATCGCTCAAAACACGATCGGGCAGGGGACAGAGAATGCCCTCAATGTTCCCGAGCTCAATTCCGTTAATGGTGAACCACCGATTGACCACGTCGTTTCTAGAGCAACTTCTCCCAGTTGCGAGCACTGTGCAGTACACGAATAATCTGAATCCCGTCTTCAATCGGGAAATAAAATATCAGGTACCGTCCGAGGGGAAAACAGCGTAAGCCTTCGCGAAAACGATCCTGTCGGGATCCAATCCCAGGATGATTTGCCAGCTTTTGAAAGAGTTGATCGAACTGTCTTACCAGTCGGTCTGCTGCGGAAGAATCCTCTGCAGAAATATAGGTCCAGATTTCCAGGATATCTTCTTTCGCCTGTCGCGTCTGTAATAACGCGACATCTATTCCGGCTCGACGATTTGTCGTGTATGGGCTTCCTTAAGAAGGGCCTCGACATCCCAGTCGGTCACATCGCCTGCATCGGCCTGATCAAATCCAACCTGGAGCTCACGGCGTAATTCTGCATCCATCCAGTGTTGAAAATCTTCCTGCGGAACCAGTAGATATACTTTCTGCGTTTGGTCGTCTTCAATTTGGAGAGGGCGATCAGGCGACTCCAGGAGAGCCTGTCGCATTTCATCGGTCAGTTTAGGAGCCATCTAATTCCTCTTGCAGATAACAACGAGAGAGCAGGGTTTCCTCTGATAACAATTATACACTTCTGTGCACGTCGTATCCACAATGAATCCAACAGATCTCTGACGCTCAGCTCCGGCGTTCCTGCTGTCGAAGGAACGCCAGCACATCCCGGCAACCGCGCTGGATCTGGGCACTCATCACCTCGCGGGCCAGGGGGCCATCACCGGCCCGCAACGCGGCCAGCAGTTTTTCTTTATCGCTGCAGGTCCGCTCCGCCAGTTCCACGGTCAGCAGTCGAGAGCTGTTCCGCTGTGATTCAAACACCAGGGTGACCGCACTGTGCTCGCGGATCACTTTCGCGATCAGTCGGTTGCGGGAAGCCTCGATTACGATCTGGTGAAACACCGCTTCACAATCCAGCCAGCGATGAAACTGCGCCGCTGTGGCATATCCTTCATTCCGCTGCTCAACCAGTGCGCGGATCTCATGGAACTCAACCATCAGGGCCTCCAGATCATCCAGCTGATGCGGCGTAATGTAGCGGGCCGCTTCCGCAGCCGCACAACTCTCCAGCGCATCCCGCAGAACATAGAGCTCTTCCAGATCCTCCCGATTCGGGTTCCGCACAAAGGCACCCGCGCCAGGCACATGCTCGACCAGACCTTCCGAGACGAGTCGGTGAATCGCCTCACGCACGGGGATCACACTCACGCCAATCCGCTCGGCCAGCTTGCGATTAACCAGCTGCGTACCGGGAGTCAGATTCCCTTCCTGCAGTTCCTGCCTGATGTAACGATAAGCACGATCGGCCAGATTTTCGGTGGCTTCATACATTTTTCATTTTCTGGTTGACAAGCGTTTTGGTTTTACCGACAATATGTAACATCATGTTATAACATGTTATCCCATGATGTCAATTTTTTCTTTTTTACAAATTTTTGTGCCGGTTTCCCAGTTGGTGAAGTGCAAATCTGTGGCACGGGCACAGCAGACCTGGTCTGTACCGGGAGTCTTAACGCCCCTCAATTTATCTGTTTCATCTGGAGAGAATCATGAAAATCAAGCGCGGATTTACACTGATTGAATTACTGGTCGTGATCGCCATTATCGCCATTCTGATTGCATTACTGCTGCCTGCTGTCCAGCAGGCACGTGAATCCGCCCGACGCTCCACCTGTAAAAACAACCTGAAACAGATCGGTCTGGCTCTCCACAACTATCACGAAACTCACAAGGTCTTTCCGTATGGAATCGATCACCGCAACGGCGGCTGTTCGGGCTCTCCCGGACTGACCTACCGCTTCGGCTGGGGCACTCTGATCCTCCCCTTTATCGATCAGGCCAACGTCTACAACAAATACAACTTCTCCAAAAACTACAATGACTCTCCGAACAAGGCCATTGATGTGGTCGGCTTCAAGGTCCCCAGCTATCAGTGCCCCAGTGACCCCCAGAGCGACGACCGCGTGAATATGACCGGTGCCATCAACAACGGCGGACCGGGAAACAAAGACGACCTCGGCAAAACCAATTACTCGGGTGTCGCAGATTCCGTCGACTGGACCTGCTCCGACAATACCTGGCCTGCCAGTATCGGGAACGGCATCTTCTACAATCGCAGTCGGACCAAAATCAGCGATATCCTCGATGGTGCCAGCAACACCCTGATGGTCGGTGAATGTACCGGCGGACTGACCGGCTCGTTTGATGGCAATCCTTATCCGGTCTGGAATATTCTTGACACAGCCGGCGGCATCAACGGACCTCACACTACGCCTGGCGGTGGCACCTGGAATCTGCGAACCCAGGAATTCTCCAGTTGGCACACCGGCGGCTGCCACTTCGTGCTGGGCGATGGTTCAGTCCGGTTCCTTTCAGAAAATATTGACCAGGGAACCCTCTCCGATCTCACGACCCGTCAGGGCGGGGAAGTCGTCGGCGAATTCTAAACGCTGCTTGTCCGATTCACCCTCCTGAGATCAGGAATCGCCATGGACTAGAGGGAACAGCCTGCATCCCTCTGGCCTGGCTCTCCTGGGTCTGACTACGGGAACTCCTGCCGAACGGATCGCCGGGAAGCTGCTCACTCCATTCCTCACCCCTGCAGAGATATAATCAATGAACGCCTCGCTTCTGAATAAAGTTATTTCCAGTGCCTGTTTGTGTCTCAGTCTCCTCTCCGCCGGTTGTGGCGCCAGTGATGCACCGGAGCGACGACCGGTCAAAGGCATCGTTAAGTACGCCGGTGATCCGCTGGATGCTGCAGAGATCCGTTTCATCCCCGAGTCCGGACCTGTCTCGCTCGCCACGATTCGCGCCGGCATCTATCAGCTCGACAACAAAGGGGGCGTCCCTCTGGGAAACTGCAAAGTCCAGATCGTCTCCAGCACACCTCAGCTGGATGAGAGTGTCGCCCCGGGCGATGTCGGCACCAGTGGGGAACAGATCCCCGAGGTCACGGAAATCCCGGCGAAGTATAACTCCCAGACCACACTCACCGCCACGATCGAAAAAGGAGAGGGTCCTCAGACGCTCGACTTCGAACTCGAAAAGTAATTCTCTCGATTCGGTCACAATACCAGACATTCCCTGTCCATCGCTTTATAATCAGATCAGGGTCTGAAACACGCCGCACAACACACCTGCCTGAAGCTCACAGAAAGATCGCATGATGAATCACCTGTTCTCACTCACGCCACTGCTGTTGACCGCTGTTCTGCTCACTACATCACAGAATGCTGCTTTACAAGCCGCCGATCAGTTGCCGCTCATCGATCTTTCCAAACAGACTGAGCGACAGACCGTCATCGCCGCCGGTACTCCCAAAGTCTATCAGGGACACCCGACTACACTCCTGATGCCCGATCAGAAAACCATCTACGCCGTCTGGTGCATCAATCACGGCGGTTCCGCCGGCCCCATGGCCCGCAGCACCGATGGAGGCAAAACCTGGGAGCGAATCGACGAACGACTCCCCGCCGGTTACTCCACCCATCAGAACTGTCCCAGTATCTATCGGATGATCGGTCCCGATGGCACCGCACGTCTCTGGGTCTTCTCAGCAGCACTGGGAAAACGGGGCGGGCCGGGCATGCCCAGTATCATGAGTGAAGACGACGGCAAAACCTGGAAAGAAATGCCGCCCCTCGGTTTCCCCTGTGTCATGACCTTCAGCAGCATGGTCCGCCTCAAAGATGGCCGTTACCTGGGACTTTATCACCGGGGACCTGACGGCAAGGACCGGGCGCCACTGGTCGTCCTGCAGACCATCTCCGCGGACGGCGGCTTCACCTGGTCCAGGCCGCGGATCGTTGCCGAAGTCGAGGGTAAAAATCCCTGTGAGCCCTGCGTCTTCCGCAGTCCCGACGGCAAACAGCTCTGCTGCCTGATGCGGGAAAATACACACAAAGGCCGCAGCCTGATGATGTTCAGCAACGATGAAGGCCAAACCTGGACGAAGCCCGTCGATACCCCCTGGGGCCTGACAGGCGACCGTCATAAAGAAGTCTTCACGAAAGACGGACAGCTGGTGATCTGCTTCCGCGACCAGGCTCCCGGCAGTTCAACACGTGGCGACTTTGTAGCCTGGGTTGGTACGTACGACGATATCGTCCAGGGACGGGATGGGAAGTACCGCATCAAGCTGCTGCATCAGTATGGACGCAAAGGCGATTGTGGCTACCCCGGTGTCGAGCTCCTGCCCGATGGCACCATCGTCGCGACGACCTACGTCAAATACCGCGACAACGCCAATCAGAACTCAGTGGTCTCCGTCCGTTTCAAACTGGACGAACTTCCTAAAGCGAAAGCGAAGGATTAGTTCATCTTCGTTGCGCAGTAGCAGTAATGGTAAAGCAGGGGGGGTGGCTTTCAAACGCTTCAATACCGAGGCGTCTCCACGAAACCTTCCCCCACCTTTTCCATTACAAAGCCCAGGCCCAGCGCACCGGCTTCCAGCACGGCAAACAGAATAATCAGCCACAGCCGTTCCGAGAACGTGAAGGCGATCACCGCCAGGCAGTTGGGAAGCTGTTTAAACGCGTTTCCGATAAAATCCATCAAAGCACGTGCCGCGGTTTTGATCATCGCACTGCGGGCCCCCCGCCGGGACAACCGGGAACTTGACTCCAGTTCTTCGCCATGCTCCTCAGCGAAACGTTCCACTTCATTGGACCGCCAGCCCTCTTTCGCATGCGCATACGCGGCGGCAGCACAGGCCCAGCCGAACATCGCAATACCGATCATCACCAGCGTAATCACCTGCTTGGTCGACCAGCCCTCATCGTGGTCTTTTCGTTTCTTTTTCTTCTTGCGACCCGATTTCGTCGCCTTTTTTTTCCGTACCGGCGGCGCATCCTCTTCGGCACGTGCGACTTTGCGGCTGGCAGGTCGGCGCCGGGGTTTGCGACTGACAGAGTCTCCCGCACTCTCGGGAGGACGTCTGCGTTTACGACGGGGACGGGGGTCTTCGGTCATCTTGTCAGAGTTCCTTACGTCAGCAGAAATCTTGTGGAAATCACATCAGTCTATTTTGCTCATCGCATAGCCCAGCCCCAGTGCGCCCACTTCCAGGCAGGCAATCAGAATGACCAGCCACAGCCGGTGCTGAAATGAAAACGCCAGTACTCCAAACAGATTGGGAAGCTGGCGGAACGCATTGCCGATAAAGTCCCACAGTGAAGAATAGGACTGCTGGCGAATACTTCCCCCATCTTCAAATCGCTGATCGTACTGAATTCCATCAGCATCAGGTTCCGTCAGATTGGTCGACTCCTGTCGCCAGCCTTGTTTTTCATGTGCATAAGCGGCCGCCATAAATGCCCAGCCAAACCCTGCGATCGCCAGCATCAGCATCCCGACGACTTTTGTAGTGGAAGCCTCGTCTCCCTGGCTCCCGCCTCTTCTCGTTGCAGACATCCCTGTAATCACCTTTCGCTTAATTTTCTCAAGCCCACAGTTGCTGGACTCTCAGTTCAAATTACGTTTGTGCCTGCAATTCGATTCGTCACATTATGACAGCATGTATCCCCCTGTCAACCAGCCACAAATTTTCACAAACCGTTTTCATCTCTGCTTCATATCACACTATCCATAAAAAATGGGGACAGCCCACGATGGACTGCCCCCGGCGGAAAATGAGTTCTTTAGCGCTGGATCAAATCATTTCAGATTCGCTCCTTAAGCGGTTTATCTTTGACAAGTTGAGGAGCAACGAATTCTTTCTGGTATTTATTCCAGGCTCGATCACTTTTCAGTTCAGGATTTCCAGCCCGCAGCCGTTCCAGCGTTGCACCATCATATTTCTCGGTTAAATCAGTCATGGCTTTCCACTCTTCCAGGGAGAGTGGTGGCTGCGCGGCGAGAACGGCTGGCTTACCGATTTCAATATCTGACTCAGAGGATCCGCATCCAGTCAGCACCACCGGAAACAGAATCAGGCTCAGACAGACGACACGTAACATTGCTACTAACTCCTGTTAATTCTATTTCAAACGAGCTTACGGAAACGAAACCACTTCGCTGCCAGAGCGGGTCGACAATGCCTGGTATAAACCGAAGTCAATATTCTCAGACAGAAAATGCACCGAGCCATCCACCATCGCGAAATGGGCCCCTCCGAGATGCTGGCTGCGGAACACGCCATAACTGGTTGAACCATCTTTCGTATTGAGTCTGGCATTCGTCGTACCCCAGGTATAGCCGGCATACCCATAAGCCCAGACACTACCATAAGTATCAGAGGGAACCCCTGCGGGGGCAAAATCGGTTTCTCCCAACAGAAACGTATTCGTTGTCCCATCTGTGATATCACGCATTTTGGTGGACTTTTCATAACTCGGGCTGCTGGATTTGCTCGGGTCCAGAATGCGGGGAATGATTGCACCGTTATATTCAGGCTCAGGTACGCCATACCAGGTAGCATAATGTAGTAGATTGGTTTCCGGTGTGCCCGCACTGAAGATATAGCTGCAGGGGGCTCGGTTGTCGGTCAGTGGTGCAGTCGGCATCGTCATGGAGGGACAGATAAACGTCGGCACAATCATCTGCACCAGCATCGCATTCGTAAATCCATCGCCATCTGCATCATTGGTGCTGTTACGTGTCTCTTCCTTATCCCAGCGCTGGGCCACCGCATCCTGCTCCAGGTAGGGCATGATCTGAATATGTCCCGTGGTCCAGGTTGTCGTTAAAGGCGAGACAGTCAGATCAACAGTTTCCTCTACGTCAGTCACTGCGTAAGGAAACTCATTAAACGTATCATGAAACATATGAGTCGCCAGCGAGATCTGTTTCAGGTTATTTTTACACTGCGAACGACGAGCGGCTTCGCGGGCCTGTTGTACGGCAGGCAGCAGCAGGGCAATCAGTATCGCAATAATCGCGATCACAACCAGCAGTTCGATCAGCGTAAAGCCGGATCGTTTTGCGAGGCGGGGAACAGGGCGGGACAGATGTGTTGCGCGAGACAACATGGTGGGTATCTCCTTCAATCAGTAACCAAACGGGAATGAAAATCGCTTCGACTTTGAAACGATCTCTCTCCGGAGGAATCTGGCTGGCTACTGAAAGAAGTCTGTCTCTGGAGACAGCCGGGCAGGAACACGAAACAGGTCGCTCCCACGACACAGGCCCTCCAGACACAACCTCATCTCTCGCGGGCTGGGTCCGGACTGGATAAACAAATCAGCACTTATCACTCAGCACAAAACATGACACTGAGATTCAGTCTCAAAACAATATAGCCGCTATTTTCGAGAACCGTCAAGGGAATTGGCTCCGATTTCAAAAAGAAAACCGTAGGTGATAAGATGACAATCTTAGACTCTAAGACATTATAATATTGTCACTTACGTCATAACTGCAAACAGAGCCACGAGTATCTGAAGTGAGGAGCACAGACGACAAACCCGAAGTTCAGCCTGGCAAACAAGCTCAGCAGCCTGCGATGATTTAAGAACTGCTGGATTATTGAGAAGCTTCGTCTGCTGCTTCGGCTTCCGCTCGCAAGTCATCCTTGACCGTCACATAACCCAGCCACAACAGGCCGACTTCGATCAGAAAGAAGAAGATCACCACGACCGGGTGATTATCATAGAATTCAATGAAAAAGAACCGGACATCGGGCAGGAATCGGATGGAGTTCACAATCACTTCTCCCGCCGAGGATTGGAATCGCGGACTGTGAAACAGGTCCCCCTGTTCCCGACGGAGTTCATCCTCGACACCTCCGGAACCGCGGGGAATCATGATCCGCTCATCCCAATAGCGGTCGTGTTGAATCACCGACTCCACGGCGATTCCCCAGCCCAGCACGAGGATCGCCAGCATAAAGCCGCCGAACACAAACTTCGTTCTGGTACTCTGTTTCATCTTCTCAGATCGACTGGTTTCCGACACGCAAGACTCCCGTTCTTTCATCACATCGATCACGTAAATTGTTCAGATCTGCAGCCGGGAAGGGCTCGCTGCATCAATGTCCTCTGGATGAGTCAACGCTGCTTCAATTCCCATCCGCACTCCCTCGGTCGATGTCTCGACCGACATACTGGGTTCGCCCAGGTTCTCCACGCGTGCGGCCACCTCGGGGAGATAGGGAAGATGAATCCAGCCCGCCCGGATCGGCGAGTCACTCTGGGACAGATAATGCAGGACCCCATACATCAGATGATTACAGCAGAACGTTCCCGCTGCATCCGAAATATCAGCGGGAATTCCCGCATCCCGCATCGCCTGAACCATCGCCCGGATCGGCAGCGTCGTATAATACGCGGCCGGACCATCGGCTACCGTCAAACCGCCCTGCAGGGAACGGCCCGCTTTATCCACCAGGCCATAACGCGTCCCGTCATTCAGATTCTGTGCCAGGCGTTCCACTGTGATCATCGACCGGCCCCCGTATTCACCCATCATCACGACCAGTTCCGGCTGGACTTCCTCAATCGCCGCTTTCACATAATCGATGCATTTAAAAAAAGCGTTCGGCACAATGCGCGAAACAATCTCCGCGCCACCCAGGACGGCCCCGTCTAGCGCCCGCGCCACCGATTCCGCAGGATTGACCGGAGTATAACCGTAGGCTTCAAAACCGGTGAGTAAGACTTTCGTCATCGCAGGCTCCCTTATTCGTTGTAGACTGACGGACACAACCGTAGACAGACCTATCTTAAAACAGAACGGCCGTACAATGCCATAACGAAAATCAGAGCAGGGGGTCTACCGGGAAAGAGAAGGTTCGGAAGAAGATTCAGCACCCTGGATCCCTTCCGCCGCCCGGGCGATATTCTTCAGCATCCCCGCAAACACGAAATAATGTAGCGGACAGACCGCATACCAGTACAACCGCCCCCACAGTCCCACCGGATCAAACATCGCCGTCTGAGAGATCGTCGAACCCTGCACATCCTCTTTGACTTCGAACTCCAGCCAGGCGCGGCCCGGCAGTTTCATCTCGGCCGCCAGACGCAGGCGTCGGTTCGGCTCAAACGCTTCCACCCGCCAGAAATCGACGGTATCTCCCACGCGCAGCCGCACTGGATGCGCACGACCACGCCGCACACCAATGCCGCCCACCAGCAGATCCATCCAGCCCCGCAGGTGCCAGAGCCAGTCGCAGGCATACCAGCCGGTCTTACCCCCGATCCGCTGGATCGGCTGAAAAGCAATCTCGGGAGGACACGCCACCGTGGTACTCCGTGCGTCGACCAGCCGGTTTCCAAATCGCACACCACTCCACGACCGCACTTGTCCCGATGACGAAACCGCGTCCGACCAGCGCGTCTCCGCGAATTCACGCTCCTCGTTATTCAGCGCCCGCTGAATCGCGGATTCGATTCCCATCGGCTCGATCGAAAAGGTATCCCGCGCACGCTCATCCTGGACCACCGTGGAATGCACAATACTCTCGATCAGCTTGCGACCAATGCGTGCATACAGGGGTGTCACCAGTCCCAGCCAGAGACTCGACAGATAAGGGGTCAGCACAGGCACCGGAATCATTCTCAACCGCATCTTCCGACAGCGGGCATACACCCGCATGATCTCCGCATAAGAAACCTGGTCGGCACCACCGATCTCAAACGTCCGACTTTCAGGCATAGATATTTCCAGAGCCTCGGTCAGATACGCGATCAAGTCTTCAATCGCGATGGGCTGCGCGGCCCGCATCACCCACTTCGGCGTCACCATCACAGGCAAGCGTTCTACAAGTGCTCGAATCATTTCAAACGACAGACTCCCCGAGCCGATCACAATCGACGCCCGGAATTCAATCACCGGCACTCCAGACGATCTGAGAATCCGCCCCACTTCCTGTCGACTCCGCAGATGAGGGGAGAGCGACTCTGCTTCATTCCCCAGACCTCCCAGGTAGATGATCCGTTCAACCCCCGCTTCCCGGGCAGCCCGCGCGAAATGTTCCGCAGCCCGCCGGTCATTCTCCTCAAACGAACCGGCTTCGCCCATCGAGTGAATCAGGTAGTATGCTACCTTCATTCCGGTCAATGCCGGCAGGAGTGTCTCCGGTTCCAGCACATCCCCGTAAACCACATCCGTGGTCTCAGCGACCCGCTCCCGCAGCACCTCCGGCCGCCGCGCCAGGCATCGTAGCCGGGCACCCCGCGATTCCAGCACCTGCAGCAACCGTCCCCCCACATATCCGGTGGCTCCAGTCAACAGGATCAACTCAGATGCGTCAGCAGACAGTTCAGGCATGACATCAGCATTTCTTTAGCACGGAATAGAACACGATCAGAGCTTCCACCAGCTCCCCACGGATTTATAGTCCCGCCCGCACTGAAGTTGAGGGGCGAAAATCGATTTTTCGCTTAAAACAACTCCTGGATTGAATTTCTCAGCGAACCACCTGCTGCCCCTCATCGTAGGCAATCGCCTGTTGACGGCGAATTACTGCCTGCCAGTCCATCCGATGTGGCGGATCCAGGTAATGCTGATACGCCACGGCCATCTGCCGGGCCACTTCCCGATAGGGTACGCATCCAAAGCCGGCCCCCATCGCAGGAAAGGCCACCGTTTTAATTTTGGCAGCTTCGTCTTCCTGGCTGATGTTGTGCTGATACACGGCCAGCAGGGACGCCCAGGTCGCTGCATACACTTTATCCGTCCCGGAGATCGAACCGGGGACGCGCATCGTCGGGCTGTGTGCCACATAGGGATAATCGGGATTTCCCATCGGCTCAATAAACGACGTTCCCAGCGGTTGTTCTCCCAGATACAGATCCAGAATCCGGTGCTGAATCCGTTTCATCAGGTCATAACCGTGGAAATTGACCACCGCGGCATCGATACCGGCATTCATGATGCCAAACGAATTCGCCGCAGTTACAAAACAGTCGTGCGGGGGCAGGTCTTCAAAACGGCATTCCATTACCGTCACATGGGGGAGTTCCTGAAAACGATCCCGAAACGCATCACACATTTCCGCTTCGGGATGAATCAGCCAGAGATCAAGGGGTAAAGACATAAAGAGAAGGGGTCCTTTCTTGGAATAGAACGATATTTTATCTGAGAAAACCGGCACTGGTCAAGCGACTACCTGCCGACCTGTTTGTTGTTTAACAGTGTTCTTCAATGAACAGGAAAGCGCTTGATCCCCCCGTTCAATCTGGTAGCTTGGAAGCTGAAAAACATTCCCCACCTGCCGCGTTGAGGAGTAACTGCCATGTGCTCGCGCCATCATCTTCCCACCCCGCTCCCGCGTCTCTCTCTGCTGTCCCTGACCTGTCTGCTGACACTCTGCGTACATCCCAGAACACTACCAGCGGACACACTGTCTGTACCTGAAAAGTTTCCGACGATTCAATCCGCCATCGATGCCGCCCAACCGGGAGACACCGTACTGGTCGCTGCAGGAACCTATCACGAACGTCTGCGGCTGAAACCAGGTGTTACGCTCAAAAGCGCAGGAGACGAGAGCAGGGGAGAACGTGGCCTGAAAAGAGCCGAAACTACAATCATTGACGGCAGTAGACAGCAAGAGGGCGCCGGTGTCCTGCTGGCAGAGAACGCCGTTCTGGATGGATTCACCGTCACGGGTATCGGCGTCTACGACGAACAGAAATGGAACCACCATCATGCCACGCGGGGCGAACAGCAGTCACACGAACACATCGGTGCTCCGGGCACACCGGGTATTGCCATCATGGGCGTCACCTGCACGGTTCAGAATAACATCGTCCATCACATCGGCTACACCGGCATCGCTGCCCAGGCGACCGAGAGTAAACGCTGCACTCCTCATATTTATCGCAATGTCTGTTACCGCAACATGGGTGGCGGCATCGGCTCCATGCACGACTCACAGGCGGTCATTGAAGAGAACACCTGCTTCGAAAACTTCTACGCGGGCATCGGACACGACGATGCCAGCCCGACCGTCATCAATAATACCTGTTTTGAAAACATCCGCGCCGGGATCGGCATCAGTGAAGGTTCCTGTCCCCTCGTGCGTGGCAATAAATGCTACCGCAACCGTCGCGCCGGCATTGGCTCCCGCACCGGCGCCAATACGCGTCCCCTGATTGAAGACAACGACTGCTATGACAACGGCATGGCCGGTATCGGCGCCAGCGAGTCTGCCGCACCGCTGATCCGCAACAATCGCTGCTACCAGAACCGCCTGGCGGGCATCGGCTCTCAGTCACACGCCTCTCCTACCATCATCGGCAATGAATGCTATCAGAACGGACAGTCTGGCATCGGTCAGCAGGGCGACGCTGTCACCACACTCATCAACAATTATTGTCATCACAACAAAACCGCGGGCCTCGGCTTCGCTGACTGCAAATCAGGTCGATCCACAGTAATCAACAACCGCATCATCGACAACGCGCAGGTCGCCGCCGGGGTGCACTCAGGCTGGACCGTCCAGTTCATGGGAAATGAATTCGCCCGTCAGGGAGGTCTGCCTCCCATTCTCATGGTCTTCGCGGGCGCTGATGTCACCCTCACTGGAAATACCATTCGCGGCGGCGGAGTCGCCGGTATTCGCGTCGCCGGGAAACTGCGGGCGGAAAACAATGAATTCGCGGGGACCTCCCTCCGCAAAGTCGGTCCTCCCAACTTCGGGGTCTGGGCACTGCCCGGTGCGGAAGTAACGCTCACAGGAAATCGCTTCCATCACTGGCGTCACGCGCTCAGTGCCAGTGAAGCGACTGTGATGGCCTCCCACAACCACATCAAAGACTTCCACCGCACGGCACTGCTGATTCAGAAACCCCAAGCCCCGTCGCATGTCTTCTTCAATGTGGCAGTCTCCAGCGATCCCAAAGTAGAAGTCCTTACGCTGACAGGCCAGGCAGGTACCGTGAAAGGAAATGAACTACGTCAGCCGAAGGACTGAGTCACATAGCAGTTGACCGAGCATATGCTTCTGCCTTACTGCAAATGGGTCACATCCGCTCGTTTAACCAGTGCGATCGGCTGCTGATTCTTCCAGTCGTACTGTTTGCCATCCACCGTCAGGCTGTTCAACATCAGATCAAAGTGATGTCCTTCCCATTCAAATGTCACGCGTCCGGGCAGAATGGTCGTGTCTTCAAACGTCAGCTTATTACCTCGCATCTGTTCCGCCTGTTCGGGGAGTGTAAATGTTCCCGCGGGATGTGCGTTTGCTGCCTGATCGGAAAACACCACCTGCCGACGCAGCGTGCGGTCTTCGCGGCCCGCCAGTCTGAGCGTCAGCGCAAGTTGCTGCTCCGCCTGACCAATCTCGGCCTCCCAGTGCCCCTGTGCGCCGTTGAACGAGTCCAGCGACCAGAATAACAGAATCACACAGCAGAGCGCCCCGCCACAATACAACACGACGTTTTTCAGAATGTCTTTTTTCATGGGAATGCCTCATTTAAAAATAATGCCGAACTGATCGACAGGTGATGACAGATACCAGTCAGGAAAAACAAATGGAATCCGCAGTCATCGCATCCGCTGTATGCCAGTTTCCGCTCCCGTTGACCTGTGGATCATAAATCAATCTCTCATCTCTGAGAAAGGCATTTTTGAATCGTCAAATCAACGAATTCCATTTCTGCAGAATGTCACCGGCTCACACTGCAGCATCCTGCACAACTCATGCAAAACCTTTCCGCACCGGCCTGATTCTGCATTCTGCTCAAGATGTCATGCAGGAAACACACAGTCGAGAAGAACCAACAGTCAATCCAGACTGCAATTCTCTGTTTCCGTTTCTGCATTCCATCCGAGATGAGCATGCCGGAGAGGAGTTGCAAGATTCATGCCGATCACGAACAGCAACATTTTTGAACGCCGTTCCCACGCCTTGCCTGTCGCTTGCGTAGAATCAGTGCGAGACTTTGTCTCGATCCTGGGAACAGGAGAGACGGCGCACCCTCAAGCGCTCATTTATTCTGGAACTGCTGCAGATGGGTTTCCAGTTCATTCCATTCGCGGATGACATGCTGCTGCATTTCCGGATCGGAATAATAAGGGTGTCCGCTGTCGACATAGGCTTCGATCGACTCTTTGACCTGCGCGACCAGGGGAAACACGCGGGGCACCAGCTCTCGCACTTCCGGCAGACAGTCATCGGAAAACTGAAACTGGATCGCGGCTCCCAATCCATACACCTGGCACCACTCGGCTTCCTCATCTGCTCCCCAGACCGGCGTAACCAGCAGATAACGCTCCAGTACCGGGAAATAATAAGCAAACGCTTTCCCCCCCATCCACATGAAATCTTCCTGGTAGACAAAGGGATTTTCCTGAAATCTCTGATAGGCTTCCTTCAACGTCAACCCACCAAAGTTCTCCCAGGCCACCAGTGCATCCAGATCGCCTTCGTGCGGATCAAAATCCCGCTCGCCGGGCAGGGGACCATTAACATCCCTGAATGGTTTTCCTGTCATACGTGTTCATACTTCTATTCAACTTTCGCCCCGCAAAAAGCGCGTAGCAGGGCAGCTAATAATCTATCCTCTATCGATCAGTCTTCATAAATCGCGCAAGCAATTACAAAACTGCCAAAGATATTACCGTATCCTACGACAGCACCGACAATAGCCATCCAGTTCTTTCGAGTGGAGAAGCAGGCGAAAGAAACTAAGCCTAAAATCCCTGCCAAGTAAGACAATGTCCACCCCAAAGCAAGCAACCTCTCAAAATACTCTGCAGCAGGTCCTTCCCACGTTACCACGGGTTGTCGGCGAGAACCATCCACTCGAATATGCGACTTAGCATAGGAAAGCACTACTGTCCCCAGCAGAGCCAGAAAAGGGGAACAGACTGCTAATTTATCATTCTTAATTACATCATCCTGTTGATACGCCGTAGAAGCTTCCCAGACTAACTTGTGCTTTAAGGACTGAGGTAAACAGAAACGTAATAGCCACAGCAGGATGAATAAATCTGCCAGAGTTGCAACGGGAAAGAACAGAAGTTCTAAAATCCCCTCAGCACCGATCGGAGACAAAAAGGGAAAACTTGGGGCATTTCCTGCACTGATATCAGCTTCATTCACACAAAGGCCAAAGAACGTAAAAGGCCAGACCCAGATAAAGTAGATGATCAACAGGAAACGCATCGAGAAAATGATTTCCGTATTGTCAGCAGACTCTAATTCCGTCATTTAGACTCTCACCATACTAGACATCACCCGATCATCAACAGCGCCAGATAAGGCACCAGATTGAATACCAGAAACAGCAGCTTGAACGCGCCTACAAACACATACATTACCACATCAAAGGTCTCCCTGGGGAGAGGAAACCAGCGTTTCTGTGTCCGGTACACCAGATCCGGCATCAACAGAAAACAGAGCGTCCACAACACCAGGAGCCCCCCGTTGAAAATGGAACACCACATGAAGAAGCTGGTCAACGTCGTCAGATCCATGTCGCTCACCTCTGATGTTTGAGTTTCTGCTTCAGAATATTTCGTACCCGCGCCTTGATCGACGCCGCTTCGTCTTCCAGTGCCCGCTCCAGCAGACGATCAACCTCATCCTGGAATTGCGCATGTTGCAGCGCCAGTTCATGAAACCCGTGATAGGCCCAGGCACGCACAAACTTGTTCTCGCTCTCCAGGCAGTCTCTTAAGAAGGCCTCCAGCGGTTTGACCTCCCGCTTTCCGATCGGCAGGTAAGACAGGCTCTGCAACACCTGCAGGCGCGTCTCCCAGTCCTGCAATCCCGACAGAGCCCGAAACAGCGGCTTCGCCTGGGCGACACTCAAAGCGTGCCCCGCTTCCAGATGCCGCCTCAACAGCCAGCTGGCCGGCTTCTGCAGTTGAGGATCAGCCAGCAACGAGACCAGTTCCGTGCCCAGCGCCGGCTCTTCCGAACGCCGATCATAGACCGCCTGCAGGTCAGCAACCGGTTGACCTGCGACTGCTTCCAGATCCCGTTTCAAATCTTCCATCGCCATCCACAAGTTCCTCTAATGCTGTTCCAGATACAGAAAAATCCACCAGAGTACTCCCGCCACGATCAACATGACCAGCATGATATTTAACGCCACATGGTCAATCAGTTCTGAAAGTGTATCGTACCAGGCCAGCATATGTTGAATCACCATTGCCACGCCCGCAAACAGAAACAACCCCATACCCAGCGGTACAAACGAGGCATTAGGTCTAAACCCCGTCACAGGATACCATAAAACTGTCAACCCGAGCAGAAAAGCAGAGAAGACCATGGGCGCATCGGCTAAAGTCAACAACGCCAGTTTGATCTGAATCTTCCGCTTTCTTTCGTCTCTCTGTGGATCATTTTCTGGAATGTCAGCAATTCTCTGTCTTGCATATAAGCGGATCCCGGACAGATAGGCCGACAATGCAATCGCAAGCCCCAGAATCGCCAGCAGGTCATCCGGTGTGCTACCTAAACCGACAGCGAACAGACTCATCAGACACCTCTCACCAGTCAAAGGTTTCGACAACTGCCTGACTAAGAGCCCGCATGCAGATGTCGGATTCATCAGAGAATCGGCGGGAGATTCTCCTCAAGTGTGCCTGCTGCGCATGAGTCTAGCAGATTTAGAATTCGACCGCAGTTATTAATTGTTAGATCGATGTCAGAAAAACAATTCTCGCGGCGGTTCGGTGTCGGACGAATCCGTCTCTGTCGAATCGCCTTTCTGTGCAGCGGAATCTTCCGACGGGGGCTCCTCCGGAGAGACCGGCTTCCAGATACCGTGGCGCCACCATCCGGGAAGCGTGGTACTGCCGCAGACCAGAGCCACAAAGCCCGCACAGAACGAAATAAAACCAAAGACCACGACAGGTATCTGCTCCAGTCCGCACAATTCATAGCGCGCATAGATTGTCTGACGGGAATGGGGGGATGCGATCCCGTGTGTAACTACGGTGATCGTCGCCCTGTAGTCTCCCTCCGCAAAAGTGGGCAGGTCGGCCAGTCTGACCTCGCCGTTCATCTCAGAAGCCTGGGAAGTAGACAGCCCGCGATTCACGATTTCGTTACCGGCAAGATCATGAATTACAATGGAACCAGAGAATCGTCCCAGAATCTCCGCACGTTCTTTGTCTGTTTCCGCATCATTCAGGTCGAGATAGATGCCTTCCCCATGCGAGAAAGAACAGGTCTGTTCAAAGGGAACCGTCACCGTCCCCGGCTGTGAAAGATCAAGCACCGCCTCCATCGGCCGGGCCGTGATCGCCTGCTCAAACCGGGAGTTCGCATCCCAGGATAATTTCAACGCAAACAGACAGATAGTGAGTGAAGTCACTGCCAGCAGCATCCCGATTATCCTGCCGATTGCCAGTTTCCGCATGCTGGTCATTTACCTTCAGTCAGTTGATTAACAAAGTCTCTGACAACACTGTTGAAAGTTTCCGGATTCTCCAGATACATGAAGTGACTGCCTCCCGCATCCGCAGCGATCATCTCGACCTGGCCGCGGGGAATCTGCTCCGCAATCCAGGGCATGACCTCAGGTCCCAGGTGGCTGGCTGCGCCGCCGATACAGAGGGTTGGCAGCAAAATCCGGGGCAGCAGATCACGATAGTCGGCGGCACTCACACTCAGTAGCAGTTCCGCAGCATACGGGCGGGGAAACTTCAGGCTCTCCTGAATCACCTGCAACAGATCCGCTTCAGAGAAACTCTCGGTAAACATGCTCGCCAGGAATTCGCCTGTCTTAGCCGGCCCCTCTTTGCTGCCGATCAGCTCTGCCTGCGCGAGGACTTCATCGCCGCCTGCCTCGGCCCCATACTGGCGGCATTCGGTTTCCGACCATTCCGGCCGACGGATGCGGGCAATCATCTGATCACAGAGCACCAGGCCACGCAATCCCGCCTCGCCGAACAGATCCAGGTAATTCCAGATCACCGTACAGCCCGCGGAATGACCGAGCAGAATCGCATCCTGCAGATCCAACGCCTGCAGTAACTCGCGCAAATCCATCGCCAGTCGGGAGACGCGATATCCATAATCCGGTTTGGACGACTCTCCATGCCCGCGCTGATCCAGGACCAGGCAGCGGCACCTGTCACTCAAGTCATCCAGTTGCCTCTGAAACAGCGCCGCTGACTGCGACCAGCCGGGCAGGATCACCAGCGGCGGTCCCGCACCGGCAGTCAGGTAATGCAGATTCACCCCGTCCGAGGTTGTGAACGTTCCGGATTCGCTTCTCGCCATTGCTTAACCTGCCTTCCGTTCTGGTTTCCTCCACTTGTAAACCATCTCAGTCGGAAATCAACAGCTTTCGAGTTAATTCCCCAGGCACCGGATAAACTTTTTCGCCCGGCAGCTCCCGTTTCAGACTGCGGCTGCTCCCGACACGAATCGCATTCCACTTACGAACCCGTGGCGTCAGATCTTCAATGCCGACAATCCACTCCTCGACATATTCGCGAATGATGTGACGACTGAGGCCCACCTGAATGCTGAAGCAGGAGAGAGCCGCTCCGCGGGAACTCCGTTCCGTGTCCCATTGAATATGCACGGGCGCGGTCTGGAATTTCCGCTCCCACTCGGCTGCAGAGCGATAGACGCCCCGTTCGGGAGATGTCAGCTCACCCAGTGAAAGCGCTCGTTCCCAGCCGGCACGGGTGATACGGACCGCCAGAATTCGTGTCTGTCCCGTTTTCTGTCCCCAGTGACTGCGATGCATCAGCCATAAAAACGAAGGCTTGATCCACGTCATCCGCGTCAATGAAAACGGACGCACAAACGTCTGTGCCTCAAGCGCCGCATCCGCAATCGGATCTGCATAGGCCTGGTACACAACGATCGTCTCGCGATCATAGTCTGCTCGTATTTCATAAAGACGGGGCATCTGGTTTCTCACACTTACTTCAGACAAGGATCAGGAGAGCACCACCTTCCTGCCGTCCGGATCTTGTACGACATACACCGAATACTTGGGATGATGAGTAAAATCACAAATTTCGATCCCGGCCCGATCCAGTCTCTCCTTCAAATCTCCCTCGATCGACAATCGGAACCCTAACCGTGTCTGATCAACGGCTGCTCCCGGTTTGAGTGGATACAGCTCAAATACCATCTCTTCCAGCTGCGCAGCATAGTGTACCGGTCCGGTCCGATGCTGCTCTTTGTGGAATTGAAATCCCAGTTGCTCATAAAACTTTTTTGAGGCAGACAGATCCTGGCAGCGCAGCACCAGCAGATTCAGTTTGGCAGACATGGTCTCTCCAGTAAGGCACAAGGTAGAATAGACGCCAGTTGAGACACCATCATCGGTCAGACGTTCGCCGGAATTCACTTTTGTGAGCAAAGCCACTCATACAAAGCCAGCTGGCTCTGCAGCGACTGACCATAGTTCGGCCCCTCCTCTTCGGGGACGACCGTCAAGGTTCCATCATTCTGTGCCTGCAACCGTGTCAGTATCCAGCCCACCTCACCGTCAAACTGTCCCGTATTAAATTCAATCTCATCAATTTCCGGCGACAGAGAAGGGGCTTGCTGATGTTGGACCATCAACCAGGCCCCCGCTGGGACAATTGAGATTCCCGTCGGTTGCCGAATCAACTCCAGCACCACTGGCGCCAGCGACCATTCTCTGAGTAACGCCCCTACCGCCAGCCCCAGCAGGCGAGTCCGCCAGTTACTTTCCTGGATGAGGGTGAGGGCCAGTTCTCGATCCAGTTCTGCTCGCAACCCACGGAAGGCCTCGATTTCTCTGTGAAAATCGACATCGCTCAGATCCGGGTGAATCAAAGATTGATAGAAATCAGAGGTTTGCTGAAACAGAATTTCCGGTGTCATATTGAGAAATCCTCTGGGGAATCCTGAAGCTGCTGTGCTTGAACTACTGAGAAGACGTCTGTCGCCATGCTGTTCAGAAGAAATAGGGGATGCTGGTAATGAGAATAATCAGCATCAGAATTGAAAGACAAACCAGTGCCACCAGTCCGGCGGGCCTTCCCAAAGTTCCTCCGAACCGGATGCCCCCAATCGAGAATCCGAATCCCAGTGCCATCGTGATATAAAGTTGCCAGGGGATTTCACCTCTAGAGATATATCCTGGACGAAAGAGCCAGATCAGGCAGAAAAGCGCCAGGAGCCCTTCGCAGTTGCCCACCCAGTGTTTCCAGCGCGAGCGGGGCACAGCAGCCGTCGCTTCAGCCTGTTCAGACTCTGTTTCAGCCATCAAGGTAACTCGTTTTCTGTTAGTATCACTCTTTAACAGCAGGAGGACAGTCAGCTCAGACGAAATTGGTATACAGCACTAGCAGAGCCAGGATCAGCAGCTGAATCACCAGCGATAAAATCCCGATCAGATAACCCGGTAGGCTCCCAAAGCGCATGCCTCCCACACTCAGCCCGATCCCCAGCCCCAGAATCACGAACAACATCCAGGGGATCTGTGATTCCCGGGTCAGAGAGCCGGGTGGGGAGCAGAACAGAAAGAGCGAAACCAGGCAGACCAGTGACAGGACCGCTTCACCATTGCCGACCCACTGCTTGCGGATCGGGGGGAGTCCTTCCCATCTCCAGGCATTTTCGTTCGGCTTCAAATCATTCATCGCTACCATACTTCCCGATCCGCTCAGGGATCACGCTATCGTCGTCTCCTGCGGGGCGGGCCATCGACGGCTTCGCTGGCCATCTGGTACAGCTTGAAGCAGCCAAACGCCATCAATCCGCAACATGTCAGAAAGACCCAGACAGCCGTGCTGCTGGAATGTCCCTCCAGTCGCGATGAGTCCTCCACGCCCGACAGATACTGCACCGTCACCTTCGGCCCCGGTTTCGGCCAGCTGCGTGGCACATCGTCACGCTCACTGTGATGCTGACCTTCCTCATCCGTAAATGTATACTCGACCGCCAGCAGTGGTTTTCGCCGCTCAGATGTCTCGAATACGTTCGTTACCGTGGCCTCTGCGGTCTGGCCCCAGATCATGAACTTGAGTTCCTGAAACGCATAATATCCGGAGGAAATAAAGACCACTAAACCAATCAAAACCCATTTCGCCATCGATTTCAACTGGCGCATCTCTTCATCGGTATCCATTATCTCGGGCAGCTTTCATCTGGAGGTGTCATCTGAAGTTGTTAATCCATAAGCAGGCCCAGAATAAACAACAACACAACACCTGTACAGAAGCAGTCAAGCAATTATCCCGGTTTCAGCGAAATTAAGCATACTCTTGAACAGATACAGGCATTGATGACCTACCGGGAAGGAATCGATAACACAAAGCGGCTGCCTTCACCGAGCCGACTCTCACAATGTAATTTGAGACTCAGCGCTGTCGCGATATGCTGTGCCAGCGCCAATCCCAGCCCTGTCCCCGGGGAAGCCTGTCGCCGCGCCTGGCGGGTACGGAAAAAGGGTTCGAAAATCGATTCCCAATCTTCCTCCGCGATCCCCATTCCCTGATCCTGCACCGCCAACTCGATTCGATCGCCTTGCCGCTTCGCGTGCACCGTGACCGGCGTTCCCGGTTCGCTGTACTTAAAGGCATTCGACACGAGGATCTCCAGGATCTGCCCCAGCAGTGCAGGGGAGGTCTCACAGATTAACCCTGATTCACTCTCGCAGACCAGATCGTCTCCGCGGTCATTCTGCTGCCAGCGATTCAGCTCCTCAAGCAACCAGGCCGACAAATCGACTTGCTGCAGATCGGGAATCGGTTCATCCCCCGCCGGTCGCGCCAGGAAGAGCAGAGCATCGACGGTCCGGTTCAGAGAACGACTCGCAGAACTGACCGAAGCCAGCGTCTCCTGGTATTCTTCAACACTCCGCGGACGTCGCAAAGCCACATCCACCTGTCCCTGCATCACCGTCAGCGGCGTACGCAACTGGTGCGCCGTATTTCCCGCGAACCGCCTTTGATGTTCGTATTCCTGAAACAGCTGATCCAGCAGTTCATTGAAAGCCCCTCCCAGTTCTTCCAGTTCATCCGCGGTCGCGGGTACATCCAGTCGGGCGCGGGGGTCCCGCACATCGAGTTGACGTACCTCATCGGCCAGCTGGCGAATGGGCTTCAAGGCCTGCCCACAAAAGCGTCTGCCCAGTAACGCCGCGATCAGCCAGCAGAACGCCGGCAGTACAATCAAAACCACGGCCAGCCAGAACAGGGTACTTTGTAACGGCGACAGCCTGCTCGCAGCGATTACCGTCAACTCGGCATGCTCCAACGACGAGCGCTCTTCGACCGGCTTTGGATCGGGAGCCGCCAGATGATGGGTCACAATCCGCCAGCCAGACTGTTGATACTCTTCGGGATCAGGAATCAGCGGTTGTTCAGAATGCCCCTGCGGAGCCGTTCCCGTCGCAGCGTGATAATTCTCCGAGTGAGCAATCACGCGACCGTCCCCGGATACAATCAGCCAGAATGCATTGCCGGAGGAAGTTTCATCGGCCACGTAATGATCGGTCGCTTCGAATTTAACATCGTCACTCTCCACCTCCGCCGCCGCCACCAGAACATGCAGTAAGGCGTCGAGCTGTTCATCGAAATGATGTTCCAGATAGGTCCGCGCCACGCCATACAAGATCAGGGAATTACCCACCAGGATGACAGCCAGCGCGATCAGAAAGAACCGGGAAACCCGCGTGGTCAGCTTCATCGCAGTCCCTCCTCAACGGAAGCTGCTTCCAGAATGTAACCCCGCCCCCGTAAGGTCTGGATCACACGGGGACCGCAGGCTTCAAGTTTGTGCCTGAGTTCCTTGATATGCACCTCCAGCGTATTTGACAGCCCGTCGTAAGCATCGTCCCAGACGGTATCGTAGATCCGTGTCCGCGAGAGTACCTTGCCCGGGTTCCTCAGAAAGAACAGCAGCAGTGAAAACTCTTTGGTCGTGAGCTCCAACGGCTGACCGGCCCGCATGACTCTTTGTGTCTCCAGGTCAGCCCGGATATCTTCGAACTCAATCACCACCGAGCTGGACTGCCCCGGACGTCGTAACAACGCCCGAACCCGCGCCAGCAGTTCCTCGAATGCAAAGGGTTTGGTGAGATAATCGTCGGCTCCCGCATCCAGCCCCGTGACCCGCTCGGTCACCGCGTCCCGGGCCGTGAGGAAGAGCACCGGCGTCGTGCGATTTTTCTGACGAAAGCGACGCAGCAGTTGAATCCCGTCTTCCACCGGCAGCCACCAGTCGAGAATCACCAGGTCCCAGGCCTCATTATTCAACAGCAGCCAGCCCACACGTCCATCTTCTGCATGATCAACCGCATATCCCTCTTCGGCCAGTCCCCGCACCAGGAAATCGGCGATCTTTTCCTCGTCTTCCACTATCAAAATCCGGCTGCTCATCTCAAATGCCTTCGACTCAAATCGTATGTATCTCTCGTGTTAACAGGTCTCCTGCACAGGCATTATACGCACTCCCTTCCCAACGCCATGAAAGATGAAGTGGATTTTATCTTTGCTTCAGCGTGGCTTTAAGTCCTGTGACGATAATGCTTTTGAATCGCACGGCTCCTGCCGTTTTACCCGACCTTTTGAAAAGGAACGCCGCATGTCTGCTACATCTTCATCATTCTCCAGGAGGACAGACTCCGAGAGCAGTCCCCCTCAGCCGATCTTTTCCCGCTGTCTATTGACTGCTGAAGCGGTGCCGCTTCTGGCCCGACACATGGAACAGAAATTCCCAGCAGGAATCAAGTTAGCCGATTCGCAGCAGCGCCAGTCCAGGAATTCGTCACCGGGATCGCACTCACCCCAGACCGAATTTTAGTCTGCCCCCCTGAATTACCGATACTACTACTATTCCGCATCGAAAAGGAAAAAGAGATGACTACGCTCACCAGTTTTATCAATGACATGTTCTCGACACCGAATCCGGCTTCTGCGTCAGACCGGCAGTATCGGATCGACCGCGCACACGCTTTGGAAATCAGTGCTGCCCGCGAATTGAACGATTCAATCCACCTCTGGTCGGCCCGGGAAGCCTCTCAGGTGGAAATCCATCGCTACGCCTCGACTGAAGAACTGGCCACGATCCTGCATCGTTTTGACAAAGCGAACGGGCAGGGGATTGCGGATGTTGTCCTGCTCCTGGATGAATCGCTGCCCGTTCAACTCGAAGACCTGCTGCACCGCCAGAACCCGGGCCGTCGCCTGACGCTGATTCCCCGCCAGTCCGCTGCTACTGATGTCTGCAACCCACTGGGGATGGCTGGCTCCCACTTCCGTCTCGACTGGGAAGCCGTCGAAGTCAGCTACTACCTGAAAGACGTTCTCACCAGTGGCGTGATCCGCCTCAACAGCAGCGAAAAACTGGCCGTCCTGTTACCGGCAAGTGAAGTCTGCACCGAACTGCTGCGAAACGAAGAACGCCTGATGTAACGCTCCGTAGATCAGGCGCAGTCAGTCACTCATGCACGTAGGCCCAATCGCCTACGCGTTCCAGACTGCCACCATAGCCGCACTCCGGGTAATTCTGTAGCGGGAAATACATCATCTGGTCCCAGTTGAAGCCTCCGCTTCCAGTTGGAACAACCAGAGCCCAGGCATTGCCCTGATACCGTTCCCGGGATTGAGCACCCGCATAATAGTGGTATGTTGGATAAGCCATCATGCCCGTCCCGGGAACATGCGGCAGATAATCGGGCACCAGTTGCTCCAGCGTTTCAGGTGGAGTTCCGTGATCGTCCGTGTAACGCGCAATCGCCTGAACTAGTGGCTTACTCCGTTCTGCAAATGTCGCCATCCGCTGCATACGCACCTGCCAGCCCAATGGAATCGCAGCGAATGTTAAGGGAAGATAAATCAGTGACAGAATCAGCACCCACAGAGCATCTCGTCGCGTTCTTCTGAAACAGAGCGCCACGAGAGACACAGGGATCGCCAGTACCGCTACCAGTAGTGCCAGCCCATAGAAGATGAGCAGCCAGAGAAACAGCGTTGTACCCACTGGTGTCGTCGAAACCCAATGGGCAAACGGAAAATAGACGATCACCGAAAGGACAAACAGCGTTAAGTAGATTTTCTGTTTCGTCTCCAGGTTCCAATGCTTTCTGTAATGTATGCCGGGAATGTGCTGCATCACTTTCTTCATACTCGTTCGAATTAATGATACTGAGTATCCATCGGATAACCAGAAAACTAAAGACCACATACCGGTGACTCCCCAGACCGCCTCTGAAGCATTTTTACCGTCAATGGAAGAGATAACCTGTTATGATCCTTTACTCCCCGCCGACTCCCTGTTCCTCCTGTTCGACTTCCTTCGCTTCTTCCACATGCGCCCCCGCAGGATTCACGATCCGGTCCAGCACTCCCAGCGCGCCGATGACGCCGCCTCCCGATCCGGAGCCCGAGTCCTTCCTTCTGGAAGGATTCACCAGATCTTTCACGAAACTGGCCAGCAGTGCGATCACCACGCAGAGAAACAAAATGATTCCCGCCAGTACAATCCAGTCTATCTGCTGCATGAATTATCTCTCGACTTCAAAGGTTCCGACATCCTGTCTCAAAAATTTGGAAAGATTCGCGTCGACCAGTCTTTAATCAACAGCTCTACTTCCGGTTCCAGATTCTGGTTCGTACACTGGATCTGATACATTTTGTTTTCCGTATGACTGCACCAGCTCAAAAGGGGTAAGGATAACAGCCAGGTCCCCAGCACGATGAACCCCTGGAGGAATTCTTTCTCGATGAAAATCCCCAGCCCCGTCCCCAGCGAGTTTCCCGTCAAGAGCAGCGCGAGTACGCCGAGATACATGTGAGTCCGTAAGATCGGCTTCAGGCGTTCCATACCCTCACGATCTCCCAGTGCCGGATAGTCCCGTAAAAATCGATCCATGCGCTGCTCGTTATACAGCATGCAGAACATCATCCCGCCCATATTCAGGCAAAACACGAGAAACAGATTCTGCCTGACAACTGCAAACGGTCCCCACCGACTTTGATGCAGGAAATACAGAAAGACAATCGTGTAAGCCAGGAGCACGACCTGTACCATCAACACCCTGATGACATGATTCTTCCGCCGGCGTTTTGTTTTGATGATGCCCGTCGAACTCATCTTCAACGTCCTCCCGATTGCAACCGCTGGTCTTTCTCTTTTAATGAGGTTGCCCGCTCAGGAATATTATAGAGCCGCCACGCCGCCATCGCATCCTGTATTCCGGAAATCAGCACCAGAACCGCCATGACAACCAGAACGCCACGTAACAGAGCAGGCACGTCAGCCGGCTGATAGTAAAAGCGGCTTGGCAGGGAACGCCAGGCTCCCGCTTCCAGGCAGACCGCAGTCACCAGCGCCCCAAACAGCATCGCAAGCATGATATGCAGCACATATTCACCGCTGGGCAGTCCCCCCAGCAGCCTGCGGCTCTCGCGCTCCAGCGCAAAGTCCACAATCGAGATCAATACGTCAACCACAAACAACAGCAGCAGACACCAGAAGAAAGCTCCCTGCATCACAAAATTAGGAATCACAACAAACAGCATTGCATAAGTCGGGCCGCGCAGGCTGTGTACGATCAGCTCCGCCCGCGAATCGAGGTGCTGGCGAATCCCATGCGAAAAGCTGTGATACAGAGCGATATCGGTTGCCCCCAGACAGCCCAATACAAACAGGATGTAAGTCGCCACCGCCATTTCCACTTCCTTCACTCAGTCCTCGAATCGGAATCCGGTTCTAGTCTATTCGACACCAGTTCCCGCAATGAACGCTGGCGAAAATCAAACGCAGAGTTGAGCGCATTCGCAACTATATGCTGCGTCGCGAAACGTCCACCATACTGCCATGACAGCTGCACCTCCAGAATGTCCCGTACCACGGTTCCCTCTGCCGTCTCGTCGAATTCATGCAGATGCGTAAACCGCTCAAACGGTCCATGAATCAGCGTCTCACCAAAACGACAGTCGGGCTCATAAACCATATGGCGAAATCCCATGACTACCGGCAGAAAACCTCCGACCTGCTGCTCAAACCAGGTTTCCGCTCCCGGCTGAATATGACCGGCATGACGTAATAGTCGAAATCCAGGCCACTCCGCCAGCAACAGCCCGAGATGCGCAGGATCCTCATGAAACCGAAACAGCACGCCCCTGGAAACGGGCAGGGTCTGTTCAAAACAAAATCTCATTCCAGATGTATTCCATTGCTGAACGACCGTAAAACGACAGGCGCGCCAGTTTACGTTGAACTCGCGAGCTCCACCTCAACCAGCTTCTCAGTTTCCCGCGGGAGTACGACACAGGGATAGAAATAGAGAAACGACATCCCGGTGTAATACGTATAATGGATTTCCGCTCGCCCCACAGGCTCCGCCCGCTTGCGTACAACACAGGTACCAGCGAACCGGTCGGTCAGTGACTGGCGATCCCGGTCCACTCCCACCCACAACAGATCATACACGAGATTGAGAGGAGAGTAAAAATTCAGCAGCACGCGATACGTCATCCGCCACACAGAAGGCTTTGTACCCCGCAGTGTGATAATCCGAGCTCCCGTCACCCAATAACCGACACTTCGCACACGTGAGGGACGCAGCACCGCCAGGTAACACCAGCAGCAGAAGTACCAGACCAGATCCGGGGTGAATACATAATTGTAAGACACAAAAGTAAAAATGACCCCGATCGGGATCCAGAGCAGCAGGAGCATCGTAACATCGACCAGTGTTATCACCAGTCGACGGCAGAAACTGAGGTAATCCTCGGGCGCAAAATAAACGCCATCCCCCAGGGAACGATCACGTGAGACTCCCGCCATGCTGCACGATTCCTGACTGTGGCAGAGAAAGAAAACGGCCTGACCACCAGACTGCCATCAGACCTGTATTCTACATGCCAGCAGCCACATGTGCAAACATTCAGTCACACCAGTCAGCCAACCTGACATTTCACAAACAGAAATCCGGGGGACGTCGACAATCTCTGGTAACTGTCCGGATCGCTCTGACGCATCCGCTCGTCCGGTTGTCCTTCGCTCAATGCGGTGATCTGAAAGCCGGCATCAATCAACGACTGGATGATCTCTGACAACGGTCGCCGGTAATACTCCACGCGCACCGGCTGTCCCACCGTATTCCACTCGTCGATAATTTTCTCCGTCAGAAAATAATTCCCACTCGGGGAAAACCCATAATCGACGAACGGATGATGCGTGGAAAAGACAAACAGCCCACCCGGTTTGAGCACGCGGCGGATTTCTGCGAGCAGGGGGGAGAAATCTTCCAGGTAATGCAGCATCAGCGGGCAGACCACCACATCATAAGCAGCGTCCGCTTCCCGCGGGAGTCCCTTTGCCAGATCCTGGGTGTAACATTGGACCGCGTCCCCCAGGCTCTGTTCGACCAGGGCCACCATCTCCGTGGATTGATCGACGGCAGTCACTTCCGCGCCGCGGCTGAGCAGAATTTCTGCATACACGCCTGGACCGCAGCCCAGATCGAGTACTTTCATTCCATTGAGCTTCGGCAGCAGTGCCAGCAGAGAAGGGCGGTCGTAGCTCGCGTTATAGCTGTTATCGCGAATCGCCTGAGCATAGGCGGCGGCATGTTCAGAATACATCGGATTGGACATCAGACAGGACTCCCTGCAGAAGTGAGCTGAATTACCTGGCACACGTCAATGCTGTCTTATAACAAGGCTCCGCCCCCGCGACAATCATCGCAGGGACGGAGTCCGTACCAGTCCCGAATCCGGAAGCATTGTTTTAATAACTGGCGACAGCGTTCAGATACAGCTCTTTGGCCAGTTCCCGCAGCGCCTCGTCCGCCTGGACACCGCCGATGTTGGTCATCATCACAATCGCGATGTCTTTCTCTTTATCGATCCAGATCTGGGCCAGGTTCTTGCCATTCGAACCGGCATGATAGAGCAGGGGATAGGGAGCCCAGTCCACCGTCAGCCAGCCCCAGCCGTGAGCGTACTTTCCATTGGGTGGCGTTCCCGGACGCGCCGGTTTATCCCCTTTGATCGTAAAGACAGGAGTGTGAATTTTCTCGACCGTTTCCGCCTTCACAATATTACAGGGGGGCCGCATCCCGTTCCCGGCATTCCAGCCAGCCCAGTTCGCCAGATCCAGAATCGACAGGTGCAGACAGCCCGCTGGCGCGAGAATCAGCGAGTTATCCGCATTCGGCCCCGCCATGTACGCTTTGACTTTACCGTCTTTCTGAATGACATGTCCCAGCGGTGCATCGATTTTGCCCAGGGTCGACTGTGTTCCCAGACCGGCGGTCGTCAGCTGAAATGGCTCAAAAATGCGTTCGACGATCAGCTCGTCCCAGGCTTTGCCGCTCACACGTTCAATCATCGCACCGGCGATCGTGTACCCGCGGTTATTGTATTTCCATGCAGTGGAAGGCTTTGTTTCCAGCGGCAGTTTGACCGATTCTTTCAGCAGCCAGTACCGCATATCATTCAGATCGCCATCCACATCGAATGAATCTTTCAGCAGCTGCATCAGATTTTCATCGTCGGCACGCATCCCACTGGTATGGGAAAGCAGTTCTTCCAGTGTCACTTTTCCCACGCCGGGTGCCATTGAGTCTTTCAGTTCGGGAAAGACCTCTTCCAGCGTTGAATCCCACTTGAGCTTGCCTTCTTCGATCATCATCGCAGCAATCGTGGCGGTCATCGCTTTGCCGTCAGACCCCAGGTGAAACTTATCATGAATCGTGACTGGAATGTCCGCTCCCATCTTCCGGGTGCCGACCACGCCGAATTCCGTTACGGTGCCTCGCACGACAACCGCTGCAGACAATGCCGGCAGATTGCCCGACTTCAGATACGGCTCCAGCTTGTGATTGATATTCTGCGCCTTAACGGGCGTCTGCATAATCAGCAGAGTCGCTGCCATCAGCAGTAATCCCACCCGGCCATGTCCTAATCTCATTGTGTGCTCCCGATTCGCGTCTACAAAACTTCTGCCATCAGTCCAACTCAGTCATGCCCGCCTACTCTTTATCGTGCATCGGTGCAGAGAGCTGTGGAAGCATCGGTTAAAAAATGCAGACATCAGTCAATCAGCATGCGTCGATCCGCCCAGGCTTTATAACTGCTCCGCCGCGTCCGCAACCCGATAACCCTCATAACCTGTGCCTGCTTCACGCTGCTCCTGCACAAGTCGCTCTGGATTCGTCAAACTCCACATATCAGGACGTTCAAACGGCGTTGATTTCAGATGCAGGGCCCGCGTCGCCAGTTGCACACTCATTAACGCATCCGCCAGATTCGCCGTCACATACAAGATGATTCCCGCCAGATACTTGCCTTCAAAGAAAGCAGCGATGGTAAATCCGATGATAAACGTAAAACCGATCAGTTCCATCAGTGCCAGGGTGGTGTGCTTCATCACGAAATCGCCCCATGAGGGGAAGATGAAGCTCCGCATCCCGACCTCGATCGGCCTCCAGTACTGCGCGCCACAACTGTCACATTCATAGACTCCCGGGGGAATCACATCGAAGCAGTGACCGCACACCTGCTCCCGTGACTGTGAAACGGAAGGCTCAAAGCCCTGCTTTCGGAATGTCTTACAGTTCTCCCAGACGATGAACTGCAATCGCCGCTGATCTTCGGGCACGATCCCGGAATACTTCAACTTGCGGCCATCTTTCAGATAAAACAGCGTGTCACCAAACAGCGACTGGTCCACCTCTTTGATCTGACTGTAATAGATCTGCCAGAACGACTGCTGAGGCACGCCGGTATCGTTGACGCGAATGCAATAGATCCGCAGATTGGTCAACACCAGCACGGCACAGGTTGAAGTTCCAACCCACAGTGACCCCATCAGAAAGACATCGGAAAGCGTCGACTGGTTACACGGCAAAACAAGTTGCACCTCTTCGCGATCCAGCAGAATCTCAGCCAGCAGCGGTTCCAGCCGCTTGAGCAGTTTGAATTGATCCTTGATCTTTCCTTTGACAAACCAGCCCTCGATCCGCGGAAACAGCGTCTCCAGTCGATAGGGAATCTCCGGGGACAATTCGAGATTTAACTCCCACAGCTTGGCGGCCACTTCATCATGGGTCAGGTTCTGCATGGCTCATCCTTCCTTAACTCGAGCATCAAAGAAGATGAACTCATTTTACCTGAAGATCTTAAGCGGTTCTAAGAAAATCTGGCTGACTCATCAGGAATTCATGATCCGGCAAAATGTCAATTGACAGCCTGTTTCTCGAGTGGGATTTCTTTCAGCAACAGCCCCCGCTTAGCCAGCTTATACATCCAATCCCCGTAGCTGCCGTTCGTCAGCACGAACATCAGGATCGCAAAAGTCAGGTTCCCCTGCGCCTGCAAAAAAATGACATAAGACAGGATCAGGAAGTAGAGCGCCATATCGATCAGGGCGGCACGTCGCGTCCTGACCACAAGGCTGCCTGCGGGAGGGAAAATAAAGCCACGGAGACACAAAGAAAAGGGGGGCCAGAAGGTCGCTCCACAGGCTTCACATTCGTAAGTCTCTTTCGGCACCGTGGCGAAGCAGTTCGAACACAGATTTTCCCGCGACTGCGAGACAGATGGATCCAGGCCTTCTTCCTCAACCCTCTTGGCTGCTTCCGAGTAGATGGGCTGGAAGTTCTGGCGATCCTGCCAGGGAAAATAATTGAATTTCAGCTTGCTGCCATCTTTCAGCAAGATTTTGTACTGTTCCATAAACACCGGCTGCAGTTCTGAAATCTGGCTGTAATAAATCGCCCAGTAAGGCTGCCAGGGAATCTGCTTCCGGTCAGTCGAAAACAGCAGCATCCGCAGATTGGTGAGCACGACAATCGTTTTCTGAAAACGCAGTTCCCCCAGGCAGACAAACAGAACCTGCTCCCGTTCGAATAACGCTTTCAACAGAACCGGTTCACACGCTTTGACGAGGGGATACTTCTGACCGATTGCCTGCTCGAGACTCATCGACTCAGTGCGGGAAAAAACCGTTCCCAGCCGGTAATGAATCTCAGGCGACAGCGCCAGATTCAGCTCTGCCAGCTTTTCGGCAATCGGTTCAGCAGCCACCTCGGTCATCGTCAGTCTCCCGACAGGGCAGGGGATCGATCTTAACGAAACTCACAAGCGTCCCTTCCAGGCTTCCACATCCAGCACTTCACTCAACAGCATCTGTTGTGCACACAGGATCGACCGCTGCAACTCTTCCGCGGTCACTTCACCGGCACTGTTCGACAAAGGCAGTGTTCCCGTGGCGTCATTCAGGAATTCGACGGTGAACCCGCGATGCACGGCTTCGCGGGCCGTCGTGTCACAGCACATATGCGTCATGTAGCCGGCGATGGTCACGGTATCGATATCGCGTTCCCGCAGCCACGCTTCCAGTTGTGTCCCCGTAAAGCTGCCCGGCATTGTTTTCTCCAGCAGCAGATCGTGTGGACGACCGGCGACTTCGGGATGCAGTTCCCAGCCGGGAGTCCCTTTCTGAAAGAACGGCTTCTCCGGATCCTCGAAATGATGCTGCACCACAACCACAGGCACTTTCTGTTCCGCAGCGGCATCCATCGCCTCCAGAATCCGTTCCAGGTGCTCCGCCGGATGCGTGATCGGCAGTGCCCCCGTGAAATACTCATTCTGCACATCAATCACCAGCAATGCCCGACTCATGGAACGCTCCTTAAAACGAGATTTCAATTAGTAAGAGCCTGTATCATGTCAGACATACAACCCATCGGCAAGCAAAGAACATGCGTGCGTCTTTGCTGCCTCTGTCCTTTCGTGGCACTCCACGATTTCAAGTCGCATCCATGTCAGCCAGTTTTCGAGGCTGGGGAACCACGCCCGCACACACTTCGGCAATCCGCTGCTGTAAATTCACATTGATCGGGTCATCGGGCGCGCCGTCCACTGCAATCTCGATCACCTCGGCTGCTTCTTCGAGTTCGCCGCCGATCAACAGAGCCAGCGCCAGGTTCGCTACCAGGCCCATATCGTCCGGCTTGAGTTCTATCGCATGCCGCGCCGCCGAGATCGCCTGTGCCGCCCGTCCCAGTTTCAGGCACTCGTACATATATTCCCGCGCGGTGTCAGCGTTCTCGCTCTTCAACCGATACGCGTGCCCGAATGCATCGCAGGCCACCTCCGTATTGTCCAGCGCCTGTTCCGCCTTACCGATAATCCACCACGCCGACCCATTACCGGGATTGATATCCAGCACCCACTTGAGCAGTTCGATACCCCGTTTCAGTTCTTCCTGTGCTGTCTCCGTATCTGCAGGTTGCGTCTCGCGGCCCACAATCTGCATGTACGGATTGATTAGATCCAGGCCCGCCCGATACAGTCGATCGTGTTCCTGGGAAGCGGGGGTCTCTCCGACTCCCGAAACATCCATAATTACCTGGATATCACAGCCGGTCAGGGTCAGATTTTTGTTCTGTGCCTCTTCGTTGGGATCAAGCTTACGAAAGGTGGCGCCACCTCCCTGCAGAGAAACAATGCGTCCTCCCAGATTGACCAGGCCATTCACCACTTCCATGCCAATCGACTGCAGTCCCTCTTCGGGATCGACCCGCACCCCGATACGAAACTCGCGCAGATCTGACTCACCCTGTTCCTGATTCTCATCCTCAGCAGACATCCGTACTCACATCCTTTCATTGTATTTTCAGACTTCGTGTCTTTTTTATCTCATGATAGTCGAATCAGGCAGTCATTACTATCAACGAATTCCCGATCCTCCAGAGAAGAACTTTCCTTTTCTCTGGAGGGAATCGACCAGCAGGATGAAAGGCATCAGCACAGGTGCGAGCGTAAGCATAAATGACATGGAGATCCATTTGCGATATTTCAACAGACGATGGCGTCTTTGTAACTGACAGCGAACTGATCTGTGTCATCTTCCAAGAAATTTTGACCAGTTGCGGTGCACCCTTGTGAAAATAAAACTCCCTGTTCCATTTGCCAATGGTGCCAACACAAGAACCAAAGAACCTGCCCGGTCACCACTAATTTCGTGCTTTTCGTGTATTTCGTGGTAGGAACCCAAGCCTGTGCTCTCCAGAATTCACCACAGAATGCGATGCGCCAGCATCACAGTTTCGCTTCTTTCGCACACCCAAAGCATTCTGCGAAAGCCCCATAGATCGGCTGTCCTTCCGCCCGGTCCAGTACCGAGAATCGTACCAGTTCAAACCGTCCATGGTAAGGACCGCCGGGCTTCAGGAACTCCGCAAAACTCGCAGCGACCATTTCGGGGCAGTTGCGGAACACACCACAGCCCCAGGCCCCCAACACAAGAGTTGCACAGCCTTTACTGGCGAACAATGCGAGCACCTTATCCATCCGTGCCTGCAGAGTTCCGGGAATCTCCGCGACCATCAACGGACGATTTTTCTGAATCGCTCCCGCATTCGGTGCCGGACTCGTCAGAAAGTCCACCTGGTAACTCGCGTCCAGAAACGCACCCGCATCGTCCCGAAAGACAGGACAGTCGGGCGAGTAAATCATCCGGTCCGAGTAAAACGCATCTTTCTGGTTCCGGTGCGCCTCGTAGTATTCACTGTGAAACCGGGTCAGCGAGCCATAGAGAGCCGAACTCCGGGCCAGGCTCTCTTCCTGCGCCTGACTGCCTCCCAGAAAACCACCGCCTGGATTCTTCGCGGATGCAAAATTCAACACTCCGATCCGGCCTGCATTTCCTTTCAATACCAGCGTATGCGCGCCTTCCAGGGTCGTCTCATTCTCCAGCTCAAACCGGGTCTCAGCATAAGGGCAGGGGGCAGATACCACTTCTGCCCGCAACTGCTCCAGTTCCCCGGGAGCAAAATATTCGGAAGCCGCGTTACAGGCCTCCATCGCCTCGGCGATCGATACCGATTCACCCTGCGGATTCACATACCGTCCTACATCCATCACCTGCAATGTCGTCTTCGCCAGATTGGCACGTCCAGTTCGACTGCTCATAGTCACAATCCTTTCTCATTTTGTTTCACTCTTTTATTCTTCACTCCCATTCTACCTTAGTGTATTCTATACGACAAGATATTCTGCAACAGGTTCACACCTTTTTAACCAAACGAAACTTAGACTCTTTCCTTTCGTGTTTTTCGTGACTTTCGTGGTAGTAATAAATCTTTCGAGTTCCTTCGTGGTTCCCCGCAGAAATTCTGGTTAGAATGAATGAGCTCATACACACTCCAGCACAGGATCAACATCATGCCACGCATCGCCCGCCTCGTCTTCCTCGTCTGTTTCACCCTGAGCCTGCTCACCACGGCTGCCAGTTTCGCAGCAGAACCCATCAACATCGGCTCCCGGCTTGAACTGCTCGTCGACGACACCCTGATCGACTCCCGCAGTGAAGATGTCCGCTTCGAACTGCATCATCCCACACCCCGCGAAGTCGTCTTCACTTATGACAAACCCTGGGAAGGAAGTGGTTGCGGCTATCAGAGCATCTTCAAGGATGGCGATAAATATCGCATGTACTACAAAGCCTGGCACCTCAACGTTCAGGAGAAGAAATTCGGCCCTGCCAACAGTAACTTCACCTGTTACGCCGAGAGCGACGATGGAATTCACTGGAAACGCCCCGATCTGGGACTCTTTTCCTTCCCACCGGGCAGCGGCAATAAAGATAACAATATCGTCATCGGCAAAGCTCACCGTGACTGGATGAAGTCCGCCAAGCCCGATCCCGTGCACCCCGCCGTCTTCAAAGACGAAAACCCCGCCTGTCCCCCCGATGCGAAATACAAAGCCATCCTCCGCTCACGAGTACCGCACGGACTGCTGGCCCTCAAATCGCCCGACGGCATTCACTGGTCGCTGATGTCGGAAGAAACGGTCATCACCAAAGGGGCCTTCGATTCCGAAAACCTCGCCTTCTGGGACCCGGCCACAAAACAATACCGGGCCTACTGGCGTTACTTCACCAAGGGCACCACCGATGAAAAGAACTGGAAACCCTCCGGCCTCCGCGACATCCGCACCGCCACATCAGACGACTTCATCCACTGGAGCGAACCCCAGGACCTGAAATACGGCGACGCGCCTCCCGAGCAGCTCTACACTAACCAGATCAAACCCTACTACCGTGCCCCGCACATCCTCGTCGGCTTTCCCACCCGCTACGTGGAACGGGGCTGGTCCAAATCCATGGAACAGCTGCCCGAGTATAAACACCGCAAAATGCGATCATCCATCTCCAACCGCTACGGCATGGCCATCACCGAAGGCCTGTTCATGACCAGTCGTGACGGCGTCAATTTCAAACGCTGGCCCGAAGCCTTCCTGCGTCCCGGCATCGAACGTAAAGACACCTGGAACTACGGGCATCAGTACATCGCCTGGCAGCTGGTCGAAACCAGGTCCGACATTGAAGGCGCCCCCGATGAACTCTCCCTCTACGCCACCGAAGGCTACTGGACCGGCGAGGGCAGCAAGCTCCGCCGCTACACCATGCGGATCGACGGCTTCGTCTCCCTCAACGCTCCACTCAAAGGGGGAGAGATCACCACGAAACCAATCACCTTCACCGGCAAAGAGCTCAAGCTCAACTTCTCCACCTCCGCCGCCGGCGGCATCACGGTCGAGCTCCAGACCCCCGAGGGCAAACCGATCGAGGGTTTCACGGAAGCCGACTGCATCGAACTCTTCGGCGACACCATCTCCCGCCCGGTCAGCTGGAAAAAAGGAATCGACGTCAGCAGCCTCGCCGGCAAACCCATAAGATTAAAGATCAAACTCAAAGACGCGGATCTGTATTCGTTTAAGTTTGAGTAAAATAATTGTTGGGAGCAGGACAACCTCGAACACGTTTCGGGGTTGTCTCATTCAACAGAATTGAAAAGAGCAGACAGTACGAACCAGAGACGATTTGTTCCCAATTCATCAGCGACGTTTTGCATATTGTTGATGGAAAAACGGCCCGTCAAAATAGAAGCCATACGTTCCATTGGAATTCATATACCTGACGATTGTTCCTGAGAAAGCCTGCTCATTCTCTCGCCTGGTGACAAGTCGCAGCCCCTTCACATCCTGTCCCAGGTCCAGATCCGGATCTTCCTGATCACGATTCTGAAAGTCCAGACAGGCCTCGAATCCGTCGACTTCATTCCCTGTCAGACTAAACCGTAATATGACACTCGACAGGGGGACCTGCTGATGACGAACCCCCACTGATTTCATCACCCGCAAGGTTTCCATTTCCAGTGTGATAAACGTGGGCTCATCAGGATTGTCAGGTTCAGCCAGTTCCGCATCATGAACTTCCTCGCTTTTCTTCCACCCCAGCAATTTGAGCAGCCCCTGGAACAGGCGTTGAACAAAGGAAGAGTTCGTGCTGGTATCGCTGGTCATTATTGAATCCTGAATTAGCCCAAATCAAAACAACTAGACTTTTACTTACCACCCTCTTACTTATCATTTTCGTGTCTTTCGTGCATTTCGTGGTAGTAAAAAATTTATTTTTCTTAGTTACTCCTGCTCCCCACGATACCCCTCCTGAATCTCCTCCAACCCATACGCGTTCCGTTCCACTACATTCACAAGTTCAAAGCCCCACTCGCGTGCCGACAGAACCCTTCGTAATGCGACTCCGAAGTCCTGCTTCGAAAGCTTCCCATATCCGGTCGCAAGGACAGGGACGTTAACCGAAGTGCAACCGTGTGATTTGTCGGGTGGTTGGGTGGCACTGTTGGCTTGCCCAACAGTGCTGAGATACAGCTGCCCAACCAGGAAAGATTCACTCCTGATCAGATTCAAAAAAATCCCATGGAAGGCCACTCAGCTCAGGCAAATCTGAATCAACCAACTTTCCTTCGCTCTCATACCAGCGAGCACTCGACCATTTCCAGTCCCGACAATAATCTACCAGTTTCTTCTTGACTGGATTCAAGTGAATATAGTCAATCGATGCCTCAACAGCTTTCAATGACGACAGGTTCCGATCATATCCAGGCCCTTCCTGCCAGAATCGAAAGATAGTACTTCCAGGACGATCCCTGATTATCAGGTGATCCAGCAATGGATTTTGTGTTTCCTGCAGTAACTGCTTAATGCGATATGAAAAGGGACGTTTTATTGCCCACAGCAAACGATCAACTCGACATTCCCTCTGTTTCGGATAAACCAGCATATGTAAATGATTCGGCATAATCACAAAGGCAATCAAGCCAAACTGATAACGCCTCAAGGCACGATCAATTGACTGACACAACATCTGACTCCAGAGATCACAAACTAACAGAGACCTGTTCTGATAGCACGAAAACGTTAGTTCATGACAATCACCCAATCCATGAAAATGCCTGATCCGTTTTCGATTTCTGGTCATAAATGGTTGTAACCTGATTTATAAATTGATCCCTGAAAAATCTTTCTCCATTGTTTTTGTGGTGATCAACATCAACCTCGCTCCATCACTGTTGGCAAGCCAACAGTGCCACCCAACAGTGCACAAATGAATTGTAGCCACCCTATAAACAGACAGCAAATGATGCCTCCTTTTTCGTATCTTTCGTGCCGGCGGTGGTAGCAATATTTCATACCGTCAGTGGTCAACCACCACGTTTCCACCGCTGCCGCGCCGCATCCAGCAGCACCGCGACGATAATCACCGCCCCGGTGATCACCCGCTTGAGAGGATCGGTCGCTCCAATCTGGGCCAGCCCCGTCTGCAGCACCGCGATGATCAGCACACCAAAGAATGTATTAATCACCGAACCACGGCCGCCCATCAGGCTCGTCCCGCCAATCACACAGGCCGCAATCGCCGAAAGTTCGAGTCCCACCGCCGCATTCGGATCTGCCGTTGAGAGTCGCGAGGTCTGCATCACGCCCGCCAGACCACACAACAGACCACTGATCGTAAACACCACGATCGAGCAGGGGGCCGTCCGAATTCCCGACATCCGCACCGCCTCCGCATTCGTTCCGATCGCCATACAATAGCGACCAAAAACCGTCCGCGTCAGCAGATATTGTCCCACCGCCACAATCACCAGTGCCAGCAGAAATGCGGGTGAGAACAGCAGCCCCTTCACGGGCACACCGATCCATTCAATCGACGAACCGATGTACTTTGTCTGCGAATCGGTCAGCAGGTACGCACCGCCGCGTGCCATCTCCAGCATACCCAGCGTCACAATAAACGAAGGAATCCCCGCCTTCACACTGATCACACCATTCAGCATCCCGCACAGCGCACCGGTCCCCAGGCAGACAGGCACCGCCGCCCACAAAGGCCAGCCCCAGTCGACCATGCACACGCCCAGCACCGCCGAGGAAAGTGCCAGCAGCGAGCCGACGGATAGATCGATCCCGCCAATTATCAGCACCAGCGTCATTCCCACCGAAATCACCAGCAGGTCCGGAATGTTATTCGCCACCGTAGCCAGCGTCTGCCGCGTCAGAAAGTGATCACTCATCCGGTGGAAAATCAATACCAGCAGCACCAGCACACCCAGCAGGCCCGCATATTGAAACAGTGAATACGTCAGCCCGCCGCGCGACGATTGGTTTTCCGGGAGTGGAGCAGGGGAGTCAGTCATCGCGTCGATCCTCCGATTTTCGTTTTCTCTTGTGATGCATACCCTGCAAAACAGTCCTGCATAATCGCGTCATACGACCACTCCTCCCTTCCATATTCGCTCACCAGCCGACCTGCCGACATCACACCGATCCGGTCACAGGTCTCGAACAGTTCTTCCAGGTCACTGCTGACAATTACCAGGGCTTTCCCTTGCCGGGCCAGTTCATCAAACAGCTGATGAATTTTCCGCCGCGCCGCCACATCGATGCCCCGCGTCGGTTCGTCAAACAGAAACACATCCGCATCCTTGAGCAGCCACTTCGCCACCGCGACCTTTTGCTGATTCCCCCCGCTGAGCGTGCCCACGCTCTGTTCCATGTCCCGGGCACGAATCCCCAGTCGTTCCCATTCAGTCCGCACAACTGACGCTTCCCGCTGACGGTCGATCACGCCTGCAGTCCCCGCCAGTCGATCCAGACTGGGCAGCGTCGTATTCACCCGAATGGACTGCGAGAGCAACAATCCGTTCTGCTTGCGGTCCTCCGTCACCATCGCCATTTTCGCCGCCACCGCTTCATGCGGATGACTAAATCGACGGGGCACACTCTCGCCCCGCAGAAAAACGTCACCCCGCGTCGCGCGATCGGCTCCAAAAATCAGCCGCAACAGTTCCGTCCGTCCCGCGCCCACCAGACCCGCGATCCCATACCGTTCTCCCGCCTGCACGGAAAAGCTGACCTCCTGAACCGGTCCTCCCGTCATGCCGTCCACGCGTAACAGCGTCTGCGTCTGGGAGTGGTTCGTGTGCTCCTGCAGCGCATGCTGCACCGCCTGTGTCTCTCCGGTCATCAGATCCACCACCCGCTCGATCGGCTGAAACTCGCTGACCGCATGCGTGCTGACATACTTCCCGTCCCGCAACACGGTCAGCCGGTCCGCAATCCGCGCGATCTCATCCAGGCGATGGCTGATATAAATGATCCCCACGCCCTGCGCACGCAACTCATCCAGTCGTGCAAACAGACGCTCCGTTTCGCCCGCACTCAGCGCCGCCGTCGGCTCATCTAGAATCAGCAGCTCACACTTTCGATCCAGCGCTGCCGCGATCTCCAGCATCTGTTGCTGGCCCACTCCCAAACTCTCGGCACTCTGATCCGTAGCGATATCCGTGAGCCCGAACCGGTCCAGCGCCGTACGAGCCCGCCGCTGCAGTTCCCGACGATCGATCACGCCCCACCGCTGCGGATAGCGTCCCAGCAGCAGATTCTCGGCCACGGAGAGCGTCGGTATCAGGTTCAGTTCCTGCTGCACTATCTGCACGCCCAGCGACTCCGCCGATCGCTTGTCGGCGGGAGAGTAGGGGACACCGTTCAACAACATCTGACCTTCCGTCAGCGGGACCAGGCCGGAAATCATTTTGCACAGCGTGCTCTTCCCGGCTCCGTTGGCGCCTACCAGCGCGTGAATCTCGCCCGCGCGCAGTTCAAACTGCACACCATCGAGCACACGCACCACGTAGTCCTTCGAAAGCCCTTCTGTCGAAAACCGCGGCGGCGTACCCGTCATTTCAGAACCTCAGCCGTCACCAGATCGACGGGCGTCTCCCGATCTTCCAGTTTCGCCTGCGGATCCTTGAGCAGATTCAGGGCATACTCGATTCCATACACGGCCAGTTGATCGCCATGCTGATCCGCGGTCGCCAGAATCTGTCCGTCTTTAATCGCCTGCTGCACCGCAGCGATGTTATCAAAGCCGACAATCAGCACATCCCCCGCTTTGCCGTTGTTCTTCACCGCCGCCAGGGCTCCCAGTGCCATACTGTCATTCGCCGCCAGGATCGCCTTGACCTTGGGATGTTCGCTCAGCATCGACAGCGCCAGCGTATTCGCCATGCTCATTTCCCACTGGGCCGACTGGCTGTCCGCAATCTTGATATCTGCGGCCTTCATCGCCTCTTCAAAACCGAGCCGCCGCTGTGTCCCGTTGAACGAAGTCCGGATCCCCTCCAGCACGATCACTTCATCCCCGGCTTTCAGCTGTTTGGCCAGATATTCGCCTACTTTCTTAGCTCCCGCTTTGTTATCAGGACCGACAAACGGGATCTCGATCTTCTCCGCTTCTAGAATTTCCTGATCCAGCTTGTTGTCGATATTGATCACGACCACACCCGCTTCACGGGCCCGTCGCAGAGCCGGCACCAGTGCTTTTGAATCCGCCGGGGCAATTACAATCGCATCCACGCCGCTGGCGACCATCTCTTCGACCAGCGCCACCTGGCGACTCAGATCGCGTTCATCCTTGATCCCGTTGACGACCAACTCGTATTCGGCGCCATGCTCCTGCTGATGCGTTTCCGCCCCTTTGGCCATCGTCGAGAAGAAATCATTCGCCAGCGATTTCATAATCAACGCAATCTTTGGCTTCTGATTCTCTGATTTCTCCTCACTCGATTTCGCTGCATTATCCGCTGGCTCTGCACAACTCAGCAGCAGACTACAGATTGTCATCGCCAGGGCCAGCCTGGCCCCTTTCCTGAACTGATTCATCGAAGCGCTCCTGTCTTATTTGGTTAAAAGTGTTTCAATCTGTTCCCGCGTCGGCATCGCCGACTGGGCGCCCGCCCCGGATGCCGCCAGGGCCCCCGCCGCCGAAGCAAACCGGACGGCTTCCTTCAAATCGGCCTGTTCCGCCAGTCGGACTGCCAGTCCCGCCGCAAACGCATCCCCGGCTGCCGTCGAGTCGACCGCATCGACTTTAAATGAGGCTACCGTTTCCACACACTCGCCATCAAAGAGGACCGCCCCCTGATCGGCGAGCGTAATAATCGCCCGTCGCGGTCCCTGCTGTGCCAGTTCAGAAACGAGAGCCACTGCCTCCTCCACGGATCCGACAGATTGCCCCAGCAGTGCCGCCGCCTCCGACTGATTCGGACAGATCAGATCCACGTCTAGCAACTCCGCCGGGAAGTGAGCCGGGGCAGGGGCCGGATCCAGAATCACAGGCACCCCCGCCTCCCGTGCGATCTTCGCAGCTGCGATCACCGTCTCCACCGGGACCTCGAGCTGCATCAGCAATACATCGCTGTCACAGATCACCTGCCGCGCCTGTTCCAGTTCCGCCGGTCCCACCAGACCGTTGGCACCGGGGACCACCAGAATCGCGTTTTCGCCGCTCGTCTCCACCATCACCACCGCGACGCCGCTGGTGGTCTCTCGCTTACGCGAGACGAGTTGCGTCTGCACGCCTTCGGCTTCCAGGTTCTGCAGCAGTTCCTCTGCGAAACTGTCATCCCCCACGCAGCCGATCATGGTCACTTCCGCTCCCATCCGCGCTGCGGCGACCGCCTGGTTGGCACCTTTACCTCCGGGGTTTTCGACTTTCGCCTCTGCGATCACCGTCTCGCCTGGCAGGGGTAACTTCGTCGACCGGATCATCAGATCCATGTTGATCGACCCCAGCACGGCAATGCGCGCACGTCGTATCTCGCTCATCACGGCCTCCCGTTCTACTATTTCTGAGGAGGCTGACTGGAGAGTTGCACGAGTGCTTCAATCAGGCGGGCCCGCTGCACTTCATTCAGTTTCAGATAGCGATGCTTGCCGTCCGCTGATTTTTGAAAGGTCGTCAGGCCATCTTTCTCAACGGTCACGGTGCCTGCCTCAGACAGATCGAAATACCCCCGATGCGGAAAGACGCCGTACAGCACGCTGGTCAGATCCCACGTAGGACGATCGTGCGGCGGCGGAATGTACAGAATATAAGCCTCCGCCAGCGGATGATGATCTACGTAGTTATAATCTTCCAGGATACTCTCATGCGGGTAGGGGACCGAGAGACCAATCTCAAAGCCGCTCCAGACAATCGGCGTTGGCCAGTCTTGCGCCAGTTTCTGCGCCGCTGGAATGTCTTTCACCACGTTGTATTCCCGATGATCGACCATCTTCCCCTTACTCGGAATCTTCTCAAACGCTCCCGCCATTACTGACAGCAGCTTCACTTTCTGTTTTACCAGCTGCTCCCCGGTCAGCGGACTGATGTCATCCGCGGGTGACTTGAGCAGATTCGCCAGGTTCGTCGAGAACCCGACCTGCGCGATCACCACCGAATGATCTTTCGCTCCCGCCAGTGCCTTCCGCAACACCGTCACGGCTGAAGGCGCCTGTTTTGGATCCGTCAGATCGTGTGGATACCGCAGCTGGCCGTTGTCTTTCTTTTCCGCCAGCACATTAAACTTGCCAGTCTGGGGTGTGACGCCGCTCTTGCAGATCCCGATCGGGACATCTCCCTTACCGTAAAACGTATTCACGGCATCGGTGAAAGACGCCGCCAGCGGGTTGTCTTTCGTAATGGTCACCGCCAGCAGCTTGCAGTCGCCACGGGCCTCCAGCGCGTGAATCATGCCCAACGCGAGAACATCGTCCACATCGTTTCCGATATCCGTGTCAAAGATCAGCGGAACCGGGCGTTCCGGCTCGGCAGCAGTAATCCGGTTCAGCGGCACTGCACAGACCAAACTGAGCACCGCTGCCGTCAGGGCGAGCATCTGAGGGAATCGTTTCATTGCAGGATGTCCTTCTTCTGGTTGATAAATCGTCCTCGCTCAGGCGGGCGGCTGTATGGAAGCCCGTTGAATGAGCTGGACGGGAATCTGATAATGTTTCTGTTCGGGTGGTACGCCGGTCCGGATCTGCTCCAGCAGTAAGCGGGCCGCCACGCGCCCCAGCTGGTTCACATCCTGGCTGACCGACGAAAGTGGCGCAGCCAGATAAGCGGCAAACGGGTGATCGTCGAATGCGATCAATGACAGATCATCGGGAATTACACGTCCCAGTTCGCTGGCCGCCCGCAGTGCCCCCAGTGCGTTCTGGTTACTGAAAGCAAACAGCGCAGTGATCTCGAGACGTTCCGTGAGCAGCGTTTTCACTGCTGCATATCCGGAAGCTTCATCAAAATTATGACCGGCGATCAGTCTCGGATCATACTTCAGTCCCTGATCCTCCAGAGCGGCCTGCACGCCCGCCAGTCGTTCCCGGTTGGGCAGGGTCTCGGGCAATCCCTGTAACACGCCGATTGTCTTGTGTCCCGCTTCCAGGAGTTGCTGCATCCCCTCCCGGGCTCCCGCCCGATGATCGGACGTCACACTCACCAGCGCGGGATCGTCAAAGCCACGATCGACCAGCACCAGGGGCAGCTTCTGTTTTGCCAGCGATTTCAAATGGCGATTCTCAATCCCCACCGGGCAGACCACCAGCCCTTCAATCTGTCTCGCCTGCAGCTGGTCCACCAGCCGGGCCTCGGTCTCACTGTTCTCCTGACTGTCCGTCAGCAGCACCGAATAGCCCTCTTCCTCGGCCGCCAGGGTGATCTCCCGCGCAATCGCCGCAAAGAAAGGGTTCGCCACATTAGGCAGCACCACGCCCAGAAGTTTGGTCTGTTGAGAACGCAACGATCGCGCCAGCAGGCTGGGGGAGAACTGCAGTTTTTCGGCTGCTTTCCGCACCGACTGCTCGGTCGCACTGCTGATGCGATACGCCTCCGCCTTCCCGGAGAGTGCCCGTGAAGCCGTCGAGACGCTCACCCCGGCAGCGGCAGCGACCTCTTTCAACGTAATCGATTTATTTACAGACTTGCTCATGGAACCCCTTTGCACAATCGATTGTGCATATTACCAGATCAACAGCGAAGATCAAGCAAAACCGGGATTTTCAGATTTAGAAATCAAACCAGGTGCGGCGTAGGGGCTGGTCTGTGTGCCTGCCCGCCTCGCGACAGACGAATCAGTTGACACTTCAAATGGGACCGGATACCAATCTCAAAAAACACGAAACAGGGTGCCCCTCAATGTTTCTCGAAACCTCAATGCCGGGTGGTACCGGATGTAATCCGGTATTGCCGCAGGCAACAGGAGGTCACAGGGAGCACGCTGTCTGTGATGAAGAGCGAGCCTCACTTTAAAGAAAGATCATACAGATCGGATCGGCCCGGAAAAGGTAAAGATCCGCCACCAGATGATCTCGACCAAGAGACGACTGATGAACATCAAACCCATCCCGTTTACTCACTCATCCAACGCAAACTCTTCCAGAATCCGACGGGCCGGCTCTATGTCTCCCGCCAGGAGCAGGGCGGCAGCTTCATTCAGTTTTGCCGTCACGGTCTGCTCACCCGCATACTGTTTCTTGAGTCGATACCATAACACCGGCAGCCGTAAATCGCAGGCCGTCCCTGTAACTTTCCGGGGAGACCGTGCATCAATAAACGACCGGATGATCTCCAGATTCCGATAGCCCCCCTGTGCCTGCGGTTCCACTACAGTTCCCTCACCGTAATCGTTCCAGGTCGCGACCTGAATCAGCGGCGTCTTGCTGTCGGCTGCCAGTCGCAACGTTTCCTGTAAGGTTCTTCCATCCCGGGCGTCGATTGATCCATAGCTCGCATGCAGGCCCGCCTGCTGATAGATGTCGCGAAAGCCGGGAAAGGCTACTGAAATAACCGTCTCCTGTGGCGCTCGTGCGTAGTACTCAGTGAGCCGTTTCCGCCACATTTCAGGCGTGATCGTTTTCCCGCCGGAAACAGGGGGCCAGGCAAAGAGTCCGTCCAGACCGGCGGGTTGAACCAGATGCGGCAATCCACAGATCAGGGGCGAATGTTTCAAGCCGGTTCTCAATTCATTCCACTGTGATTGATTTAAATACTGAGGACCGAAAACCAGCAGCAGAGGCTTGCCGTCCACCTGTAGATAAGCGTCATCGCCAAACCAGTGCTCGTCCAGCCAGCCCATCACGGATTTCCCCTGGGCCATCACCTGAGAGGCGGGAATCTGTTTTCCCTCCACCAGATGTTTGAGTGTCTGGTCTTCGTAACAGATTGCGAACTTCAATCCGGCCCGTTTCACAAATTTGACCAGGTGCTGCGTGTTACGGTGCACCATTCCGTAATCGCGAAAATCCGTGATCCCGTACCAGTCGATGATCACCCCCTCAATCCCCGCCAGTTTCATGAGCAGGACCTGACACTCCAGCACATCGGGATCATTCGAATCATACAGCCCGATGACAGGGGGATCATGCGTGGCCGCTTCTCTGATCCCTTTTCCAGCCAGCTTATCCGGATTGAAATGCCCCATCGTCCAGTGCCAGCCCCATTGTCCACTGACCGGCTTTGACGCATACCAGGGCATGTAATGCACGAACACCGGTTGCTCAGCTTGTACAGAGATCTGAGACAGCAGAAACACCAAAAGCATGCTGCCCGCAGACAGCATGCTTTTGACTCGAAATGGAAATTTGAAACGCAGCCACTTCACAATTATTTCAATCCTATAGAATACAGATGCTTGCGGGTCCGAATAAACAACCGCCCGTCAGCGATCGCCGGGGTCCCCAGAATCGAATCTCCCATGTCGTTCTTGGCGATGATCTTCTGCTCGGGACCGTCTTCCAGCACCACGATCTTCCCGTTTTCGCCGGCGACATAAATCTTCCCGTCACCATAAATCGGAGAGGCAAAGTATTCGCATTCGTTCTGAATCCGTTTCGGTCCCCAGACCTTCTTGCCTTTGTCGATTTCATAACAGGTCGAAATTCCGCCCCCTTTGACCAGGAACATCCGGTTCTCTGTCACCAGCGGTGAGACGATATGGTCGGTGTACTTGGTCTTATGCTTCCAGAGCAGATGCGATTTCGTCACGTCGCCGCGTCCGCCCCCTTTGACGGCCAGTACGAACTCCTGGGCCGGTTCTTCACCAAACTTGGCACCCGCTTCATTTCCGGGAGGCAGAAACGCGATGTCCAGTTCTTCTCCTTCCAGAGCACCGTCTTTGTTCAGATCGCCCCGGTCGAAAGTCTTCTTGTAGAACGCCTCAGGAACTTTGGTTTTACCGACGAATGCCTGGATCTCTTCCTTGGTCACCTTACCATCGCTGTTACCGGTCTCCCAGCGGTCGATCGAAGCCAGCCACTGATTGGCAATCCCGCCACTCTGCAGCGAGACATAGATGATCCCGTCCCGGCTGACCGGCGTGGTTTTGATATTTCGCAGCAGGGTACGTGCACTCCAGAGCCGCTTGCCGGTCTTCGGATCGTAGCCGATCAGTTTCCCGGTACCGGCCACCACGATTTCATCTCCTTTATCCGTTTCACAGATCACGGGATGCGAGTAGTTCACCGCCTGGTCGCTGCGATCATCTTTCCAGACAATTTTCCCAGTCTTTTTATCGAAGGCATAAAATGCCGGCGCCAGGTCGTCGTCCTGACAGAACAGCACCAGGTCCTTATACAGAGTCGGGGACATCCCCGCGCCCCATTTGAAGACGAAGTAGGGTATCGGCAGTTCCTGTTTCCAGACATCCGCTCCCGTTTCCGCATCGACGGCCAGCATCCCGAGTGTGCTGAAGTAAAAGTAAACCCGCTCGTCATCCGCAGCCGGAGTCGTGGCGGCAAAGCTGTTGGTTTTGTGAATCTCTAAAAGCTCACCCGTATTCCAGGTCCGTTCCCACAGTTTCTTACCGGTCTCAGCGTCAAAGGCATACAGGCCGACCTTCTCCTTGTCGACCATTCCCGATGTAAATACGCGTCCGCCCGCAACCACCGGACAGCCGATGCCGTCGCCCAGTTCTGCGGACCAGATCACATTTTTCTGATCGTCGAACTCAGCCGGCAGTTTATGTTTTTCCGTGGAGACACCAGAGCAGTTCGGGCCGCGGAACTGTGGCCAGTCTTCCGCCTGTGCGGGACGCATCCCGTTGAACCCGGTAAAACATAAAACCTGTAAAGCCAGCAACAAACACTGATTCCGTAACGAAAGCATTCCCTGAATCTCCTGCGATCTGAAAGAGAGATGACGTAGCGCGATGAACTCGACTCCTCAGTACCTGATTATCTGTTATCCAATGTAACTGCATGTCACCACAAAACCTACAACAGAAATTAACTTTTTTCGGTCCTGAAAAAACACATAAAAAACCTTGCATATCATAGAGACAGCCCGCCGATGAATTGTTAGAATGTCGCGACAGAAGTTTCCGGCCGCCTCGCCGGGACTTCTCACTGCTGGCACGAGCAGGAATCGAATTCACGTAACAGACTGAATGGAACGAAAGGTTCACCCCATGTTCTCGATTCTGAATCAGCCCCAGCGCGCCGCGGGAAAGATGTCCCGTCGCGATGTCCTTACCACCGGCGGAGCAGGGCTCCTCGGTCTCTCGCTCCCGAAAATGCTGCAGGCGGAACAGCAGCAGATCGTCAACCCGTTTCAGGGTGGTCGGGCGAAATCCGTCATCTTCCTGTTCCTCTTCGGCGGCCCGAGTCAGCTCGAAACCTTCGACATGAAGCCGGAAGCACCCAGCGAAATTCGCGGGCCTTTCCAGCCCATCGACTGTCGTACGCCGGGACTGCTGATCAGCGAACACCTGCCGCGACTGGCGAATGTCTCCGACAAATTCTCCGTCGTCCGCAGCATGACGCACACTTTCAACGATCACAGTGGCGGCGGACATTACATTCAGACGGGACAACGCTGGCACCTGCCCATCGGCGGTGGTTTCGATGCGACTCCCAAAGACTGGCCTTCGATGGGATCGGTCGTCGAATACCTGACCCAGCACACACCCGGCGGACTCGAACGCGATCTCCCCAACTACACCGTGCTCCCCAATCGACTCGGTCGCCTGCAGGCCGGCGGTCGCTACATCCGCCCCGGTGAATACGCGGGCTGGCTGGGACGCGCCTACAATCCGCTCTCCACCACCGTGGACAGCCGCGACTCGACCGACAATCCCTACTGGCGCGACTGCACCGATAAAGAACTCAGTTACCAGATTGAGGGGCTCGCCCCTGAAGTTCCCCTGTCGACGATTCAGCGTCGCATCGATCTGCTCAAGCACTTCGATCTGATGAAACGCAACTTCGACAAAGAGGACGCCCAGATCTTCGACCGCTTTCGACAACGGGCGCTCGCCCTTTTGACTTCCGACAACACCCGCAATGCGCTCGACATCAAACAGGAACCGGATGCCCTCCGCGATCAGTACGGACGGCACCTGTTCGGTCAATCCTGTCTGATGGCCCGCCGCCTCGTGGAAGCCGGCGTGCGCTTCGTCACCGTGCATTACGACTGTGTCGACGGGTACAGCTGGGACTCGCATCGCAACAGTGACGATGTCAAACAGAACCTGCTGCCGACCTTCGATCAGGGCTGCGCCACACTGCTGGCCGACCTGGAACAGCGGGGCATGCTCGACGAAACACTCGTCGTCGCCCTGGGTGAAATGGGCCGCACTCCCAAACCAAACAAGAGCTGGGGCCGCGGCCACTGGAGCCAGCTCTTCCCGGCACTGCTTGCCGGAGCCGGCATCCAGGGAGGCACCACTTACGGCAGTTCCGACCGCCAGGCCACCAAACCAATTGAGCATCCCACGACTCCTGAAGACCTCGCCGCCACCATCTACTGGGCGCTGGGAATCGACCCGGGCCTGATGCTCCCCGACTCCCTCGAACGCCCCATCCCCATCAACGACGGCGGCGAACCACTCAAACAGCTCTTCGCTTGAACCTTCTCGATATGATTCCCTGCGTAGGGGCGGTGCCCATGTGCCCGCCCGCCTCTTGACGTCACGTCGACAGCGAAACACACCAGGGGAACCAGATAAACGCTCCCCGGGGTGGTCCCGAATGCAATTCGGGATTGCCGCAGGCAACAGGAGGTCGCAGAGTACACGCAGCCAGTTTCTGATTCGCATTTCAATCTCTCTCCAGTGATCGGGTGCCACTGTTGGCTTGCCCAACAGTGCTTATCAGGACATGACCATCCACCACATCTGTTCTCCCAAACTCCCACCTGCCCAAATCCCAGCCTGTCGTTTCCCTCACTGAACGTCCCTCTCATCAACCTGCTCAAATTGAACTTGATCGGCTCTCACCGAATCATATCTTGTTGCAATTGTGCTTCGCGCGCGAGGCGGACGATGCATGCACTGGAACACGACGAACCAGTGACTCAGATGCACCTGAATCGACGTCGAATTTTTCCGATTATCACCGGAACAGCCTGAACCGGTTCTCAATGTCTCGTCCCATTTCAAATCATTTCGGAGCATACTCAACGCATTTCAAATGATTCTCACCTGAATTTCAGGTGCACTCGCAGTGAATTCAGAATACGAATTCCGCTTGACGCCCTCGCGCCGTTCCGGAAGATGGCATTCGTTCGCAGCCGCGTGTAAAAACAACGCCTGTGATCACCCACAAACATACCCATCGGCACCGACGGGGACAGACAAAAACCGTCAGTGCCACCCGTAGGTACTGCGCAAATTGAACTGTAAAGCAGGAACAGCTCGCTTCAGTAACAGAACATGAACTCCGAAATTCCTTGCATTCCCGACCCCAATCGGCTTCAATCATGGTTGTCAACATCATCCCGCCTGTCCCCGTGTATCGATAAAAGGTTTCCCATGCTGCGCTCAGCCTTGATCACCGCCTGCCTGTTCTCGACCTCTGTCTGTTTCGCCGCAGACGCAACTCCGAAATTCAAACCACAGACCATCGACGATACCGTCGAGATCGGCTACGGCACCGCCATCGGTGACGTCAACGGAGATGGAAAGCCGGACATCCTGCTGGCCGACAAGAAAGAATTCGTCTGGTACGAAAACCCGAGCTGGCAGCGACACGTCATCGCCGAGAACCTGACCAAACGCGACAACGTCTGCATCGCCGCCCGCGATATTGACGGCGACGGAAAAGTCGAAATCGCTGTCGGCGGACAATGGAATCCCGGCGACACCCTGAATTCCGGTGCCGTCTTCTATCTCGTTCCCCCGGCCGACCGCAGTCAACTCTGGGAACCAGTAAAGCTACCTAACCAGCCGGTCGTGCATCGCATGCGCTGGGTCAAACTGGACGATCAGAAATTCGCGCTCGTCGTTTCTCCTCTGCACGGAAAAGGCAACAAGCGGGGTGAAGGGGCCGGCGTCAAACTCATCGCTTACGAAAAGCCGGATAACCCCCGGGACGAGTGGCAGCAGACCGTCATCGAAGACACGATGCACGTCACTCACAATCTCGATCCCGCCCAGTGGATCCCCTCCACTCCGGCGGAAGAAATTCTCTATGCCGGCCGCGAAGGCGCGATGCTGCTCTCCTACCAGAACGGCAAATGGTCTACGCAGAAATTCCCCCTCATCGAAGGGAGTGGAGAAATCCGCATGGGCCAGCTGTCTGCGGACAGCCCGTTCATCGCCACCATCGAACCCCTGCACGGCGATCGCCTGGTACTCTACCAGTCAGCTGCCTCGAACAGGGGAATCGACCAGCGCCAGGTTCTGGACGACAACATCAAAGCCGGCCACGCGGTCGCCACAGCAGACCTGTTCGGTGATTCGCGACAGGAAATCGTCGCAGGCTGGCGCACGCCCAATAAAGATCAGAAGGTCGGCGTTAAAGTCTACTGGGCCACCGACGCCTCAGGAAAAACGTGGGAGTCAGCCTGGATCGACGACAACGGCATGGCCTGTGAAGACCTGCGTCTGGGCGACCTGAACGGCGACGGCAAAATTGATATCGTCGCCGCCGGTCGCAATTCCCATAATCTGAAGATCTACTGGAATGAATCGAAGTAGACCAACCGGTTACATTGTCCTGCCGCCATCGACGACCAGCAGCTGTCCGGTGGAGAGTGACGTTCCCAGCGCGAGATAGACCACGGTATCCGCAATATCTTCCGGCAGGGCAGGGCGGGGGATTGGGTACTCGGAGGTCATCTCCGCCAGCTGCTCATCGGTCATCACCCGTTTCAGCCAGCGGCTGTCGATCGGACCGGGGCAGACAGAGTTCACGCGAATCTCCGGTCCGAGGGCACGGGCCAGTGATTTCGTCATCGTATTCAGCGCTCCCTTACTCGCACAGTAAGGTACACTCGAACCGCGTCCATCTACGCCTGCAGTCGAACTCACGTTCACCGCCGCGCCAATATCGCTCTCGCGTAACAGCTTCGCGGCGGCACGGATACAGAAGAAGGGCCCTTTCAGATTCACGCCCAGCAGACGATCCCAGATCTCCTCGGTTACCGCGTCCAGGTCGGTGTGTTCGATGAATTCGGTAGTCCCCGCATTATTCACGAGCACATCCAGCCGCCCCCATTTCTCTTCAACCTCGCCCACCATCTTCTTGACGCCGGCATCATCGCTGACATCGCACTGAATCAACAGCGCCTGCACACCCAGTTCTTCCACCAGCGTTTTGGTTTCCTCGGCTTCTGCCTGGCTCTGCGAGTAGTTGACGACAATGTCAAAGCCCTCTTCGGCCAGCCGCAGGGCACAGGCCCGCCCCACGCCTGTGGCAGAACCGGTAATCAGGGCGACGTAATTATCATTCATCAGGGTTGTTTCCATATAAAACTTGTGTTTGAGAAAGGACGAATCAGCAGAGCTTAACTGCAGGGGTTGGCTTCGACAATGCCCCAGTCAACTTCCACTCCCAGTCCGGGAGCCTCGGGCAATGTGATGACAGGGCCTTCGATCTGCAGCGGATTCTTGACGACCGAGATTTCATGGTATTCCGGTCCCAGAATATCCCCCGGGTACTCTTCGATGTTCATGTTGGGACAGGCGATCACCGAATGACACATCGCGGCCGAAGCGATATCCAGCTCCAGGTTCGAACCGATACTGCAGGGGATTCCATGTGCGCCGGCGTATTTCACAATCTCGACCGTCTTGCTGATGCCCCCGTTCTTGCCGGGATACACGTTGATCACATCACAGGCTTCGTTGCGAATACACTCTTTGGCATCCGCCAGGTCAAAGCAGATGTCATCCGCCATGATCTCCGGCTTGATCGCCCGTCTCACTTCAGCCAGTGCCGCAAAATCGCCCCGATGTGTTGGCTGTTCGAACAGGGCCACATTGTAGTCTTCCATGCGTTCCATCGCGGCAATCGCGGTCGCTGCATCCCAGCCCGCATTCGCATCAATGGTCAGCTCCAGGTCCGGGCCCATCGTTTCCCGCACCATCTTGACGCGAGCCACATCGTCATCGGGATTCGTCCCCACCTTGACCTTAATCGTGCTGAAGCCGGCTTCCACCAGTTCCTTTGTTCTCCGCTCGGCCCGTTCCAGCGAATAAGCGCCCATGGAGAACCGGCACTTAATCGACCGACTGCGGGCAGCGCCGCCCAGCAGTTCATACACGGGCTTACCCGCTTCTTTGCCTTTAATATCCCAGCAGGCCATCTCAATTGCTGACTTGGCAAACCAGTTCCCCTGCGCGATCTTGTCCATGATCAGATTCACACCATCAATATCACACGGATCATGCCCCAACAGCAGGGGAGTAAAGATCCGGTCCACCAGTGCCTGAGCGCCCCAGACCGTCTCACCACTCCAGCGGGAGATGACCGTCGCCTCACCGGCCCCTTCAATCCCGGCATCGGTCTCAACTCGTAACACCAGGTATTGGGAAACATCATGTTTCCCCAGTGCGGAGATCATGCGGCGTTCCGGTTTGAGGGGAATGCGTACGGGAAAGGTCTTAATCGCGGTAATCTTCATGGCTGGTCGTCTCGCTTCCTTTCAGAGTGAGTAAGAACTCAAACATCAACCGGCGCGGGTTGGGGATGGTCAATCCCATAATACCAGAACCCATATCAATCAGAAATCATCAACCCCACTCGAACCCAAAAATCTCCCGTCCCGGGTGGTCCCGAATGCAATTCGGGATTGCCGCAGGCAACAGGAGGTCGCAGTTCACACATTGTATGATGAGAAAACGCGCCTCACTCAAGTTGCTATTATACATTGAAAATGTGAACTTAATCCGAAAGTTCCCACAGCAACCTCCTGCTCGCTCCGCTCGGCCCGAATGTACATTCGGGCCCACCCATCAATCCAGAACCAGGAAACCAAGCTGAGCGACTTGTAGGGGCGGTGCCTATGTGCCCGCCCGCCTGGTGACATCCAGATCAGATCACACTTCGAAAGGGACCGAATACCACTTTCGAATACCACCGCACAAACGGTACCAATACAGCGGGCCACCACACAGGGTGGCCCCTACGTGATACCCTCAGTTGAATTCCCCCCCGCATTCCGCTAAAAGCAATGTGCGCTTAATGCCTCAATCCCGAACCCTGAACCCAGCGAGTTTTCCGTGTCCACACTGTCTGATCGTCTCCCCACCACCGAACAACGCATCCTCGCAGGGATCGAAGCAGGACTGCATACCGGCGTACAGATCTACGTCTCTCACCAGGGAGAAACCATCGCGGATACCGGCGTCGGCGAAGCACGTCCCGGAGTGCCTATGACCGCCGAGACAATCAACCTCTGGCTCTCTGCAGGAAAACCACTGACAGCGATGGCCATCGCCCGTCTCTGGGAACAGGGACAACTGAGCCTTGACGACCGCGTCACCCGGTTCATCCCCGAGTTCGGCACGCACGGTAAAGAACCGATCACGCTGCTGCACATCCTCAATCACACTGCCGGCTTCCGTAACGTCGATCCCGGCTGGCCGGAACTGAGCTGGGAAGAATCCCTGCAACGCATCTGTGACGCGCCCCTCGAAGAGAACTGGCAGATCGGCAAATCTGCAGGCTACCATGTTTCGTCCAGCTGGTTCATCCTCGGTGAAGTCCTGCAGCGAATTACCGAAACCGCTTATCCCCAGGCCATGCGGGAACTGATTCTTGAACCCCTGGGTATGACCGGCAGCTGGCTCGGCATGCCTGCCGAAGTTTACGAACAGTCTAAAGAGAACATCGCGTATGTCTATCAGCGAGACAAAGGGGAGATGCTGCTCACCGACTGGCACGAGGCGCCGCGGTGTGTTAAAGCTTCGCCCGGCGGAAATGCCCGTGGCCCCATCCGTGAGCTGGGCTGGTTCTACGAATGCCTGCTCAATGCGGGAATGCCTCTGTTTGAACCACAGACGGTCGAAACCATGACCACCCGGCATCGCGTCGATGAATTCGACCTGACCCTGCAGCACAAAGTCGACTACGGCCTGGGCTTCATCGTCAATTCAAATCGCTACGGCGCTCAAACCGTTCCCTACGGATTTGGTGAGGCCGCTTCTGAACCGACCTTCGGGCACGGCGGCTCTCAGTCTTCCATCGCCTTTGCAGATCCGGAACGGGAACTGGTCGTCGCGGTCGTCGCGAATGGCAGACCAGGGGAGCCCAAACACCAGCGCCGCGCAAAAGAAATCAACGACGCCATCTACGCCGACCTCGGCCTCAACTAGCATCTTCCGGGTCGGGTGCTCCCGGATAAAATCCGGGATTGCCGCAGGCACAGGAAACTGACAGAGCAACAGATCGATTCAGAACCGGGAATCCGATCCGATTGACTTGTAGGGGCGGTGCCCATGTGCCCGGCCGCCTGGTGACATCCAAACTGGACCACACTCCCAATGGGACCGGATATAACATTCGAATAAACGGGAGGTCGCAGCTCACTCGTTGTCTAATGAGAAAATGTGACTCATACTGTCTGCGATTCAGCATCAAAAATGCGAACTGAAATCGCAAGTTCTCTCAGCAACCTCCTGCTCGCTACGCTCGGCCCGAATGTACTTTCGGGCCCACCCACGATGGATTTCGTAACAAGAGTCTGAGTTGCTTCCCTTACGGCGCGACCGCACCCACATAGGGTTTCATCCCACCAGGTGTCCCCGCAACTTTACGGGCCGGGTTGTCCGGGGCAGGGGACAGGAACTTCTCATCACCGGGCGTGGTGGAAACAAAATCGTTCAACTTCGCGTCCCCCTGTTTGCCTTTGTTCTTGAACAGACTCAGTTCGTTCGCAGGCACCGGGCTGGGCGCTGTGCGGGAGGAATAGTTTTCCTGGGCTTTCAGAATTTTCCCCCAGAGCTCGGGATTATTATTCTGTTCCACTTTGGCTTCCGCCCCTTCGACAGTCGAGAACAGGTTACGGGAAATTTCCACCAGTTCGCTGTCGGGTGTCGGCATCGCGGTAATCACAATTGCCGAGTTAGTGATAAAGAAAGTGTTGTTGGTCAGTTTGAGACTGCTGAAGGTATATCCCAGCGACTCGAATTGAATGCCCGTCATGCTTTCGGAGAAAATACACTCCTTGATCTGCGTATCCCGCACACTGGATGAGAAACGGGCGCCGACCTGCATTGCTGTCAGACAGCGGACATTCGCCAGAACCAGACCACGGTTCGTTTCGCCGGTAAAGTCCAGGCCAATGGCGTTCGGGCTGCCCGCCTTGAGGCTTACATTCTCGAGCAGGAACGGTTCATCCTCCAGACCGGAAACCCCTTTCGCCAGGACTCCAGTCTGCTGAAAATCATTGACCTTCAGATTTTTCAGGCTGGTTCCTACAAGGTATTCAGACAGCTCGATCGCCACCTTTTTCCCCTGGGCCCGGATTAAGAATCCGTCGATCGTCAGCCCTTCAATTCCCTTGAGACTCAGCACCGCTTCCGGACCTTCGGGAGCCAGAATCACCGGTTTGCCGCTCTCGGCCACGATGGTAATTCCCTTGGGATAACTCAGATCCGAATTATCGATCTGAATCCGCTCTTTGAGTTCCTGGCCGGCGGCCACCTTGATTGTGTACTGTTTACTGTCGACGCCAAAGTTCTTGTCAAAGACGATCTTGATATCTTTCAGAGCCGCGGCGATCGTTTTGTATTTCGCCTCCGGTCCCACCATGATTTCATCCGGCAGGCTGTCCGGTTCGGGCGGTGGCGCCGGTTCGGTCTTTTTATCAGCGACCACTTCCGGGGCGGGCTTCTCATCTTCGCCGCCGGAAAGGGCGAACATCACCACGCCGATAATCAACAGCACCCCAATCCCGCCACCAATCACTGCAGGCATGATCCACTGACGTCCGCCGATGACCGCTTCTGCGGGAGCCGCCTCTTCAACGACTTCCGCTTCTTCCTCATCCACTTCTGCTTCGAGAATCACAGAATCGTCGGGCAGGGCTTTGCTGACTGGAGCCGGTTTCTTAACGGGCTTCTGCGCCGCCTTGGCCACCGGTTTCGCAACCGGCTTGGCTACCGGTTTCGCCGCGGTTTTTTCCGATTGCTTTGCGACAGGTTTGGCCACGGGTTTCGCTGCCTGTTTTTCCTGGGGTGGTTCCGGCTTGATTTCTGCCGCCGAAGATTGCACAGCAGAACTGCCGGCGATCCGTGTCGACGCCGAGCTGATTTTATCATCGGGCAGAACCGAGGAGTCACGCACATTAGGACTGGAGGAGGCTGGCTGCAGCAGTCCCGGATTCCGTTGTGGTTTGGGCGCTTCGGGTTTCGGGCTCTCCGGTTTGGTTTCACGGGCGATGCCGGATTCTTCCTTCAGGTTCGACAGGAACGCTGCCAGCTCCGGATTCTGATTCCCTTTCTCCGCGCCGCTCCCTTCCCCCTGGGTCAGCCCCACGCCAGACCCGACGCCGCTACTCAAATTGTTCTGCCGCCATTCTTCATCGGTGTGACTCTGCAGCCATTCATACAGGGCCGCCGCCGCTTCGTAGGCTGTCTGATACCGTTCTTCCTTATCCTTGGCCATCATCTTATTCAGAATCTGCACCAGATCCTCGGGGGTATCGGGACGGTCATCAGTGACCGGAGGCGGTTCCTTGGTCTGATGCGCCATCAGTCGCTGTGCCAGCGAACCTTCGGTGAAGGGGGGATGCCCCGTCAACAGGAAGTACAGTGTACATCCCAGGCTGTAGATGTCGGCCCGGGAATCCACCTGGTGACTGTCAATCGCCTGCTCGGGCGCGAGGTAGTCTGCCGTCCCCAGCACTTTTTCATCGTGTGCGATCGTCAGCGATTTGTCTTCTCCCTCATGGAAGAAACGCGCCAGCCCCAGATCGAGGATCTTGACGACCCCTTTCGAATCAACGAGCAGGTTGCCCGGCTTGACGTCGCGGTGCACCATGTCTGCTTCATGAGCATGCGCGAGACCATTGGCTGCCTGGCGGATGTAATTCACCGCGTCCCGGAAATCGAGGATCCCGTTCTTGTTGACGATCTCCTGCAGATCTTTGCCGTCCACGTATTCCATGACCAGGAAGTGAATCTCAGCGTCGTTCTCTTTTTCATGATCGACGTCATACGCGCGTACAATATTCGGATGGTCCAGCGAGGCGACCGCCTGGGCTTCGCGATGGAATCGTGCCAGGTAAGAGGCGTCATTGACGCGTTTGGAAGGCAGGACCTTGATAGCACACCGGCGCCGCATCAGCACGTGTTCTGCCAGGTAGACCGAACTCATGCCCCCTTTGCCGACCAGATCCAGCAGTCGGTACTTTCCCAGGAAGAACCCCTTGTGTTTTCCCTGCAGCAGCTTGTTCGCCTGCCAGCGCGTGAGTAAAGCTCGCCCAATCAGTTCCTCGGCGATCTCACTGGGTTCCCCCAGTTTCCGGTCCTGCTCCTGGTATTCCGCGAGGAGCTTTTTCAGCTGATCGACCGATACCAGACCGCTCTGCTTCACCAGGTTCAGAAAACCCTCGGCCGTTTGTTTACCTGCCATTCTTTACCAATTCGTTCAACGTGTCCATCGATGAAACTCTCATCTGCGCGGGGCTATAGTAACACTCTAGCATCCGATTTAACGACTGACCAGTATTGGTTTAAGGAATATCCCGATTCCCCCTGAATGCAAAAATCCCCGCTGGGGGACACCTGGTTTCCATAAATAAGCTCAGATAATTTGAACACTACCAGTGTGTCGCGGTAAATTCAGAAAGTGCTCCCAGGCCCCTCCGTTCTAATGAAAACAGGGATAAAACCGGGCAGAGATTTAAAAAGCAGGGCAATTGACTATAATATTTGGCGTCAGGATTCGATGATTACTTATATAGTACAGATCAGGGACCGGTCTGGCTGCTCACAGGGACGGATCAGGAAAGACACATGAGTACGATTGCACATAAAGAGGAACTACCGCCGGGGCTCGCATTTCTGGGTAACTCCATGTTATTTCTAGGGTTATCCATCCTGGCTCTCTCATTTATCGGAACGGAATGGCTCCCCTTTGAGATGCCACGCTCCTGGTACTCCAGCCCTTCGATCTGGAAACTGCTCGCGCTGGGACTCTCCGGAGGCGGAGTGGCCGTTCTGCACCAGGTTTCCAAAGTCGAAATGAAAAAACAGCTCAGGCAGCAGCCTGTGGTACAGGACGCAGACTGGATGCCCGATGAACCGGGCCAGCGGTTTGAAAGCCTGACCGTCTACACCAAACACGATTGCCCGCTCTGTGAAGAAGCCGTCGACATCCTGGAAGACTACGCCGCCTACCTGCCAGCCTGGGAAATGATCGATATCTTCAGTGATCCCGCCCTGGTGGAAAAATTCGGCACCTGTGTCCCCGTTGTGCTCATCGATGGCAAAATCCGCTTTCGAGGCCGGATCAACGAAGTTCTGCTCCGGCGGATGATCGTCGCCTCTCCAGTGACCCAGGCCATCAAAAAGAAATGCGGCTGTAACAAGCAGGGTTGTGGCTGCCAGCGGAAGAATCAGGATGCCGCTGCGACGGGTGAATCATCCGGCTGTGGTGGTCAGTGCCGTTGTGCCTAGTGGCGGTAACGGCCTGATTCGGCTCGAAAAACGGGGCAGGGGCCCTAAAATCGGACTGGCAGTTATTGTGATTCGACTTTAAATGAGATAAATTACAGAAATCAAAGTCAGCTATCGCGGGAGTAACAGGCCCGGTATTCATAAACTTTCATCACATTAGGCTTATAGACCATGTCGTCTGAAATCTCATTGAAGAATTCAAAAATCCTCATCGCAGATGATAATCATCAGAACTGTGAACTGCTCGATGCCTACCTGCTGGATGAAGGCTACGAAACGTTCATGGCCTACGATGGGAAAGAGACGCTGGAAAAAGTCGCTGAAATCGAACCCGACCTGATTCTGCTCGACATCATGATGCCCAAGCTCAGCGGTTATGAAGTCTGCGCCCAGCTCAAACAGAGCGAAGAGACCCGCGACATTCCGATCCTCGTGATCACCGCGCTGAGTGAAATGGGCGACATCGAAAAATCGGTCCAGGCCGGCTGTGATGACTTTTTAACCAAGCCCGTCAACCGCATCGAACTGACGACCCGCGTCCGTTCACTGCTCCGCGTCCGTCACCTGACCAATGAACGCGATCGACTGCTGGCCTACCTGGCTGAGGTGGAAGGTTCAACCAATTCCGCTTCCAGTGATTCATAACCCCTCGGTGCAGGCAACCGGGACCCGCTGAAAGTCCGCCTGTATTGATCCTATATAAATACGCTCCACTCCCACTCTGACGGGATGCTGGACCTCGCTGATCTTTTCGAGCGTCCTCGATATTCGTTCGATCTTTTTAATTAGAAAACTCTCATGAGTGATTCTTCGCCCTCCGTCTCGGAAACGAACGGGGAAACCGACACACCACCGTTACCGCGCGTCCTGCTCAAGCCGCGCCGCGCACTTCCGTTCTTCGGTCGACACCCCTGGGTCTTTGCCGGTGCCATCTCGCGCATCGAGGGCAAGCCCCAGCCGGGAGAGGAAGTCCTGCTGCAGACCGAGCGGGGAGAATTCATTGCGCGAGGCCTGTTCAACCCGAACAGCAACATCCGCGTGCGACTCTACTCGTGGGACGCAGAGCAGCCCCTGAATGACGAACTCTGGATCGAGCGGTTCACACAGGCCGTCGCACTCCGCGAAGAGACCGGGCTCCTGGAAGACTTCGAAACCTCCGGCTGCCGACTCGTCTTCAGTGAAGCCGACCAGCTCTCGGGACTCACCATCGACCGTTACGGTTCCTGGTTTCTGGTCCAGTTCTCCAGCCTGGCCCTCTCGCAGAAACAGGATCTGGTCATTCGCTTCCTTAAGGATCGGTTCCCCTGCAAAGGCATCTGGCTCCGCACGGAGAAGGGCATGCGTGAAGCCGAAGGCCTGGAAATTTCCGATCAGCTGCTGTTCGGCGAAACTCCACCGCCGCACTTCTTCCTCGAAGAGAACGGCATTCGCTACGGCATGAACATGGTGACCGGACAGAAGACCGGGTTCTATCTCGACCAGCGCGACAACCGCCTGGCAGCCGCCCGCTATCTCAAAAATCATCGCGTCCTGGAAATGCACTGCTACACCGGTGCCTTCGCGCTAAATGCCATCATTCATGGACAGGCACAGTCGGTGCAGGCCTTCGACGCATCCCAGGGGGCCATCGAACAGGCCACCGCCAATGCGGAGCTGAATGGCGTCGGCAACCGGATCCGATTTCAGTCGGGTAAAGCCTATGCTGTGCTCGAACAGTTCAAAGAGCAGGGGGAACAGTTCGATTCCGTGATCCTGGACCCGCCCAAGATGGCCCGGCACCGCAGTGGGGTCAAGCAGGCCCTCAAAGGTTACTTCAGTCTGAACCGGCTCGCTCTGGATGTACTCAAACCGGGTGGCATCCTTGTGACCTGCAGCTGCTCCGGACTCGTCACGCAACAGGACTTTCAGCAGATGCTGGCCTCGGTCGCACAGCAGACCGGTCGCCACATCCAGGTCCTCGAACAGCGGGGCCAGCCGGCCGACCATCCGGTTTCCCCCAGTTGTCCCGAGAACCACTACCTGAAATGTTTTATCTGCCGCGTCGCCTGATGATTGACGACCGGCAACGGACTGCTTAAGAAAGAATTTTCCGTTTTTTAAACCCAACCTGAAGACCAGAACCGATGTCGCGACGTTCGAAAAAGAAACAACGCTCACAGAAACTGCAGCCGCCCCCCGAACAACTGCTCCTCGATTTCCTCGACGCAGACTGGCAGCCGACGCGGGCACTCTGTTTTCAAACCAACCTGCAGCCGTTCACGATCGAACTCCTGCAGCGCCCCGGTCTGGAAACGCAGCTCGACTGTTTCAGCTTTAACAAATCGGTCAGTACGCAGATTGCCGAGCAGGTTACTGAACTCAAGTCCGACGAGACCATCACCATCAGTGCCGGATTTCAATCCCTCTGCGACAGCGAGTTACCGGAAACCGATTACGATGCCGTCCTGCTGCCACTCTCTCAACAGTTTTCCGATGAATACGTTCGCGATCTGACACTCTCAGCCGTCCGCAGCCTGGGGCAGGGGGGCACGCTGACCATCGCTTCGCCGCGCGACAAAGATTACGAATACCACAAGTTCCTGCAGTCACTTTTTTCCAAAGTCACACGCGTCGTCTCGGACGCAGGCATTGTCTACCAGGGCAAGAAACAGCAGGACGCGCCGGAGAAGAAAACATTCGAGGATGAAACAGCCATCCGCGAAGGCGAGCGACTGCTTTACGCATACACGCTGCCCGGCGTCTTCAGTCATCGACGTCCCAACCAGAGTGCCCGCACGCTGATCAAACTGATGGAACTCACCGATGAATCCCGGATTTTGAATTACGACTGCGGTTCAGGTATCGTTGCCTTCGCCGCTGCCGCCCGTTGTCCTAATGCCGACGTGCACGCCGTGGACACCAACGCCCGCGCCATTCTGTGTACAGAGCAGGGGATCGCGAAGAACGAACTCACCACGGTGCGTGCGGAACTGATTACCGGCGAAGCAGACATTCCCGAAGAAACCTACGACTACCTGCTCACGAATAAATCCTATTTCACCAGCGAAGAGCAGGGGGAACAGTTTCTGCAACTCTGTCTGCGGTCGCTCAAACCGGGCGGACTCCTGCAGTTCTCGACCAAGCAGTATCAATGGTACGCTCATCGTCTGCTGGATCTCTTCACCGATGTCGCCATCGACGGGGCAGTACACCACTTCATGCTCGCCGCTCGCAAGCCAGAATAACAACAGAGGACCTCTTTCACTTAAAACAGCTTTGATATATTTGATATAACAGACTTAAATCGAGTCATTTTCTGGCAATACGCTCAGGCTGGCTGTCATTGATTTCCCGTTTTTACGGATATTTTTCTGATCTTTTTCCAAGATCACCCCGTTGACAGCGAACTGCGAATGTGAAAATATCGCTTTAAGTAACTGAGAAAACCGTCTGCAACGCAACGGAGTGCTCATATAAGGCATTTCAGATTGCTCTATCCAGAAGGAGGCCGTTATGTCATTATTCCTGTCAATTGCTGTCCTCGCTTCCACGCCACAGGATCTTCAAAGGAATGAACAGCCAGTCGAGGCTGCAAGACCACAGATGACGATGAATTTTAAGACCTTCGACCAACTGGCCGATTCACTTTCCACACGCGTTGAGACGGGCACACTGCTGTTCAGTAAAGGAGACTGTCTCGCCGTTCGTATTTTCACCCAGAGTCCTTACACGCATGTCGCCATGATTGTCATGCGAAATGGGGAACCGGTCGTCTATGACAGCATGAACGGGGCAGGAGCCCGCTGTCTGACGCTGAAAAACTACCTGAATACACAGCGTCCCGCTTCGATCCATGTCTTCCACCCACGGTCTGCGTTCACTGAAGAGATGACCGAGGAATACGAACGACTGCTCGATCAGAAACTGGGAACACCTTATTCCATCAAGCATCACCTCACGGGCAAACGCACGAATGGAATCCACTGTGCAGAATACGCCATGGATGCCCTCTCTGCCTGCCACCTGATGCAGGCCAAATCACCGCCCAAGGTTTCCCCGGCTTCGCTGTTGAAGGGGATCGTCCAGGCAAAACGCTACGTCCCCGCGGTCACCTTCCAACTGGAAAAGCCACCTGCGATCGTCGAAAAGCCGCGCAACTGGTGTCATCAGATCTGGATCGACACCAAAAACTGCACCTCAGCCTGCTGTGTGAAACTGCGTGGCTGGGTTCTCTGTCAGTAATCTCCGCCTGATCACAGCCAGACATCTTCGGCGAAATCTGGAAAGAAGCGGAAACACTGCTTGAAACTGCGCAACCCGTCAGCGAAAATCGGCACAAGAGACTTTTGTACCTTAGTGACCATCTTCGTACATGAAAGCGCCGAAGCAATGCAGACCCGTCTGGCTCAGTTTTTTACATACACTCGTTTGTCCGTTCTGTCCTCCGTTCTTCTGATTACGCTCTGCGCCTCAATCCAGCCGGGCAGTGCACAGCAGCCTGCAGGCGATAAACCCGAGACAGCCTTCATCGAACGCGAAGCCATCACGCTCAGACATCCGCGTGACTATTACGTTCCTCTCAACTTGAAGCCGATCCGGCAACTCTCAATCGCCTCTCCCATTGAAGGGGTCGTCCACACGGTCGACGTGCAGCCGGGAGACAAGCCGGCATCAAAGGCAGTCCTGGTTCGCCTGGAAGCAGCTATTCCACAGGCCGAAGTCGCCCGGGCCCAGGCCGCCCTCGATCTCGCGCGGGAAGAACAGAAAAACGCTACCGGCAAAGCAGCAGCCGTTGCCAAAGCCAGCGTGGCACTCGCGGAAGCCGAACTGAAAATCGCCAACATCCGCCTGGAACAGACCACGATCCGGGCCCCCTTCGAAGGGGAAGTCTTCCGCATTCTGGTCTCCCCCGGCACCTATGTCAGAGCAGGGCAGCCCCTGCTCGAACTGGGGGACACCTCGCAGCTCAAAGTCGAAATTCCCCTCGCACGGGACCAGGCGCTGGTGGGGAACAAAGTGAACCTGAGCGTCGAAGAACAGGCCACCCAGGGAACCGTCAACCAGGTGCTGCCCCTCGATCCCCGCTTTGAAAAACTCAGGGACCTCGCCAACTCGATCACTTCAGCCGTCGTTGTCATGGACAACAAACAGAATCAGCACAGGCCGGGGCAGGCGGTCAGCGTCAGCCTGATTCCACGCTACCCGATCGCAGAAATTCCCACGGTCGCTGTCCAGAACAGCCCGCAGGGGGAACGCAAAATTCAGGTCATTCGTGAAAATGTGATCAGAGAGCTCACCCCCCAGATTCTGGGACAGGTCGGCCCCGAACGCCTGTACGTTTCTGCGGCGTTCGACAAGGACGATGAGATCGTGGTGAGCAGTACCCAGCCCCTGGCCGATGGCGCCAGTCTGCAGCCGGCGACCACCGTCGGTAAATCAAGCACATCTCCCGGCACACCCACAGGCAGCTCACCCTCAAAACCACCTGAAAAAAAGGTCAGTTTTTAAATCATTTGTTTCGTTGAGCTGACAGCCACGTTACACTATAAAACTGCAGAGCAAAGTCCTGTCTCACAGAAATTTCGCAAAGCTCCCTTCACGTTCCCCTGAGAACTCGGGTTTTAGCACCGCACTGTCATCCGTTACAATATAAGTCTGGAATGATTCAGTCGGATCACTAACAAGCAAGAGGTTGCGCAGTGGCTGAAAAAGAAACTACTGAAACAGAAAACGATAAACTCGTTGATGAGTATGAGCTCGTCAGCATGATTGCAGACGGCACATCGACTCAGATCTGGGAAGTGAAAGAACAGGGGGGCTCCAACACATTCGCCATGAAGCGGATGCTCCCGGAAGCAATGAAAAAACCGGAAGTGGTCTCCACGATGAAGCTCGAGGCCAAAGTGGGCGCCGCCGTCGATCATCCCAATCTGATTCAACTTCATAAGTTCATCAAGAACAAAAAAAACTGCTACCTGCTGATGGACTATTTCCGCGCACCGAACCTGCGGTCGCAAATCTCATCCGACCGCCGCAGTGTGCAGAACCGCCTCCGCAAACTGATTGAATCTGCCGCGATGGCATTGGGACACATGCACGAGAAGGGCTGGGTCCACAAGGATATCAAACCGGAAAACATTCTGATCAGCAAAAGTTCGGAAGTAAAAATCATCGACTTCGGTCTCGCCGTTCCCGTCGCCAAGGGGATCGGCAAACTGTTCGGAAAAGCCAAGTCGGTTCAGGGAACCCGCTCATACATCGCTCCCGAGACCATTAAGAAACAGGCACTCGGACCGGGAGCCGATATCTACAGCCTGGGCATTACCATCTTCGAAGTCCTGACGGGCAAAACACCATTCCACGGTGAAAACCCCAAGGAAGTTCTGCTGAAGCACATTTCCGAACGCCCCGCGCCTCCGTCCAGCATCAATCCGAACGTCACTCCGGAAATGGATGAATTCGTGCTGAAGATGCTGGCCAAGAAACCGGAAAACCGATTTCTCTCCATGGAAGAAGTCGTCTCATCCATTCGCAATCTGAAAATATTCAAACAGGAAATTGCCGAACTGATTGAGCAGGAAAAAGCGGAAGCCGAACAGGCCGAAAAAGAGTCGATGCAGGAAAAACGGCTCGACAGCCGCGCCGATGCCAAACTCTCTCAGCTGATGAAAGATGATCCGGAACTGGCCAAGCAGTTGATTGCTCAGCGCAACGCCAACAAGAAATCCAAGCCCAAACCGGAACCACCGCCACAGAAAAAACCGCAACAGCAGCAGCAACCACCACAACCGATGCCCGGCGGGTATCCACCACAGTATCAGCAGCCCATGTATCCGCCTCAGCCGATGCCCGGACAGCCGATGCCGTATCCGCCGCAGTACCAGGGGCAGCCTATGCCTCCCGGAGGCTATCCGCCACCCGGGTATCCGCAGCAGCCTTATCCGCCACAACAGCAGCCCTACCCGCAGCAGCCGTATCCACAACAACCGGGGCCACCTCAACAGCAGCAGCCTCCTCAACAACCGCCACAGCCCCCGGCGCCACAGCAGCCCGCTCCCGCAGGTCAGCAGCCGCCGCCACCGGCTCAAAAACCACCTCAGGCAGCTCCGCCTCAGCAGCAACCACCGGCTCCTCAGCAGCCCGCTGCGAAAAAAGAGGCTGAAAAAGAGCAGAAAACCCGAAATGATGATGATCTTCCTTTCATGGAAGAATTGCCGGATGTGTTCTGAAAATATAAAATCTTGCAAGAATTGCTTGCATCCGTCAAAATGCCTGACATGTTTAAATAATTAACTTCTATCTCTTACGTGGTCCCATAGATTATGTCCGTACTTACCCAGCTTCCATTCGAACGTCCCATCTACGAACTGGAAGAACAGCTCAAGAAAATCGAGCAGGAACCCAATCCCACCGCCAACACCAAAGATGCCATTCGCAACATGCGTCTGGAAATCACGCGGATGAAGCGCGAGATCTTTGAGAATCTCGATGCCTGGGATACCGTCAAGGTCGCCCGTCATCCCGAGCGGCCACAGACCCTGGATTACCTCGAACTCGTCTTCGATGAATTCGTTGAGCTGCACGGCGACAAAGCCATGGGGGACGACCGGGCCATCCTGACCGGCTTTGCCAAACTCGACGGACAGAAGGTCATGTTTGTCGGCCAACAGAAAGGACGCACGCTGCAGGAACGCACCGAATGCTATTACGGCTGTGCTCACCCTGAAGGCTACCGCAAGGCCCTCTCCAAGATGAAGATGGCTGAGAAATTCGGCATCCCGATCATCTGTCTGATCGATACTCCGGGCGCCTATCCGGGCATCAAAGCCGAAGAGCACGGACAGGCCTATAACATCGCCATCAACCTCCGCGAAATGGCACTGCTCAAGACCCCCATTATCTGCGTCGTGATCGGCGAAGGGGGCTCCGGCGGAGCACTCGGCATCGGCATCGGCGACCACATCTCCGTACTGCAGTTTGCCTACTATTCGGTGATCACTCCGGAGGGCTGTGCAGGCATCTTATGGAAGAACGCGAAGTTCGCCAACGAGGCCGCCAAGGCACTCAAATTCACCAGCCAGAATCTGCTCGACCTGGGCATCATTGATGAAATGATTCCGGAGCCGCTGGGGGGCGCACATCGCGATCACCGCCAGATGGCAACCGCACTCAAGGCGTCGCTCTCGAGCAATCTCAAGAGCCTGTCAGGCCTCCCCAAAGACCAGCTGGTCGACCAGCGTTACGAGAAGTTTCGCAAGATCGGTATGTTCCACGAAGCGGGGGAACCCGTCTAACACAGCGGGTGCGTTTCAGGCCTTTCCATCACCTGTGATTCACAGGGATCCAGAACCACAAACACCTGAAATGCACCCCACCACGAACGTCCGATAATGTCCGTTATGTTAAGTTCGGGGCTGTTTTGGGCCTGTTTTTACAGGGTTTTGAATTTACCCTGTTTCAGCCCCGCTGAATCACCGTAACGGCAACTCCATCACTGGCAATACCAGCTCAGAGGCTCGCAGATCAACGCTGCTGGCCTCTGATTCTGATCGCAATCGTTATCTGCGTTGCACGCTCTGCATCCGCTGCTGGAGCGCTGCACCAAGCGAGTTCACAGGCACCCGCTGGAGCTGCAATTGACGCAGCACACGCGCGTCTAAAGGCGTGGTCACATCGGTCTGTGGATCGGGGTCTCCCCCGTCCAGCAGCAGGTCTGCTTTCCAGTCTTTCAACACGGCAATCACGATCTGATCCGGCAGTCCGGACAGGTCGAGTTCAAACTCCTCAATCATCGATTTCTGGGCATCAGGATAGTCCGAATAGACGGCCGCAATCTGCTTCAGCAGCTGTGTGCGTTCGCTGGTAATCTGCTGCGCCCCGTTCGCCCCGAAAGTCGAATTCTCCGTGGGTACAGAGACCTGGGGCTGACCTTCTCCCCAGTTGTCTGTCACGCTCCGCAGCACCCCCGGAATCTTGGATGATAATTCACTGGCAAACTGCTCCCGATCCTTGGGATCAGTCGCGTTGTAAGCTTCAATAATCTTGTCTTCCAGCTCGCCCCTGAGGTAGCTGGGAATTCGTTTCAGAATGTCCTTCAGCAGCGAATCCTGGTTGGTCGTCCGTACGTCCGATCCACTCCCTCCCGGCTTTTCAAAAAATGGGCTGGGCAGATCACTGGAGCCCGGCGGAAACGGATTGTCGTCCCCGTGCTGATGATCGTGATGAAAGGGATCGTCCTCATCGTGGTGCATCGGCACATCCGGATGATCCAGCTTGGCCAGACAGTCATCCAGTACCTCGTGCAGCTCCGCAGGCATCACGGGAGCCATTTCGTTGAGAATCACCGCAGCCGCGTACCCGCTGTGCGATTTGATCACAGCAGCCCGCGCGGTTTCAGAAATCGTAATCAGAAAGAATGTCAGGAACAGACAGAATACCACTCCCTTAAGCAGTCCCAGCAAGGCGCCCAGGTGACGGTCGAATTCATTGAACTTCAACGAATCGATGGCCGTCTTCAGGCTGCGTGCCAGCGTAAAGGAGATAAACGAGAAGCCGATGTAGATCGCCAGCATCGCAATCCAGCGATTGAGCGGCGGTTTCACATTGATCATCGGAGCCAGCTGCACCGAAAGTGATTCGGCAAACGCGAAGCAAAGCACCAGCGCGGCGATCGCAGCCAGCTGCCAGACCACACCTTTAGAGGCGCCTTTCCAGACTGCGTAAATCAGAATTCCAACAATCAACAGATCAAACCACATCGCGACATCCTGTCTCGTAGTATTGCACATCCATGAACAATGATCGGGGTGGCCCTCCCCCCTGCCGGTACTCCCCCGATTTTTCAGAAATTCGAGAGCAGGGGATTATAGGTAAAAATCAGGGTCAGCGCAAAGCCCAGATTTTTGACCGGTAATTACAGGCCCGCTACGTCCGGTATCCCATTTTGACATCTGAGCAAAGCAGGGGTCTGTCAGCAAAAAAATTCTTCGCGATGCGAATTCACCGGCTCAGGTAACGCTCAAACAAAGCCATCATCATGCAACTGAGAGAGATCACCAGTACCACGGTCAGCAACGCGATTGCAGCGGCGATCCCACTCAATGAAAACAGGATGATCGTGTTCTCTTCAAACATAGACTTCAGTCCCGACTTCAGACCGAAAGTCATGAGCATCCTGAATTGTCCGATCAGAAAACACAATACCACGATGAGCGGCAGACTGATCCCAATCGCCAGGATTCTCTGATACAGTTTCATCCCACAGTCCTCGCATCGAGGAAATGAATGCGTTTAAAACTGTTTGCGGCTGTCCAAAAGCAGGGTGATCGGCCCGTCGTTCACCAGCTCCACATCCATATGTTCCTGGAAGCGACCGGTTTCGACTTCGATCCCCTGTCCTTTCACCTCGGCCACAAAGCTCTGATACAACTCGTTCGCCTGTTCGGGACGTGCCGCATTCACAAAACTGGGACGACGCCCCTTGCGACAGTCGCCCAGCAACGTGAACTGGCTGACGACCAGCATTTTCCCGTTCACATCTGCGAGCGCCAGGTTCATTTTCCCGTCCGCATCTTCAAAGACGCGCAGGCCCACGGCTTTCTGTGCCAGGTAAATCACATCGTCCTGCGTATCGCTCTGTTCGACTCCCAGCAAAACCAGGAATCCCTGCTCGATCTGTCCGGTAATTTCACCATCGACGGTCACACTCGCACGGGACACGCGCTGCACAACGGCTCTCAAGTTGTCTCTCCTCGTCAGTCCACTTTTCAGATCAGGTCAGTCCGTCATCCCGCGCGAACAGGAAAACGCATCCAGGGGCACATCGGTCGGCTCTTCACAGATCAACTGTCTGATCAACCGCGCCGTGATCGGCGAAAGCTGTAAACCATCCCGGTAATGTCCCGCCGCCATCAGCAGATTTTCAAAACCGTCCACAAAGCCCAGGTAAGGCAGCCCGTCAATCGAACGGGGACGCAGCCCTGCCCACGCACGTTCGAAGCGTGCCTCTTTCAAAGCCGGAACCAGCGTCTGAGCGAACTCAATCAGGCCCGCCACTCCTTCTGCAGTGTTCTGTTTATTGAATCCAATATCTCGTTCGGTTGAACCGATCAGCAGTCGACCATCGCTGCGCGGCACCAGGTAGCGCTTCCCCGATTCAATCACGGCCTGAAACGGCAAACGATCCATCGACAGCAATACAATCTGCCCCTGGATCGGTACCAGTTCACACTGGAGTCCCAGTTGAGTCAGGATCTCGGGAGACCAGGCTCCCCCGGCAATGATGGTCCGCCCTGCTCTTTGAATCCCGGCATACGTCCGTACGCCGGTGACCTTCGTACCTTCCCGCTCGAAGCCCACGATCGGCGTCCCCGGCTCCAGCTTCACGCCCCGCCTGACGCACGCGGCCAGCAGCGCCTGCATGTGTCGAGGATTGCGTACCTGTGCCATGTCCGGCAGATAGAAGCCCGAGGTAATCTGCTCTCCAATATAAGGAGCACGTTCCCTCAAGGCACATTCATTGAGCGTCTCCAGTCGCACACCTGCCTGCTGCCATTCGGTGAGATATTCATCCCAGTTCGGCGTATCCGTCGTATAAGCCACGTGCAGGCCGCCACAGTTGAGGTAGCCGTTATCGACACCCGATTCTTCTTTCAGCTGTTGTGACCAGTCCGGCCAGAGAGGCTGACTGGCGGCTCTCAGCATGAGGCGGGCCGTGGTGGCTGATTCTCGATCTGCGGGAGGCAACATCCCTGCCCCCGCCCAGGACGCTTCTTTCCCGAACTGCTGACGATCGAAGACGGTCACCGACAGTCCCCGAATCGCCAACTCATAGGCGATCGACAGTCCGATCACCCCGCCACCAACAATATTGACATCCTGCATAAGAATCACGCGCCCTGGTCACACTCAAATAAAACGAAACACGCAGCGCGTCGATTATAGCGGACCGCACCCAGATTCACAGGGCAGCGCTCACTCCCGGCAGACCGGAAATGAGCAATTCATCACACCAGAGACACGCCTGTCTAGTTCGACACGCGGCCGGGACGCAATGTTCGGGCATACGCGGTCGCCAGGGCCCGGATGTTGGTGCCGTACACTTTCGTGACCGCATTCACCGGCGTCGCTCCGCTTTTGAGTTCCTTCAGCAGCGCCGCCATCTTGGGCAGGCCCCCGTTATTGATCAGAAACTCAACCAGCGTGAACCCGACTGCCGTCGTTTCGGAGGGTGAGAACGTCCCTTCTGCCACGAGTGCTTCCGGACGCTGCACCTTGGGAGCTGCCTCCAGGGCCTGCTGCCGCAACGATTCGAAATAAGCCTGGCTGGTCGTTGATTTGGATGCCAGCAGCATCCCCAGTCCACGGGATGCCCACATGGGGACCTCCCCTGCTCCACGTTGAATCGCTGCATTAGTCAATCCGGCCATCAGGTTCGTCTGCAATCCGGGAGAGCTCGCATCCGCCTGATCACCCACGTCCTGCAGTACGAGATAGGCATCCAGAGAATTCGGCGTCACCTTGGTATGCCACGTTGTATCGTTGCCCACACGCCGGTCTTCAATCGTCTGGTTAAACTCAGAATAGCCGAAGCGATCCTTGAAGACATAAACGGCCAGCTTACCCTTCCAGAACGGTTTCTGTTTTTCGTTGAACAGTTTTCGCAGATCTTCCACCTGCGTCGTTGCCCAGCCGCTGATCTCCTTCAGACGATCTGCACTCACATTGCCATAGAAGATGAAGTCATCCGTCTCGAGCATTTCCGCCGGGTCGTTATTCACGACCCGCTTCCAGGTCGGTTCCAGAGTATCGCGACGCAGCTTGGCGAACTCATCAGGCGACATGTTCGCCAGTTCTGCCATCCGCTTTTCTTCATCGGTCGGCACCATTTCCCGCAGATTGCCCTTCGCGTCTTTACCGTCGAACTTGGCCCCTTCGGCAATCCAGGTTTTGAGGTCTTCTGCATTCTTGCGTTTCAGCAGCGCCTGTCCCTGTGGCATTTTGATCGGATCCTGCAGACCCACCAGGTGCCAGAGCCGACTGTCGTCCGGCTTTCCGGGCACAATCACTTCCCCGGTATCGCCGCCACGGAGAATATCTTCGAAGGTGACGACAGAAAAACCACTGCGGGGATTGTTGCCACTGTGACATCGCATGCAGAAATCGAGCATCCACGGCGCGATATCATTCATAAACGAAACTTTTTCATCACCGGTCGCCATCACAACCTTTACCGGATTCTTCTTCGCTTTCACCGAAGCACCGATCGGATCGGTCTCTTTGGTACCGTCAAAGCGGGCCCCCTCTGCAATCCAGCGGGCAATCAGCTGAATCTGGTCCCGGTCCAGTGCGGGCTGGTTCTTGGGCATCCGCTGATTATCGTCGGGAGTGATCAGCTTGCGAACAATCAGACTCGCATTCGGATTCTGTGGCACCAGCAACAGACCATTGCGGCCCCCTTTTCGCATATTCGCGAAGGTATCCAGTCTCAGGTTGGCACTCCCCCGCTGCTCGCCATGACAGCTCACACACTTTTCATTCAGGATCGGTGCAATCTGTTCTTCGAAGCTGACGCCTTTATTCGCAGCGCCCGGCTTGTTGCCGCCGGTGCCCATCGCTTTTTCCAGGAATGTCCGCCGCAACGCGATCAGCTTCTTGGTACTGACCGACAGCGGGTCCGTCTCGGGGATCATCGCGTCTTGAACCAGCTTGTCAAACTTGCCTTCCTCTTCGTCGATCGCCGCTTTTGCTTCATCAAACTTTTTCTGGCGAATCAGGATCGAGACCTTCGTCAGATTTTTCTTGATGGAGGCCAGCTCTTTACGCTGCTCGCTGGTCAGCTTGGCTGCGGATACTGAGACCAGGTTCATTCCCAGGACCAGCATGACGACGCAAACCAGACGCACGAAACGGACAGACCAGAATGACATAACTATCCCCGTTGTATTTGAATTCAGATTTTGAGTGAGTGATGAGATCACAGCGGGCGAAGGCTCCCCTGCTCCGTCATCCGACGAATTCGATCCTCGTCGGTCTCTCGCGACGGATCCCGCAGGTAGCTGTCAGCCCAAGTCTATTGTTTTCAGTATAATAGGGCAGCAGGTGAGTTAAAAGATCTGAATCCGCCGATTCAGAAATCTTAACCGCTTCGCTCCCCTGCCCTCTTAAACAAAACCTCCACTTGTCTCCGGGGATTCGCGGCTATTTCGCTGTGCAATCCAGAATCCGGGGATTTTTTCCGGCGATGTTCCAAGACAATCCTCCCCCCGGTTGTCTATAATCAATCCAGCGGAAACATCTCGATAACCTGTTAAACTACCATTACTTTGACTATGTCACTCTCTGCCGAATTATCCCGGAAAACAGATCACCTGCAGCAGATTCTCGCGGACATGGACCGGATTATCGTCGCCTTTTCCGCGGGAGTGGACAGCACGGTCGTCGCCAAAGCCGCTTTTCTCGCACGCGGAGATCAGGCACAGGCGGTCACCGCTGTCAGTCCCAGCCTGGCTTCAGGAGAGAAAGAAGAAGCGATTAAGCTCGCAGAACTGATCGGAATTCCGCATCAGCTCGTTTCGACTTCCGAATTCGCAACCCCCGAATACCGGGCCAACGCTTCGAATCGCTGTTTCTACTGCAAAACCGAACTCTACCAGATCCTGAATCAGGCCATCGCCCGCCATGACTGGCAGGACGCGACGGTCGTCAATGGCGCCAACCTGGACGACCGCGGCGATCATCGCCCCGGCATGCAGGCTGCTGCCGACTTTGAAGTCCGCAGCCCACTGATCGAAGCCGGCCTGAACAAAGCCGATGTCCGCGATCTGGCCCGGCACTGGGATCTTCCTATCTGGAACAAACCGGCCCACCCCTGCCTTTCCAGTCGAATTGCCTACGGCGTGGAAGTCACGGAGGAACGGGTTGGCAGGATTGACTCTGCCGAGCGATTCCTGCGGGAAGAATTCGACATCCCGGAACTGCGGGTCCGCCTCGAACCCCAGGAACTGGCACGCATCGAAGTCCCCCTCGACCAGATCAATCGCCTGACAACCCCCACTGCCCTGCCCCGGGTCACCCAGAAATTTCTTGAGCTCGGCTTTCAGAATGTCACCCTCGATCTGCAGGGATTCCGTTCCGGAAGCATGAACTCATTTCTTTCCCTTGAGGAACTACAGATAGCCGCTCATAAATCTTAAGTCACCGTAGAGAACAACACGACCAACCAACCGGTGATGCACTCCGTGACCTCCACAGCAATACATGACAAGGAATAACCCAGTGGCCCCGCTTGATCCCGCATTTATCGATCTTCGCAGTGATACGAAAACCAAACCCACGCCTGAAATGCTGCAGGCCATGATGACCGCGGAGCTCGGCGACGATATGAACGCCGAAGACCCGACCGTGAATCGCCTGGAAGCCATGATCTGCGAAATGCTCGGCATGGAAGCGGCCGTCTTCGCCTGCTCGGGAACCCAGTCCAACCAGATGGGTGTTCGCGCTCACTGCCTGCCGGGTGACGAACTGCTGATTCACGAACTGGGACACATCGCGATGTTTGAAGGCGGCGGTCCAGCCATCCTGAGTGGTGTCTCCTGTCGCACCCTCTCCGGTGAGAAAGGCATGCTCGCCCTGGAAAATGTAAGAGGTAAAATTCGCGCAGACGATCAGCACCTCTGTCGCACCCGCCTGCTCTGCGTCGAAAACACCACCAATGCCGGCGGTGGTCACTACTACCCACTCGACCAGCTGACCGAAATCTGTGACTGGGCACACGAGAACGGCCTGAAAACCCACATGGACGGTGCCCGCGTCTTCAATGCAACGGTCGCCGGCGGATACTCGATTGCGGAGGTCTGCAAACCGCTGGATACGATTTCGATCTGTTTTTCCAAGGGACTGGGCTGTCCGATGGGCTCAATCCTCGCCGGCCCCAAAGAGGAAATTGCCAAAGCCCGTCGCTCCCGGAAAGTCTTTGGTGGTGCCCTGCGTCAGGCCGGTATCGTCGCCGCCGCCTGCATTTATGCCCTGGAAAATAATATCGAACGGCTGCAGGAAGACCACGATAATGCCCGCTTCCTGGCAGAACAGCTCGCCGGAATTGACGGGATCTCAATCAATCCCGCGGAAACCGAAACCAACCTCGTCTTCTTCGATATCGCCCCCGAGCATGGAAACGCAATGCAGCTTTCAGCCGCTCTGAAAGAGCTGGGGGTCGGCATCGGTGCGATGGGAGAAACCCGTCTGCGAGCCTGCACCCACCTCGACATCACCCGCGAGCAGATCGAACAGGTCGCTCCCGCAGTCCAGAAAGCCCTGCAGCAGGGACTGGAAAAATACGCCGGAATCGCCACCGGCCCCTATGCCCGCGGCTGAGAACCGTAAAGCCTTTCATAAATAGACCTTACCACAGGTAAGACCGGCAGAACTGAATCTGCCGGCCTGCCTGCGCGTCATAATCGGCATAATCGTTACCAGCAGCCGAGTCCTGTGTCCAAAGGCGGATTTCCCGAGTGGAAGTTAAACTTTTCCCTCAGCGGACGTCGATGCAACTAAGGTTCAAACTCCCCCTCAACGAATGAGGCAGTAACGACATAAGAATATGTCTTACCTATAAGCCCTGTCTTATTTTACATCATTGAGCTGGAGGATGTGCAGGAAGCCATTCTACATTCAATATTGAATTATCAAACTGCTGAAAACAGGTGTTCTTTTGCTTCACTAAGACGCAAAACCACTTGAAATCAGCGAATTCAATGAAAGAATTGGCCATGACTGCAGACTACCAGTTGAATCGATCCCCCTTCTTACGATATCATGAGCCCCATACAGTAACTAATGGTCGGGAACTTTCGATCCCGTCTGGTTCAGGATCACGTGACAGGGGGAACGCCGCCATGGATGTTAACGGCACCAGTTCTATTTCCGGATCGCTGCCTATCAGTAAGCAAGCTGGTCCGAGCAACACCAACATCAATAAGACGCCTGGTACGAAGCCGATCTCCTCACCGCAGGATCAACTGGAGATTTCTTCCGCGGGGCGTATGCTGGATGAAATGACGAACAACTCCGATATGCGTGCAGAGCGGTTGGCACAAATCAAGGCAGCCATTGATGACGGAACTTACGAAACGGATGAGAAACTGGAAGCAGCCTTAGGCCGTCTTCTGGATCAGTTCAACGATTCGGAGTAATCCGCACCGGCGCTGTAGTAGAGACTTTTGACGAGGAAGAGATTTACCGTGCTCAATTTTGAAAGCCTGGAAATCGCTGTTTCTCCTACCGAGAAATTCAGAGAGTACCTGGCCACAAAAGGGATGAGATTAACCCAGGAACGCGAATTGATCGTCGCGGAAGTTTTCTCGTCCCACGAACATTTCGACGCCGATCAGCTGGTCGAGCGGATGGCCCTCCAGAAAACCGGACGTCGGGTCAGCCGTTCTACCGTCTATCGCACACTGGGCTCGCTCGAAGAAGCCGGCCTGTTGCGGAAGGTAGCACGAACCAACGATCGCGATGTTTACGAGCACGACTACGGCTATCCCCAGCACGATCACTTCATCTGCAAAAGCTGTGGGGAACTCTTCGAATTCCACAATGAGGAAATTGCGAATCTGCTCGAGAAACTGGCCGAGCAGATCAATTTCCGCATGAGCGAACACCGTCTGGAAGTCTATGGCATCTGCGATGAATGTTCGCGACCTCCCCAGCGTCGCCACAAGAAGCTTGACCTGATCTAAACCCGATCAGGTCATTTCGTCCTCTATCTGCAACGTACCAGACGCCAAAGCTTACTGACGCTTGATCGGAATCGACCGGTAAACCCGCAGCAACAGCAGCAGACCGATAAATGCTCCCAGGGCAATGCTGCCTATGATGGCCAGCCCGCCAACATCGCCAAACAGTCTGCGAATCGAGAATTCCGGCGGCGCACCAGGCACCGCAGAGGGCCATTCCGCCAGCCAGATCCATTGCCAGCCCATCAGCACGATCAGCGTTGCAGCACACAGATAGGGGCCGTAAGGCAGATAAGTCTTGCCGGTGGTCATCCGCGTCACAAAGCCGATCAGCAATCCGCATAAGGGGGCGAGCAACAGAATAGGCAGGATCGGCTGCCAGCCCAGAAAACTGCCCACCATCGCCATTAAGGTGACATCCCCCAGACCGAGTGCTTCCTGTCCCAGCAGCACCGAGGAAATCAGGCGTACGCCCCACGTCAGTCCGCCTCCTGCCAACAACCCCGCCATACTCCATGCCAGACCGTGCCAGTGCGAATGGTCTTTAATCCACTCAGGAATGTAAGGCCCCGCCAGTCCGGGAATCGCCTGGTTCCAGTCCACCCAGAAATGGATGATCTGTAACTGTCCCGCGACCGTAGCCCCGATCACTCCCACCAGCATTCCGGTCACGGTGATCTGGTCCGGAATCAGGTATTCACGAAAGTCGATACTGGTCGCCGCCACCAGCAGAGTGAGCAGAACATAATGATAAAGCAGACGCCACTCGAACATCCCCTCAGGAGGCACCACCGAAGGCACATCCAGGCAACGAAAGTGGACCGCCATCAGATAATAGCCGGCAAACAGGATTCCGGTTCCCAGTTCGAGTAAAATTTCGGAGCGAGGCAGCCGCCTGGAACAGGCCGGACAACGGTTCCCCAGGGGGATCCAGCGGAGCAGCGGAATCAGTTTCCAGCGCAAAATGCGCGCACCACATGCCTCACAGCGCGACAGTGGCTGCGGTTTTGACTGCAGTGACATCCGCCGAACCCAGGAATTTACCCCCTGCCCGACCAGTGCTCCCAGTACAAACAGGACGCCACAAGGCACCAGTAATGCCAGTTCCGGGGGCAATAATGTATTCAAATGTTTAATCTGCAGGTTCATCATATCTTAAATAAACCGGAATAAAACCTGTGATTTGACAGGTGATTTTAGTGCACGCCTTTGGTAGACTGACGCGTTAACTGGTTTGACCGCATGGTCATGCTGAATGTGAATATGGTGAAGTCTGTAAGCAGCATTGGCAATTGCCGATGCTCAAAAAACATCAAATTAGAGGAAACTGCTGACAGAAGTTTCTCTCCTGGATTGATGAATTCATAAGCAGACCATCAGCTCAAACCAGTGAGAAAAGCGCTCGCTCACTGCTTTTTACAATTCTTTGCGCTCAGAAAGGCCCCTGTAATGAGGAGAGTCTACAGACTTCGTACGTACTGCACAATTTTTACACTCTGTCTTGGTTTATTAGCAAGCGGTCCGCTATTTGCAGATGAAACAACCAGTGCCCCGCCGCTCGGATCGAGTGCAGAAGCGCCGGCCCAGGAAGCTGCTGCTGTCGAATTCAGCAATGCAGACATCGCCTGGATGATGGTTGCTTCAGCACTGGTGCTGATGATGACGGCACCCGGGCTGGCTCTGTTTTATGGTGGACTCGTTAGAAAAAAGAACATTCTGGGCGTGATGATGCAATGCGTCTTCCTGATGGGACTGATGTCCGTCATCTGGGCACTCTGGGGTTACAGCCTGGCCTTTGGATCCGACATTCTTGGCGGATTCGTAGGTGGCTTTGATCACGTCCTGCTCAAAGGGGTCATCCCCAGTTGGAAAGATGGTGCCGTAGACATCCCGGCCAACGGCAGTATTCCCAAGGCCCTGTTCATGGTCTTCCAGATGATGTTCTTCATCATCACACCAGCCCTGATCTGTGGTGCGTTTGCCGAACGGATGAAATTCAGCTCGATGGTCGTCTTCTCCATCCTCTGGGGCACCTTTATTTATTGTCCCATCGCTCACTGGGTCTGGTCTGATACAGGCTGGCTCTGCGAATGGAACGAGAACGCCCTCTACCCTGCCTTTGACTTTGCCGGCGGAACCGTCGTGCATATCAGTTCCGGCTTCTCGGCTCTGGTCTGTGCCATTCTGCTCGGGAAACGACTGGGTTACGGTCAGGAACCGATGCCTCCACATAACTTAACTTACACATTTATCGGTGCGACCATGCTCTGGGTTGGCTGGTTCGGCTTCAATGCCGGTAGTGCGGTTTCGGCGAATCCGGCTGCCGTGAATGCCTTTGTTGCCACTCACCTGGCAGCTGCCGCAGGTGTCCTTGCCTGGTCAATTGCTGAATGGATCTCACTCGGGAAACCCAGTATTCTGGGTGCCTGTTCCGGTGCGGTCGCCGGTCTGGTCTGCATCACACCGGCCTGTGGTACGGTGACGCCTCTCTCGGGCATCATCCTGGGCCTGATCGCCGGCTTTGCCTGCTACTTCGCCTGTACCACGCTCAAATCCAAATTTAAATACGACGATTCACTCGATGCATTCGGCGTGCACGGCGTGGGGGGAATGGTTGGGGCTATCCTGACCGGTGTCTTCGCCTCCCGGGCCATTACCGGCAACGCAGAAGGATCGGGGTTACTGGAAGGAAATACACAGCAGTTCATTAACCAGCTCGTCAGTGTCGGGGCTGCGGTCGTGATCTCCGTGATCGGCACGATCATCATCCTCAAACTGATCGATCTGACAATGGGTCTGCGAGTCAGTAAAGATGGCGAAATTCAGGGTCTCGACCTGAGTCAGCATGGCGAAGAAGGATACATTTTCCTGTAAGCATCTCGGTGATCAGAGCCGGCTGGTGCTGGCTCTGATCACCTGTTTCAGGAAAGTCATCCGGATTGGCCCTGCGTGTCAGTTCGAATACTTCTGAGAGTTTTCAGGGGAAATGAAATTGAGGTATCGAGATTTTCCCCTGGTTTCGATATAATAGGTAAGTGTGATAGTCGCTTGGGTTTCTGAAAGCGCTGTAGGAAAACCGGGCATTTTTCTGGGAGTATGATTCCGATGAAAAAAGTGGAAGCTGTCATCAGACATTTCAAACTGGAAGAAGTCAAAGATGCTCTGACCGAAATCGGTGTACAGGGTATGACTGTGTCTGAAGTTCGTGGTTTTGGTCGTCAAAAAGGTCACAAGGAACAGTATCGTGGTGCCGAATACACCGTCGATTTCCTGCCCAAGGCCAAAATGGAAGTCATCGTTCCCGATGATCAGGTGAAAGCCGTTGTCGACACGATTCTTGAATCAGCCCGCACCGGCCAGATCGGTGATGGAAAGATTTTTGTTCTTCCCGTGGAAGACATCATCCGTATTCGTACGGGAGAAGCTGGAGAGACCGCTCTCTAAAATAGACGTAAAGCGAGGGGCCGATTTCCTGCCCCTTTTGCTTTACATCTTTTACAGAGCTGAGTCGCGTTACCCCTTGATAAAGAAGTCTTAGATGAAAAAAATTCAGGCAATCATACGCCATTACAAACTTGAAGAAGTCAAAAATGCCATTTCGGAGCTTGGCATCAGTGGTATGACTGTCAGTGAAGTCCGGGGGTTTGGTCGCCAGCGCGGTCACAAAGAAACCTACCGCGGCAATGAGTACATCGTCGACTTCTTACCCAAGGTGAAAATTGAAATCGTTGTCCAGGACGACGTGGTCCCCCAGACCGTCGAAACCATTACACAGGTTGCACGGACAGGCCAGATTGGTGACGGGAAAATTTTTATCACGAATCTCGATGAAGTTATCCGAATCCGTACGGGAGAAACCGGCCCGGAAGCGGTCTGATTTGCTGACAGCTTCCTTACGCGATTCGCTGTCATCAGGCCAGGCAGTCCTGTTTCGTTTTTCGTTTCAGCCTGGAACAGACCATGTCACGCACCGCGAACTCTAGTTCTGCACAGCAACCTTTTGTTGTCTATCGCGCACAGCTGGAGCAGGCCAGACAACGGGGGCGTGATCTGCTGCGCCAGGGAGCAGGCGGGCTGCAGATCGCTACCGCCATCGCTGAATCTATCGAACAACTGCTACTCAAGATCATCCAGGATCAGTTTCAGGAACTTTCCGCAGCAGAACAGAAACTGATTCAACAGAACTGCTCCATCCTGGTCATCGGCGGTTCCGGCCGCGGTTTAATGGCCCCCTTCTCCGATGTGGACATGCTGTTCCTCTATCGCAATCAGGTTGTTGATGAATTCTCGAACTTCATCGGCAACGTAGTCCGCAACTGCTGGGACGCCGGCCTCAAACTGGGGCACAGTGTCCGCACGATTGCAGATTCCATCAAGATGGCCCGCACCGAACCCGAGTTTGCCACCGCGATGATCGAAGCCCGCTCCATCTGGGGAGATGAGCACATGGCCGAACAACTGATTCGGTCTTATTATCGCCACGTCATCCTGTTTCGCCGACGCATCTTTTTCGAACAGTGTGTTGCCGCACGCTGGGAAGAACGCAAACAGCACGGCGGTGCGGTCATGCAGCTGGAACCCGATATCAAACGTTCGCCCGGCGGCCTGCGCGACATCCACCTCTTGCGCTGGACCGGTTACGCCCGTTACGGCACCTCCAACCTGGATATGCTGAGGCTCGATGGCCGCATCAACAGCCGTGATGTGCGAACCCTCAAAAATGCTCGCGACTATCTGCTCAAAGTCCGCATTCAACTGCATTACGAAGCCGGCAAACAGCAGGATCTGTTTACCAAAGATTCGCAGCTCTGGATGGCCGAACAACGACAGATTGAAGGCACCAACGGACAGCGTCCTGTCGAAATTCTGATGCAGGAATATTTCCGGCACAGTAAAGCTGTCGCGGAAATCACCGAACGTTTCATTAAAGCGCATCGCCCCCTGCCCTTCCTGTCGCGGGCCTATGATTTTCTGATGACACATCGTTCAGACGGGATCCTCAAAATCGCTCCCGATCACCTGGATGTCGTCCCGAAATACAGAAATGAAGTCTGCAACAACCTGGAAGAAATTCTTAAACTGTTCGATACCGCTTCGCTGTACGGCATCTCCATCGCCCCCGATCTGCTGGATGCCATTCGCGAAGCAGCGCTCAAGCTGCCGCCCACAATTACAAATCGCTCGATCGATCTGTTCCGCGCGATCATGGGTCGCAGCACCCAGTTGGGTCCCACGTTGAGGATCATGTCGGAAACCGGCATCCTCAATCTGCTGATCCCGTACATGCAACACGCTTACTGTCTGCTGCAGTTCAATCAGTATCACAGCTACACCGTCGACGAACATACTTTCCGCGCCATCGAAGCAGCCGAATCGTTCGCTGATGACGACTCCGCTCTGGGCAGCTCCTATCGCAATATCGAGGATAAGGATCTGCTCAACCTCGCGATTCTGCTGCACGACATCGGGAAAGGCTACGGCGAAGACCACAGTAAAATGGGGGCTATGATCGCAACGGACACCGCGGTCCGTCTGGGGCTCAGAGAGGACGAACAGAAACTGCTCGTCTTCCTGGTCTTGGAACACCTCACGATGGCCCACCTGGCATTTCGGCGGGATATCTCTGATCCGGACATTCTCTTCGAATTCAGCCAGAAGGTCGGCAGCCCGGAAAAACTCCGCATGTTATACGTGTTAACCGCGGCAGACATCACTGCGGTTGGCCCCGGTGTGTTTACTGACTGGAAGTCGGAACTGCTCGCGGATTTATACGAACGCACCATGCTCTTGCTGGGCGGAAAGCATTCCCGCTATCATCGTGACCAGCGTCTGGCCCGCGTGAAACAGCTGGTCCGAAACCACCTCGACCTTCCTCAGATCCCCGAGTACGAAGAAGATCCCGACTCCTGGTTCACCGAGCTGTTTAATTCGTTCTCGCCACATTATCTGCTGGTCAATTCTTCAGAACGGATTGCCGCCGACATCAAAATCCTCCGCGACCTTCCTCCTGATCAGATCGTGGTGGAAGGGGAATTCGAACCGGACACAGGCACGGTCAATTACCATGTGATCGCTCCCGCCATGTACTCACAGGCCTGCTTCCATCGCATGGTCAGCGTGTTTACTTCTCGTCGCATGGAAATCATATCCGCCCAGATTACGACCAGCGCCTCCGGCGGTGTCGTCGACAGTTTCCATGTCATTGATCATGACTTTGTGGATGAAGTTCCCTTAAGCCAGATCGAAAAAATTGAAGAGGAAATCCGCAAGGCGGTCAAAGGAGAAAGCGATGCACGCACCATGTTCCTCTCCAATCAGCGATTCCATGAATCAACAGAACTGAGCGGAGAGTACGAACTGGGACGCGTGGAAATTGACAATCACTCTTCCAAACGCTGCACGATCATTGACGTCATTTCCAACGACCGCACCGGGTTGCTCTATATTATTTCCCGGGCCATCAGCCGCATGGGGCTGTCCGTCGTCATGGCGAAAATTTCAACGCACCTCGACCAGGTTGTCGATGTCTTCTATGTGATCGATGAGCACGAACAGAAAATCGTTGATGAAGAGCGGCTGCAGCAGATCAGACAGAAACTCGAATCGACACTGCACGACTTCGAACTCGAAGGCTACAAACGTTACCAGCGGGTCTGATTCCAGTTCAGCCGGGAATCACTTCCAGGAACGTCATTTCGTGCTCGACCACAATCTGGCAATCCGAGGCGGCCGCAGGCACCAGCAGCGTCTTCCCCTGGAACAGCTCATAGCTTTCGGCACTGCACTCAAGCTGCCCCGTCCCTTCCAGCACGATCAGAATCTGTGCCCGGTTCACTGAAGGTAACCGCAGCGGACTCGCACTCTGGTGGCGACGGATAGAAAAACAGGAAGACTCCAGCAGAGTCTCAACTCTGTGGTCGGCGTCCTGACGCAATTGAGGCTCGAGCAGATCTACGGGCCCCCGCTGGAAATTGATACTGTTGAATGCCTGCTCAACATGCAGGGGACGTGGCTGGCCCGACTGATCCAGTCGGTTCCAGTCAAACAATCGGTAAGTGATATCGCTGGTCTGTTGAACTTCCGCCAGCAGGATCCCTTCGCCAATCGCATGCAGAGTCCCCGCAGGAATAAACACACAATCTCCCGGACGAACCGGATAACTGTGCAGACAGGCTTCGACATTCCCCTGTTCCAGTTGGGCTCCAAGTTCATCGGCATCGACGCCTGCCTTCAAACCGGCATAAATCCGGCTGTCGGGGGCGGCATCCAGAATCACCCAGGCTTCCGATTTCCCTGCTTTGCGGGCATCGAAGTCGGGCAGGTGCGAATCATCGGGATGGACCTGCAGGGAAAGGCGATCGGTTGCATCGATGAATTTAATCAGCAGCGGAAACGTCGAATAGCAGGTTCCCGCACCGTACATTGCCTGGGGATTTTGACCGATCACTTCGGAAAGTGTCGATCCCGCATACTCTCCACTGGCAATCAGGGTCGGTGCTTCCGGATGATCTGACAGTTCCCAGCTTTCACCGAAATCGCCCTCCAGACCGATCGGCTTCTGCAAGATTGTGCCCAGACGCTCTCCGCCCCACCGGGCACGCTTCAAGAGAGGCGTGAACTCCAATGGCAATAACGTAGCCGTCGATTGGACTTCTTGCAAAGACATAACAGTTGGAAAGTAACACCAGATAACAAGATAGAAAAACTGGTAAGGATAGAAACCTTGACTATCCTAAACCACCAAACCTGCTGGTTGCAACTATAATCATACGAATTGAGCGTACCCGAGTCTCTGTTTTTTCAATCGTTTTCAGCGAATTACTGATCTTGCCGAGTTCCAATTGCCATAAACGGGATCTCCTGCTAATCTCTCCCCCCCTGACCCCATGAGCGAGCCCCACAAACGACACTTATGTACACTTCCTGCCGTTGAAATTCTCCTGACGACACAAATCAACGGCCAGGAACACTGCTTCCCTACGAAAGGTGCTTACGTGGCAGACCTGGTAACCCAAACCTGCGAACTCGAACTTTCTATTGGTGATACGATTCAGGTTGGCGATCAGTTTTTAACGGTCGTAGATATTGAGGGAGACGAAATTCTGTTTCAACTGGATACGGATAACCCGGCTGAGCGCGATGCGACTGCCAGCTCAGCTCCTCGCTCCTGTCGCTGATCAAAACTGATTCCACAAAATTGCATTTCACTTTCCTGCCGGTCAGGTAGACCGTCCTGTTTGCAGAGATGCCTCTCCCGGTTTCTGCCGGGGAGGATCCCCGGGAAACAGGATCCAGAGTGGAATCTCAGGTACCGGGAGCAATTCCTGCCTGGCTCTACTGATAATCGGTTGAAAACGAGGCAAATCCTTAAGCCAGATCGTGGACTGCGCATCGGCATAGACCTGTTTCCAGTCAGTCCGTTGCTTCAGATAGCCCTGGACCGCTTGACCTGCAGGCAGTAACAGGATCTCTGTCGGATAATTATCCAGCAAAGGTGTTGGTCCCGTCGAATCCGCATTTAACTGCTGAAACTCAACCAGTTCCTGTTCCAGTTGCGCGGAATAGACGGTCCGATAGCGTCCGTCAAATGCGATTCGTGACTCGGGAAAGGTCTGCCAGATGACATATTGCGCCCAGCCATAGTCGGTAAGAATGTTCCCCTGCAGATCCGCCTGCTGCAATACTTCGATAGCAGCCACAGGCATTCCCGGAGCCCGACTCTGCGTTTCCACGCCGATCTGCCAGGGTGCTACCTGCTGCTGCCAGAGTTTTACAATCGTATGCACGGACAGACCATAGATCCCCAGCAGGAGTCCGCCCACCAGTAACATCCGCAATCCGGTACGCTGCGGGCCCGCCCAGCGCTGATGCAAACGGGGTAACAGTTTGTGAAGCCCTTCTGATAAAGGTGCCGGCAGCAGGATCAGCACAGCAATCGCGAGCAGAGCCACATGCCTGATATGGCTGAGTGCCTGATAGGCAACAACCAGTATGAGCAGTAAGTCGATCCATTCCCACTTACGTGATCCGAAAAACGCCAGGCCAATCAGCAGAAACGGAATGTAATACAGGAGTGCCTGACGCGCCTCCCACAAAGGCTGCCACTCTCGCACAATCTGTTTTGTTACCAGGTGATCCCAGAGCATCTGATGCAGACCGACCCCGTAGGGATTGATCAGCGTCACAGCCCAGGCAAAGGCGATCACAAATGCCAGTCGCCAGAAATCTGCCGACCGATACATTCCCTGAGTTGTTTTCCAGCCCATCCAGCAGACGACCAGCCCCTGTACTCCTACTCCCGCCAGAAACCCGCCGTGCGAATTAGACCAGAACAACATCAGGACCGGCAGATACCAGATCGCTTTACGCCTCGGATCAGCCAGATAGCCACGCAGCAGCAGGAGTGTCCAGGCAAAACAGCCAAAGGTCACCAGTTGAGGGCGCACAAAGACCACGAACTGTGACAGGCAAAACGCGGTATAAACCAGGAGTAACAGACCACCGGCCAGGCTGGCCCGCTGTGATCTCAACGCCAGCCAGCCCGGAATCATAATCATCAGCAGCCAGAAATTGCGCCAGAGCCAGAGCCCGGTATTCCCGAATCGCAGCCAGAGCCAGCCGAAGGAATCCTCGGTGAACCATTCATGATTGATCCAGATTGCCCCCGGTTCGGTATAACAGAACGGATCGGTGTGCTCTACCAGCACATCCGCTTCCAGAGCACGAATCCCGTACAGGGTATGTCCCCACAAGTCAGGATCCGCGATCGTTACCGTAGATATCAGAAACAGGCATGCGCACCAGATCAGTCCCAGGGAGATCAGCCATTCCCGCTGACTCATGCTCCACGCCCCAGTTGCAATTGGTGAATCAGATTCGCCCACTCCAGTTCCCCAAACGAAAAAAAGATCTGCACACAAAGGCACAGATCTTTTTTGTTTCAATTTCTTATCAGTCCGTCAGGTATCCGTCAGCAGCTTACTTGCTTTTCAGAATGTCTTCCAGACTGGGAAGTTCGTTATGAATGGGTTCCAGCCCCGGGACACCGTCACCGTCAGCAGGAGCTTCTTCATATGCCGTCAGATCAATCTGCTCATAGATCCGGTCAAACATCTTGTGTGCATAAGGAGCTTTTGGATTTCCTCCCAGGGCGATGATCTCACCCCTCTGACGCAAAATGTTAGTGTAGTTGTATGGCCGGAAGTAATAATAGCCATGGTATGCTGGAGCATAAGGATAATGGGGATACATATCGCCCGTCGTTTTCCAGTCGCACAAGCAGCGTTTCTTCAGTTTGCAGTGGCCATCACAGTAACTGCTGCCACACACACCACAGTAACCATTCCCGCTTCCTGACTGACAGTACCCGTCCGACATGCACTCATGAGAAGCCGGGTAATTACATTCGTAAGAAACAGGAGAAATGGTTGCGGGAGCACTGACCGTGTTGGCTGGCGCGACTTGACCGTCAGACTGCCATACACTCAGACCAATGAGCAATGCAATACTCGCATTCATGAGACCACCTTTTGATATTTTATGTTGTATCTACAACTTAACTGGTAAGGTTAACTGGTGGATCACCACTGAATATACTCTGGATGGTACGCAATCAGACACCAGAGCAGGAGTTCTCCCACCATAGTTCAGTTTCGTCTCAACACACATAAGGAATAAAGTAGAAAACTGCTGAAATCGCCAGAATCTCTAATTTTGTACATTCTTGAACTACCTCCCAAAAAAACCATCAACATTCCGTAATGGTTGTTCCGATAGAACTGATGCTGTGGGATTTGTCTTTGCGAATCTCCGCTTTGCAGGCACTATGATAACTGCAACAGTTTTTCTGGACCTGATGTGCACGACTATAACGGGAACTGCACCATCCGACCTGATACAACGACACGGCAGACAGTGAGTGACACCCCGGAATAAGTAACTGAATATTTCACAGTCCCAGGTAAGACTGTTTCTCGGGGCTGGTTCCAACCAATATACCTTTAATCCACACTGACGACCAAAGGATTGGGAGACGAGTATGTCTATTAACGCCTTATGGAAAAGACGCACAATGCTGGCACTCGCCTGCGGTGTTGCTCTGACGGCTTCGCCCCTTGCTGCACAGGTCCCGCCAGCTCCTCCCGTTCCGGGAAAAATCAAAACAAATGGCTTCAAGACTGGCGCAGCAAAGAAGAACACACCAGTCGCTAGCACCAAAGTCAAAGAAAAGGTGCATCAGCTCGTTGATCAGATCTACGAATCTGAAGTCGAGCTGAGTGTCCAGCAGCGGCATTCCAAAATTCTGAAAATGAAAATGGACGTCTTCCGCGTCGCGATCGCCGATCCGACCAAGATTGAAGTCGTCGCATTCGGGTCACAGGAAGTCGAAGTGATCGGTAAAGAAACCGGAACCACGACCATGACCCTCTGGCTGGGAGAAGAAGCCAACCCACAAATCCTGAGCGTTCAGGTGAAAGTGGAAGGCGACAACTCCATCGATGACCTGCGTCGGATGGAATACAGTGAATTCCAGAAGATGATCAATGAATTCTTTCCCAACAGCAAAGTTCAGCTGATTCCTTTTGCTGACAAGCTGATTGTGCGTGGCCAGGCTCGCGATGAGCAGGAAGCCGTGCAGATCATCACAATCATTCGTGCCCGTTCCGGTGGATCGGGAGCTGGCGGTGGTGCCAACGGTGCTGGAGGCGGTTCACTCTTCGCTGATGGCCAGGCTGCTGACCCCTTCCCAGGGGGAGCCGTGCTGCCGGAAGCCACTGTCATCGATATGCTGAAAGTTCCTGGTGAAAAACAGATCATGCTCAAAGTGCGAATCGCACAGCTTGACCGATCTGCTGCCCGGACTGCCAGCACCGACCTGATCGTTCAGGCGGGAGAATTCGGCTGGAGCCAGATCTTCACCGGTGTTGCTCAGAACCTGGCCAATGGCGGTTCAGGGCTGGTCACCGCATCACTCAACAGTAAACACGTCGACCTGTTCATCTCGGCTCTGGCCCAGAACGGATATGCCAAGATCCTGGCAGAACCAAACCTGGTAACAATCAGTGGCCGTCCTGCAAACTTCATCTCTGGTGGTGAGTTTGCTGTACCAACCGTTGTTGGTGTCGGTGGGGCTCAGGCAGCAACCACTACCTTCAAAGGCTTTGGTACCCAGTTGACCTTCCTGCCGACCGTACTCGATAAAGACCGGATTCGTCTCCAGGTAACTCCGACATTCAGCCAGGTCAACCCTGCCCTGTCGGTCAATGGAATCCTGGGTCTGGATACTCAGTCTGTCAGCACGACCGTCGATCTGCGTGAAGGTCAGGTACTGGCAATCGCCGGTCTGATCCAGGAACAGCAGCGTGGTGACTTGAACCGTGTGCCCTTCATCGGAGACATTCCGCTGGTCGGACCGCTGTTCTCTAACAAATCAGTACAACGGGATGAAACCGAGCTGATCGTGCTCGTCAGTCCTGAACTGGTCCATCCGCTGGAACCGGAAGATGCTCCGACAATTCTGCCGGGCATGGAAGTCACCGAACCAGGTGACATCGACTTCTACTTCATGAACAACATTGAAGGCAAGCCGGATGTGCACCACAGAAGCACTGTCTGGTACATGCAGAAAAAACGGATTCACAAGCAACAGAAAGATTACATCCATCAGACAAAATCTGATAAGTACTACATCAACGGTGACTACGGTTTCTCTGAATAATCATCTTTAACTTCGCCTGATAAGAGACTATTAAAATATCAATCACATCGCTTCTCCTCGAACATGTGAAAGAAATAAACAAGGGATTAAACGATGTCAATACAACCCAAAATTGCAAGTTTGCCTGCTATTGCTTTAGCAGCACTGCTGGTCAGCGGTTGCCACCACAAAGGTTACCAGGCTCAGATCCCTCACGATTCTGTAGCCCCGCTGGGAACCATCAGTGATGATATCTGGCAGAAGCAGGAAGAAAATGGTGAAGCCTCCGACTTCGTAATCGTTGAAAGCGAATTCGTTGGTTCCACTGCCAAGTTGAATGCTGCAGGCGAAGACCACATCAAGCAGATTGCGGTCCGCATGGCTTCCACTCCGTTCCCCGTGGTGATCGAGCCCAGCTCCATGTCTGTCGCAGAAAAATCTGAATACAAGTACCCGATTCATGGCAACGACGATCTGGACATGCATCGTCGCAACGTCATCGTCAAAATGCTGCAGGCGATGAACGTGCAGGATGCTGACGAACGGGTGGTTGTTGCTCCGGCCTTCACACCAGGCTTTGAAGGGTTTGAAGCATACCGTGCCTACAATAACGGTTTCCGTAACAATGGTAACGGAGGCGGATTTGGTGGCTTTGGTGGCTTTGGCTCCGGCTTCGGTGGCGGTGGAATCGGCTTCTTCTAAGCCGGAAGTTTCCTGCTGAGCAACCTCAACTACAGTGGACGGATTCTTCGGGGGATCCGTCCACTTTTTATAACGGTTTAATCGAGTCGTACCAGTCACAAGCTCTGAGAGCGTCCTTTTAATTTCGACGCTCTCACCACGGTTTCGATCGAAACGGAATTCAGTCTGAAATAACGCCAGGACACAATTATGAACAGCAATGGATTGTTTTGTTCAACTTTGATCCTCTGCACTCTCGCTTTCCAGGGATGCACGCAGTTGAATACACAGGTTTCCAAAGTGAAGTCTGTGCTTCCCGGTGGGAAAGAAAAAGACGAGAACGTTCTCGCTGCCGCTCGCTCGATGGAGAGACAGAAAGAGTGGATCGGGGCCAGGGAGAAATACGAATCTTACCTGAAAAAGAACCCGCACAGCGTGAAGGCCTGCCATCGCCTGGGGATTGTCTGTTCGCACCTGGGCGATACCGTTGCAGCCACCCGTTATTTCACTCAGGCCAAACAGCTTGACCCGAATAACTCAGAAGTACTCAACGACTTCGGCTATGCCCTCTACCAGCGGGGCCAGTATGAAGCCGCTGAAAAAGCACTCGCCGCTGCTCTGCAGAACGATGCCAAAAATCCGCGGATCATGAATAACCTCGCGCTGGTCGTCGGGCATCAGGGACGCTTCAAAGAGAGCTATACCATGTTCCGCAACATCATGTCGGAAGCAGAAGCCCATGCCAACGTCGCCTATATTCATACCCAGCGCGGCGAAGGGGAACTGGCTCTCAAGGAATACGACCTCGCCCTCACAGCGGACCCGGATCTGAAATCGGCCGGACAGGGAGCAGCGGAACTGGCATTGCTGAAAGATCGCATGCTCGCCCATAAGACAGCAGAAGCGGAAGAGCAACTGGCAGCAGCGTCTGCTGAAAAACAGACACAGCCCCAGACCAGTGCGAAAGCAGCTGCACCACAGAAAACACGGTCACTGGATAAACCCACACAACTGGCCAGCCTGAAAGCTTCTGCAGATACCCGCGCTCAACAACGCGAAACACTCGCATCAAGCGAACCGGCCCCTGAGAAAACCAAACTGATCAGCCAGGTTTCACTGAAAAAGGAAATGGAATCGGCAGCGCCGGTTAAAGTACAACCCTTCCGGAAAATTCCTGATAATCCGGCACCGGTTAAAACCGCTACTCGAACGGTCTCGGTTCAATCCAAGCCCGTTGTGACCCGGACTATCCCTCAGCCCAAGGTGGAAGCAAAGCCGGAACCGCAACTCGAAGAAGCTCCTCTGGAAATCAACCCCTTCCGATCACTTGATGAAATCGAAGAGGAAGCACCAGTTATCATTCGTATTTCGAATGAAGTACCTGCTCAAGACAAGACTGCTGCTCCGGAAGAATCCCAGTTTCGTGCACCGGGTGAATTCGCACAGCCGTAATGTCACAGACTACTTGACGCGCGCCTCGATGGCCCTGACCGTCGAGGCAGCCTGAAAACGGAAATTTTTATTCTTCGTTTTACGTGTCACTTCATCGATTTTCTTCAGACTCTTTTCCGTGCCAATCTCTTTCAACACGCGCATCACGTTCACCGTTGTCAGAAAATCTTCAGGGGCAAGCTGTTCCAGTACCGCATCCTCTGCATCGCTGCCGTACTTGATCAGTTGATTCCCCGCCTGATGAGCTCTGGACCGATCACTCAACAGACCGGCAACCGCCTCTGTACCCTCATCGGTCTGAAGCTGCAAAATAGCCTGCATCACGTTTTCCTGTCCCAGAATATTAACCTCCGGCAACAGTTGAATCATGGCGGGTATATTCTCTTTGGTTGACCAGACTACCAGAGCTTCGGAAGCATCCTTAACGATGGTGATGTCTTTACTCTCCAGGAGCCCAATCAGGATCCGCGCCACTTCCGGATTTTTCTTCGTCGGTTTCGCCTGACTCAGTTTTTTCAGAGCCGTTTTGCGCTGCAGCAGATTCGTCGTCGACAGATCCTGCAAAATCCCTGTCAGCTCTGCATCCAGGTTTTTCGGGACCTCAAATTTCGCTGCCGCTTCCCGCTTCTGCATTTCAGCTTCATGCTTCTTGCGCAACTCGGCCTGCGCAGCCTGCTGTTGTGCCAGCTCTTCCGCCGTCAGTTGATGCGATGTGATCGTGATCGGGATCCGATGGGTCGACGATTCACTGCGTCGCACCATTTTATAATCCAACTTGAGTTCTTTGACCGCCCCCTGTTGTTTGTCAAACTGAATCTGTCCCGAGCCCGTCAGTTCCACCTCAGGTCCGTCTTCGACCATTGCAATCGTGCGATAGCTGTGCTGAACCTTGATCGTCACAAGATTCCCCTGCTCACCCTCGATCACATATTCGGTCGACTTTTTGGCTTCCAGCGTTTTCTCCACATTGGGCCCACGGAACGGAAGTGTCATCCGGTCGGATGAGATCACCGAAATCTTCGCTTTGTCCTGCTCAGACCATTCTGCTTTACCAGCAGGAGAAAGCGGAATCAGATTGATCTGAGACAAATGCCCGATCAGATACGGCAGCAGTGATGACCCTTTGATCGTCTCGATCTCCCCAAACCGGTTCATGACGATCTCATGAGGATTCATCACCCCGGCCATGCTGCCAGTCAGTCCCGCAAAGGGATTCGAATGAGGCATCCGCGGTGCAGGCGGGATTATCAGCCGACGTCCCTGCTTGTGCTTAATATTACGGATTGAATTCAAGCTGCCGGTACAGCTTATCGTCAGACTGTGATCTGTCGCTTCTGTCACACGGTACTGCTCAATTCCACTGAGCACCTCCGTGGAATCTTCCAGATCCACTTCGATCTCAATTCGATAAGCCAGCTCCTGCCCCTGCTTCCATTGATACTTTAAAGCGACCGGATCGGCAGCAGACAACAGCGCGGGTAAACCTGCGGTCAGGAACAGAACCAGACCGAAGAAACGTCGTAACTCCCGGAATGTATTTGAGTGCATCGAACTCTCCCCTGCTCATTTCCTGCCGAAACTCCGGCGACCAAAGCGTACAGACACTGTATCCATCAGTATACAGCCCCTGATGGAAAATGCACCTGCTTTCTTGCGGGAAAGCGAAATCACTCCAGAGGCACTCAGCCTTTCAGCAGCCAGTCGACCGCCGCGTTCTGAGAGTTCGCTTTCCCCTGGAAGAGTTCCACCTTGTTCAACAAACCTGCTGAATTATAAGTCGACTGTACCAGTTTCGGGACAGCGGCCGAGCTGCTGGCCAGCCAGAGTGAGGCCGGTTCACAAAGCGAGAGCAGCCCCGGCACATCACCATATTTCACCGCGCCAGGCCAGAGACGCAGATCACGAATGTTCGTAATCTCTGCAAAGCGGAAGCCACCGGGATCCACGGCCAGTTGTTTGACCAGTTCCGGTGAATGGGCACAGGCAGCAGCCGCTCTCACCCCGGAAAACCCAAAGCCTGCCACTGCGATCGACTGCGGCTGACTTTCGTGATGCTTGCAATACGCCAGGGCATTCAGAATATCGTGCACCTGTCTGGCAAAGACTGGATGATTATAGCCCAGTGTGTAGCCGGCAAATTCACGTGGATTCTTGACGACAGGCATCTCGTTGGGAGCAGGTTGAATCTGATTGAATTCGCCCTGGTACAAAACATCAATCCCGGCGACCGCGGTCCCCGCATCGACCAGCTTCTGCACGGGATCGACCAGTTTTCCATCTGCTTTGAGTAATCCAGACTTTCCGGCATCAGTCAGCCAGAGTACTACTTTCCGATTCCATTGATCGGGCAGACAGAACAGCGCCGGCGTCACTTCACCGAATCGCTGATTCTTAATCAGTGTGTGGTACTGCTTATAACCTGTCAGCTGATCTTCGGAAATGGTTTCGGTTTCCAGATCTTCAGCCGCAGGCAACGTACGCCCAATCATCACTTCAATCGCCCCACCCACCACGCGACGATATTCCGCCAGCGATGTCTGATCGTGGGGTGTCAGTGCTTCGATCTGGCGGGCATTTTTGCGTGCCAGCGTATGTAGAATTTTAACTTCGGACTGCTCATCCCCCGGCGGCGCTGGATACTCTTTGCTCCAGACGGTCATTTCCTCTTTCGTCAGCGGTTTAAAGTCAGCCTCGACAATCGGTGACTCCAGCCCCAGCTTGAAGTGCTTGTTGAAAAACTCGTACATCATTGCCCGGCTGACATAGTTGTAATTGTGAGGGAAGGAATAATATTTCCCCTCAACATCCTCCGGTGCTCCCATCATTTTGAAATGCTGCTTTAGTTCGGGCAGCCCCTTGGTTTCAATTTCTTTGGTCCAGTCATTCGCTGCCGTCATCCCCAGCGGCCGTGGCGCCACCAGTGCGGCGAACTCTACATTCCCCGTTTCGATCCGCAGATAGGTCGCGTTCTCGCAGGTACAGCCCCCCTGCATCGCAGTCGAAACCATCACCGCCGGAAAAGCCGCCTTGATACGGTCATCGATCGCAGCCAGGATGAATGTCTGCGTTCCCCCGCCACTGGCACCGGTAATTCCAATCCGGGATTGATCCACTTCGGGCAACGAACAGACCCAGTCCAGGGCCTTGATAGAGTTCAGCGTCTGCAGTCCCAGTGCGCTGATCAGCCGCAGTTCCGATTGCGCGCTGAACAGTCCCCAGTTTTTGGCTCTCGACATCTCCGGACGCTGTTTCGCAAAACGATGAATCAGATCGTAGCTCAGGCAGAACCCATCCGCGTAGCCCAGCATGTCATAATGAAAGACCATGCACCCCATACGTGCCAGTTCGACACAACGGGCCTGCAACGGATAGCGACCGCCAACTTCGTATTTCTCCGCTCCCGCTTCGATATCCGCTTTGATGCGTGTTTCACCACTGTCATAAAACCGGCCGTTCTGAAAATGACCATGCGGCGAGAGCACCATCGGCAGTGGTCCCTGCTTGCCTTTGGGGCGATATAGATTCCCCGTTACATACAAACCGGGAGAGCTTTCGAAAAAGACTTTTTCAACCGTGTATTCATCCCGGTCCACTTTGCCGTGTACGGTGGCGTTAATCTTTGTGTTTTCAGGCTCAGGCCAGACGCCGGCTGCGACTTTAATCTGCCGCCGCACATATTCAGCACGCTCTTCCCAGGCTTCAGGAGACTCACTGGGGGTGAAGGGGAAATAACCATTCAGATCTTTCAGTTCTCCCAGCCGGCTGTCTTTGAAACCGGGGCCCTGCTCTGCCGCAAACACACTTCCCGCCGGGGATCCCGCCTGCAGCAATCCTGCTGACAATAAAGCCCAGCCGATATTCTGTAATGCTTCTCTGCGCTCGATTGAGAACTGATCGTCTTTCTGCAACATCATCGCCCCGCTTTCCTGGATGGATTAACGTATCAGAGTCGTCTTGCTGAACCCTCAGCAGGTTAGGAATTCATCCAGTCTAACCGGAAAACAGCAGGCCATGCCAGCCTGAGCAGACTTTTTAACGACAGTGATCACTCTCGTCCCGGAGAGGCTCAACCGCGCTTTCGCACCCAGATCACGCCACCGATCATCACGACCAGGCCAATCCCAGCTGCCAGGCTCCAATATAAGGAAAAGGATTCGGGTTGAGGTGCCGGGTGATAGCTGGGCACATGCAGCTGTTTCCCCTTCGCGAGGGAATCGGGATGGTTCGGAAACCCGGTGGCTTTGATACTCAAATCTTTCCAGAGCACCTGGACCGGCGTTTCCGGATCGCTCTGCTGGACTCCCAGACGCAGCAACTCCACGTCGGCGGTTCCCAGTTCCACCTGCCGCAACTCACGAAACTCATTCGGAGAATCTTCCGTGACCAGGAACTTCAAGAGTCCCCCGGTCCGAACCAGTTTTAATTTCCCGGAATTGATACTGGTATCATACAGTTTCACATCATAGTTGCGTTTCTCATCCACCGTACTTGAGAGCATGGTGCTGAAGACATGCTTCTTTCCCGGACGCAGCAGACGTCCCAGCGCGACTGCTGACCCAGCCTCGTCATTCAGTTTCAGGTAGAGACTCGGTCCCATTCCATAGCCGGCTTTCGGATCCTTCCAGACGGGCACTTCGTACGCAGCAGTAATTTCAAAATCCCCCTCAATCTGGAAACGGGGGCTGACCCCCAGCGTGGGGAGCTTATGCTCTGCAGGAAGTCGGAACAGCAATCCTTCGGGACGGGGCTGAAACAACCGCACTGTCCCCCTGCCAAGGGGAACGAGCAGTTTATTATCGAACTCTTCTCCGCGAAAGCTGAAATAGGCTTCGCGCGACTCGGGTTGCGCCAGCACCGGCGCAGAAACACCTCCCAGAATCAGGATCAACACAGCAGTGAGATAACACTTCATATGCCTGCCCCTGAGATCGCTTCGCCTCCGGATCGGGTACCCAGGGCACGCCAGAGTTCATCATTGATATTTTCATTGACGAAACGCACGCTCTCATCTCCCATCAGTACATTGACCCCGCCCGTGTGCCAACTGGTTGCATTCAGGATCACTCCGTCCCAGGTAAATCCGTTTTTACAGTTCGTGCGATTGGGCGTCCGTACATGGTTATAGCGGGTCCAGTTCATGTTCCCCGCCAGCCAGGTCTGTCCCGACTCCACATCGTACTGATACGCCCCCGCGGTCTGCGGGGTCAGGCGGCCGCAGGCATCACTGAACTGGCTCTCGGTCCAGACTCCCTGCAGATTATATAGGTCGGAAAGTGGATCGATGAGCGTATCATCCCAGCTCCCTTTAACATGTTCGCTGAACATCGCCGTGTTGGTGAGCCCGTCTTTGACATCGTCCAGTTTCACACTGCTGATCTGTCCAAACATGCCATTCCCGTCCCGCCCGGACCAGGAACTTCCGTTGCACGTGCGATAATTATTGGTCCCCCAGCGACTCTGCAGACGATCCAGATCACTGGGACAGAGAAAGACTCCCAGTCGGGCCGCAGCAGCGGGGCCGTTAATGACCTCATCAAATCGACGGGCCAGTTCCTGCTGATCGTCGTTAGCCGCATTCACAAATGGATAGAACGGGGCCACGTTGAAATTGAGCTGGTTATAAACCACTGACTGATCCAGATAAGGCAGCAGCATGGCATGCGCGGAATAACGACGGTCTTCGAGAGTCCCCAGTGAAGAGATAGGGCCGTCATAGTCGAGGCCAACCCCAAACGGGAGTACCGAGTGCGCTTCATGATAAGACTGAACGGCAATCCCCAGCTGATGCAGGTTATTGGAACACTGCATTTTACGTGCAGCTTCACGTACGGCCTGAACCGCGGGGATCAACAGTGCGATCAGCAGCCCGATAATGGTGATTGTCACCAGAATCTCAATCAGGGTGAATCCGCACCGTTTCGAGTAGTCAGTAGACAACGGGGCGTTCCCCTTTCTCTTAAACGCCAGAACTCAGCGGAGCCTGTCTGGCGACTGATCACGAAATAGAATGCCTGCACTCAGTAAGACCTTCCCTGCACTTACTTTTCTTCACCTAATCTAAAATTTACCTAAATTTACCAGAAAATTTTGATTTTCACGGGTAGGAAAACAGGCTCACTATACAACTAATTAGTGGCAACCTGATATTGGTCAGACTTTCAGAGATAGACAACTATCAAACAACTACTGGTTGTTATCCGTGTATCTACCTATCTCTTTCTGGTTCCGATTCGCTGGTTAACAGGGTTTCTTAAGTTTTCAGAGCCTGTTTTTGAATCTGCCGGACTGATCTATGAACATTTTATCAAATATTCAGAAAAACATCAGTCAGCCCGTTTTAATTAGACGAATTATAAAGTGTTGTTATTTAGCCACTTATAAACAGTTTTTTTGAATTTCTCCACAAAACCCGTTGAGGGGCTGTTGAAACGCGATTGTTTTTAGGGCCCCATACTTGTCCTGTACACGCTAGTATACTAGAATAAGGGCACATACAAAATTCAGGACTTTTTAGTTTTTCACAATAACACCCTCTACTGTTATTTTCCTGAATCCGTATGCGGCTTTTTTCTTAACTCAGGTCCGGTGTGGCCTGAGGCAACAATGAGAATTCCTGGCCGTTTCAGGAATCAATGATTAGTTCACCCTAGAATTCAGAAACGAGGTACTTTGTTATGGCAGGCACCAAAGCAAACCTTACCCAACGACAGCAGGAGATCTACGATTTCCTGAAAGACAAAATTATCAATCGTGGCTACGGCCCCACCGTGCGTGAAATCGGAGCCAACTTTGGCATCCGCTCTCCCAATGGTGTGATGTGTCACCTCAAAGCCCTTGAGAAAAAAGGGTTGATCACCCGCGAGTCTCACATGTCTCGTGCGATTCAACTCTGTGACCACTCCCAGAAACGGACTCGTCTCCCTCTGGCTGGTCAAATCGCTGCCGGCAGTCCCGTACTCGCCGTACAGGATGATGAGCACATCGACTTCGGACCACTGTTCGACCCAGATGATCAGTTCTGCCTGAAAGTCAAAGGGGTCTCCATGATCGAAGATCAGATCGCTGACGGAGATTACGTCATCGTCCACAAACAGAACACCTGCAAAGAAGGTGACATTGTGGTTGCTCTGGTCGATGGTCAGGAAGCGACTCTGAAACGCTACTACTCAGAAGGCGACCGGATCCGTCTCGAACCGGCTAACTCCAGCATGCAGCCCATTTACTCCAAAAATGTGGACATCCTGGGAGTCGTCACCGGCGTCATCCGTAAATACTAAGCTGCGAATTCAGCCCCTGGCTCATTGAGTCACAGGCTGGCAAAACTCAAATAAAAATGCTCTGGTAATTTACCAGAGCATTTTTTTTCACTGTATCCAAATGAGCCAGCATTCCCTGCACTTCAGCCGGCAGCGCGGGTCTGGTACTGATTCAGCTTGTTATACAGTGTCTTTAAGGCAATTCCCAACTCGGCAGCACACTTGGGTTTGTCTCCATCGTGCTTATCCAGAACGTGATAAATCACTTCCATCTCGATATCACGTAATGTCTTACCTTCCATCCCTTCGGTCCAGTTCACACTGGTCGAACCCGACATCGGAATGGAAGAATTTCGTGTCAGATTGGAAGGCAGATCTGCAGGCTGGATCTGCACGCCATCCCACAGAATCACGGCATGCTCCAACGCATTTGCCAGTTCCCGCACGTTCCCTTTCCAGTCGTATTCCTGAAGAATTTCGACGGTCTCAGGAGCCAGAATATCCTGGGGAATGGAATCTTTTTTCAGATGCCGTTTGAGCAGTACGCGGGAAATTTCCGGAATATCACCTTTCCGCTCCCGTAACGCAGGCAGATTGATTTCGAACGTATTCACCCGGAAATAGAGGTCTTCACGGAAGGTTCCCTCACCGACCATTTCCTGCAGATCCCGGTTGGTTGCACAGACGATTCGCACATCAACATGGAAGGTCTCGCTGTCCCCCACACGACGGACTTCGCCGGATTCCAGAAACCGCAGCAATTTGACCTGCATCGTTTTATCCAGCTCACCCAGTTCGTCCAGGAACAGGGTTCCGCCGTTTGCAATTTCAATCAACCCTTTACGGGGAGTATCTGCACCGGTAAATGCGCCTTTACGATGACCAAACAGTTCGCTCTCTACCAGATTTTCAGGCAGGGCACCACAGTTCACAGGTACAAACGGCATCGAGGCACGGGCACTCAGATCGTGAATACGACGCGCTACGAGTTCTTTACCGGTCCCGGTTTCACCCAGAATCAACGCGGTCGAGTCGGTAGGTGCGATCTTCTCGATCAGCTTTTTCACTCGCAGCATTGGTGGAGTTTCGCCCACGATCTGACAGGGGCCTTCCACACTTTTCAGCCGTGACTCGAGTGCGAAATTCTTGTTCTGCAGCGAGCGTTTGTCAGCCACTTTCTGCAGTACGGTCGCAATATCAATCAGCTTACAGGGCTTGGGCAGGAAGTCATACGCGCCGCGGCGGATCGCCTGGATCGCTTCGTCAATACTCCCGTGACCGGTGCTGATAATCACTTCGGTTTCAGGAGAGACTTTATTGATATGATCAATCACATCCCAGCCACTTAAGCCGGGCATCCGCAAGTCGACAATCGCTGCGTCAAATGTGATTTTATCCAGTGCCGTCAATGCCGACTGACCGTCCTCGCAGATGGTGACATCATGTCCCATCCGGGGCAGTTCGATGCGCATCACCTCGCGAATGGCTGCTTCATCATCGACAAACAAGACCCGTAATTTATTAACCGAATTACTCAACTTGTGCTCCTTCTTCCTGCTTTGACATCCTGTCAAAGAGAAAGCCATTTAACAAATTTCTTAACCGAATGGTATTCTGGAAGGAATCGGGGAAAGGCTCTGAAAAGCAGTTGTTCCTGAAAGGAGGCCCCGACTGCTTTTCGAGGATCAACGTTCACACTGACCTCTCCGGAACCGGAAGATCAGCCACGACCTTTCTCTGCACGAGTTGCATCAGATCGGGATAGGAATTATCGAGAGCAATCTGCTGTACAGAGAACATCCATTTTCTCCTGTATCGTTAACTTTGTGTGAATCATTAGTGGGGAGAGACGTGTAATATCAGATTTTGAAAATCGTGGCAATCGGAGAATCAGAGAAAAACGGTTCTCCAGCAGGCTTTCTAAATCTTTATGCAGCCTTGTTTTGCAGCTTGGCTTTTTTAGGAAGCTCCACAAAAAATGTGCTCCCTTTTCCCGGCCCTGCGCTTTCGACTTCGATCTCACCACCGTGGTCCTTCACGATCCGATGCGTGATCGACATGCCCAGTCCGGTGCCAGTTCCATCGGCCCGTTGAGTAAAGAAGGGATCGAACAGACTATCCATGACTTCCGGCGACATACCACAACCGTCGTCTTTGAAAATGAGCGTCACAGAATCGACATGCTCACGAACCTGGATCTCCAGACTGCCCCCTACCTCCATGGATTCCAGGGCATTGGTCATGATATTGAGCACAACCTGTTTGATCTCGGCTGGATTAAACTCGGCCCAACAGGCTCCCGGCGGGGAAAACTGGATATTCCGTCCTTTGAGACGTTTGATCAGGCTGACCATCGAACAGACCTCTTCAATGACGGCCACCAGATCATTTTCGCTGCGAACCGAATTCTGACCGCGGGAGAAGTCGAGCAGTTTGGAGGTAATGTCCCGACAGCGCATTGCTTCGCGTTGAATCAGCCCCAGATACTGCTCTACAACATCCAGATCATCCTCCGGGCAGTGTGGCTTCAAATCTCCCATTCGGCCCTGCAGGGATTCGGAAGCCATCGAAATCGCAGAGAGCGGATTATTGATCTCGTGGGCCACCCCGGCAGCCAGCACACCGATTCCCGCCAGTCGCTCAGACCGCACCAGTTGCCTGCTGCGTTCATCCACTTTGTGATTCAATTCATCCCGTTTTTCCTTGAATCGCTGTGTCATCTTGTTGAAGGCTTCGGCCAGTTCGGCCATTTCATCTCGCGATTTGATTTCGAAATGATGGTCAAAATGCCCCTGGGCCACAATGCGAGCTCCGGAGTGCAGTTCCTGGATGGGGGCCAGGACGGTTCTGTAGCCATACCAGATCAGACAGCCAAAGGTAATAAACACGATCAGGCATGTGACCCAGACCAGGTTATAGCGGGAACGATAGACCCGCGATGCCCGCTCGATCACCGATTTGGTGCTGGATGGGACTTCTTTGACTTCCAGAATCAGGCTTTCCAGATGGGCCACTTCCAGGATCATCTGCTCAGCGACCTTCAGCCTCTGCTTGGGATCTTCCAGTTGCTCCGCCATCAGGGAGAGGTGTTCCAGGCGCTTCATAACAGCACTGTGCTGACTGAACTGGGAGTTAACAAACCCGCGCCACGTCGACAGGGAGGGGTCCGGCAGACGATCGACCTTCTGCAGAAAGCCTGGAATTTCGTTCTTTTCCACTTCGTGCAGTTGTTCTTTAAATTTCTGCTGATAATGGGCACTGGCAGCAGGACGGGAATGGCGGATCTTCTGCAGTGGTTCATTCAGAGCGACAACGGATACGATCAATCGATCGCGATCGGGCAGGCTGTCCAGCGAGTATTTAAAGTCTGCCACCGTATTTTGATAGGAAAGCAGACCGGAAACCGCACCATAGGCCAGCAGGATCAGCATGAAGAAGATAATCCCCAGTCCGACACCCAGTTTCCGCCTGATTGTTTGTGTAAAGAACACACCGACCTCCGTGTCACAAGTCCTTCAGATCCTCTGAAATAAGTGCTGGATCATACCGGATTCACTGCAGAAGTCCAATGTTAAATCGGCAATATCCTGCAGGTGTACAAAAAGGACAGACGGGGCATCCATACCGGCCGACGCTTACTCACCCTGCGGGGACGTGGGGGGATTTTTCTTCCAGCGTGCCTGATGAACCATTTCCTTCCGATAGGAATGCAGACCGGTCATCAGAATATCGATGGCCCGGGAAAAATCGCGAAAGGCTTTGAGGTACTTCTTCTGCTCGAGTTCTTCCTTAGCCTCATAATAAATTTTATTATGATTCGACCACTCGATCGTCCACTCTTCTTCCATCGCAGCCCGCTGTAACTCAGATTCCATGGTGGTCAGGTACTGCAGAAAATCAGTGTTGAACTTCAGTCGCTCTGATCGATAAGGCCGCCACTCAACGGTTTTATTATCCAGGTAGTCCTTATTTTTACCGAGTTCCCGTTGGGCGAACACTTTTCTGACAAGCAGCATCACCAGAAGCGACATACCTCCGAAAGCCAGAAACTCCCCTTTGTCAAACTGGGTCAGCAACCACATCACAATACCGGTCGCCACCATCAGCGAGGCCCCCCAGACGCCCGCCAGCCACAACCATTCCCGATAGTCTTTCTCCAGTTCGATCTCCGGTTCAGCATCAGGCTCCTCCTGCTGTGGAAGATTTCCATCAGGCAAATCGCCCACCCGCACAATGATCACTGAGATATTGTCAGAACCGCCGCGGAGGTTCGCCAGATTCACCATCAGCCGACAGGCATCACTCGGATCGAGATACTTGGAGATCATCCCGATCTCATCATCCTTGAGGTGACTGGTCAGCCCGTCACTGCAAAGAATATAGCGATCCCCTTCCAGCACCGGGTAGGGTCCTTCGATATCGACTTTGACCACCGGCTCTGGTCCCAGAGAGCGCGTAATCACATTGCGTGGCTCATTCAGGTAAACCTCTTCCGGCTTCATCCGTCCCTGGCGAATCAGCTCCCACTGCAGACTGTGATCGAAGGTCAGCTGATCGATCCGGTTCTCGCGGACGCGATAGACCCGGCTGTCGCCGACATGACCGATCACGGCCCCTTCGGGACAGAGGCAGAGCGTGCTGCAGGTGGTTCCCATCCGCATGAATTCGCGGTTGGCCATCCCCCGTTCATGAATTGCCTGGTTGGCAATTTCGACGGCGGTTTTCAGAGATTTGGCAACAGGGCCCGGCTTGTTTTTGAAGAAGGTATGCGGAACGGTTTCAGAGGCGATCTTACTGGCAAGTTCACCAACAGCATGCCCCCCCATTCCATCGGCGACCAGAAAGAAATGCCCATGGTCCCGCCAGCTTTCCTGATCCTTACAGATCCGGACGGAAATGGAGTCTTCATTATTCCGTCGTCGAAAGCCAACATCACTCTGCGATGCGAACTGAACCGGATGTTCCCAACGCATTGAATCCCCTCAAAACAAGCCACTACAGTGCATAGATACTTTACTATTCCATATCTTGGTGAGAATGCAAATCAAACACCAGTGCACACTTTACGAATTCTGTGTTTTTACTGAAAACCCGCAGAATTCTCCTGATTTCCCGATAGAATCCAGATCGCCACTCTCTGCATATCTTTGTCTGGAAATCAGGTTGCGGCCGCTGATCAGCGGGCGTCCGGCATCGTTTTTCCGGTCAGATTGTAGACGTAGGCCATGATCTCCACAAAGACCTCGTACAGCTCGAAAGGAATTTCCTCGCCGGCTTTCACATCACGATACATCTGTCGCGCCAGCGGCTTCCGTTCGATAATCGGAATCCCATGTTCATTGGCGATCTTCCGGATCTGCAACGCGATCTCCCCTGCCCCTTTGGCCACAACAACCGGTGCCGGCATCTTCTCCGGATCGTACTTGATGGCAATCGAAATATGGGTCGGGTTGGTGATCACGACATCGGAAGTCGCGACCTGGGAGAGTTCCTGCGAGAGAGCCAGTTTGCGATGCGCTTCGCGGCGTCTCTGGCGGATCAGCGGATCTCCATCCATCGACTTCATCTCTTCGCGAACTTCCTGCTTACTCATCATCAGGTCTTTTTCATGCTTCCATTTCTGAAAGGCAAAATCCAAACCGCCCAGGATAATCAACGCCAGTGCCAGCAGGATGCCCAGCTCGATCGAGGAATTAAAAATGTCGCGCATAATGGTCTCGGGAGGTGCCCCCATCAACGCGAGAAAATTCGGGAACACCAGGTAGCTGAACCAGACCGCGATCAGCACCAGCAGTGTAATTTTTCCCAGGCTGACTCCCAGCTTGACCAGTCCGCGAATCGAAACAATCCGCTTGGCACCTTCAATCGGATTCAAACGTTCCCATTTGATCTGCAGGACATCCGGGGTCATCATGAATCCGACCTGCACGATATTCAGGATGATGGCAGCAATAAACAGCATCAGCATCGTCAGAGCAGACCCCTGCAGAAACTGTTTAATGATCGCCTGCACGCGTTCCATGATGACCGCGGTATCGACACGCAGCCAGACCGGGCTGGTCAGCGTCGCTTCCATCAGATTCTTCATGTCGTGGCTCAGACTGACCGCAAAGAAGTAGAGCACACCCGCGGTCGCCAGCATCATCCCCGCTGCATTCAGGTCGGTACTTTTCGCAATGTTCCCCTTCTCGCGGGCTTCATTGCGCCGGCGATCCGTCGGGTCTTCTGTTTTTTCTCCGGTATCATTCTCTGCCATGCTGAATGAATCTCAATTCGAACTACATCACGGTACTGCGGCTGATCTGATCGATGGCACTGGGAATCGATTCGACCACAATGTCAGCGGCTCCAGACAGGGTGAAGATCAGGACGACCAGACTGACAATCGCACGAATCGGAAAGCCGATCACCAGCACATTGATCTGGGGAACCGTATGTCCCAGGTACCCCATCGCCAGCGAAATCAGGGCACTGATCGCCAGCAGGGGCGCGGCAACTTTGATCGAAAGTACCAGCGACTGATGCATCAGGGACTGCAACAGATCCAGCGTATTAGTTGAGACAATCCCCTCGCCGACGGGAAAGATCTGGAACGTATCGATCAATGCCGAAAGCATCAGCAAATGACCATTGATCGGCTCCATCAGCAGAAAAACCGCGATCCCCACGTAATACAGGTACTGGCCACTCAACGACGCGTTCATGTCAAAGCCGGGATTGAAGACTTCCCCCAACGCCATCCCCGCTTGCTGATCAATCATCTGACCGGCCATCTGCAAACTCAACAGAATCAGAAACACTCCCAGCCCCAGGGCAAAGCCCAGCGTCAACTCGCCCAGAATCGACCAGGCATAATCCAACAGAGACGCCGGCATATGCGTGACGAAGCGGTAATCGTTAACCGTCAGTTCCCGTTCTCCCTGACGACCACTGCTGACAAGCAGCTCCTCAAAGCGTTTCTGCAGATGCGCGGGCACTTCATCCTGGCTGAGTCGGTGATCCTGATTAGCATCCAGTTGATAAAAACCAACGGTAACCTGTTCGTGCAGCGTCGGCGTGATCAGAATCGACAGGCACACAATTAACAGCACCCGGATATTCGTTGGAAAGATCGGCTGCCCGAAGACAGGGCCGATAATCATCAGGCCGCTGATTCGAACCAGCACCAGTGTGAAGGCGTAGAACTGCAGCATGGCCCATTGCAGAATCTGACCAGGCGCCAGCTGCAGAATGGGATTCAACAGATATTGATCGAGCAGTGCGCTCACGGCCTTCTCTTTACTACTTCAGGTTTCGAGGTCGGCTTCAGAGCCGCGACGGAATGTTGGTGATCAGACTGGTGCTATACTCCATCATCAGGGCTGTGATCCAGGGCAATGTATACAGAATCGCCAGCACCATCATGATGATTTTAGGCACGAAACTGATGGTCTGATCCTGAATCTGGGTCACCGCCTGGCCGATACTGATCACCAGACCGACCACGACTGCGGTCAGCATGACCGGGCCGCTGACTTCCAGCATGATCAGCAGTCCTTCTCGCCCCAGATCTACAACGGTTGACGTATCCATAAACTCACACCTGTGTTTTCACGCAATTCCGGGCGCAACGGGAGCGCCGGGATTTATCCTACGGCCCTGATACTCTCCAGCAGCATGCCTACTGTCAGCAACCAGCCATCAATCAAGACAAATAACAGAATTTTAAACGGTAATGAGATCAACACCGGGGGCAACATCATCATCCCCATGCTGATCAGAATCGAACTGATCACCATGTCGATCACAATAAAAGGCAGATACAACTGGAAGCCGATCAGAAACGCGGTTTTGACTTCGCTCAACATGTAGGCCGGCAGCAGCACACTCAATGGGACTTCGTCGTAGTCGCTGGGTGCTTTATAGTCCGCGGCTCCGGGAGAACCGGGCAACGGTCGCTGATAGTCGAGGAACATCCAGACCGTATCACTGTTACCTGTGAGTTCGATCTGATCACTCATAAACTTTCGCAGGGGAGCAACCGTCTTTTCAAATGCGTCTTCCAGCGATACAGGAGCCTGTTGCGTCTGATTCGTGTAGGGAACGATCCCTTCCTCATAGGCTTTCTCCCAGATGGGAGCCATCACCATGAACGTCAGAAACAGGCTCAGGGAAGTCAGTACCTGATTCGGCGGTAATTGCTGCGTTCCCAGTGCCTGACGCAACAATCCGAATACGATCACGAACCGGATAAAACAGGTCGTCATGATCAGAATCGACGGAGCCAGACTTAAAACAGTCAGTAACAGAAACAGCTTCAGGGTCGAATTAAGACCTTCCGGCGACGTCATCTGCTCCACATTCAGCAGCTCGGGAACTCCTGATTTTTCAGCAGAAGCAGGCTGCACGTTGGGATCGGCCTGCGCCGGGAAATTCTGCAGACTCTGACTGCCCACTCCCTGGTTAGAGAGTGCCTGATTCTGCGTTGTGGTCTGTGCCTGCAGAGCGTCTGTCCCTGTCAGTAACCAGCACAGACACAACCAGGCTCCCAGATTTCGGAGCTGTCCCCCCTCGCTCCATTTAAACATGATCGCGGTCCCCGGTTTCATTCAGGGAATGACGGGAGGGCTGTAACAGTTTCTGCTGCAACCGGGACATGGCAGAATCAAATTCGGGATATTCGTCCTGAGTTGTTTCAGGCTCCGCTTCAGAACGTACCGGAGGTTGCACACGTTCCGGCTTTCGCTCAGTTCGCGCTGGTGGCGTTTTTTGCTGAGTAGATTGAAACAGGTTCAGAAACGACTGATTTGCACGAGACGAGTCTGCCTGCTCGCGACACATGCCGGTAATCAGATCGACTTCGACCGGATCCAGCACTTCGCTTAAGGTCTCCAGACCCGCGGGCGATGATCCCAGAATCAGGATCCGATTGCCGCATCTCACAAAGTGAATGGTCTGACGGGCATCCAGTGGCCGTTTTCCCAGAACCTCGAGCACTTCGCGTGGCAGCGTTTTCGCAGACAAAGGATTATGTTTTTTCATCACTTTCGCTGCGATCAGGATTATGCCGATCACCAGTGCCAGCGCACCGAATGTCCCCCAGATGGAAGGCACCCGTCGTGGAGATGCCTGATCTTCCGCTGTTGAGTTCGCCTGTTTCTGTCGATCCAGGGGAGTAATCGGATTCGCAGCTGGCTTTGCTTCTGAGGGCACTCTCAGTTGAGGCAGGCTGCGCGTCTGTGAGGGAGCGATTCCGGAATTAACCGGCTGTGGCCGATTCAGACTCTCCCGACCAATGGTAGTCGGAGCCACTCCCCGTTGTGCCGTCCGGGAATACGTATTGGGATTACTGGACATTTCACGGGGCTGACGAAATTCAGATGGCCGTGACTGAAACGCAGGTTCGGCAGCCTGGCTTCGCACCGCTGAGATCAGCAGGCAGAGCAACGTCAGTACGGCAAGAATGCAAAGACGAATCATGGAATCCTTTACGTCGCCTCTTACGGGATTGGGGCTCACATAGCCGGGAAACTCCCTTCCCCGGCGTGACTCTTAAAGTTCGGGAGAAATAATCTCGGCAACACGGACACAAAAATTATCATTCAGCACCAGGACTTCGCCCCGGGCAATAATGCGGCCATTCACGAGAATATCGACCGGGTCCCCCGCCAGTTTGTCCAGAGGAACAACCACTCCCTCTTTCATTTTCAGGACCTCTTCGATCAACAGTTCCGTACGTCCCAGTTCGATGCACAGATCCAGTTCGACATTCTGCAGAGATGACAGGGCCATCGCCTCTTCCGGGCTGCCTGTCATCGATTCAAAATTCGGAAACTCAAATGCCTTCGTTCCTCCCAGATCTCCGGGGATACCATGGCCGGGCCCCAGGTTAGGAGAGATTGCTGCCGCCAGGTTGGCTTCCGCCTGGTTTAATAGCGCCTCTGTGTCTGCATGCGATGCGGAAAACGGGCTACCGGACTGATCTGATGACGCACCATGCTGGCTGAACAGTCCATCGATATCATCATTATTGACCACATTTCCGGAACCCGATGGCTTCACCCCCTCGTTCGATCCTGCATTCTGCAGCAGTTTCTCGATATCGGAGGGATCCAGCAGGTCGTCCCCTGCACTTTGAGAGGCGCTTTCACCAGAGGGAGGTTCTGCAGGCGCATTCTGTCCCTGCGAGTTTAAGAGCTTCTCAATTTCGGAAGGATCCAGAAGATCGTCATTATCTTCAGCCACAATCGTATCCTGTTCTGCCGGGGAGGCACTATTGCGTCATGGTCCGGTATTCACTGATGACCGTCTCAATGACATAGCTCTTCTTAAGAACTTTATTTATCGACTCTTTCATCATCCGTTTCATCGTACTCAACTGGGGATCATTCAGATCTGCCAGGCTCGACTTACGGACAACTTCAATCACGGCCTGCTTCACGCGGGCTTTATTCGTCTCTTTGACCATGGTTTCAAAATCACCGGCTGCGCCCTGCTCGACCAGCGCCACCAGGTTGAAGGTCACATGGATGGTCGCTCCGGGTTCGGCGATATTGTTCGTCACGCTGAAGTTTTCAATGTTCACTTCAGCCGTGGAAACCTGCAGATTTTCGCTTTCCCTGGAAAGAGATTCCTCCGCGACTTCCGCCGGTTTATCAGGTGTCAACAGCCAGTAGGAGATCCCGACCTGCAGCATGATGACCAGCAGTAACAGGCCACCAATCTTGAGTAACCGGGCCTTGGACTGGCCGGAAGCGGCCGCACTCTCTTCGGGGGATGCCACTGCCTCTGTTGCGACACCTGCCTCTTCTGTTTCGGTGTCTGTTGCCACGAGTTTCCTCCTTGAACTCTCGCACTCTGTTGGCGCAGGGACACATCATGTGCCCCTCTGCATCCACTTCGGCGGTTTTGATTAGACCAATCAGGCTCTGTATTTGATTACAAAGCGATTTCCGGAACGCCGATCAGGCAAAATTGATTGTAGAACTCAACGCTTACCTGTCTGCGGAGTGTCTATATACGCATCAATCAAAAATACGTCAACCCGACGATTCAAGTATTGCTCTTGCGGGTCGCGTGTGATGGTCCGTGGCTCAGCATCTCCCACTGAACTGACAATCAGTCGTTCGGGTGCAATTCCCTTGCCCTTAAGGTACTCTGCTACATTTTTGGCCCGATAGAAAGAGATTTCCTGGGAATCCAGGAATTTTGAGTCCTTTGGTAAAGGCTCGGGCGAGGCATGCCCCCGTACGATTAGCCGATTGGGAGTGGGCAGCAGCACCTCCGCAATCACATCCAGTTTTTTCTTCAGCGCAGGAGTCAGCTCCGCAGAAAATCGATCAAAACAGGCTGCCCCCCCCAGGGTCACCTCGGTTCCTGTATTAATTCGTTCCACGGTTTTAAAAGGGCCGCCTCCTCCCGAAGAGTCCGCTTTGCCCATTTTAGTCCCACCGTCAGAGCTGGTCCCCTTGGAGGCGGGCTTACTGCGGTTACTGGTAGGATCCAGCGATTTTCCCGGCACGGCGGCTGTGCCGTGATGCGTTCCGAATCGCTCCCGCAGCGAATCCAGCATGGCACGCACGGATCCTTCGTCGTTACGGATCTCACTCATGGACACCAGCATGATGAAGAATGTCAGCAACAACGACATCATGTCACCATAGGTGACCACCCATTCCGGAACGCCAGGAGGTCCGTCTTCTTCAGGCATCGCCATCTGAATCGCCTCCTTTCCTTTGACAGATTGAGAACATCAGGCAGCCTGACCGTCTTTGCTGACACGCTGGTCTGCCGGCAGGAAGGTATTCAGCTTCTGCTCAATCACCCGGGGATTATCCCCTTCCTGGATTGCAATCAGCCCTTTAATGATGACTTCCCGAACCTGGAATTCCTGTTTACTGTAATAAGCCAGCTTGTCGGCAAAAGGGAGAAAGAACAGGTTCGAGACCAGTGCCCCGTACAGGGTCGTGATCAACGCCACCGCCATACCCGGGCCAATGGCTTCCGGGTCATCCATGTTCCCCAGCATGATGATCAGCCCCATCAGGGTTCCAATCATCCCGAATGCCGGTGCGTATCGACCAACTGTATCCATCAGTGATTTGCCGTTTTTATGACGACCGGCCACAGCTTCCATCTCAGTGCGGAGAATCTGTTCCATGAGATCCACGTCGGTCCCGTCCACCGCCATCTGAACGCCGAGTAGAATGAAAGGGTCCTCGATTTCTTCCGTTTTGGCTTCCAGAGCCAGAATCCCGTCGCGACGGGCGATTTCAGCAAACTCAACGATCTGAGAAATCACGGGAGCCAGTTCCGGCTGCTGGGGAAAGAAGACCTTTTTCAGTACCTTGGGAAACAGCAGCATCGCTGCTCCCGGAAAGGCGATGAAACAGGCTGCGATCGCCCCACCGACCACCACCGCAGCGGAGGGAATATCGATAAAGGCACTGAAGCTTGACCCTGGCGCAATGAAGATCGCCAGCAGCAGCAATATGATGCCTGAAACGAGTCCGCCGGCTGTTGCCTTATCCATTTCTATCAAGGTCCCTGATGTCAGTGGACTCACTCAAATCCGGATCGCAGCAAACCGGAGAGCAGGCCCCTCACCATCACAAGTTATAATTGCTCAATCAACCAGAATCTGTCTCACAGCCCGGGCACCAGTCGAATCGCACGCGAATAAGCGATCGCACGTTTTACCACTTCTTCTACGCTTTCCCGTACAATCAGGCGATCATCCGAAGTTAAAGTAATAAACGTGTCGGGTCTGCTTTCAATACTCTGAATCAGCTCCGCGTTGACAACAAACTCTTCACCATTCAGTCGGGTCAATTTGATCATGCCACCAGTCTCCCGGGGGCGGTGGTCAAACCAGCCCCTCTGCTGGAACCCTGCTTAATCATCCGATTAACGTCCCAGCACCAGCAGTTCGTCAACCAGCTGCTGTACGGAACTGATCACACGGGCGTTCCCTCGATAGTTCGTGGAAGCCACGATCAGGTCAACCAGGTTTCGACCGACGTCGGTGTTGGAAAGTTCAATTGAACCGGCACGAATCGTACCGGCACCAAAGTTACCAGGCGTCACCAGGAACGGAGGACCAGAACTGACCCCTTCCTGGAACGTGGAGTTCCCACTTTCCAGTAAACCCTGTGGGTTGGAGAACCGGGCCAGTGTCACCTGTCCCAGCGTCCGGATAATACCGTTGTCAAACACGCCGTTAATAATCCCCGTTTCGTCAATCACGAAACTGGACAGCGTTCCCGGATCCGAACCATCCTGCAGGTCCAGTTTCAGAGTACTCCCTGCCGACGCAGACGAAATACCGGAGATGTTCGAAAGGTCGATGGACACATCCATTTCATCAGCAGCGGTATTGACCCGGCTGATCCCGAATGTAGAAGGGGTGAAGTTAGTCACATTCCCCTTACTGTCGAACGTAATCGTTCCATTGGAGACCGCGATATCACCGTCATTGTCATCTGCACTCTCGAGGAAGTAGCGGAAGACCGTATTGTTGGAAGAGCGTGATTCCAGCGAGCTGGTCATCTTCATCGTCACCGGTTCACCCAGTGAGTCAAAAATTACGAAGTCGGTAATCGCACTTTCACCATTCGCAGACTCACTTTTCGTGAACGCCATCGGTACAGTTGAGCCATCGGAAGTAATATTACCAATGGTCACCGAGATATCATTCACGGTCCCGGTATTCCCCACGATCTGAAAAGCACCACCGGCAGTCACCGTCACTCCTGGTTGAGCGCCAGTGGTCGCATCATTGGGAATGCCACCGCCATTCTGAATCCCCAGAGTTCGGTCCATAAAGCTGGCAAAATCAGCGGCAGTTGTGGTTGCCGTTACCTGCATGGTCAATGGATCCAGAGTTCGCCCCCCTTTGCTGGGCGTAAATGACAGTGTTTCTCCCAGAGTAAACAGCGGCGTACCAATCGTTTCTTCGATGTCGGTCAGCAATGTCGTACCAGTAATGGCCGCGTTCGCGTTCCCGGCATCAGTTAAGTTCCCTGTCGTCAAGATCGAGCCTTGGGTTCCAATTTCCCCGGTCGGCAGTAATGCACCACCAATCTCAACATTCTTGGTTGCCTGGGCCACGTTCAAGTCCCCGAGGGGAACTTTAATGTCAGTCAGAGTAGTCTTAACCAGGTTAAAGTCTTCATCAACGCCATACCCCTGAACCAGATAACCACTCTGGTTGGTCAACAGGCTCGAGCTGTTCAATTCGAAGTTACCATTCCGGGAGTATACCTGACCATCGGGGCTGTCCAGAATAAAGAAACCATCTCCCTGAATCGCGAGGTCGGAGGGGCTGGTACTGTTGGTCACACTCCCCTGAGTGAAGTCCTTACGAATCGAAGCACTCAAGGCCCCCAGACCGATCTGGCGAGGGTTCGTACCACCGTTTGAGGAGGAAGGACGTGAACCCACACTTAAGGTTCGAGCAAGCTGCGTCGTGAACAGCACATTAGAGGCTTTAAAACCATTGGTGCCAGCGTTGGCGATATTGTTACCCAACACATCGATGCTGGTTTCATTCAGGCTCAGACCACCCAATGATGTATTTAATGCAGACGTCAATCCCATGACAACTCCTCGGTTGAATCAACCAGGTTAATACCCAATCCTTAGGTTCGTTTTTGCGCAGCATCAGTCAGAACTGTACCACAGCAGTATTCTGTGTATCGTCTAAACTGATCCTGATCATCTTCCCATTTTTCTTAAATTTCGGTCGGTTCAGGCAAGCTTCAAATGAAGCTGATTCTGTAACCTCTGAAATATCATTCACTTGCTGGTTCCTGTACCGAGGTGATCGACGACACCGGCACTTCGGAATTACCAACGGCAACGTAGGCTTTGCTATCGCGTACGAAAGCACGTTCCACCACACCGGACACCGAGTTATCAGAACTGTCCTGTCCTTCCACCTGCTTCCCGATCAGACCGGCGGCCTGAGTCAGCGACTGGCCGGAGGTAATCTCTTTCAGCGTATCTGACAACTCGATATTCGACTGAAGTTCCCGCATGCTGGAAATCTGTCCCAGAAGCTCTTCATTCCCCATCGGGTTTGTCGGATCCTGGTTCTGCAACTCGGTAATCAGCAACTTCATGAAATTATCGGCGGTCAAACCATTGAAACCGACTTCATCGGCATCGACCACCTTCACGTTTGTGGAACTGCTGGCTCCACTGCTTCCGCTCACTGCATCGACTGCCATCCTGGCAACTCCTTAAATTCCGTTAACAAGGGGGGGACTATTAGATCTGAACGTCGATCTCTTCGACATTCTCGGTAGCGACTCCCTGCGACCGGGTCACATGGGGTCGGTTCTGTTCTTCCTGTTCGACATCCTCACGCTGTATGGTTTCGTCAGCATAGGCACGCTCATCATGGCCCTGCTCTGCATCCCCCGACTGATCTGAGAAGTCGTTGGAATTGAAGTCGGCCCCTGACTGTTGCTGCGAATCAGACTGGGACGAGCGTTGATCCTCGCTGGAGTGGGTATTGATCTGCACATCGATCCGATCCAGCGAGACGCCCGTCTTGACCAGGGCTTCTTTCAGCTGGGCCAGGTTATCGTTAATGACTTTCTGGGCATGCCTGTTCTGAACTTCCAGTTTGGCGGAATACTCACCATTCTTCAGGGAGACTTCGATCTGCAATGCTCCCAGTTCGGGTGGACTCAACCGGATTTTGAGCTGTTGCCCCGTCGATTGAGACTGCCGCACGGCACTCGCGATTCGATCCATCAACTGCTCAACCTGCTTCGCGTCAACCACGGGACCGGTCGGAGCGGCTGCCTGATTCTCTGTGGCAACGTTTGTCGTCTGTCCCAGCCCTGTAGCAGGAGTCTGCGACTGATCGTGACTATTCTGATTGCCGGCATGCTGTTCCTGCGCGAGCGGACCAGGCTTCGTTGCCTCTGTCAGGGCCTTCTGTAAGGCATCAGTCGCCGCTGACGCTGCTGCAGGATGCGGATTCGTCTGGTTCAGTGCACTCTGTTCTGGCAGAACCTTGTCCCCATCGACCTTCTTTTCTGATTTTTCATCTGTCGTCTCCGTTTTATCAGGACCGGCTTTCTCGGTCTGCTCCTGAACCTGATCAATCACCGCCTGTGCGACCTGCTGACCCGGATTCGCGTCACCGGCATCCTGTCCCTGCTGCGGATGATTTTCATTTGGATTCTGCTGCTGTGCTTTCAGATAACGTTGCTGCTGGGCAGCCTCTTGTGCTGCCTGGGAGACATCGCTTTTCACCTTGTCTGAGTTTGAGTGCTCATCCTGGGACTTTTGGCTCGCAGCCTGCTGATCTTCGGTCTGCTTAACCCCTTTGAGCTGCTCCGCTGACTCTACTGACTGCCCTTCTTCAGCAGCCTGCTGATCATTGGCAACAGCATCAATGATTTCCTCTGACTGTCCCGCGCCCTGGAGCTGCTGCTCCCCCTCGACATCTCCGGGTGTCTCATTCAGGGACGTTGTCTCAGTCTGATTCGTAGAGACTTCCTGAGTCTTGAGCAGCTCGGCCAACCCTTCTGGAATCGGCAGGGACTCCACCGGTCTGGTTTCAGTCACATCGGTTTGCAGTTTGACCAGGTTCTGATTCTCTGAGAACTGAAAATTCGCCGGTGGACGAATTTCCGTATCTCCGGTTGTCACTTCCTGTTCGAGAGTGGTTGCAGACGCGGCACTCCCCTGAAACAGTGAATAGCGGGGCGACTTTTCCTTGACCGGCGTTCCCGATTCTACCGGGACGGCACTCTCATTGACTTCACCAGCATCTGTCCTATCTTCTGCAACAGGCTTTGTATCCTGAACTGGCGCTGACTGCTCAACAGCGTTCTGACCAGGTTCAACCGCATCATTACGATTTTCCTGAGAACGCGGCGTCTGCTGCTCTCGCTCTGCCGGAGTGGGTGTCTCACTGGCAGAACGTGCCTGCGGTGCTTGAGGCTCCGGACGACTCCGGTCCGAATTCACTTCGTTATTGGTACGGGAATCTGGCTGTGGTTTTTCAGAGCCAGGCCGCTGCTGCTTTTGTGACAGCGAGTCCGCAAGCTGCTTGCGATAAGTAGAGTCGGTGGAACGAGTTGCTTCTCGCTGCAAACCGAGGTTCTGCCTGCCGTACTGACTCACATCTGGTGTCTGCAAATCCAGCAGGGAAAACTTGGGAGCGTCTGGCATTCCTCATCACCTCAGAGTTAAACAGGTATCCGAATACAATCGCCTTCAGCCCTCCAGAGAGGACTGCGCAGTGGTGAACGCGACAGGAATCGACGAATTCACCACTATCATATTCGACAGGATTAACCCTAGGACATGACGTCAGAATACGTAATATAGAACAATTTTAGCGAAAAACCGCATTAGTCCGATTCAGGAGCAGCAGCTGTCTATCAGCTGAGAAAATACGGAACCGCGATTCAGTTCTGAGAGAGTTGATCCAGGGTGTCGTCAGCGAAACTTCGGAAGGGCTCGTCCTGTGACATCTGCTTAAAGATTTCCTTCCCGCGTTTGATCACCATCGGATCCGGGGCCACCAGGAACTCCTTGAGCAGCTTGGCAATAAATTTGCCATCCATGCCCTTCAGCAGTTGCAGATTCTCTTCCAGTGAGACCTGCATCAGATACTGCACCGCATCACCAGATGGTAATGCCATCAACACGGACTGTGTCTTTTTCGTGGCGACACTCTGGCTCTGTTCTTTTAACAGAGCCAGTTCTTCCTCAAATTTCAGCTTGGCCGCTTCAAAGGCCAGCCGATCCTGTTTCAAGGCATCGGAAGACTGCGTGATCGAGCTTTTCAGCATATCGATTTCATCTTCACGGGCCACCAGCTCCAGAATCCGCATGGCGCGTTTTTCCGTCACTTCGTCCCGGGAGGGGAGCACTGTTTCATCTTCGACCAGTTCCACATCATCCAGAGTCTGACCGGTTACGATCAGCCGAATATCTTTCACAGCGTCCGCATTCAGATGCCCTCGAAACCAGAGAAAGCCTGCCCCCAGCAGCTGCGAAATGATCGTAGCCACACAGAACACGCTGACTATCACAGCCAGAGAACGCATCATCGAAGACCTCCCGACTGTTGTGTCGCGGCCCAGGTTTCTTCCAGTTCCAGAGATTCTTTACGGATCTGGGCAAACTGAAATGCCTCGCGGTGCTTGTCTGACAGTTTTTCCATCGCCTTGACTTCCTGCTCCGCTTTCGCCAGGGCCTGTCTGCAGGCAGTCAGCTGCTTTTCTAAAAGCCGTCGATTGGCCTGAACCGTCCGCAACTGTGCCTGCAACTGTCCCACGTAAGAACGCAGGTTCGCACCGGCATCGATGTCTAAGCGTCCCGGTTCCTGTCGCTGCCGGATCTCCTGAATCTGTTCCTGCCGGAGTGCATCCAGGCGCCGGGACTCCTCGACCAGACGCTGATCTGCCTGCAGAATCTCCCCGAGCAGCTGACGGCAGAGACTGCGTTTATGCCGTCGCATTTTCAGAACAGATTCAAATTGAAAACGAAATTTTTTCATGATCGCAAACTCAGGTCAGAGTCAGATTTCCGTTTACCTTCAGTTCAGATTGCCCGCTGCCTCAGCCGGAGACATTACGTCTGCAGCTGCTTCGGAACCTTCTGTATGCATCGGTTTGAGCTGTTCCATCCGTGCCGTCAGATTGGCCAGCCCCTGGGTTGCCAGGTCAAAGTTCGAGTTTTCCGTATTCCCCTGCCGCAGGAATTCATTCCAGATTGGTCGCAGTTTAATCGCCAGGTCAACCTCCGCATTCGAGCCCGTCTGATAGGCGCCAATCGAAATCAAATCTTCAGACTGCTGATAAGCGGCCATCAGTTTTTTCAGTTTTGACGCGGCCGCCTGATGAGACGGTGAAGTAATGTCATTCATCGAACGACTGATACTCTGCAACACATCAATCGCAGGCCAGTGAGATTCGTGAGCCAGTTTACGCGACAGCATGATATGGCCATCCAGGATCCCGCGCACGGTATCAGAAATCGGCTCATTCGCATCGTCGGCTTCAACGAGCACGGTGTAGAAACCGGTAATACTTCCAGAATCTGTCCGACCACTCCGTTCCAGCAGTTTAGGCAGAAGGGAAAACACGCTGGGTGGATAGCCACGAGTCGCCGGAGGCTCACCGGCCGCCAGGCCGATTTCCCGTTGTGCCAGGGCATAGCGGGTCACACTGTCCATCATCAGCAGCACATCCTTGCCACAATCGCGGAAGTATTCCGAGACGGCGGTTGCCAGATGTGCGGCACGCAGACGAATCAACGCCGGTTCGTCACTCGTTGCCACAATCACTACACTACGGGACAGTCCTTCCGGCCCCAGGTCGCGATCCAGGAACTCTCGAACTTCACGGCCTCGCTCACCCACCAGGCAGACCACATTCACGTCCGCAGAACTCTGGCGGGCCATCTGTCCCATCAAGGTACTTTTTCCGACACCACTGCCCGCAAAGATCCCCAGTCGCTGACCTTTGCCACAAGTGAGTAACCCATCAATGGTCCGAATACCGGTGCTCAGCGGTGTATCGATTCGCGGACGATCCAGAGGCGAAATCGGCTTCGCCTTCAGATTGGCCCGTTCCGCAAGCATCGCCTGGTTTTTGCCATCGATACAACGTCCGCGTCCATCGAGGACACGTCCCAGAATTTCATCTCCCACCGCCACGGCAGGGACCGACTGAATCAGCGACACACGGTCTCCACGGCGAATTCCGGTCAGCTCTTCGTAAGGCAATAAAAGCGTTTCTTCATCCTGGAAGCCGACCACCTCCGCTTCGATGGCGTGACCATTTTCCCGATCGATGGCGCAAACTGCCCCCAGCGGTGCCGGAAATCCGGAGACCGAAGCCGTCAGTCCCACGACACGGGTCACCCTGCCGGTCAGGCGAAAGGGCAAAATCTGTTTTATCTGCTGGGATACATCAAACATCCGAAAAAACTATTCCTGATTCTGAATGATCAGTTCCTCTGAAATTCGCTCGAGTTGCGTTTCCAGGGTCGCGTCAATCGTGCCGTGCTGCGTCTCGACAATACAACCACCGGGAGAAATTGTTTCGTCCTCTATGATCTCACAGCTCTGACAGCCGGTTAAATTACTGATGAAAGTTCTGGTGTTCTGCCCCAGATGTTCGACATCGACAGGATTCAGATGAAAGCGAATCTGCTGCGTGCCGGAAGCAAGCTTCAGCGCCTCACTCATCATGGGACGCACCGACTCAGGCTTCGCATTCAGTTCCGCGCGGATCACCTTCTCGGCAATCCCCAGGCAGATTTCGATAGCACTCTTATCCCAGATCTGTCTCCAGTTCACACGTTCGTGCTGCAAGGCTTCCACGGCCTGCTGCATCGCGGGATAAACGGTTCCCAGCTGCTCCTGAACCAGCTGGCTGGCCCGTTGCTCGGCCCGGGTCTGTACCAGTTGCTCCTGTTCCATTTGTGCTTCGGTCACCCCCTGTTGATGACCTTCCTGGTAGGCAGTCTGTCTGATTTGTTCCGCTTCCTGCTGCGCATCCAGAATCATCTGACGCGTCTGGTCGCGCACCTTCTGAATGTAGTCTTCGCAACGTTTTTCGATGTCGTTAAAACTGTAAGCCACTTTCGAACCCAATGCTCGAAAGGCTTCTGCTTTTAACAGTTTTGCTGTTTCCAGTTCCGCCATAATTCCATCTTTATCTGTATTCTGCCAGGCTGCCTCTGCGTCCAGAACCGCCTGACATCAAACTCGTTCCCTGACCGACATCAGGTAATGTACTGTTCGCTTTCGCTTCCGGAGGCGACTTCAATCTCACCGGCATCTTCCAGCCGCCGCACGCTGTCGACAATCTGTTGCTGCACGGCTTCGACATCGCTGACCTTGATCGGCCCCAGGTATTCCATTTCTTCCCGCAGCATGTCAGCCGCCCGTTGCGACAGATTGCTGAGCACCTTCTGCTTGATCTCTTCGGAGGCTCCCTTAAGAGCCACCGCCCACTGGTTGGTATCAACCTCTTTGAGCAAAGCCTGAATGGCCTTGTTGTCCAGTTTGACCAGATCGTCAAAGACGAACATCAGTCTTCTGATCTCGTCTGCCAGGTCGGGTGTCTCCTGATCCATATTTTCCAGAATCCCCTTGTTGGTCATCCGGTCGGTTACGTTCAGGATTTCAGCCACCAGTTCCACACCACCCGCCTTTTCGGTCCCCTGGCTGAATGTATTCTTCATTCGATGTTCCAGGCTCTTCTCAACGTCACGAATGACCTCCGGACTGGTCTGCTCCATATTGGCAATCCGCTTGATCACATCCATCTGCTTGTTGGATGGGAGCCCTGCCAGTACTTCTGCCGCGAGGTTACTGGGCAGATGCGACATGATCATGGCAATGGTCTGCGGATGCTCTTCGATGATAAAGGTCAGCAGGTTCGCCGCTCCAGACTTCTGTAAAAAACCGAAAGGAACCGAGTTCATCGTCTGATTGATGCTGTCCAGAATTGAACCGGCGCCTTCTTTCCCCAGAGACTGTTCCAGCAGTTCATTCACCGCATCCAGACCACCACGTTCCATATTGGTCTGCTCACCACTCAGAGAAGTGAACTCGTTCAATACGCTGGACTGCTGCTCTTTGGTGACATCCTGCATCCGGGCAATCATCATTGTCACTTTTTCGACATCATCTTTGGACATCAGACTTAAGACCTCTGCAGCCAGCGGTTTGTCCAGACTCAGTAACAGCACAGCTGCTTTTTGGAGATCATCCATGTTTCTATCCACTCTTTAACTGTATTACTGATCGACTCCCGCAGGAGTACTTGTCTACGACTTGGACTGGATCCACTTCCGCAGCACCAGAGCTGCGGCTTCCGGATTATCGCGTACGAGCAACTGCACTTCATCCCGCTGGGTTGGTTCCCTGCGGGGGCGAATCTCTTCCTCTTCATCGTCCAAGGGAGTCGGTTTTTCGCGAGGCATGTTTACTTCCTCCGTATTGACTTCTTCAATCTCCGGCATACTCTTATTGAGCATCCAGAGTGCCCAGAGAGCGAACAGCCCCAGACCGATGGTGCTGCCCCACTGGCTCACAAATTCACCTACGGTTTCCGTTATCGGTAATGCCACTTCCGGTACCTGCTGATCCACGCGAACGAATGAAGCAACGCTCACGGAATTCTCAGCCGACTGGGAGGGAATCAGCTTCTGAACCTGTTTCTGAATGCTGGTTTCCACCTCAGCTTTGATCGTATCAGTCGCCTGTTTGAAGGTGGCCAGTTCTGCATCCGATTCTCCCTTCTGGATGCCCCGTTTGACTGCGACAGCAGCGTAATAGTCTTCGGGAATGGAAATTGAAACCTGAACCGTGTTCGGCATCGCAGCAACAAACTCTTTTTCCGTCCAGGTAAAGGAAGGCGCCGACAGCGATTCTGAATTCGTTTCGGTTACTTTCTCGCTCTTTTCATTACCACGCGCTACCGACAGTGAATTGGGCTGATTGGAACGGGCACCGGGTTCGGCCCGGGCCGGCTTCTGGCTGATATTCCGCTCTGTCGACTGCTCTTTCGACTGCAGTGCGACCGTGCCATCGGTATTGATTTCCTGCTTACGTTCAACGTAGCGCTTCAGGTTTTCCACATCGACGTTCACATTCACGATTACATCGGGAATGTAAGAGAGGGAGTCCAGAATCTTGGTCTGGTAATTTCGGGTATGCTTGTTGACCCAGCTGATGAACTTACCATCGAAGGCGGCATTCTTATCTTCTGCCGTGTAAGAGTTTCCGGTGGACTGGTCGAAAACGGTCACCGATTCCGCAGTCAGGTCAGGTACCATGGTGGAGACCGCTGCCCGCAGGCTGCTCGCCAGAGTCGGAGAGAGTTCCCGTCCAGGACGCGGCTTGACCATCACAGTTGCTGTGACTTCGGGAGTGGTGTTATTCCAGCGAAGCCGTTTCTTGGAACGGGCCCACATCACACTCGCATCTTCAATCGAGGGGATGGCCCGGATCATTCTGCGCAGCTGATTCCCTAAAGCGATATCCCGCATCACCTGCAACTGGTCCTTGCTGACGAACATGCTTGATTTCTCAAACTGCTCCTGCCATTCGGATGCCCAGTCAGTCGGCAGCCCACCCCCTTCGATCAGCGCCGCATTGTAGCGGGTCACTTCGGACTGCGGGACCATGATCCGCTGTCCTTTCCGGGTGAAGTCGGTCAGTCCCGCCCGCAGCAGGACCTCTTCAGCGTGAATCACACCTTCCGTGGTGAAATCTTTCCCCAGCGAAAGTGACACATAACTGGATTGGCTTTCGCGAAAGAACAGGAAGCCAAACGCAACCATCATCAACAGGGGGACGGCCAGCAGAATCGCCCGCTGACTGCCCGTCATGTTCTGATATAAGCTTGCGAACTGTTGATATATTTTTTTTATCGTATCCATACCGGGGTAACCAATCGACTAGTCCATGTCAAAATGGTAAGAGAATCGCTATTGAGTGCGGTTGATCAGAGCTGCATCCGCTGTACTTCGTTGTAGGCTTCCAGCAGTTTATTTCGCATCTGCACCATCATCTTCAGGGCCAGATCCGCTTTCTTCACTGAGGTGAAGACTTCTGCCTGGGTGATATCGCCTCCCAGCAGTCCTTTTTCAATAGCCTGTTGCGAGTCCAGCTGGATCTGATTGGCGTTATGCAGTGAGTCCAGCATCAGTTCCTTGAAGGAAGGACCGCCCGATGGGTTGGCAGTGCCTGCTTCCTGAATGCCTGTCGGGGGAATCCCCGGCACAAATGCATTTCCGATATGACTGATGGAATTCGTCATCCTGTTCCCTTCCCTGAGATCAGATGAAGTTGAATTTTACGATACTGAAAGTCTCACCTCACGCCAGAATCCGCAACGATGTATTAAACATCTCTTTCGACATCTGCATTGCGGAAATATTGGCCTCGTAGGAACGTCCTGCCTCCATGGCGTTGACGAACTCGTTGACCATATCAATGTTAGGATAGGTAACATTCCCATCCTGGTCTGCGTGAGGATGGCCGGGATCATACGTTTTTCTTAAAGGTGTGTCTGTATCAATTTTTACATGATATTGGACACCGACTCCCGACTTCTCCTGGTCCAGGCTCTCCGTATCCGCCTGGAAGGTCACAATCCGCCGATAATAGGGCTCTTTGTCGCTGGCAGGGTCATAAGACACATTCACTGCAGCGATATTACCTGCAATTGTGTTCATTCTCTGACGCTGTGCCACCAGAGCACTGCTGCTGATATCAATTCCCTTAAACATACCTCGCTCCTTTACCCGGTCTTCCTGAGTTCACTCAGGTTACAGGCCTTAAGCTCTTTCAGAGATTACCGTTAACAGTTGATTCATCTGAGCCATCATGGTCTCAACCGCAAACTGCTGCATCAGCGAGTTTTTGGTCATATGCATCACCTGTGCTTCAATGCTCCGATTATTATCATCATTAAAGGTCAGATTCTGAGGCGACGTTTCCCGGGCTTCGTACAGACTCCGCGGAAATAGTCTCTGCAGCTCTGTTTCCGGGTTTCGTGTTTCTCCCAGCGTCACCGGCATCGACAGTGACGAACGGTTGGCAGGCTGAGCCAGCTTTTCCTGCAACTGAACGGCTTCCTGCAATGCCTGCCGAAATTCGGCCACAGGCAGATCGCGCATCTTGTACCCGGGGGTATCAATGTTCGCGATATTTCCCGCCAGAACTTCCTGCCGACGCTCTGAGAACGCGGCCATTTTCTCCAGCAGTGGCAACGAATTGGAATTCAGAATCTGATCTAACATGATTTACACCTTAATAAACAATCAACGCTGCCGCTGGTCAGGCTGCACGCCGGACCGTGAAGTTCCGTTTTGAATCTGGGCCTCCCCGTGGCGGATAACCGTACGATCTCAGTTTTCCTGAAAGCGTTCTCAACCCGATGTCCAGCATCTGGGCCGTATTTTCACGATTGCCCCCGCAGCGGGCAAATGTACTTTCAATCAACTTCTGTTCCATTTCCCGCAAGGTCATACCGACCATTGCTTCGGGATCTGCTAATGCCTCGGATCCAATCCAGGGCTGCAGGCTGGCAGCATCCAGGCGAGGACTATTGTCTACACGACTGACATGCTGAATCAGGTTTCGCAGCTCCTGTACATCGCCGGTCCAGTTGTGACGCTTCAGGGTTTCCAGGCCGTTCAGTGTCAGCAGCTTGGGAACAGTCCCCTCGCTGCGGGCAACTTCGCTCAACAGGTATTCCGTGAGCAATGCCAGATCTTCCCTGCGATCATTCAACCGCGGAACCGAAATCGTCGTCTCACCCAGCACTGATGCCAGTTTGCGTTTGAACTGATTTTGAGCAACCAGTTCGGTCAGCGGAACATGACTTAACGTCAACAGTCGGCAGTTGAGTTTTTTAAGCAGACCGTCTTCGGGAGAGAGATACTCATTCCGTTCCACGATTTTCAGAATCGCTGACTGCACCGGCAGAGAGGCAAGCTGCATCTGATCCAGTACCAGAGTTCCCCCTTCCGCCTGCTCGAGGCGACCGGGGTTCCACTTGGGCTCATCGGTGTAGCTGCTCTGCTCATCAGTAAAATACCCCAGCAGTTCCCGCTCGACATTTTCAATCGTGAGGCTGCTGCAGTTCACCTTGATAAAAGGTCGCGTCTCCAGAAACATGGCATCATGAATCATCTCTGCTACCAGTGCTAATTCCGTCCCCGGAGCACCCTGCACCAAAACGGGAGTCAGCAGATGAATCGTGTCGGCAATCCGGTCGCGCAGATTCTGGATCGCCTGACTGTAACCGATCAACTTACGCGTTGATCGCGTATTCAGTTCCTGAATGAGTCCGGTACACTTTCGCGACAGGCGAGAATACCTGATCGCAGAATCGAGCAGACGGCCGATACTTTCCAGCGAGTCTTCCGGCTTCAGTTCTGCAAATGGAACCATGCCAGCCAGACTCCCCGCTCCACCTGCCTGTCGGGCGTCACGTGCCTGTCCGGCTGTGAAAGCGGGATAAAACAGTACCGGGATCAAACTCTGCTCGGGGAGCGTCTCTGCCTTGAAGGCGTATTCAGCAATCCCTTTCGCATCGAGCAATACACAAACATCTGCCTCGGAATGCTGTGGTGCCGGAGACAGCACAATCTCTGCCAGCGGCACGACCGTGTAGCCCAGATTTGACAACTGCGTACAGATTTCCAGTCGGCGGATCCGATCTTCGGATACGACCTGGATCACGCCGCGTGATGTTACCTGATGAATCATACTCTGCTTCATTATTAAAAACCAATCTCTGAAAGATTAACGTTACGTATCGTTTCAAGTGACCGTTACTGGTCGATATTCAAATGGCGATGCGTCACCGGGGCCAGGTTGTCCCGGTAGGCTTCACCCACTCTGCCCCCCTGGTTGAGTGACTTTAACTGCTCACGTGTCTGATCGCGTCGATGCACCATCGACTGCGTGCTGGTATCTTCGTTCTGCAACAACTCGGACAGCACTGCCTCCGATTGCTGTAAAATGGTTTCACAGGTCTCCCGCTGATCTGTCGGCAGCTGATCCCGGTCGGCCTTCCATTTTTCCCAGAGTTGAGGCAACTGCCGGGTATACTGGTCCAGTTGTCCCAGCAACCGCTGTTTCTGCCCCAGAACATCCAGCAGCTGCGTGTAATCATCCTGCTCGATCAGATCCTGCTGCTGAAGGGAGAGCTTCAACAGGGCCCTGGAGTATTCCAGACGCACCGCAAACAGTTTCGGATAATCAATCATGTGTGTGGAAGTCATAACACTTTTAACATTTTTCTAAATCGTTTCCGGTTTGCCCGAACTGCATCACACAGTCCTGGCTGAACCGCAGACAGGTTAATCTTATTTGTCAGGCACCATTTCCAGTTTTGGCCGTAGTCGCCTGCTGATTGGAATAGCGCAACTCCCGCGACCAGTCCAGCCAGCGATTCCATTCCTCACGCCCCAGGTTACTGTCCCGGGAATCAAACACTTTATCGGGCATCTGTTTCAGGATAATCTTGGCCTGCTCCAGCATGCTCTTGGCTTCATTTTTTTTACCCAGGCTTTCATAGCAGCCTGACATTTTCATATAGGCAATCAACACTTCCGTGCATTGTGGATAGCGATTGACGGCATCGTGATACGACTTAATCGCGTCTTCGTACTCACCCGTCATGTACAGCAGATGCGCTTTGCCGAAACAGGTTGATTTCAACAGTCGCTTTCCGAGGGGATCGAGGCGATCCTGACTCTCGAGCCGGCGGAGATCGCGATTCAGACTCTGTAACTGTTCAATCGCCATATTCAAAAAACGATACTGTTTCCGCTGCAGTTCCTGGCGGGCGTTTTCGGTTCGGGCAGTTTTCATCTCCTGCAAGGGTTCATCCGCCAGATTCTGCAAAGCCCGGGCAAGCAGGAACCGTGCCTCATGCACCTTTTCTGATTCCGGGTACCGATTCACGTATTCCCGCAGTCGGCGCGTCGATTCCTCGAAGTAAAAATAGGGTCCCGGCTGTGCAGTCGCCTTCTCACCTTGTGCTGTGCCACCTGCCGCCTGGGGCTTTTTGCCCGCAATCTTCCCGAGGTGAAAATTCAACTTACCCAGTGCAAACAGAGAATCCGACCACTGTTTCGCCTGAGGCGTTAAATTGCTGTTCTCCAGAATCTCTTTCCAGACCCCCTGAGCCTGTTCGAGCTGATCCTGCTCCAGGTGTGCAACGCCCAGCAGATACTTTGCCTGGAACGCAGCCACATCGGTGGGATAGTTCGTCATCACCCGTTCAAAATGACTGATGGCTTCATCCAGTTGATCCAGTTCCAGCAGAATTTCCCCCCGACGAACCAGTGCCTGGGGCATTTTTTTGTCCGGGTTGATATTGATAAACCGGGTCAGCACCTTGAGTGCAGTTTCATAATCCTGACCTTTCTGAAAATGCTCTGCAGAAATGGACAGAATCTCTCCGTAACGATCCGTCGTTTTCAGACGGCGGGCCAGTTCATAATACGCTTTACCACTTTGAATCCAGTGGTCCTGCAGTTCATGTTTCAGACTCTCCTGCTCACTGACGGTCGTCTGTTCGTAGCTGCGTTCAAGATATTCCGCCCACCGCCGATTGGCATTCGCAGCCAGTTCGCGTGCCTGCACCTCAGGCAACAGGGGGGGCAGATATTCGGACAATTGAATTGCGGCGCTGAAATAGGTCACACCATTTTTGATTTTTGCTTCATCAACCCAGTCATTCCAGGCGTCGAGTACGTACTTGCGAAATCCTTCCAGACTGATCCAGCGATTACGAAAATCCTCCGGACTGCTGACTGACCGCAGAGCCGTCCTGTAGGCGATCAATGCTTCTTCAGTACGTCCATTTTTACGGAGCAACTCGGCCAGATGCAGATACGCAGCCAGCCCTTCATGAGTCCCTGCATACCGGTGGGTAGTCTGCTCATAAAAACCGATTGCCGCCTCTTCATCATTCAATGATTCCGCACACAGCCCCATCAGATAGGATGCCTGCCGGGAAAACTTGCGGTCGAGTCCCAGGTTATCTTTGAGTGGCGCCAGGATAGTCAGTGCTTCCTGATACTTACCCTCAGCCATCAACGTCTGCGCCTGGAAGACGAGAGTCACCTGGTTGACCGAGTCCCGCTCCTGAACCTTCGTCAGCACTTCTTCAGCCAGATCGTTTTTCCCCTGAGCCAGCATGATCTGAGCACGTTGCAGGTAGAGGCGATCCTGCGTCACGGGGTTAAGATTGTCTGACTGCAGTGCTGCGGAGTTCAATTTGAATGCTTTCTGCAGTTCCGCGTCCGCTTTGTGATCCAGGTAGATATCAGTCAGCATCATGGATGCATTGAGTTTACCATGCGGCCAGGTCTCGACCGCTTCTTCAAGTAACGGTCGTGACAGTTTCGTCGAACCGAGCTGATAAAGACTGGAGCCATACGCGAAGCACCATTCGGGTCGGTACTTCTGAATGATGGCTCTACGTTCCGCTTCCTTGAGATAGCGGCTGGCAATCAGGTACTGATGATCCTGGGACTCTCCTGTCAGCTCTTCCGCATTGCGAAAGGCAACCACTCCAAATATGTAGTATAAGGCACCAGGAAAATCCGGGTCCTGATACTCCTGTTTCTTGAGCGAGTAAGCCAGGTCCTGCGCGATGGTCCACGACTTCGGATCTTCGCGATCTTCCAGCAGTTCCAGCGATTCGGCCAGAATCTCCTGAGGCGTTTTCTCCGGCTCGCTGGATCCACTCATCAGGTAGATGGTCAACAGCACGAGAAGCGAAGCAGCAATCCCCACCAGCTTCCAGCGCGAACTGACAAACCGCAGCAGGCGTTGAGGCAGAGCGCGCGAACCATCTTCCCCGACTGCAGCACCAGCTTCGGTCACTTCAGCCTCAGCTGTCACCGCTGAGGATTGCGGGTCTGCTTCAGATTCTGGTTGTTTGTTTGTTTCTTCTGCCATGATAGAGCTGCCCGATCAAAAATCGGGAGATCCTGCATAGAACGATCCGATCTGCTGTGAATGTCAGATCAATTCGAAATGGAAATGTGTGAATGGTGGCGGAAACGCCAAAACGAAAAGTAGATTTTCTGACAACCTGAATCAGAGAGACAGAAAACCGGAGAGGAAGCTGTTAGTGTGTCTGAAATGTTCTTGAGAGAGGTGATATGACGGGATTAATAGTAAAAAAATCCGTTTTTTGTCAATATTACTTCAAGTTCAGGGGCTTCCCGGCGAGGCGAATACCGCAAAACCAGTGACTCACCACCAAACCAGGTAAGACGGGGGCACTGGAAAATCTTATCGCAGAATATTACGTACCCGGCTGGCAGACCGTTCCTCTATGTGTGAGCCCGATCGGTCGAACGGCTCGTGGAGGTATAAGAGGGTTTTTCTCAGAATCTCAGCTGCAGGGGGACCGGCGATCGTCCCGCCGTAGTGGTTTTCTCCGACCGATGGTTCATTAACGACCACCAGGACGAGTACCCGTGGATCGTGAGCCGGCGCGCCACAGATGAAAGAACTGACGTGCAACTGTGAGGAATATGCCCCTGTTTTCGGATCCGGTTTCTGAGCGGTCCCCGTTTTCCCAAAGACCTTATACTCGTCCAGTTTCGCCCGTCGTCCCGTTCCACGCTCAACCGTTTCCAGCATGGGAACCTGGACCAACCAGTCTGCCACCTCAGGTGAGACGAGTGGAGTTGAAACCAGCGGACGCACCTGTGCGGGCTCATCCTCGGAACGGGGAAAGTAGTTGTGGTCGATCTGGTCACGAATCAGCCGGGGATTGAGCAGTTTCCCCTGATTGGCCAGGGCCACATGGGCGGTGATCAATTGAATTGGTGTGACAGCGATTTCCTGCCCCATCGGCACAGAACCGGTTGAATAGATATTCCACGATTTCAGGGGCCTGACAATCCCCGTCAACTCACCAGGCAGTTGAATGCCGGTCTTCTGACCAAAGCCAAAAGCCGTGACTGCTTCATACAGTCCCGCGTTCGTTAAACGCTCCCCGATTTTCGCCATCCCGATATTACTGGATTTCACCAGAATATCCGTCACGCTCAACATGCCATAACTGTGATGATCATGCAGCAGACGCTTACCCATGCGGTACTCGCCGTATTCACAATCGAATTCTTCATCCTTACTGATCAGCCCTTTCTCCAGAGCGGCAGCAACGATAAACGGCTTGAGCGTTGAACCTGGCTCATATATGGAAGCAATCGCGGTATTTTTCCAGGCAGTTTCTCTGATCTCTTCTGGATGATTCAGATCAAAGGTCGGCACCGAAGCCAGCGCCAGCACTTCACAGGTTTTGACATCCATCACAATGGCACAGGCACTTTTGGGTTTCCAGTCTTTGACGATCCCCTGCAACTCACGTTCGGTATACAGCTGAATGATTGAATCCAGTGAGACAACCAGAGTTTCTCCATTCCGCGGCGCCACCCGTGAGTCATTGCGGACCTCAATCACCCGGCCATGAGCATCGCGGACCAGGAACCGATAGCCATCCTGTCCACAGATCATGTGATCGAAGGCCTCTTCCAGACCTCCCTGCCCTTTGCCGTCGATATCACGTAATCCCAGCGCATGGGCCGCGAGTGTCCCTTGTGGATACTGTCTGCGATATTCCTGACGAAAGCCCCAGGCATCATCGGCCAGATTCAATGCGCGGATCTGCTTCAGTTCCGTATCCGACAGACGCCGCTTGACCCACAGGAACAGTTTGTCGTCGTTCTGTTTCAACCGCTTGAGAAAGTGCCCCTGATCCAGCCCCAGAGCATCGCAAACCGGAATCACATTCTGATTCCCCTTCAACCGCTGAGGAACTACGTAGAGGCTGTTTGTGACAATCGTGGTTGCCAGCAGACGCCCATTGCGATCGAGGATATCCCCGGGCCGGGCCGGTATTTTTTCTTTAAACACCTGCTGACGGGTCACCACCGTTTTGAACTGACGATGACCGACGTACTGCAGATAAACCAGCCGTCCGGAAATGACCAGCCAGGCAAGAACCACCAGTACGATCAGGCTCCAGCTCCGCCAGCTGATTCGAGATTGAGAGATACCGGATTTCAAGAAACTGCCCACCTGTCCTCAACACCGGGATAAATCTGTTATTTCTGATGTGTCGCCTGCTGTGGCGTTCGCTGCAGATGCCACTGTAACAACGGCATTTCGCGACGATTGGTCAGCGCAGGCTCTGAACTGGACTCGACCTCCAGTTCTCCCCGCTCCATTGAGTTTAGAACCTTACGCGGCGAACTGGCGCGTTGCGTAGCCAGCTTCATTTTAGCATGCGAATTGATCAACACTTCCAGCTGAAAATGCTGTCGGCTGACCTGCCGCTTCAGTTTCAGGCTCTCTTTCTCCAGCGCAATGCCGATCAGAGAGACGGCCACTGCCAGCAAAATGGCACTGATGAAACGGAATAACATCGATTCCAGCCTCTTCCGCACCAGCGGACACAGGCCTGCTGCCTCGCCGCCAGCTCAGAAATGGGAGTAATAAAGACGAACAAAGACGCTTTATCTCTTATCGGCTGGAAGAGTTTCCGGGCACAAGACTGACCCGGCTGGCATCGGTCGGGAGCTGCAATTCCGTACCAATTTGAAGCTTGTTCGGATTTTGCAGCCTCTGTCGGTTCATCTGATAAATCTGAAACCAGCGAGAAGATCGCCCCAGATGACGCTGGGAAATATCCGTCAGAGTATCATTGCTGCCCACACGATACATCGGGCGCCCATCCTGGCTGATGAAAAACCCTGATGCTTTGCCCGGCTTTCGCACGGTGTTACTGCCGCTGAACTCGCTGACAGTAGTCTGATTACTGGTTTTATGAATCGCCTGGTATTGGGCTTCAATCGCAGAGCGATCCGGGGCAATCAATTTTAACCCCGGACGCATCGTTCGGGGATCGCTGACGCGACTCTTGTTAATCCGGGCCAGCAGCTGAAAATACTTTCCACTGCCGTACAGCTTCTTGGAAATCGTCCAGAAGTTTTCACCGTTCTGAACGACATACTCTCCCCCCGTCGCTGCTGCGACCGGCTGGCTGAAGCTCTCTTCCTGCAACGCACCAAACTCTTCCTGAACTGAGACACTCTGAGTAGGCGCAGGCCCATCGAAGAGTCCTCGTGCCTGTGCAGCCGGCTCGGGAGTCATCGCTGTTTCTTCGAAGGATCCCGAATCAATACTGGCTGCCGGACGTTTGACTGTGGTCACGCTTTCTGCCTGCTGGGCTGAAAATTCTTCCGCACGGAAATCGCCAAAACGATCGGTACCCTGAGTCTCCTGTGTTTCACTGAATTCAGAAACCTGAGGCTGTTCAAAGTTCCCTGCATTGGCAGCAGAAACATCTGCCCCAAATTCGTTTGGATTCTCCATCTGACCGGTGGAAGCCTGTGGTTCCGGCTGATCAAAACCGGCATTCCCGAAAGGATCAGGCTCCGACTGGCTGGAGATTTCGGTGATATTGACTTTAGCTGTTTTTTGAGGCAATCCGCCTGAGTTCTGCATCTGTCCCCCGGCACCTTCTTCGGCGAGGTCAAAGTTACCAAACTCATCATCACTCGCAGGTTCAGCCTGCTGAGGCATGGCCTGTGCCGGCTCGCTGGAGGCACCAAAGGGATCTTCTTCCACCTGCACTGCGGCAGCGTTACCGGTCTCAGCCTGTGCAAATTCATTCGCGACCGGCTGTTCCATCAGACCGGAGCCTGCACCCGCTTCCTGAGCATTAAACTCAGAACCGGCTCCGGAGTTGAAATCATTCTGCATGGCTGCCTGAGGCTGCTGTTGTTGCGCAAACTGATCGCCGCCGGCAAAAGGATCTGCCTGAGCGTTATCGAATGTTGCTGGTTCCGACTGATTCTGCATCCCAGAATTAAAATCATTTTGTGCCGGATTACCAAATTCATTGTTGCCAGCAGCAGGCTGGTCAAACGACTCAAAACCATTGTTCGACTGGTTGGCAGCCATTTCCGTTGATTGCGCAGGCTCGCTCTGGTTATTGAATGTTGACTGATTATCGAAATTATCGAAGCCTTTCTGGGCGAATTGATCACCGGCGGGCTGCTCCTGGGCACCAATAGCATTGTCCTGGTTCTGGTTTTCCTGAGGAGTAGAAAATCCGGAATCTCCGCCGCCCGTATTGAAGTCAGCGGACTGCTCTGTAACCTCTGCAGTACCGTTATTTTCTCCGTTACCGTCGGCGAAGGGATCTGCTTCACCCGGCGTCTGCTCCCCCGTACCATCTTCGGCAGGGCTGTTGACAGCCAGTGCTTCCTGGGGACGATTGATTTTCTGATAGACAACCAGACCAAAGGCACTCAGCAGAATACAAATCAGGCAAAGCCCTACTTTGGTCTCGATGGCGATTCCGCCCTTAGGCTTCTCGACACCCCAGTCCTCTTCTGCTGTTTCTTCTGTTTTCTTTTCTTCAGTCATGGCACTGAACCAATTCGAATTAAAAACTGTTTTTACTTTTCAGACAGGCAGTCTCCCACCTGTCACCCTGTGAAATGACTCACGCAAACTATGTTTTGACCGCCACCCGCAGCTTGGCCGTGCGGCAGCGAGGATTGACCCGCTGCTCGGCCTGCGTGGCTGTGATGGGTTTGGCTGTCAGGTTTTTCCATTGATCCCGGTCTTTAAACGCCTGCTTGACCATCCGGTCTTCCAATGAATGAAAGCTGATGATGACCGCTCTTCCTCCGGGCTTCAGCGCCTGAGGCAAGACCGCATCCAGCATGGTCTCCAGTTGTTCCAGCTCCTGATTGGCGGCGATCCGCAGCGCCTGAAAGACGCGTGTTGCCGGATTTTTGCGAGCCGTCGCCAGGGCCTTGGCGGGCATTGCCGCCTGTACCGCTTCAATCAGGTCCGCAGCTGTCCGGACAGGATTCGTTTTCCGTTGCTGAACCAGTTGGCTGGCAATCCGCTGACTGAATCGCTCTTCGCCATAGACTTCCATAATCTCAACCAGTTCCGCTTCAGACAGTGTTTCCAGTAACTGCCAGGCAGGAATGCCCTGTCGTGTATCAAATCGCAAATCCAGATCGCCCGGAGTTTCAAAACCGAAACCGCGCGTTTCATCACTCAGCTGATCGGAAGAGAGCCCCAGGTCCAGCAGAACACGATCGACCGAGGGAATCTGCAGCTCTGCCAGCACCGCGGGAAGCTCTGCATAGCTGGCCTGCCTGAGAAAACACTGCCCGTCCGGCAATGTTTCCGCTCCTAATTTTTCTCTGGCAAATCCCAGCATCATCTCATCACGATCCAGACCGATTAAAGTTCCAGTTGTTCCAATTTGTTTCAGGATATGTTGACTGTGACCACCTGCGCCAACGGTGCCATCCACCACGACCAGTCCGGGCGACAAATCCAGTTGCTCCATGACTTCACGGAGCAGGACCGGTATATGTACGGGCCTTTTCTGATCACCGGATTTCCCTGACATGTAATTGGCTACGATTCTAATAATAAAACAGCTCAATCAATCGTTGATCATTTTCTCAGACAGAAAATCATCACGATTCTGATCACTGAATTCTGATTTGATTTTTTATGGTGGGGGTAGAAACTTGAGAAGTGTCACTCTTAGAGAGATCGATCGCCCGAAAACCAGAGGGAAGAACTCCATCTGACTCTCAAGCGCGGGAAGTTTAGGAAAATTCTGATTTTCTGACAAGATCAGTTAAAGATTTTTAAAACAGGACCGATGGCACTAACGTAAATCGCCTGCCTGAAACAAATTGAGCCTCAGGCAGGCGATTCGGAAACTAACAGGTTTCGTTATAAACTGATCTCGCGGGTCCTGTCCAAGGAGGGAACCCTGAAGCCATCCGCTCCAGGCAGCATCCATTCTACCTGTATTTGGAGACGAACGACCGGTGGCCCAACCCAATATTCTGAGCACACGCAGGTGACATCCATTTCACCTTCAATCCGCAAAGCCCGGTAGCCAGCGGAAGAGTTCCAGATTGTCCTCCTTGAACAACATGAGATTTAGATTTGTTGATACACTCAGTCAGCAATGATGAACATCAATGAATTGTCACGTGAAATGGATTACCAGGGCATTTGACCAAATGCTTGCGCAGCCATCTCATCGAAATGAGGACCATGGTCGTTCAGATAGGTGTTCCAACGCTCGGTATTCCAGATCTCAGCGTGGTCCTGAACTCCAATCAGAACCACTTCCTGTTTCACTTCCAGGCTGGCCAGTTCAGCGAGTCGTTCGGGGATACAGATGCGCCCCTGAGAGTCGACTTCCACCTTCTCTGCCCGTGCATAGTACAACCGCAGATACTGGGCTGCCTCCGGGCCATTCCTGGAATATTCTTTCAATCGTTGTGCCTGCTGTTCAAATCCTTTCTCTGAGAAAAGCAACAAAGACGATGCAGTACCAGGTGCAATATAAATCTGGGTGAAGTCCTCGGTGATAAGCTCTTCCTTGAGCCGTTTGGGGATTGCCAGTCGACGCTTTCCATCCAGAATCTTGTTGAAAGTTCCCGTTAACGCCATTGGCCCCCACCCGTCACCACTTCTCACCACAGAGTGCTGAATTTACCACCCAGAAAGAAATCGTCAAGCATGATTAAATGCGTAAATCGGATTCCTGGAATCGGATTCGTCCTAGATACTTATCTGGATTGGAATTGCGACTTTGATGATTTTTAAATTTTGTTGAGAGGGGGTGATTCTGGTGTGAATAACCGGTGGAAAATCAGTCCGTCAGAGACAGGATCTGGGAATAAATCTGGTCATATTTCCGGGCAATTGACTCCCAGGTAAACTCCTGTTCTACAAGAGTTTGCGCATTCTCAGCCATCTTGACAAACTGGGCAGGTGAGGTCCTGAAATCGACCAGTGCCCGGTGAAGCTGATCAATTGATCCGATTTCCACCAGTGTCCCCTGCTCTCCTGGTTGAATCAGCTCAGAAATTCCATCAACTCGGGTCGATAAGACAGGCAATCCAGCAGCCATCGATTCAAGTACCACGTTGGGCATCCCTTCCCACAGAGAAGAGAGCACCAGGCAGTCTGCCGCCCGCATCAGTTCCGGAATCTGGGGCTGCCATCCAGCGAAATGAACCTGACTGGAATATCCAGATTCAGAGACTCTCTGCTCCAGTTCAGTCCTCAGGGGACCATCTCCGACAAACAGCAGATGAAACTCAGGTGCCTGGCTGGCAAATTTCAGAAATGCCGAAAGCAGATCGTGGGGTGCTTTCTGGGGATCGAGCCGACCAACCGAGAGAACCACCTTGGCATCAGTCGGTATATTCCAGCATGTGAGATCTGCAGGTACTGCCTCCGCAAACCGCTGAAATTCCACTCCGTTGGGAACAACAGTGATTTTCGCGGATGATAAACGACCGGTTTGAATCGAAAAGTCAGCCACGGACTGACTGACACAGACATTCAGCTCCACCAGTCGATTTGTGAGCCGATCCAGAAACAAATGACCGTTTCGTCGCTTTTCAGACACGCGAATTCCGGAAACCACATGTGGTACATGTGCCAGGCGGGCAGCCAGCCGCCCCGCGAGATTGGCGTGAAATAGAAATGTTTGCAACAAAACTGGTTTTTGTGCTTTGAACTTTTGCGCCAGGTGCCAGATAATGCGGACGTCTCGTGCTGAACGCACCTGTAAAATTTCTGTTGGGATCCCCGCCTGCTGCAGCGGCTCGACCAGTGGACCGGAACCGGTCAGCGAGTAAACAACAGGAGCCCAGCGTTCTCGATTGAGCCGCGTGACGATCTGTACCAGCGCACGTTCCGCCCCTCCGGGCTGCAGACCGGTAATGCAAAATGCGATCGGATAAGGTGCGTGGCTGTCAGACAACTGTCATCTCCTGGCAGAATACCGACTTCGCCTGAGGACAGGCGGGCAGGCTCTGTTTCTATTGTTCCCTCAGGGTCAGTCGCAGCAAGCTCAGATTGAAAAATTGTGTTTGTTCTGACCAGAGTAATATCAAACGTTCGTTAAAATCCGCCATTTTCAGTCGTTTTCCCGGCCATACTGCGTCTGCCGAACCTGAATTCCCTCGATCACAGCCCAACGAAACAATACCGATGCCCCGTTTAGATGCCTTCGATTATCACCTGCCCCCGGAACTGATTGCCACTGAACCCACCCGCCAGCGGGACCAATCCCGTCTCCTGGTTGTCAACCGCCGGGATCGTTCCATACAGCACAGCATGATCTCCGATCTGCCTCAGTTTCTGAATCCCCAGGACTGCCTGGTTCTGAATGATACCCGCGTGCTCTCAGCCCGAGTGTTTGGAGTTCGCCAGGCCACGGGAGGAAAGTGGGAAGGACTCTACCTCGGATCCAATGCCGAGGGGGAGTGGAAACTGATGAGCAAAACCCGCGGCAAACTGGTTCCCGGCGAGACAATCGAACTGACTCCCGCACATTCGCGCAGTGAAGAGAAACAGCTCTCGCTGATCATGCAGTCCAAAGATGACGAGGGCTACTGGACAGCCCTGGTACAGTCCGATGAAGATCATCACGCCCTGCTCTCGCATTTCGGTACCATGCCCCTGCCCCCTTACATGAAACGCGATCTGGCGACCGAAGAAGACTGGGAACGCTACCAGACCGTATATGCCAACCAGCCTGGTGCCGTCGCTGCCCCCACCGCGGGACTGCATTTCACTCCCGATCTGCTGGCTAACTGCACCGGAAAAGGAGTCGGGGTTGCCAAAGTCACGCTGCACGTGGGTATCGGCACTTTCAAACCCATTGCCTGTGAAACTCTCGAAGAACACAAAATGCATTCAGAATGGTGTGAACTTCCGGGAGAGTCCGCTGCATTTCTGAATCGGACGCGGGAACAGGGAGGCCGCATCGTTGCTGTGGGAACGACCAGCGTCCGCACACTGGAATCGGTGGCTCAGCAGGGGCCACTCCAGGCCTGGCAGGGTGAGACCGATATTTTCATCTATCCCCCCTATCAGTTTCAGGCGGTCGACTGCCTGCTGACCAACTTCCATCTGCCGAAATCAACACTGCTCGTGCTGGTCAGTGCATTTGCCGATACCGAGTTGATCCGGGAAGCCTACGAAAAAGCTGTAGAAGCGAAATACCGCTTCTACAGCTATGGTGATGCCATGTTGATTATTTAGCAGCCGCCAGCTTATTGCGGCTTGGCAATATCTTTCGGTACCTGACCATCCAGGTAACGCCAGTTTTTGATGAACGAAATCAGATCCGCCATCTGCTGCGGGTTGATGGTTTTCTCCAACCCGACCGGCATCAGCGAAACACCGTTGGACTTCATTTCATCGATTTCATCCTTCAGCACGGTTATGGTTTTTCCTTCCGGCTGCGTCAGCGTGATCGATCCGCCGCTGTCGGAAGAAATAATACCGGTATGCACCACACCATCAATGGTGATAATCGTGTAACTGAAGAAGTTCGCATCGATAGCCCGGTTTGGGTCCAGAATGTTGGTCAGCAGATACTCTGGTGTCTTGGTACGGGAGTCGCCGATATCAGGAGCAACATTCACGCCCAGTTCACCAATCCGGTGACAGGTCACGCAGTTCTTCACAAAGATCTGCTTTCCGGCCAGAGGATCAGCTTTCAGCTTGAGTGACTTCTGGTAGTCAGCCAGAACCTGCTTCCGGTCGGCAGGAATCGCTGCAGCAAACAAGGCGGCTGCCCGCTTCTTGATTCCAGCATCACGGTTCCGTTGCAATCGAGTAGAACGTGCGGGCCCCAGTTCAGAAATCTTGATCTCACCCTTTTCGATTTCATCCAGAAGTACGTTCGTCCGATCCTGGCTGGCCAGCATCGCATCCAGAATGGCCCGACGCATGCCGGGAGTCTGCTGGGCAAAGCCATCCATCAATACCGGTCCGATCTGTGCATCCCCGTAAGGGCTGATCGCTTCGATGGCGGCAATCTTCACTGCCTGCGAGTTCTTACCCTGAATCAGATCCAGCAGCGTTTTCCCGGCTGCATCGAAACCAACAAACTGCAACACACCGATCGCTTCCAGCTTCTGAGCCAGCGGACTCTTCGGATTCGCTGCCGTTTCTACGATCTTCTGGTAGAACTGATTCAGTTTGTTCTGATCCGCTTCTGAAAGCTGCGCTTGATAGGCGGCGATCGATTTCCCTCGGCGTCGGAGGCTGTTTCCCAGTCCTTCGAAGCCGGCAATCTGCAGAGGTAGATATGAATCCGCATCCAGGCCCGCAATCAGGGACAGCGTCTCCTGAATATCGTCTGCCTTGAGCTGCGGACCAATTACTGCTGCCATTTCTCCCACGGCTTCAGTCACACTGGACTTGGCGGTTACTTTCTGACCAGACTGTTTTAACTGCTTCAGGAACGATTTGAAAATTGGCACACTCTGATTGGCTGCAGAAGAAAGCACAGCGGCACGGGTCCAGCTGTCATCGGCCCCCTGCAACATCAGCTGTGCCAGTTCCTCAACCATCGAGCTACTATCACCCGCTTCTCCCAGACTGATTGCCAACTGGAATCGCAGCGTGGGATCTGCCGTGTCGACCAGAGCCAGCACCTGTTTTTTCAAGTCCTGATTCTCAGCCAGACGCGGTTCGCTCAGACGAACCGCCTGTCCCTGCACGCGCGGTGATTGATCTTTCAACGCCTGCATCAAAACAGCGTCACTCAGTTTTCCCAGTCCTTCCAGAGACCAGAGTGCCTGGATGCGGGCCTGTTCGTTTTTGCCTGCCGTCACCAGTTTTTCGAGAGCAGGCTGCAGAGAGGCATCCTGACCTTCAAAAATCAGTCGAGCTGCGGTCTCCCGCTGCCAGGAATCTTTCGAAGACAGAGCAGCGATGAGGTCTGCCTGCGTGGCATCCTTCAACGAAGTGTAAACACTTTTATTGATTTTGGATTTCTTAGGTACGATGCGATAGATCCGGCCGCGATCGATCCCGTCATTCAGGTCGGAACGCTCTTTCAGTTCGACGGGCATAAACTGCGGATGTTCGATCACCGCACGATACATGTCGCATAGATACAGTGCCCCATCCGGTCCGTTGTACATATTGACGGGCCGGAACCATTCATCCCGGCTGGCGATGAACTCAACTTTATCGCGTCCGTATTTGGAATCGTAGGTCGCTCCCATCGGAGTCATCACATCACGGTGCACCAGATTGGCAGTCGGCTCACAGGTGAAGCTGTTGCCGTAAAATGCTTTCGGGAACAGATCTCCCCGGTAAATGGTCACACCACAGGCAGCAGTAAACTGTCCGGCGTGCAATGTCGAAGTCGTCCAGGTACGGCTGATCGCATATACGCGGGAGTCTTCTCCATCGGGAGAGACATCATGATAGACCGACTTCACAGCCAGATAAGGATTTCGTTTCAGATACCGGCTCTCCAGCACGATGTGTTTGTTCGGATTACGGTTGGAACAGACGAACCGATTACAGTAGTCGTCAAACGTCAGTCCGAACTGCCCGATCCCGGAAATTGATTCGTATTTGCCGGTCAAGGGATGAAAACGGAAATCGAGACCGTTAATCGGAACCTGCTGCGCATTTTTAGTCCACTCGGGATGGGTCGCGATCACGGATCCGCCACGCAGACCATTGGAAATGTAAATGTGGTTATCCAGGCCGAGTGTCGGATGGTTGGCACGCAGCTGCGAGTTTTCTTCTTTGAAACCGGTGAACCAGGTTTCGACCAGGTCGGCTTTGTCATCGCCGTCCGTGTCCTTCATAAACTGCACCTTGCCAGCCAGGGTGACGATCAGCCCCCCTTTCCAGGGTTGCACCCCGGTCGCAAATAACAGCTTGTCTGCAAAAACAGTCGCCGTTTCGTAAAAGCCGTCCTGATCTTTGTCCCGCAGCAGCTTAATCCGGCTCTTGGGAGCTTCACCCTCTTTAGGTCCATGAGGATAGTCCGTCATCTCGACCACCCACAGAACACCCGATTCATCAAAGGCAACAGCGACCGGGTTAACCACGTTCGGCTCGGACGCCACCACCTGCATTTCAAAATCAGGATGCACGACCGTCTGTTTTAAAGACTCCTCCGGCGAGAGAGGCGACTTGGGTACTGCCGATTCCTTCTCAGCAGCCACCGCGAATTTCAGACAGACACCGGCCAGTAGAGCCAGGCATCCCCAGCGTCCCCATTTCAGGAACCTCTTGCCTGTGCTCAAAGCACGTCTGTGAGAACCGGAGAAAACTGCGAGATGTTTTGCTTGTTTCATGTTTGATCACCGTAGTATTTCAGACAGAAATCTGGATGGAATGATAACGAGGAATTCAGGTTGGATAGAATCTATCCTAACTGACCGACTGACGATTCTCTATCTCGCTTCCGACACGATTTCGAGATTCTGCGGAATTTATAAACAATATTAACGTTTGGCGGCACCAAAGGCTATCATCAAAGGAAGCGATACCGAATTTTCTGTTTCCAGCTATGTATTTCGGGAAATATCCTGCTTCAACGAGGAATCTGCTTTCCTGCCTGCGACGCGATTGATTACCCTGAAAAGTAATCCCGCATAGGACTACACGCCCCTGACACACATCTCTGACTCCTGATTGAACGTGAACTGAACCATGCAGTCTGTCTGTCTGATTTTAACCCGCTTCTGCCTCTCAGCCTGGGTCGGCGCCGCAGTAATTTTTGTGATCAACGGTGTCCAGGATGTTACCTTTCAACCCTTTGATTCACTGGTGCGTGACCAGCTGATTTCCCTGCACTTCCCCGTCTACTATACGCTGGAGTGGGTGCTGCTGGTGGGAGCGTTTCTGGGATGCCTGGGAATTCGGTCAAAACAACTGCTGCCTCGCTGGAAAGCAAACCTGATCCTGGCACTGGTCATTCTCACGCTGACAATCAGCCTGGCCGATTACTTCTGGATCTATCAGCCACTGGAATCCATGATTACGCCTCCGGGCAGTCCGCGGCCAGCTCAGTTCACAAACTATCATCAGGCTTCGAAATACATCAACAGTATTAATATCCTGTTGACTTTCATCGCTGCGATTCTGATCAATCTCCCTGTGATCAGAGAGACGCCCGCAACTCGTGAAGAATCAGTCGCGAATATGGAATAGATGCTTCAGCGCGTCGAGCAAGCCGTGCGGCGTCCCTTCGCGTGCTTCCTGACGCAGGACTTCCAGTGGTGGATGCAGCAGCTTATTCACAATCTGTTCGATCGAACGTTTAATCAGTTCCTGATCTTTTTCATCCAGATGGGACAGCTTGCTGAACAGCTTGTCGACTTCCTGCTCGCGTACATCGTGCCACTGTTCGCGGAGCTGTTTGATAATCGGCCCGGTCGCTCGATGATAGACACCATGCATGAAACGCTCGGTTTCTTCGTCGATGATCGTCAGTGCTTTTTCAACCTCTTTCTGACGCGCCCGCCGGTTCTTTTCACAGGTCGCTTCCAGGTTATCGATATCGAACAGAAAGATATTATCGTTGATCTGGCCGACTGCAGGAGTAAAATCCCGCGGTGCACCAAGGTCGAGAATAAAGAATGTTTTATTGCCAGACTTTTTTAATACCCGTTGAAACCGTTCCACATCCACGATCGGCTGAGAGGCTCCGGTCGTGCTGACAATCACATCCGCTTCCGCCAGACAATCATCCAGATCATCAAAAGGACGCGCCTCACCTCCCACCTTGACTGCCAGCTTCCGGGCGTTTTCCAGGCTGCGATTGACCACGACAATCTTCTTGACCCCCTCATCTTTGAGATAAGTCAGAGTCTCTTCGGCCATCTCGCCTGCCCCGATGATCAGAACAGTCTTGTCGTCAAAACGCTCGAATATGCTTTTCCCGAAGGTCCCCACCGCCACACTGGCGATCGAAACCCGCCCCTCTGCCAGCATGGTTTCCGTACGCACCCGCGCCGAAACCCGGATCGCCTGCTGGAACAAGGCATGGGTCAGCGGTCCACATAAGGCATTCTCGGTCGCCCGTTGATAGGCTTCTTTAACCTGATTCACTATCTGAGGTTCGCCGAGCACCATGCTGTCGAGACTGGAAGCGACCTGAAACAGATGTCGTACGGCATCAGGACCGGTTCGCTCCAGAAAGTCTTCGAAGAAATCGCTGACCGGAACGTGATGAAATTCCGAAAAGAATTTGGCCAGTTCCTGGTGGGAAGGCCCGGTTTCCGGCTCCTGCGTCGCGGTATAGAGCTCCACCCGGTTACAGGTCGAGATTACCACCATCTCCGTTTCCGGATAGGACTTTTTGAGGATGGAATATGCCTCTTCCAGCTGTTCTTTTGAGGAGAACGCCAGCTTCTCTCGCACATCCAGTCCCGCAGTCTGGTGGTTACAATATACGACCTGCAGATTCACAAGGCGGCCCTCTCTGCAGTCGTCTCCTGCGATTCTATCCGTGGCTGCTCCGATCCGGAGTGCCAGGAATCCACGTTCAACAGACGGATATTGGTCAGAATCTGAATGCCGATCACGGTCAGCAGCAACAGCCCTCCGGTCCAGATCGTCAACTGAGCAATATGCTTCTGATTGGGTTGTTTCGTACGCAGGATAAAAATCACACTCAACAGCATCGCCGCCCAGACAATCTCATAGACAATGATGACCGGGTCAACAAACGAAATGGCCTGAGCTCCCTTGCGCACATAGACCCCCAGTCCAATACCGATGCCCATGCCAACCGTCAGCATGGGAGCCGCGATCATCAAAGCCCAGCGATTCAACCGCGAGAGCTTGGCCAGACTGGGCAGATGAAATCCATCGGAAAAATTCTGTTTCTGCTTCAACCGTCGGTGCTGAATCAGATACATCGCGCTGAGCACAAACGAGAGTACAATTCCCACGCCTCCCAGGACCAGCAGTGTAGCATGCAGCATCGCCCAGGATCGGGTCGCGGGCTGTACGAGCGGATTCGTCACGTGATCGACAAAATAGGAAGCCACGACCAGCGCGAGCACCAACGGAAACAGAAACAGCCCGATCGAGAGTTCCTCATCGATCAGGTTAATAAACAGATAGATCGCCACCAGCAGCCACGAGAAAACCACCAGCCAGTCGTGCGTCGAGCCTAACAGGGGCGGCAGTTGTGTTTCATGGGAGCGATTGAATAGATAGGCAGTCTGGGCCACCAGTCCCGCCAGGGAAAACAGAATGATCAGCGGTCGCAGCCATCCGTTCTTCTTGCGCAGAAACCGGGCCAACTCTAAGCAGAAGGCTACCAGGTAACTGGCCATGAAACAGAAAACAGTCACATTTGACAACATGCTGACGACTTTATCACGAACAGAAGGGGCTGAAAAGTGGTGGGACTGCGGCGTTTCTGATGAGAATCAGAACGGCACCCTATTATAGGGCTGTTCAGCTGGTGAAGGGCAAGTCATCTTGCTTCAGATTCTAATTCGTACTCCGAGATTTTTTTATGCAGCGTATTGCGATTGATCCCCAGCCGGGTGGCTGTCTTGGTCTGGACACCCTGGCAGGACCTTAAAACCTGCAAAATCACTTCTTTTTCCACGAGCGACACAACCTGAGTATGCACATCGGTGGAATCCTCTCCCACCCGTTGCAACTCCATGGAAACCAGATCACGACAGATCGTCTCCGGATCCTGTGCGCGAGCAGAGACAGCCCGTGGAGCGGAACGCCCGGTCACATGCCCCGGCAGTAAATCCAGCGAAGGACCATCTTCACCAGAAAGTACGATCAGTCGTTCAACATAGTTCTGCAGTTCGCGAACGTTGCCCGGCCAGCTGTAGTTCTTGAATGTGTTCAACACCTCGCTCGAGAAATTCGGCAGAGGAATCTTTTCTTCTGCAGAGAACTGCTTCGCAAAAAAGTGAACCAGATCTGGAATATCCTCAGAACGTTCGCGCAGCGGAGGCAGATCGATGGGAATCACGTTCAATCGATAATACAGGTCTTCCCGGAACCGCCCGGCTTCGATTTCATCCAGCAGATTACGGTTGGTAGCCGCGACAAAACGACAGTCAACAGAGATCGATCGCGTGTCACCGACACGTTCAAATTCATGCTCCTGCAGAACACGCAGCAGCTTCACCTGCAATGTAAAACTGACGGAGTTAATCTCGTCCAGAAAGATAGTTCCTCCGTGGGCCGCTTCGAAACGTCCTGTCCGATTCTCAACAGCACTGGTGAATGCCCCTTTGATGTGACCAAACAACTCGCTTTCCAGCAGGCTTTCACTCAAAGCACCGCAGTTCACACGGATAAAAGGACCCGTAGCGCGCGGACTGAGTTCATGGATACCACGGGCAATCAGCTCTTTACCGGTGCCGGTTTCTCCAGTCAGTAAGACCGTCGATGATGTGGCAGCTGCACGACGCGTCAGACGATAGACGTTACGCATCGCAGGGCTGTACCCCACCATATCTTCTAAAATAGGGCGATCGTCTTCCATTCGTTTATCGGAAAATCCTAATCAGTCACAGCAAGGTTGTGCGATGCTGAAACAAGTTCATAAGCAGTTTAGTCATAAGCATTTCGGTGAGTTAACTTTTCCGAAAGTGATGCCAGCACTGAATTCACAGCATGAAAACATTGCACCAGCATGCTCAAAAAGATGGCGAACGCATCAATATGATACGCTATGACTGAAGAGGAAGGAAGTGGCAGACCGATTTTTTTTGAAATTCTGCACGCAATACAATTCGACTGCGAATGGCCGCCACAGAGCTGCACAATAATTAAGCATTCGGCTTAATTATCTGGCTATTCACGATTCTGAGCTGGTGGCTACCGGCTGACTGGCGGGAATCGGAGTGTTATTCTCATCAACCAGCACGACCTTGGGTTGATGGCCGCGGGCTTCTTTCTCTTTATATTCCGCGTAACTGGCGATAATCACCAGGTCCTGGGGATTTACCAGGTGTGCGGCAGCGCCGTTGATGCAGATCACTCCCGAACCGGGCTCTCCTACAATCGCGTAGGTGGTCAACCGGGTCCCCGAAGTAATGTTGTAGATCTGTACCTGTTCGTACTCCACAATGTCTGCTGCTTCCATCAATTCCTGATCGATGGTCACACTGCCATTGTAGGCCAGATTCGCTTCGGTCACCGTGGCTCGGTGGATTTTTGATTTGAGTAGTACGCGCTTCATTCTTCTCAACCTGAAAGAAGATATCGTCTTCTATTCGACTCTGACTAGAGGCCTGTCTTAAAAATGGAGGGCGTATACTAACCAGACGCCATCACAACAAGCAAGAGCCTGTAATCCTGTTCACAAACAGAATCAAGCCTGAACGGGAGCTGCCTCTGAGTGCTGCCCTTCAAGTTCATTATAGGCTGCTTCCTCATGCTTTCCATCCATTTTGTCCCACCAGGGCTCATTCGGCTGTGCCCCCATCAGGCGGGCATACAGGTAATAATAGGTGGGAACCAGGAATAACACGAGCACCGTGGCAAGCATCAGACCAAAAATCAGACTTGCCGCCATCGGAATAATAATCTGGGCCTGGAAAGACGTCTCTTTCAAAATGGGAGCCAGTCCCACAATCGTCGTCATCGAAGTCAATAACACTGGACGAAAACGACGACGCCCCGCATCGATCAACGCATCCTTGAGAGGCAGTCCATCAGCAACACGATGATTGATAAAGTCGATCAATACGATCGAATCATTCACGACCACTCCCGTCAACGCCACCAGACCGAACAAAGAAAACAGAGTCAGTTCCATCCCCAGGATCGCATGCCCAAACACCGCACCAATAATTCCGAAAGGAATGATTCCAAGAATGATCAGGGGTTGCACATACGAACGGAATTCAACCGTCAGTAACGCGAACATTGACGCCAGTGCGATCATCAGACCGATAATCAGGCTGTTTACCGATTCGTTGGTCTGTTCCTGCTGTCCTTCCCAGCGAACTCTTACGTTCGGGTATTTGGCAGCCAGCTCATCGATAAAGCCTCCCGGTTTCTTCAGGGCCTGCACGATTTCACGGGCATTTCCCTCTTTCTCATTGAGGTCGGAATAGACAGTAATCGATCGCTGCTGATCGATCCGGTTGATTTCGGAATACCCACGTTTGACAGTGACATCCGCCAGTTCCGTTAAAGGACGTTCGCTTCCGTCGCCGGTCCGGATTCGAATATCATCAAAGCTCATCAGCGAACGTCGCTCTTCTTCCGGGTAGCGGACCATCAGCTTGACCTCATGACGACCACGCTGCAGCCGCATGACTTCTTCGCCGTAGTACGTTGCGCGAACTGTTTCAGCGACATCCGCCAGGGGTACCCCCATGGCACGAGCATTATCTTTGATTTTAATCTGGAATTCCCACTTTCCTGGACTCGAATCGTCATTAACGTCCTTAACGCCGGGATAGGTTTCCAGTTCCCGTTTGCATGCTTCGACCGCAGCTTCCAGTTCACTTAAATGCGTACCATCAGAGAGCAGCTTAAACTCAATCGGCTTGCCCCCCGGACCCATCGTGGGAGATTTAAAAGTCATTCGATCGACGCCAGGCACTTCACCGACGCGTTCCCGCCAGAGCTCAAGCAGCGCTTCACTTCCGATTGTTCGCTCGCCGGCCTCCACGATTTCGATACTGACTTTACCGATATGACTGCCTTCAACCGTCCCCCCCAGCTGGGCTCCGGATTCTTCCCGGGTACCAAATCCGACATTTCGTCGAGTCAGCTTAATCAGTGACTTGCCGTGCTTCTGCTGGTACTCCTGATCCAGATCGAGAAAGTCCTGACGAATCTTGCGCGTCGCGGCATCGGTAATTGATTTGGGAGTACCATCAGGAAATTCCACTGTGGCTTCAATCATCCGATAATCGGTTTTAGGAAACAGGTTGAAGGGAGCAAACCCGCCCATAATCAAACCTGCAGAGAGCAGCATCAATGCTGCTGCAACCGCCAGCGTAGAAGAGGGATAATTCAGCGAAGCCTTTAACACTGGTGTGTAGCATTTTTCGATGAACGCATTCAGTTTCCGCCCGACAAAACCCTCCGATTCTCCATTCTGTGCCCCGGATTTCGAGGGATTTCCGTGCGCCAGGTGACAGGGCAGAATGAACGTACTTTCCAAAAGCGAAATGAGCAGCATCGCGATTACAGCAATCGGCATCACCGCGATAAACTTGCCCATGATCCCGGAGACAAACAACAAAGGAGCAAATGCGATAACCGTCGTCGTCACCGAGGCACAGACAGACGGCAGTACCTCAGAGGCCCCATCGATGGCAGCAGTAACGAACGATTTGCCCATCTGCCGATGCTCATAAATATTTTCGCCGACAACAATCGCGTCATCCACGATGATCCCCAGCGCCATCAGGAAGGCAAACATCGAAAGCATGTTGAGAGTCTGCCCCGTGTAATACAACACGATACAGGCACCGAACATCGAAATTGGAATACCCAGTGCGACCCAGAACGCCAGTCTCGATTCCAGAAAGATGGCCAGGGTGATAAACACCAGAATCAGCCCCTGAAGCCCGTTCGAACTCAACAACTCCATACGGTCGCGCACATCGATGGACTGATCTTTCCAGAGCTTGAGCGAATATCCGGGAGGCAGTTGGGCATCTTTGACGTACTCCCGTACCTCTTCCACAATCGCCAGCAGGTCTTCCTGAGATGTACGTTCGACGGCGATCGACATGGCCGGTTTGCCATTGATTTCGCTGATCATGGTCGTATCAGCAAATTCATCATGCACTTCCCCCAGGTCGTCGACCGTCAGCACGACTCCACCCGGTTCGGTTACCAGCGGAATTTTTTCAATTTCACTCCCGATCAGATGCTTATTCTTCCCCCGCAGCAAGAGTACTTGCGAGTTGGTATTCATTTTACCGCCCGGCAGTTCCAGGTTTTCCCGTCGTACCGTGCGGGCAACATCCTGTAGAGTCAGGCCATACTTTCGCAGGGTCGCTTCCGGTATCTCAATGTCGATCTGATAATCCCGGGCTCCGGCAATGTTGGCCTGCGAGACCGACTTCAGCTGCAATAGTTCATCGCGAATCTTCTCGGAAACCGTGCGGAGTTCCAGTTCGCTGTTCTCATCCTCATTCCCGGGCCCTATGACGGCGACTTCAATCGCCACCTGGCGGAAAGTAATCTGCTGAATATCCGGATCTTCTGCCAGCTCAGGAAAACTGGGGATGCGATCAATTTCGGAGCGGACCTCGTTTAAGATCTTCTGCACGTCAGGCACATCGGCGCGGAGTTCAAGTACCAGCGAGCCCGAACCTTCACTGGCGATGGAAGTAATCTTCTTAATGCCGTCAATCGCGCGGACGGATTCTTCCATCTTCTGACAGATTCCCTCCTCGACTTCATCGGGACTCGCTCCGGGGTAAGGCACCGAAACCAGAATGATCTCCAGTTCAAACTCTGGAAAGACTTCGCGTCGCATGAACATCAGCGAGACCAGGCCGACCCCCAGCACGGTAACCATCAACGTGTTCATCGCCGGAGAGTTGTTGATGGCCCATTTAATGACCGACTTCATTTCAACTCTCCTTCACGGACAGGCATTCCCTCATTGGCCACACTTAAGGGCGAGGTCACCACACGATCGCCGGGCTTGAGCCCTGAGGCCCCCAGTTCCACCAGCAACTGACTGCCACTGGTATCAACCACGCGAATCTTCTCTTCGTGCAGCTTGCCTTCCTGGACAATCCAGACCATGTTACCTGGTCGAATCGCCGTTTCCGGTATTTCGAGCAGAGATACATTACCCTCCAGAGGAATTTCCACCGAGACGTACATCCCTCGCGCCAGCGGTGGTGCGCCCACAACCTGACTCGTCGGTTTTCCGTTAACCAGAATTTCAGTCGGTCGCGGATCAGAGACAACAATCCGGCATGGAACCGTACGGGTTTTCTCATCCAGTCCGATCCCATCGTAGCGGGAAAGCTTGCCGTCCCAGATAAATTTTCTTCCACCAATTTCGTAGCTCACTTTGACCGGCAACTGGGGCAGTTGGTATCCCAGATCATGCCGCCCGCCATTTCCGGCAACGGGCACAGGTTTGCCCTTTTGAGCAGATTGAGCCGCGTGCTGCCAGAGCTGATACAGTTCTTCCATCCGCAAATTGGATCGCACCTCGACCGAGGATGTGTCTTCGATCATTACCAGGGGATCACCGACCTTCACATACCCATCTTTTTCCACCGTATCTTCCACGATGACACCGTTGATGGGCGAATAGATTTTCGTACGCTTCAGATCCAGTTGCGCACGGGAAAGCTGTACTTTGACCAGGTCGCGGGCAAGCATCATCCGCTGACGACGTGCCCGCAGCAGGTCTGCTTCATTGGTCAGTTTCTGCAGCGCATTCCGCGCTGCCAGCTCACCCCGTTTGGCTTCTTCGTATTCCGTGTCAGAGACAACATTTCGCGTCCGTAATTTTTCGACCCGGCTTAACTGACTTTTCTGCAGCAGGACTTCTTCGTGTGCCAGATCGATCATCGATTTGGCATTGTCGATTTCAACTTCCAGTTCATCAATGGCGTTCTGAGCCTGCCCCAGTTCCTGTGTCAGACGCTGCACCTCCAACTGGTAATTCTCCGGATCGATCTGAATCAGCAGACTTTCATCTCCACCCGCTTCCTTTTCCTGCTGCGTTGCTTTCTGCACCAGATTGCCAACCTTACAACCATCTTTCGTGTAGAGCACCTTGCCGGCGACTTCCGCTGCCAGCTTCACTTCTCGCGAGGGAACCACAATCCCATCAACGGCAATCGTCACTCCCGAATCGGAAACCTTGATCGTTTCGGTTGAGACCAGGGGTGCGGTCTGTTCGGTCAGGTTTTCCTGTTGCTCCGGCTCCTGCTTCATGGCTTTCAGGACAACCATACTGCCACCACCGATCCCCAGAATCAGAATCGGCAGCAGAATATGCTTCAGCTTCTTAGACCAGCTTTGAGATGTTTTTGTTTTCGTTTCTGACATGACTGATTTCTATGCTGAATCGCATTCCTACGAGAGTTGGCTGCGGACGCTTCCGACCAACGGGAGATTTCCGGGAAGAACTGAGAGTGGTCTATCGATCTAGTCGCATTCTGCCTTGCTCAGGTTCAGATCTTGTGAAGTGTTGAAGAAGATTCCATAACGGGTTCGTTGAATTCCTGTTTCAGATTTTTAACAGCTGCGAGTGAGAACTGCAGGATGTGCTCAATCAGGTGCTCTGGATCATAGTGGGCTGCCTGCTCTTCCGGCCCCAGCATCAGGCTGACCATCCCTCCTGAGACCCGATAAAACTGACACTGAGCTGCGATGCTGAAAATACACTGCATCCTGCGATAAGGAGGAATTTCGTCCCCCAGCATTTCCAGCAGTATCCCATCAGCAATATTCACAAAGGGACGAAACAGCTCCTGAATCAAATGTCCGCAGGCTTTCGTCGGCCTCAGGACTTCCCGCATTATCAGGTGATTGCTCCAGGAGAGTTCTCCCGTTCCCAACATACGTCTGACCAGCGTAATGACCCAATCCCGCAATTTTTGTTCGGCGGATGTTCCGGGAGACCACTCAGGCAAAGGGGCTCGAGAGACTCCCATCTCTTTGGCCAGGCAGATGACTTCCAGATATAGCTGTTCTTTGTCGCCAAAGTAGTAATTGACGCTCGCTACGTTGACGTCTGCTTTCTGACAGATTTCGCGCACCGTCGCCTTCTCGAAGCCTTTTTCCGAAAAAACAGGCCCCGCAGCTTCCAGCAAACGGTTTCGCACATCAACAGACGACATAAATTCCTGACTCCTGCACGTTTCTAGCGCTGCATTATGAGTTTGACAATCAGGTAACAGGCACTATCAGGGAGAACCCGTAAAAAACCTGTTTCAAACAATTGTATTAAACACGTGTTTAAAATCAATCGTAATCTGAACCAGGAATCATCAATCGCCATAAATTGATGATATACAATAACTTAAGGAAAAACAGACTAAAAGCGAGAGAACGGAAAGACTGCCGACAGTTACTTCGTAAACCAACAGCAGATCTTCGCAGAAAAAGAGGTGCGAACCAACTTCAGCCTGTTAAACGCTCCTGGCCTTCATCACGAAAACGGAACCGCTGAAATCCGCTCTCATCGAGCCGCTCTCGCAGCAGTTCTTTCCAATGTCTTTCCGGGAGGCCATTCAGAATGCCATACAGGATCATTCCGATCGTCAGACAAGAGACTTCCACTACACGCATGGGGAGCGAGAACTGTTTTAAATCAGCGAAAATCTCTTCGCTGCTGCAATATTCACCAAATTTCTGATCACGGTACATAAATTCCACGCCCGAGAAATCCTTGCTCCATTCATAATCGAAAGGGCCGAATTCCCGCCTGCGGTGGAGAACCCAGAATCGGGTTCCATCAAAGCGTATACCGTGTGTTCCTCGCAAAACGTCCATCCTGTCATTGTTCTGGAAATGCTGAGCTCCATAGTAGAGTGAACCCGAACCACCAGTCATCAAGAAATAAATGGCTATACATCATACGTCATTTTCCCCTGTTTGCGAAGTCCGTTTCTGAACCTCGACACGGTTTTCCCTGTCCTGAAATCCACGGTTTTCCTGATGAATTTACAATCACCGAAACCGCCTGCTTAAAAAAACGCCAGCATAAGTCGATATCTGAACAGAACTTGCTATGATCGTATCGACGACAGTCCCAGATCGATTCCCCCAAACACTTTCAGCCTCATGAAACACACAGAACCCTATCAGGCAGCAGTCGAAATCGTACAGAAACTCAGAGACGCCGGCTTCCAGGCACTCTGGGCCGGAGGCTGCGTGCGAGATCTGCTGCTGGGCAAAGAGCCCAAAGATTACGATGTCGCCACGAATGCCCTGCCTGAAGAAGTGCGTCACCTGTTCGGTAAACGTCGAACCCTGGCCGTCGGTGCCAGCTTTGGTGTGATCATCGTTCGTGGCCACCAGCCGGACTGCGATGTTGAGGTCGCGACATTCCGCACCGAAGGCCCTTACCTGGATGGCCGCCGGCCGGAACATGTCCATTTCACCACAGCTGAAGAAGATGCCCAGCGCCGCGACTTCACAATCAACGGCATGTTCTATGATCCGATCAACGATTCCATCTTCGACTATGTCGGCGGGAAAACCGATCTGCAGCAGCATATCATTCGCGCCATCGGAAACCCTCTGGAACGGATGCAGGAAGATAAACTGCGTCTGCTGCGTGCGATCCGCTTCACTGCCACTCTGCGTTTTCGCCTGGATGAAACCACGTTTCATGCGATCCAGACCATGGCTCAGGAAATCACTGTTGTCAGCCCGGAACGCATCGCGGAAGAAATGCGAAAAATGCTGGTTCACCCGAATCGTGAATATGCGATGGAACTGGCCTGCACTGCCGGTCTGCTCAAACCTGTGATCCCGGCACTGGCTCTTCTATGGGAATCTGAGTCAAACCAGCCACTCTGGCAACAGACTCTCAAACGGCTGGAATTCCTGCAGTCAACGCATTTTGAACCAGCGTTCGCCGCCCTGCTGCTCGACCTGCCTGCCACCGATGATCAGCAACGGCTGAATACCGTCTACGAGATCTGTAAACAGCTCCGCTTTTCCAACCATGAACTCAATCTGGTGCACTGGCTGATTGAACACAGAAACAGTCTGCAGGGAGCCTCTGCATTCCCCCTCTCCCGGCTGAAACGCCTGCTGGCGCATCCGAACTTCCCATTCCTGCTGGAACTGGCCGAAGCAGACCTGCGTTCCCGGAATCAGTCGCTGGCAGACCTTGAATTTTGCCGAGAGTATCGTGATCATACCCCCATTGAGGTCTTGAATCCCCCGCCACTGCTTACAGGCAATGATCTGATCGCTTCCGGCATCAAATCGGGCCCACAGTTCAAAGAACTCTTAACTCAAATTCAGGATGCCCAGTTGGAAGAGCGCATCCAGAACCAGGCGGAAGCATTTGCCCTGCTGAATCAGTTGATCAAACAGAAATAATCATTCTCAACCCCTGAAAAGGCTTTCTCATGACAGACAAAGTTCGCATTGGAATCATCGGAGCCGGCGCCGTCTCCGACTACCACCACGTCCCCGGTATCAATCTCGATCCCCGTGCAGAACTGGTCTCGATCTGTGACCCCAATTCAGAACTGCTGGCCCAGCGTCAAAGTGACTGGGGCAAAACCAAAGCGACCACAAACTTCCAGGAAATGGCCGATGATCCCGATGTCGACGCCGTGATCATCGCGACCCCCAACTTCACACACCACGAAATCGCCCTCGCCTGTATCAATGGAGGCAAACATGTCATGTGTGAAAAACCGCTGGGATTGAACTACACAGAATCGGCAGAAATGTATCGAGCCGCCCGCGATGCCAACCTCCGCCACATGACCGCCTTCACCTACCGCTTCGCCCCTTCGATGCGGTATGTGAAACATCTGGTTGAATCAGGAGCCCTCGGCGTACCGCGCCACTTCCGTAGCCAGCGCTTTCTGGACTGGCCCGAGTCCAGCTGGGGCTGGCGTCAGAGTAAGAAACTCGCTGGTGCCGGCGATCTGTTCGACATGACCATTCATCGCATTGACTTCGCGCAGGACCTGCTCGGACCGATTAAGAGCATCTGTGGTGCCGTCGCTCAGTTTGTTCCCCGTGACAAAACCGCCGACGGACAAGCCTGTGAGCCCTCTGAGGTCGACGACTGGTCTTCACTGATCGGACAGTTTGAAAATGGTGCCGTCGGCGTCTGGGAAGGCAGCACCCTGATGAAAGGCTACCACAACGATGGCTTCGGTTACGAATGGGCCGAAGTCAACGGTTCGGAAGGCTCAGCCGCTTATCAGCTGACCGATCCCAACAATATCCTCATCGGCAAACCGGGACAAACAATGGAAAAACTGCCCGTCCCTGAGGAATATCTGGTCATCGAAGGCAGCCCCCGTGATCCCCACGCCGGCGTCCCCAGCACCGTGTTCCGCTACGACCTGGTCTACGAATTTGTGTCGGCCATCGTGGAAGAGCGAGATGCGATTCCCGGTTTCGACCACGGTGCCTCTGCCCAGCTCATCGCTGACTCCGTACTGGAATCATTTGATAAGCGGACCTGGGTCGACATTAACTGTGACCTCTGAATTCAGAATGTCAGCTGGTAGCGTAACATCGCCGTAGGGGAAATATCGTAATTCCCCTTGTTGGATTGATATTCCAGCCGGCGATTGAAGACAAATCCAACTTCCAGCTGACTGATTTTTCCATTGGTGTGCTTGGTTTCCAAGCCACCAATCAGACGTAAGTCACTGTAGGTCGCAATGTCATCAACGCCCTTCTTACCCCGTCGGATGGCCCAAGAACCGCCGCCGAATTCGCCGGCAACATAGGCCCAGCGTTCCAGATGCTCGTCTTTCTCAAGCCGATACGTAAACTTCGGCTTGGGGAAGATCAGTTCCAGGCGAGAGCCTTCACTGAACCACATGATCATACCAGCTGCCGGAAGCATCATAATATCTTCACGGTCCAGATAGACCACCCCCATCACGAACTGCTTGGCACGGGAATGAACAAAGTAAGCCAGCCCCTTACCGGTGATTCGCAGCGAATCGGAAGTGACGTTTTTGAAATCACTGTAAACCCCCGGAGCGACTTCCAGCTCGTAGGACCATTTATCATTCACTTTTTCAAACCACCGGAACGAGACTGAAGTATCATACACCCGCGCCGGAAGATCAGTCCGCACGGGACCATCCAGATAATGCACACCGAACCGGGGTGTGATCGTAAACCCTTCCAGCCGCGGCAGATCGACCGTTTCCGAGAGATACAAAGTGAAGATGCCCAGATTATCGTCGCTCCCGGGCAACCAGGTTACCGAACCAGTCGCGCTCTTATGGGCCAGCATGGGGACAAAGGTTTCACAATCGACACACTCTTCATCAGTTGGGCCCCAGACCTGATCCTCTTTTAACAGCTGGGGAGGAATCCCCAAAGCGGCCTTGGATTCAGCATCCAGCACATCGGGAATCTGAGGAGACTGGCTGGTCTGTTGAATCTGACTCTCATCGCGGGGCATGAAAATCGTCTGATGACGTTGAGGCAAAGGTGAATACTCAGATCCGTCCGGGTCGTCAAAGATTGTCTTCCTGTTCTGCGCAGAACAGGAATCGATCGCACCCCAGAACAGGAACGCACCGAGGGCCAGCATCAGTACTACAGTCCGGTAAGACTGAATGAGCATGAGAATTATCCCAATTGTTTACTATAGAGAGAGTTATAGAAATTCTGCGTGCAGCCCGAGTTGCAGAAAGACGAGCAGATACGGAATCAAATCGATATGAGGTTGTGGAGTTAGAGAGAAGGAAACGTGAAATATCAGGGTTGTTACTCCGGGTCAACCCGAATCTTGCGCCCCGGCTTCTCTCAAAATCTATCAGAAAATGCTGCTCTCTGATCGTTGCCCCTTACTTTCAATGATGTTAGAATCAAATTCTTCACATTGAATATATACATTAGAACATATCAATTTCACTTAACAGGAACCAGAGAGACATGGGACGTGTTCAAAAAGGGCGTGAGTTAGCTTCGCGTCGTAGCCGGAAAGCCAAACTGAAGAAACTCCGGGACAAGTTCGAGAAAGCCAAAGACGCTTCTGAAAAAGAACAGATCAAAGAGAAAGTCCGCAAAATCAGCCCCTTTGCGGTTCTCGAAGAATCTGCCTGAACCCGCTGATTCAGCGATTTGAAACAGAGTGAAAACATGACGCTGACTCAACCCGAAGTGAGCGTCGTTTTTTCATGCGCACAACAAGGTGCCCCAGTATAAAACAAAAGCAGCCCCAGGCATTCCGCCCGGGGCTGCTTTATATTCAATTCCAGCCTAGATTCATCGTTCTGAGAACAGAAACAACCCTTCGTGAGCGTCGACATAAATCGTTGCCCCCTCCGTAAAATCGCCGGAGAGCAACTTGTTCGCCAGCTCATTCTGGATGTGCTGTTGAATCGTCCGCTTCAAAGGTCGAGCACCGTACACTGGATCGTACCCTTCTTCCGCCAGCAGATCTTTCGCTTCAGTTGAGACTTCCAGCGTATAACCGTTGGCTTCCACCAGGCGTGACAGATGCTTGAGCTGCAGATCGACGATCTGACGGATCTCCTCTTTCCCCAGCGGATGAAATACGATCACCTCATCGATCCGGTTCAGGAACTCAGGCAGAAACTCATGCTGCAGAGCATCCATCACACGATTATGGATCAGCTCCTCATCTTCTTTGCCCGACAGATCCATAATAGTCTGGCTGCCGATGTTGGAAGTCATCACCACAATCGTGTTTGAGAAATCAACAGTTCGCCCGTGGCTGTCCGTCAGACGACCGTCGTCCAGCAACTGCAGGAGTATGTTGAATACATCCCGGTGAGCTTTTTCAACTTCGTCCAACAGAACCACCGAATAAGGTTGCCGCCTGACCGCCTCGGTCAACCGCCCCCCTTCTTCGTATCCGACATACCCCGGAGGGGCACCAATCAGACGAGCCACAGAATGCTTCTCCATGAACTCACTCATGTCGATGCGGATCATACTGCGTTCATCATCAAACAGAAAACTGGCCAATGCCTTGCAAAGCTCCGTTTTCCCGACGCCGGTCGGCCCCAGGAACATGAACGAACCGATGGGACGATTCTGATCCTGCAGACCAGATCGCGAACGACGAACCGCGTTAGAAACCGCTTCGACTGCTTCACTCTGGTTAATCATCCGCTTATGAATTTCATCTTCCATCCGCAGCAGCTTATCGCGTTCGCCTTGCAGCATCTTCGACACCGGAATTCCGGTCCACATGCTGATGACCTTGGCAATGTCTTCCGAAGTCACCTCTTCACGCAGGAGCCGCTCACCAGCGTCATCTCCCAGCTCCGCGACACGCGCTTCCATCTCGGTCAGACGCTGCCGGGCCGCATTCAACTCCTGTTCGGCGTTGTAAGCCTGGGCATAGTCTTCATTGGAATTTGTCTGCTGTGCGCGGTGGAAAGCCTGCTCATACGCGGTATTCAATCGATCAATTTCTTCCTTCAAGGGCTGCAGGCCGGCCAGGGCTTCTTTTTCCGTTTCCCAGCGGGTCTTTAGCGCATTGACACTCTCTTCCCGATCAGCGATGTGCTTACGCAGTTCGGCCAGACGCTCCTGGCTTTCCGGTGAATCTTCCCCAGCCAGTGCAGCCGCTTCGATCTGCATCCGGGTCAGTTGTCGGGTCGCCTCATCAATTTCAGACGGCATGGAGTCCATCTCCATACGCAACTGACTGGCCGCCTCATCGACCAGGTCGATGGCCTTGTCCGGCAGAAACCGGTCGTTGATGTACCGATCAGACAACGTCGCAGCGTTGATCAAAGCGTCGTCCATGATCCGCACGCCATGGTGCGTTTCGTAGCGCTCCTTCAATCCCCGCAGAATGGAAATCGTATCCTCGACCGTTGGCTCCTGAACCATTACCGGTTGGAAACGACGTTCCAGAGCCGGATCCTTCTCAATGTATTTGCGATATTCATCCAGGGTCGTTGCGCCGACACAATGCAGCTCCCCGCGTGCCAGAGCCGGCTTCAACAGGTTAGAGGCATCCGCGCCCCCTTCTGCAGCCCCAGCCCCGACAACGGTGTGCAACTCGTCGATAAACAGAATGATCTCCCCCTTGGCAGACTCAATTTCTTTGAGCACCGCCTTCAGCCGATCTTCAAACTCACCGCGATACTTGGTCCCCGCGATCAACGCTCCCATATCCAGGGCGATAACGCGTTTGTTCTTGAGGTTCTGAGGCACATCGCCCATCACAATCCGATGCGCCAGACCTTCCACGATCGCCGTCTTACCGACGCCCGCTTCCCCGATCAGCACTGGATTATTTTTGCGACGACGGGAGAGAATCTGTACGACACGGCGGATTTCCTGGTCGCGACCGATCACCGGATCGATCTTCCCCTGACGCGCGAGTTCGACGAGATCCTTCCCGTACTGCTGCAACGACTGGTACTTCTCTTCCGGACTCTGGTCCGTCACCCGCTGACCGCCCCGCACTGCCTTGAGCGCCGACAGAACGTCATCTTCTTCAATTCCATTGAGTTCCAGCAGCCGTTTCGGCTGGTCATCGACCGTGGTGAATGCCAGCAGCAGATGCTCCGTCGAAACGAAATCATCCTGCATCTGATCAGCTCGATCCTGCGCTGCCTGCAAAACCTTCAGCAGCGACTGACCGATGCCTACCTGCATCGCAGCCCCCGAAACTTTGGGCAGACGACTGATCTCATCATCCACCATTTTCTGGAGCTGAGAGAGATTTGCCCCAATCTTCTGAATCAGAGGTTTGACTACTCCCTGCTCTTCATCGAGTAATGCCTTCAACAGGTGCAGTGGTTTGATTTCCTGCTGGCCGAAATCCTCTGCGGTCTGCTGGGCTCGTTGCACTGCCTCCTGGGCCTTCACAGTCAATTTTTCAAATCGAAATGCCATAATGCTTCTCCAATTCTATTTATCATCTGCGCAGCAACTCAACAGCATCGATTATCATATCAGAAAATCGGCCGGCAAGCAGTGCCTGCTGAGATACTCAAATTTTTAATTGTTTTGATCCAGGCCCGGAGAGGTGGGTAATCAGTTGAGCCTGATCCGAGGTCGGTTGGAATTGTCGGTCGCGTCGTTGAAAAATACTCTTGTACGGGAGCCCGGGGCCCAGCCGGACGGCTGAGCCCCTGTCCCTGTTCGTCTTAGCCGAAGACTTCAGACTCGATCAGTCCTTCTTTTCGAATTCTGCATCGATTACATCTTCGTCTTCTGCAGCCGAGCTCTCACCACCTTCGGGAGCAGCCCCTTCGCCACCAGCGGCTTCGCTGGCTTTATACATCTGCTCGGTAAAGGCGTGAGTTGCCTGCTGCAACTCTTCACAGGCGGAATTGATGGCTGCCACATCTTCTTTCTCGACAGCATCATTCACCTTCTTCACAGAAGCTTCGATGGCAGACTTCGAAGAATCATCGATTTTCTCAGCATGCTCTTTGAGCAGCTTCTCGACTTCGTAAACCAGACGAGTTCCATTGTTCTTGGCCTCGGCCAGTTCCTTCTTCTTCTTGTCTTCATCGGCGTGTGCTTCCGCCTGCTTTTTCATATCTTCAATTTCGGTTTCCGACAGCCCGCTGGACTGCTCGATCCGAACTGAGGTCTCTTTTCCGGTCGCCACATCCTTAGCGGAAACATTCAAGATCCCGTTAACATCGATATCGAAGACCACTTTGATCTGCGGTACCCCACGCGGAGCCGGAGGAAGTTCTTCCAGATTAAACTGACCCAGCAGCCGGTTATCGTTGGCCATCTGGCGTTCTCCCTGGAACACCCGAACGGTCACAGCAGTCTGGTTATCGGCAGCAGTCGAGAAGACCTGATCTTTGGTAACCGGAATTGTTGTGTTACGTTCGACAAGCTTGGTCATGACGCCCCCTTCGGTTTCGATACCGAGCGACAGCGGTGTCACGTCCAGCAGAACAACGTCCTGTACATCACCGGCAATGATCCCCCCTTGAATCGCGGCTCCAATTGAAACCACTTCATCGGGATTCACACCCTTGTGAGGCTCTTTACCAAAGATCTTCTTAACGAATTCCTGAACCTTGGGAACACGTGTGGAACCACCAACCAGTACCACTTCATCGATGGCACTCGGATCCAGTCCGGCGTCTTTCAACGCCTGCTCGACCGGATTGCGGCACCGCTCGACCAGTGGGTCGATCAGCTTTTCGAATTCCGCACGAGTAATCGCCATCTGCAGGTGCTTCGCACCACTGCTGTCGGCAGTGATGAACGGCAGGTTGATGTCGGTCGTCTGAGAAGATGACAGTTCTTTCTTCGCTTTTTCAGCTGCTTCACGCAGACGCTGCAACGCCATTGGATCACTGCGGAGGTCAATTCCCTGATCTTTCTTAAACTGATCAGCAATGTAGTTGATCAGTTCTTCGTCGAAGTCGTCCCCCCCCAGGTGACCATCGCCGTTGGTGCTCAGGGTTTCGATCACTTCGTCACCGACTTCCAGAACGGAAACGTCAAACGTACCACCACCGAAGTCGAAGACGACGATCTTTTCATCATTCTTCTTTTCCAGACCGTAAGCCAGAGCAGCTGCAGTCGGCTCGTTGATAATACGCGATACTTCCAGACCCGAAATCTGACCGGCGTCTTTGGTCGCCTGACGCTGTGCGTCGTTAAAGTAAGCAGGCACGGTCACAACTGCCTTATTGACTTTGTGCCCCAGGTAGCTTTCAGCAGCTTCCTTCAGTTTCCGCAGAATCGATGCAGAAATTTCGGGAGGTGTGAGAGTCTTGCTGCCCGCTTCAATTTTCACATAGTCTTCGGGACCACCAACGATCGTGTAAGGCACGATCTTTTCTTCGTTCTGAACTTCGTTGTGACGACGTCCCATAAACCGTTTTACTGAGTAAACGGTATTCTTAGGGTTGGTCACAGCCTGACGTTTGGCTGGTTCGCCGACCAGTGTCTCGCCTTTATCGGTGAAAGCAACAACACTGGGAGTAATCCGGTTCCCTTCGAGGTTCGGGATCACTTTGGCTTCCCCGCCCTCCATTACTGAAACCACTGAGTTGGTGGTTCCCAAATCGATTCCGATGATTTTTTCACCTTGAGACGACATTTTGAGTTTCCCCTCTTTCTATATCGAGATTGCAGATCGATGACTGATTCAAAGCCCCTCATAATGGCCGTAAATGAAACATCGATCAGGGCTTGTTTTCCATTTTGATTTAATTCAGCCCAATTACGGGACAGTTGACACTGTATGCAAGGACCGTGCCAACAGATCCCCGACTGAGATCGTTTAACGTAAGATATTTATATGAATAACCTTACAGGACGTCGTACTTACCGAAAATCTAGCAGACAGGCAGCAATACTGCCATATTGACACCAGCCCCGAGTCAAGCCCGCCACGGCCAAAATGACATTTTGGCAGTCTCTGACACCGGACCGCTGAAATAAGGGCTAAACAGTTCACACGCAAGGCTCAACCGCTTGACAGTCCCCAGATACGGCGGTACAAACTAGAACAATTGAAGACTACTCTGTCCTCTGCTCAAGCAATGGACAAAACGTCCTTCACGTGTGCCTGCCTCGATCTATCTAACTGATTATTTTACAAATCCTTAGATAGTCTTTTCAAGGAAGGCACTCGGGAGAAACCTCGAGTTAAGAAATTCTTAAGGGATTGAAATTCCATAGTGAAACTGGCAGTGAGCATCGACCACACATCCAGGAAGGCTGTGATCTGGCTGCGGTTCATTTTCTGAGAGACAGAAACGAGACTCACATCCTGAAAGATTCCGATGGCCAAGAAAAAAGCGGTGAAAAAGCGAGCTTCCGTGACTAAACCGAAGTCAGCTCCCCAGAAAAAAGTTGTTCGCAAGACCAGCAAAAGCAGCCCCGCATCGATCCAGTCTGAACTAAAAAAGATCGATCGCGAAATCATCAAGCTGGTCAACAAACGCTGCTCAATGACGGTCAAACAGATCAAATCCGATCCGGAACCGCGCAAGGCAATGTTCGATCCCAAGTCGGATGAAGAGCTTCGCGAGACCATCGAAAAACTCAATGCGCCCGGTCCCATGACCAATGCGTCCATCCGCGGCGTCTTCCGGCAGATCCTCAGTTCCGCCCGTCGACAGATTCACCCACAACGCGTCGCCTACCTGGGCCCTGCTTACAGCTACACGCACCTGGCAGCCCTGGAACGTTTCGGCGAAGAGGCCGACATGGTGCCGGTCAACACCATCGGATCCGTATTTGAAGAGGTCAATCGCGGGAACACCGAATTTGGCGTTGTCCCCATTGAAAACAGCACCGACGGCCGCGTCGTTGATACCCTGGACATGTTCACCCGCCTTCCGCTGCGGATCTGCGGTGAAGTCCTGATTGCAGTACACCATAATCTGCTGGCACGCTGCGAACGCAGTGAAATCACGGAAATTTACAGCAAACCTCAGGCCCTCTCGCAGTGCCGTGAATGGCTTTCCCGAAACATGCCACAGGCTCACCTGCACGAAGTGACCAGCACCTCGACCGCAGCCCAGCTGGCTGCCACCAAACCCGGTGCCGCAGCGGTCGCCAGCCACCAGGCATCGGTCGAATACGATCTGCAGATCATCGTGGAAGGGATTGAAGACAACGCCAACAATGTAACCCGTTTCGCCGTGATTGGTGAAGAGGTCTGTGAACCAACGGGTAAAGACCGCACTGCGATTCTGGTCCAGATTGCACACAAAGCCGGCTCCCTGGCAGACACCCTGCAGATCTTCAAGAAAAACAAAATCAATCTGACCTGGATCGAATCCTTCCCCCTGCGTGGTGAAGAGCCAGGCTACCTGTTCTTCATTGATTTTGAAGGGCACGTAGAAGAGCCCCATATCAAGCGCACGCTGAATGATTTGTCCAAGAAGGTCGTGCGACTCGAAACCATGGGCTCCTACCCCAGAAGTGGCATTCTGGAGTAAATCGGCCCCCGGAATAAGTGATTGAGCCTCAGCGGCGCCCGTTTACCAGCATTATTCTGCCAAAACAGGCTGCATTTCAGGATTTTGCGCGAGATTCCTTGAATCAGTCGCCCGGACTCAATACCTTATCCAGCACACCGAGGAAGCTGGTATTGTTCGAATTTCAGCTTTCACTTGCATTCGACTGATTTCTCGCTCCGATCTTCCCGCAATACCCGCCTGGCGGGTTCCGATTTTGAGTCGAGCCTCTACCCACTATTTCTAGATAATATACAGGATCTATCATGCGTCGTTATCTCGTTGCCGGTAACTGGAAAATGAACACCACCAGAGAATCGGGCACTCAGCTGGCCCAGGCACTGGTCGCAGAAGTTCCTGCTGAAAATCCAGGGGTCGAAGTACTGGTCTGCCCCCCCTTCCCTTACCTGACTTCGATCGGCGATGTGGTTAACGGCTCGGGTGTCGGATTTGGAGCTCAGAACTGCTACCACGAAGCTCCCGGCGCTTTTACCGGTGAAACAGCAACCGAGATGCTGACAGACATCGGCTGTCGCTCCGTGATCCTGGGACACAGCGAACGCCGCCATATCCTCAAAGAAACTGACGCGGACATAAACCTCAAGGTGAAAAAAGCCCTGGCCTCCGGTCTGCAGGTGATTCTGTGCGTTGGTGAACTGCAGAGCGAGCGGGAAGCCGATCAGACAGAAGCTGTCCTCGATACGCAGATGACCGGTGGACTCGACGGAGTCGATGCTTCAGCCTTCGATCAGATTGTGATCGCCTACGAACCGGTCTGGGCAATTGGAACCGGCCTGACCGCCACTCCTGACCAGGCAGAAGCAGCACATCAGTACCTGCGTAACTGGCTGAAAGACAAGTATTCTGCCGAAATCTCAGATGCGACACGCATTCTGTATGGCGGCAGTGTCAAACCGGACAACGCCCAGGAACTGCTCTCGCAGGAAAACGTCGATGGCGCCCTGGTGGGGGGAGCCAGCCTCAAGCCAGAGCTGTTCATTCCCATCATTCAGGCTGCCGCAGGACTGGCCGCCAGCTGAAAACAGGCCATTTTATTCGAAATCGCTGCAGCTCAAGCTATAGATACGATTTACAGATCGTATTCGATTACTGTATGATTCAGCCAATCTGTCTGAGCGACAGCCGGTCTGTATAAATACGTTCACAGAACATTATTACCCCTAGGATGAAACAATGATTCTTGCTTCTTTTCTGGATGCCATCACGGATCCTGCAACCCTCTTGATGACACTGCTGATGTTCTTCGGAGTCATGCTGATCATCATTATCCTGCTGCAGAAGGGTCGCGGCGGTGGACTGGCAGGAGCTTTCGGTGGCGCAGGCGGCCAGAGCGCCCTGGGTACCAAAGCCGGCGATGTCTTCACCAAAATCACCATTGTGATGGCAGTCATCTGGGTAATTCTTTCCGGTGTGTCAGGGATCGTCACCCGCGCCAGCTCCAACAGCAAATACAAAGGTGGCGCTGCTGTGACTCCGGAAGATCCGGAAATGGTCAATAACGACAAGACCGAAAAAGACGCAGAAGCCGCTACCGCTGAGGAAGATACCAAGTCGGAATTCAATACCAATATTCCGGAAGCACCCGCCAAACCTGAAGCGGAACCGAAGCCCGCTGCAGATAAAGCTGCCAAGCCCACAGAGGAAGCAACCAAGTCGGAACCCAAAACGGATTCAGCCAAGTCTGCTGAAACCAAACCGGCTCCCGAGAAGAAACCGGAAACACCTGCTGAAACAGGAAAGCCTGCCACAGAGCCTAAGTCGGAATAGTTCTTCAGAGATCTGAGACTGTTTCCTGTAACCTCATCGATTCCTGTATATCAGAAAAGAGTGTGTTGTGCTGCTGGGCATGACTGGTTTTGGAAGTTCGACCGCCGAAAATGACCGCCTGTCGGTCCAGGCTGAAATACGAACTGTCAATAACCGATACCTGAAAATTTCGACCCGCTACCCCGACTTCTATGCCAAGCTGGGCAGCCAGATCGAAAAACTGTTACGCAGTGCCATTACGCGAGGCACTGTGAATCTGACGCTGCGAATCGATCACCTGAACCGAAAAAGCGACTACCTGCTCGACGATCAGGTAGTCCAGCAGTACTGGGAGCAGCTCAAAAAGCTGACAGAGGAATGCCATCTTCCCCTGCCGGACAGTCTCGACAGACTGCTCACTCTGCCTGGCGCTGTGATCGATAATGATTCACGCACGCACACTCCCGAATCGGACTGGCCCCTGATCGAAGAGGCAATCAAGGGGGCTCTTGTCGAGCTGACCGAGTTTCGCCAGAAAGAAGGCGAATCTGCCCAGGCAGACCTGCAGTCCAGCAACAAGACGATCGGCGAACAACTGGAAACGGTCAAACAGAAAGCGCCTCAGGTCGTCACCAGCTATCGCGACCGCCTGTATCAGCGATTGACCGATTTACTCAAAGATCAGGAAGTCGAACTGGATCCGGACAGCCTGATCCGGGAAGTGAGCCTGTTTGCCGACCGCTGTGATATCAACGAAGAGATCAGCCGACTCACCTGCCACCTGGAGCAGTTTGACACCATTCTGAACAGTGAAACCTCACAGGGGAAAAAACTTGAGTTTCTGGTTCAGGAAATGTTTCGCGAAATCAATACGATCGGCTCTAAAGCCAATGATGTGGAAATTTCACACGCTGTGATCGAGATGAAACTGGCCGTTGAAAAAATCAGAGAAAACGTCCAGAACGTAGAATAAAACCGGTATACTATTCTTCAGACCTGAAACCTTCAGACCAATCTCCTGAATCCCGGAGCCAGCAGACGTGTCCGCATCCTCTGACAATCTTCATCCAGATACACCGATCGTGGTCCTTTCCGGCCCCACAGCCAGTGGAAAAACCACGATCGTGAACCGGTTGATGCAGGAGTCTCCGGTCAAACTGATCAAGGCGATCTCCGCCACCACCCGCCCCCGCCGCAAAGGGGAAGTGGACGGCGAAGACTACTATTTCCTGACTCAGGAAGAGTTCGAAGAACGTCAGAAAAATGACGAATTCCTCGAATGTGAGCAGGTACATGGGTTGGGATACTGGTACGGAACGTTAAAATCAGAGGTAGCTCGCGCCGAACAGGAAGGGGGCTGGCCTTTTCTGGAAATCGATGTTCAGGGCGCACTCAAACTAATTGAGCAATTCAATAATAGTAAGCGATTTGATCAAGCAATTACTATCTTCGTTCGGACCACCTCTGAAGAAGAATATGAGAAACGGCTTCGAACTAGAGGCACCGAGTCGGAAGATGTCATCCAAAAACGGCTGAATACCATTCGCTTGGAACTGGCACTAGCCGGACATTATAAGCATATTATTTACAATGACGACTTGGATCGAGCCGTTGCTGAAATCGGCACCATCCTGAAACAACGGGAGCAAGAACTTAATGCTGGAAGAATTTAAAGAAGAAGAAATCGTCAACAAAGTCGGCGGTCGTTTCAAACTGTCTTCATTGATTCAAAAACGGATTGTCGCCCTTAATCGGGGCGCACGTCCCTTGGTGGAAATGCAGACCAAGAACCACATGGAAATCGTGGTTAAGGAAATCATGGAAGACAAAATCTACCTCGACCAGTCAGGCGAAGTCGCTATCAACGATGATGGCAGCCCACTCGAAGAACTCGAGTACGACGACGCTGGCCCGACTCTCGAAGATCTGGTCTAATTCTTAGACCAGAACGATTCCTGACAGGATTCTAATCATGCAGGGGCGGGAAATTCTCATTGGTGTCTCGGGAGGGATCGCCGCTTATAAAACGGCCGATCTCACCAGTAAACTGGTCCAGAAAGGGGCCGCCGTCAGTGTTGTCATGACACAGGCGGCCCAGAAGTTTATCGGTCCCACCACGTTTGAAGCACTCACAGGACGCCCTGTTTACCAGGGCAGCTTCACGCCTCAGGAGCATTTCCAGGGCGAGCACATTGGTCTGGCCCGACGGGCCGAACTGTTCGTGATCGCCCCTGCGACTGCCAACGTAATCGCACAAATTGCGCATGGCTTCGCCGATGATCTGCTCTCCACCCTGACCCTCACCTGTACCGCCCCCATCCTGCTCGCCCCCGCGATGAATGCTGATATGTGGGCCAAGCCTTCCGTGCAACGGAATATAGCCCAGATTCAAGAAGATGGAATCCAGATTGTCGATCCGGGTGAAGGCTGGCTGAGTTGTGGTATCGTCGGCAAAGGACGCATGGCTGAGCCCGCGGATATCTTAAAACAGATTGAGGAATTACTCGGCTGAGTTTGACCAGCCAGGCACGGCTGCAGCTCCCTGAATGCGAACCATCTCCATGCGAATTCTCATCACAGCAGGTCCTACTCGCGAATATCTGGACGATGTCCGCTATCTTTCGAATGCCAGCAGCGGACAGATGGGATACGAACTCGCCCGGGCTGCCCTGGAGGCAGGTCATGAAGTCGCCCTGGTTTCAGGACCGGTCACCATCCCCGCACCCGAAGGCTGTGAGCTGTATCAGGTCGAGACAACCGACGAGATGTACTCCCAGTGCGAACAACTCTTCAAAGACTGTGATGGTGTGATCGGCACCGCAGCGGTCTGCGACTATCGCATCAAAACCCGCAAACCCGGAAAAATCGCCAAAACCGGAGAGGCGATCACGCTCGAACTGGTGGAAACCATCGACGTACTCGCTGAACTGGGGACTCAAAAAGGAGATCGCTGGGTAATGGGCTTTGCCCTGGAATCACAGGACGCCCGATTCAACGCAGTCCGTAAACTCTACAGTAAGAAATGTGACGCGATCGTCCTGAACCGTGTGAGCGCGATCGGCTCTGCTGACAACTTTGTGGAAGTCATCGATCAGAGCCAGGAGACCGTCGCCACCTATTCCGGCCCCAAAGCGAGCGTGGCTCGCGAACTCATTGCCTGGATCCAGGCACACATCGCCCGAGGCTGATGCTCGTCTCCCTCACCCCTTCTCAAACTCATAACCGGTAAAACTGTCACAACCGGTTCAGGGTGACTCCACCACTTCCGCTGACTGCACTAACCCGAACAGGCTGCAGTACGGATGATGAAAAGAATCGACTCTTTGTTGACTTTTTCCGACACGCCCCCGGTTCGTGTGCTAGGTTTGAGTAGTTAAGGAAATCAACTTATAGCAGAATCAAATATTTGTGTTTGGTACGTCTCAGTGATCCTCTCATTGAGACACTAGTCGTGAAAATGTTCCCGTCTGTTGATGTTCTTGGGTTTAATCGCAGACGGGAATCATTTTTTCTTCTCCTGAATTCTCCCCACTACAAAAAGAAACGACTGATAATTCTGGCGCTCACTTTGCGCGCCGTTGATTCCCTTTTGGAATACCCTACTGAAGTTTTCAACATAGAATTGCGGGTTGATCAGAATGATCGACGTTCAACGGTTCAAAACAGATCTGATAGCGCTGGGGTTACTGGCGGCAACAGTCTTTCTCGGACTGAGCCTGTTCAGTTACGATCCCGCTGATCCCCCTGCGCAACTGGTCTACCCAGTCCGTGAAGTTGCACAAAATCTATGTGGTGCCACGGGAGCACATATCGCCCATCTGCTCCGCTCTTGCTTCGGTCTCGGTGCCTGGGGAATCTTTCTGGCTCTGGTCGTCGTTGATATGCGAATGTTCTCCCGCCAGGAGACATCGGGAGTTATGGTCGAACTGTTCGGTCTGGCTCTGATTCTCGTTTCACTCTGTATTGGTAGCCAGATCCTGCTTGGAACAAATAACGCTACGCCTCTCATTGGCAGTGGTGGTTATATCGGCGCACTCGGCTATTCACTGCTGAATGCTAAATTCTCTCTCGCCGGTTCTCTAATTCTACTCGCATCCATGTGCGCTGCTGGTCTGTTACTGACTGCCGACACACTTCCCGTCCGTATCCTGTTTGCCTGCCTGGCATTCCCATTCAAAGCTTTCAGCCGCGAATCATCTGAAGTCGATGAAAACGCCGAAGCAGTTGAAGAAGAAGAGGAAGAATACGAAGAGGAAGAGGAAATCGTCGCAGAAGACGAAGAAGAGTATGAGGAAGAAGAGGAACCAGTACCAGCTCCTAAAGCTAAAAAACTGAAAAAGCGGAAGCCGATCAAAGTCAATCCGCCTGCCGGACTGCGACTGGCCCGTCAGACGCAACCGATCGAGCAAAAAAAAAACAGCTCGTATGAGCTGCCCGGGTTAGATCTGCTGGAAGAAGCAGAGAACTTTCCTTTCGAACTGCTGGCTAAAAAAGCAGAAGAAGCAGCCGAGATTCTGGAAAACACCTTCGCTGACTTCGGACTCGATATCCAGGTCTCCGAAATCGATACCGGACCGGTACTCACTTTGTTCGAACTGGATCTGAAACCTGGTTTGCGAGTTGCTAAAGTCACCGCACTGGCCAATGATCTGGCTGTCGCCCTGCGTGTACCTTCCGTGCGTGTTGTGCCTTCAATTCCCGGTAAAAACACCGTTGGTGTGGAAGTTCCGAATGACAAACAGGTCATGGTGCGTCTGCGTGAACTCATTGAATCCTGTGCGGATGATGCAGACAAAAACCGGATCCCGCTCTTCATGGGTAAAGATGTCAGCGGTCGTCCACTGACTGCGGACCTCGCCAAGTTACCTCACCTGCTGATTGCAGGACGAACCGGTACTGGAAAGAGTGTCTGTCTCAACACTTTGATTCTCTCACTTTTGATGACACGGACACCCAACGAAGTCAAAATGCTGATGATCGACCCCAAAATGGTGGAACTCAGCGGTTACAAACGGATTCCGCACCTGATGCATCCGGTCATCACCGATATGAAAAAAGCAGAAGCCGTTCTGGCCTGGGCCGTCGACAAAATGGAAGAGCGTTATGACCTGCTCGCCCGTTGCGGCTCCCGTAACATTGAAAGCTTCAACAAGCTCGGTAAGGCAAAAGTACTGGAACTGGCTGACATCGATCCCGATTCAGAAGAAGCCCAGCAGATGCCCGAAAAAATGCCGTCGATCGTGATTGTGGCCGATGAAATTGCCGACATGATGATGACCTCCGGTAAAGATGTGGAAGCACACATTATCCGCCTGGCTCAGAAATCGCGTGCGGTCGGAATTCACCTGGTTCTCGCCACACAGAAACCAACGGTTGACGTTATCACCGGTCTGATCAAATCCAACCTGCCTGCCCGCGTTTCATTCCAGGTAGCCAGCCGTGGTGACAGCCGCGTGGTTCTGGATGAAAACGGTGCCGATGCCCTGCTCGGAAACGGGGACATGCTCTATCTGGCTCCGGGAACCAGTAAACTGACCCGTGCTCAGGGAGCCTACGTCAGCGATGAAGAAATCGAACGCGTGATTGACTTCTTCAGCGATATGGAACCCGAATACAGCCCCGAGCTGGCTCAGATCACCTCTGCCAACTCCAAGAAGAACGGCGGCGGCGATTCGGACCGCAAGGAAGACAGCCTTTACAACGAAGCAGTCGAAGTCGTCATCCGCGAAGGTCGTGGTTCGGTTTCTCTCCTGCAGCGGGCTCTCGGAGTCGGCTATGGTCGGGGTGCCCGCCTGATCGATTACATGGCAGAAGACGGAATCGTGGGTGAGTACAATGGCTCCCAGGCACGTGAAGTCCTGTACACAATCGATGAGTGGGAAGCCATGAAATCCAGTGATTTCGACGATGGCTACGGCGAAGAAGAATACGAAGAAGAATTCGTCTAAGCCCTGCCCTCTCCTGCAGCCGATCTGAAAACAGGACCGAAACCAGGATTTCGTTTGACTCCTGCTCTCCTGCTGCTTATGATCTTCGCAGAGAAACTGTAAATTCAGAACTGTCTACCCAATTGGAAGGTCTTTTTGTCCATGTTGTCTGTCTCCAAAATTGTCTGCATCAGCAGCATTATTATTATTTGTGAGATTACAGACTCCCTATGACTTGAGGATCATTACCAATTTAACAGATTTTCATAACCTCAGGTCACAACCTGAGGTTTTTTTATTGGATTCACGAGGACGCATCAAGGACTGTCATACAATAGCCAGAAGAGAGTAACAGAACAGTAGTTCGAACTTTTTTCCGGTACGGTGACCGCTCCTCGCAACCAAGAGCCTCCCCGAGTGAGTCCAGCGACGTTATTTCATTTCAACAGAAAGAAAGCCCCTACGATGGCCCGAATTCAGATGTACGATACCACTTTGCGGGATGGCAGCCAGGGAGAAGGCGTGAACTTCTCATTGGAGGATAAGCTGCAGATTACCGCAAAGCTCGACGAAATGGGCTTCGACTACATCGAAGGTGGCTACCCCCTCTCCAACCCCAAGGATACCGAATATTTCCAGCGGGTTGCGGAAATGGACCTCAAGCACGCCAAAGTGACGGCGTTCGGCATGACCCGCCGCAAGGACATTGAAGCCAAAGACGATGTCGGCATGCAGGCCCTGCGCGACTCCCAGGCCCCCGTGGTAACCATCGTAGGCAAAACCTGGGACCTGCACGTTACCGAAGTGCTCCGAGTCTCTCTGGAAGAGAACCTGGCGATGATCTCCGACTCTGTGGGATTTATCAAATCCTGCGGACAAGAAGTCATGTATGATGCAGAGCATTTCTTCGATGGTTTTCGTGCCAATCCCGAATACGCCTTGAAAACGATCAAGGCTGCTGCAGATGCCGGCGCGGATGTGATCATCCCCTGTGACACCAATGGCGGAAGTCTGCCTGAAGTCATCACCAAATATGTCGACCTGGTCCGCTCAGAAATCGATGTGCCGCTGGGCATCCACTGTCATAACGACTGCGATCTGGCTGTTGCCAATTCACTGGCCGCTATCGAACACGGCGTTGTGCAGGTTCAGGGAACAATCAACGGCCTGGGCGAACGTTGTGGCAATGCGGATCTGATCAGCGTGATCGCCAACCTGGTAACCAAGAAAGAGGGTTACTCGGTTCTGCTGGATAATAACCTGCACAATCTGACCGAGCTGTCCCGCTATGTCTACGAGCTGGCCAACATGAACTTTCGCTCGAGCCAGCCTTTTGTCGGCAGCAGTGCTTTTGCCCACAAAGGGGGCATGCACGTACACGCCGTAAATCGGCTCGCCCGCAGCTATGAGCATATCGAGCCTGAGGTTGTCGGGAATGAGCGGAAGGTCCTCGTCAGTGAGCTTTCAGGGCGTTCGAACATCGTGGCCAAGACCACTAAGTTCCAACTCGACAACGATCCGGAACTGCTCACCCGGATCCTGGAAAAAGTCCAGGACCTCGAAAACGAAGGGTATCAGTTCGAAGCCGCGGAAGCCTCGTTTGACCTGCTGGTCAAGAAGGTCGCCGGTACTTTTAAACCACACTTTGAAAAGGTCCACTACCGCGTAAACGTCGAATCAGACAATTCCCACGAACCGCTGACCGAAGCGACCATCAAGTTGACTGTCAATGATCAGCAGGAGCATGTGGTCGGCGAAGGCGATGGTCCCGTGAACGCACTGGATACCGCCTTGCGAAAGGCCCTCTGCCCCTTCTACCCTGCCCTGGAAAAGATGCACCTGGTCGACTACAAGGTCCGCGTCATCAACTCTGCCGAAGGAACTGCCGCCAGTGTGCGTGTGGTCATCGAGAGTCGAGACGATCAGCATGTCTGGAGCAGTATCGGCGTCAGTGAGAATGTAATCGAGGCGAGCTGGCTGGCGCTGGCTGACAGTTTCGAATACAAGCTCTACAAAGACGAAGGAACTTTTTTGGATTAGAACGCGGAATCCTCGACCGTCACCAATGCCAGTCAAGCCGTTTTTTGCTATACCAGACGGTGGAAACTGGCTTGGTAGACGTTGTGATCTGCTGTCTTCCATGCCGTCCCTCTTTTTCGCATCTATCCTTAATAATAAGCCCAACCGGATCCCATGACCGAATCGCTTGAGAAACATTACAATCCCGAGAGTGCACAACAGAAATGGTACCCCTTCTGGGAGGAAAAAGGCTATTTCCATGCCGAGCCCAACCCGGAAAAAGAGCAGCATACCATTATGATTCCCCTGCCGAACGTGACCGGGGCGCTGCACATGGGACACGCGCTCAACGGTACGTTGCAGGACCTGATCACCCGCTGGCGGCGGATGCAGGGCTACGAGGCACTCTGGATGCCCGGAACCGACCACGCCGGTATCGCCACCCAGGCAGTGGTCGAACGCCGGATGAAGGAAGAGGAAAACCTGACCCGCCATGACATCGGCCGAGACGCTCTCATCGAACGAATCTGGAAATGGAAAGACCAGTACGAAAAACGGATCCTGAATCAGCTGCGCAAACTGGGCGCCAGCTGCGACTGGGAACGCACCCGCTTCACACTGGATGAAATGTGTTCCAAAGCTGTCAGACGCACATTTCTGAAGCTCTTTTCAGATGGGCTGATTTATCGCGGCAAGCGGCTTGTGAACTGGGACCCCTTCCTGCAGACCGCCGTCGCAGATGACGAAGTCTTTTCCGAAGACATCGACGGGAAATTCTGGACCTTTCAATACCCGGTGGTAGACAGCGACGAACGGATTTCGTTCTCCACGACACGTCCTGAAACCATGCTGGGTGACACGGCTGTCTGTGTACATCCATCCGATGAACGTTATACACATCTGGTTGGTAAGAAGGTCCGCATCCCGCTGAATGGTCGTGAAATCCCCATCATCGCGGATGCCCTCCTGGCAGATAAAGATCTGGGCACCGGTGCCGTAAAAGTCACACCGGCTCACGACCCGAACGACTATGCCTGTGGACTGCGTAACGATCTGGAACAGATCAACATCCTCAACCCTGACGGCACAATGAACGAAGCCGCCGGTGAATACGAGGGTCTGGATCGCTATGAGGTCCGTAAAAAAGTTGTTGAAGACATGGATCAGCAGGGTTTCTTCATCGAAGTTGAAGACCGCAAGATTCCCGTTAAGCATAGCGACCGTTCTAAGACTCCGATCGAACCGTACCTCTCCGATCAATGGTTTGTCAAAATGGATACGCTGGCCCAGTCTGCCATTGATGCTGTGGACGATGGTCGCGTTCGCTTCTTCCCCAGTCGCTATTCCAAAACGTATCTCGACTGGTTGAAGGAAAAGCGGGACTGGTGTATCAGCCGTCAGCTCTGGTGGGGACATCGCATCCCGATCTGGTACTGTGAAACCTGCACGGAAGAAGATCTGAACCAGGCTTTCGGTGACCGCTATGATGTGAGCTTCCGCCGGGATGACGAAGATACCTGCTGGCTGATCTGCTCTGAAACCGATCTGACTGGTGACGAACTGGGAGCTGCCCATCAGTTGGTCCAGGACGATGACGTTCTGGATACCTGGTTCAGCAGTGCCCTCTGGCCACATGCGACCCTGGGCTGGCCCGACAAAAATCCTGACCTCGATTACTTCTATCCAGGCAGCGTACTGGTTACCAGTCGCGATATCATCACGCTCTGGGTAGCACGCATGGTCCTCACCGGCCTGTATAACATGGGCGATATCCCATTCAAGCACGTCTGCATCCATCCAAAAATTCTCGATGGTTTCGGACAGACCATGTCCAAATCCAAAGGCAACGGCGTGGATCCGATGGATCTCATCGACAAATACGGCGTCGATGCGGTTCGGTTTACAATCTCCTCTTTCGCCGGGGAAACACAGGACGTTCGTCTGCCCGTCGGTTATGAGGATCCCGAGACCGGCGAAGTGGTACCGCAAACTCTGGAACACCAGACCGCCATCCCCGCCGGTGGCGAGAAGCCACGGATCAAATTTCCGAAGAGCGGCAAGTCGTATCAGTATACGAGCCCCTGGTTTGACCCCGATCCGGGCGAAAAAGTGGCGCGTATTGTCAGTGAACGCTTTGAATACGGCCGCAACTTCTGTAACAAGCTCTGGAATGCCTGCCGGTTCGCGATGCTGAACCTGGAAGGCTACACTCCCGGAGTGGTCGATGAAGACGACCTGACGATGGAAGATCGCTGGATCCTGAGCCGACTGTCGACCGTGGCTGAGGAAGTGACGACCGTTCTGGGACGCTACCAGTTCGATGTCGCGACGCGCGCCATTCGGGATTTCACCTGGAACGAATTCTGTGACTGGTACCTGGAAATGATCAAACCGCGACTGCGGGATGAAACTCTCAAACCGGTCGCACAACGCGTGCTGGTGGGTGTACTGGACAATCTGCTGCGACTGCTGCAGCCATTTGTGCCCTTCGTTACAGAAGAGCTCTGGCAGCGTCTGAATGAAATCGCTCCCGAGCGGGGACTGTTCACACCAGAACCGGCTGTCGAGAGCGTGATGGTCGCTGTCTGGCCCGAACCACCTCAGAGCTGGCAGGATTCTCAGCTGGAAAAACGGTTTGAGCGACTGCAGGAAATGATCGTTGCTGTCCGCAATATTCGGGCGGTTTACAAAATTTCCCCGGCGACCCCACTGAAACTTTTCCTGCGTTGTGAAGCCGGGATTGCGGATGACATGCAAAACGTGGCCAGTCAGTTCGACAACCTGGCAAAAACCCTGCTGGAATCCGCGGGAGCCGACGTGCAGCGACCGGGCGGTTCAGCGACATTCTCCCTCAATGAGGTGGATGGTTTCATTGCCTTGAAAGGCATTATCGATCTGGATGCGGAACTCGCCCGACTGCAGGCCGAAGCAGAAAAACTGCAAAAGCACATTGAAGGCAGTGAAAAGAAACTGGCCAACAAGAACTTTGTCGATCGCGCCCCTGCCGATGTTGTGGAAGGGGTTAAAGAAACGCTGGCCGGACTGCAGAAACAGTTACAGAGTGTCCAGGACTCCATTAATCAACTGAGCGAGCAGTAAGCCCGTATTTCAGGAACAGATACGGGGAGATTCTGTTTCTCCGTTCATTCCTGTTGTATAATGGACAAACTGAAAACAGGTATTCGGCTCCTTAATTTCATTCTTATTCTGGTTGCTGGTCCTCTCTGCTGACGCGGGGCTGACCTCAGGAGGTTCTCTTGCTAGTTGAAATGGAGTTATCTCGCATCATTATCAGCGAGATCGGTGACCAGCAGGTGATCTACCTGCGTGAAGTCGAGGGAGACCGGGTCTTTCCGATTCTGATCGGTATTTTTGAGGCGACGACTATCGAGCGTCGTGTCAATAATGAGTTCAAACCCCAGCGGCCTTTGACTCACGATCTGCTCAAGAACACCATCGAATCACTGGGCGGTACACTGAAAGACATCGTGATCACACACCTGGAAGATCATACCTACTATGCGGTACTTCGCGTCGAACAGGATGGTGAGTTGATTGAAATCGACAGTCGCCCCAGTGATGCGATCGCTTTGTCGATTCACTTCGAACCCCACTTGCCCATCTACGTTCACGAATCGGTGCTCGAACAGACCGCCAAATAACAGTCATCGGGGAATCATTAACGAAACAGGGGCCCCTCAGAAGTGATTCTGAGGGGCCCCTGCTCTATTCAGGTCTTGATAACGGGTCAACTTTGACCTTAGTTACATTCTGCTACCAGCGGGCCAGCCAGTTCATCCAGAATGATCAGACGACCGGGTTGAGTTGTCATGTAGGTCGATGGAATCCAACTGGTCGGTTCATGACGCAGAGTCATCCAGACGCTCATTCCCTGCCACTGCATTCCACGTGAGAAGATCCCGTCGCAACCGCCGATGATCTTGTCGGCGTTGAGGAAGCAACCTGGACCAATGGTATTGGCGTAAGCAGGAACCAGGGTCGTGCGGCTCTTGAAGCTGGTCACGGCATTCTGCTCAATGGTCAGCGGATGCAGCTTGGCACCAATCCGGTGCGTCTGTGCTTTCCATTCTTCCTCTGAATTAAACTCACCTGCAAAGTGAGGTTCCCAGAATGCAATGTGACAGACGCGACCAATTCCGAAAATCACACCCAGTTTTGCGCCGGCGGCTTTAAGCTCACCAATTTTTTCCGCATAGGTGGGCAGGACATCTGGCGTAGCGAAGTGACGCTGGTTTTCCGGAACAGTCAGTTCGCCTAAAGGACCGTAGAAGGCTTCTTTCATGGCATACTGGAATGCACCCGGATTATCTGGCGGAAGTGTATTTCCTTCGGCATCGCTCCATTCATCCATATTGAATCCGTAAACATGATCGCAGGAAACACCCCATTCTTTGAGGAAGTAAACAGCCCAGCGATACATGCCCATCGGTCCCACGGGCAGAATCAATGCCAGCTTCTCGCCTGCATCACGCGACTGTTTGATCGTCAGAGCAATCTCGTGCCCCATGATTGTATCGAAATCAGTAACACTGCCACACATGACGGGCTCAAACTTCTCGTGCCACCAGGGTTGACGATCTGTAATTGTGGTCGGATCGGCACTCATGCACTGATCAATTTTGGTCAGATCCCAGCCGGCTGGAAAATAGCCTTCCATCATCGAACCGGCAATCGTACTCATCAAATCCATAATATTCCCCTTCTCAAAGCATATTCACAGGTTTGTGAAACTGTTTAAATTGTCAAATATCGCTAATTTCTTACGATTGTTGCATAATTCGGCAGCTGGCGTGGATTCTAACACAGAAACACCGGGAAAACAGGAACCAACGGTCCCTGATTTCATAAACAGAAGAATAATTAAACAAGGGACTTCTGTTCGACAAACATCTTGAATTCTCTGACCGATATAGTTCTAATAGGAAGGCAGAGTTGACTGCTTTTACAAGTGGTCAATCCCGCCTGCAAACTACCTCCCAGACAATCCCGAGGGCCAGAACACTCCCATGGATTGTCTATTAACGATAACCGTTAACCTGCCTGATAGCACAACAGAGTTCATGCTCTGCTGTCATTAACAGGAACTGTTTCAGCATAGATCCACTCTACGAGTAATCCTGTGCCTGAGGTCTGTTCCTGCTACGGTTCACACAACCGGAGATACATAACAGATGAAAGTTCTGATTGCGCCCGCCTGCACAGCGATTGCCATGGTTGTCGGATGGCTGGTCTATGACAAATCCGTCAAAGATGTCCAGGTCCCGACCAAAACCATCATCCCCGAGCCGATCGCAGTCCAGGTCACCCGCTCAACTACCAAAACCCTCGAAAAACGGATTAACCTCGTTGGTAACCTGGAAGCAGGTTCCCAGGTAGAAGTCCGGACACGCTACAGTGGCTACATCAAGTCGATGCCCTTTGACGTCGGCGACCGGATCAAGGAAGGCGATGTCATTCTGGAGTTGAATGATTCAGAGAACCGGGAACTGGTATCGAAGGCGGAAGCTGCTCTCAGTGTCGCGAAGGCACAGTTAAAAGCACAAATTACTTCTCAGGAACTCGCCCAGAAAGCCTATGACCGACTGCTGGTGCTGCAGAAATCAGGCGTCAGTACCCGTCAGCAGATGGAAGAAGCACAGGCCAGCCTGGCAATTCAGGAAGCGCAAACGGAACTGGAACAGGCACGCGTCGATCAGGCAGGAGCCGATCTGGAACAGAGTCGACTGCGTTTGCAGGAAAATAAAATCATTGCTCCCACCAGTGGGTTTCTTGCTGAAAGGCTGGTTGATATTGGCGATCTGGCCAAACCGGATGTCGCATTGATGAAAATTGTCAATCTGGATCACGTACGCACTGTTGTGCATATCGTGGAGAAAGATTACGAGGATGTCAAAATCGGTCAGCAGGCTGCCATCACCGTCGATACATTTCCCGATCAGACGTTTTCAGGTCACGTTAAACGTAAAGCGCCTGTACTGGATCCACAAACCAGAACCGCAGCCGTTCACATCGAAATTCCCAATGAAGATTTTGCCTTAAAGCCGGGCATGCACGCCCGCGTGCAGATTGTATTTGAACATCGCCCGGAAACCAAAGTGCTACCGATCGCCTCACTGACCCGCCGCAAGGATGGACCGGGTTCCGCAGTCTTTATCATTGGAGGAAATCCCCCGATGACCCATCGCCGCAACATTGAAGTCGGGATCAACGATGGAGAACTGGTGGAGATCCTCTCCGGTATCAATGCGGAAGATCTGGTGATCACTCTGGGAAATCGCCTGGTAGATGAAGGACAGACGGTGACACCTGTGGAAGTCCCCATGGATCAGATTCTTCAGGCTCCTCCCGCCCTGCCCGAGAAAACGAACCTGTAAGCCTACTATCAGCCGGCATGTGAGAAGGACCTCCTGCTTTTAACTGATCTATCCGGAAAAGCATCGATATGTCCCTGACTCGACTGGCAGTTCACCGACCGATCTCAACCCTGATGGCCTCGCTCGTGCTGGTCATGTTGGGGTGTGTTTCGCTGTCGCAGCTGGCGGTCGACCTGATGCCGGACATTCAGAACCCCAGCATCAGCGTAATTACTATCTATGAAGGTGCGGGGCCCAACGAAGCAGAAACACTGATCACCCGACCGATCGAGCAGACCCTCAGCTCGGTTTCCGGAATTGAAAATATCCTCAGCAGCAGCATGGAAGGCAGCAGCACGGTTCGACTGCAGTTCCAGTGGGGCACCGATCTGACCCTGGCAATCAACGAAGTCCGCGACGCGTTGAATAAGCTCCGCAACTCTCTACCGGAAGGGGCGGAAGATCCTTACATCCGACATTTTGACGTCGCTGACCGGCCGATCATTTACCTGGGCCTGAACAGCGAACTCGACCCCATTACTCTGTCGCAACTGACCGAAAATCAGATTATTCCACAGTTCGAGCAGCTGGAAGGTGTGGCCCGACTACGAATGCGGGGCGGCATTGTACGCGAGATCCAGATTGACCTGGATCGCAGCAAGCTCGAATCGCTCAACATGGGTGTAAATGAAGTCGTCAACGCCCTGAAGCAGGAAAACATAAATCAACCCGCGGGAAACTACGAAGAAGGCAACCTGAATTTACTCATCCGCAGCCAGGGTGAATTCACCAGCCTGGAGCAGATCGAAAATACGGTTGTCCGCGAACAATCCGGCGCAACAGTGCATGTTCGGGATATCGCCAATGTCGTTGATGGCGAAAAAGAGCGAACCGAGCTCACCCGTATGAACGGCAAACCGGGGATCCTGCTCTACGTTTATAAGCAATCAGGCGCCAATACAATCAGCGTCAGTGATCTGGTGCAGAAACAGCTCGAACGCGTCAACAAATCGATGCCCGACGTACAACTGAGCATTCGGGTCGACAACTCGGAATACATCCGGCAGTCAATCGCCAACATCCAGCAGGCTGCCTTGTATGGTATGGGACTGGCCTTCATAGTCCTGATTCTCTTCCTGCGCAGTTTCCGCAGCATGCTGGTGATTGGGGTCTGTATGCCCCTCTCGGTTCTGGCCACCTTCATCCTGATCTACTTCCAGGGCTTCACACTGAATATTATTTCGTTCGGTGGCCTGGCTCTCGGAGTCGGCATGCTGGTCGACAATTCCATCGTGGTACTGGAAAGTATTTTCCGCAAACGGGAAGACGGTCTGGACGCCAAAACTGCCGCCATCGAAGGCACCGAGGAAGTCTCGGGGGCGATTATCGCCAGCACTATGACCACACTGATCATCTTCCTGCCCCTGATCTTCATCCAGGGGACCACCGGGATTCTGTTGCATCAACTGGCATGGGTTGTCGGCTTCTCGCTGATCTGCTCTCTGTTTGCCAGCCTGACTCTGACTCCTGTCATGAGCGCCTACTGGATTCCTGATCAGACCCCGAAAACCCATTCCCGCTGGACCCGCCCCTGGTTTGCTCTGATAGACGGGTTCCACAATCTGAACCATCGCGTGCTCCTCTTACTGGAGCGGATCTACGAGCGGATTTTAAAATTCAGCCTGAAACACGCAGTCCTGATCGGCTTTCTACTGCTGCTCTGCTTTACAACCACACTCGGCCTGATCCCGCGGATTAAAACTGAGTTTCTTCCCAAAACGGATGAAGCAGCCATCAATGTCTATTCCTCAATGGCGGCAGGAATCCAGCTGAAAAAACTCGATCAACAGACCCGGATTCTCGAACAGGCAACCATCGAATCCGTCCCGGAGGCCCTTGCCATCGCATCTTTTATCGGCGATGGCGCTGATGACGCAGACCGCTGGAACCGTACCACGCTCCGCATCAAACTCTCTCCGAGAACAGAGCGGAAACGAGGGATTGAGGAAATCCGCAAAGCCCTCGACGATGCCATCGGTCCAATCCCCGGCATGAAAGTGCAGGTCAAAGCGCAAACCGAAATGATGGTCATGCGCATGATTGGCCGTAGAGGGGGTGGCGACCTGGTCGTACAGGTTGCCGGTCACAATATGCAACTCGCTCAACAGATCGTGGAGCAGGCTGTCGGCGTCATGAAGTCGACTCCCGGATTGATCAATGTCGAAGCAGAAATTTCAGATCAGCGTCCCGAATTGACCGCTTCGATTGACCGTGAAAAAGCAGGCCTGCTGAAAATCAGTGTGCAGGACATCGCCCAGACCCTGGAAACCACCATCCGCGGAACGGAAGCCACGCTCTACCGTGAAGAAGGGGACGAATTCCCCGTCATGGTTCGACTCCGCGAGGAAGACCGCAACCAGATCGGCGACGTCCAGCAGGTCGGCGTCACGACGGCTGACGGGCGTACAATTCCGCTCAAGAATCTTCTTAAATTTGAATCCGATGATGCACCAGTTGTGATTGAACGGCACAACCAGCAGCGGGTGTTGCGAATTTTTGCTGATGTCGAAGGACGGGACCTGGGCAGCATCGTCCCGGAACTGGAAGATAATCTGAACGCGATTCAGATCCCATCTGGTTTCTCAGTCAGCGTCGCCGGAGACTGGGAAGAGCAACAGAAAAGCTTCAGTGCCCTGCAACAGGGATTCGTCCTGGCGATTATTCTGATGTACATGATCATGGCTTCGCAGTACGAATCGCTCCGTGATCCATTTTATATTCTGTTCGCTGTCCCACTGGGTATGATCGGTGTCATCTGGGTTTTTGTTTTCACTGAAACGACTCTAAATGTGCAATCCTTCATCGGCATCGTCGTTCTCTCGGGGATCGTCGTCAATAATGCGATCGTCCTGGTGGATTACATCAACCAGTTGAAACGCCGGCATCCTGAAAAACCGACATCTGAGCTGATTCTGCAGGCAGCGACACGCCGCTTCCGGCCCATTCTCATGACCACACTGACCACCGTGCTGGCCATGATCCCGATTTCACTGGGCTGGGGTGAGGGAGGCGAACTGCAGGCCCCGATGGCACGAGTCGTTGTCGGAGGCTTGCTCGCAGGCACCTTAATTACCCTGCTGGCCATTCCGCTGATTTACCAGTCCTGCACTCCGGACGCGAAACAAACCGCGCGGCCAGCCACCGAACCCGTTGCTGAACCGAAACTGAACGGTCAAACGGTAAAATCTGTCTGAGAAATGCGTTAGATCGCAGTCTGACATAGCATCATTTCTGCCTGACTGTCTATAATACGCCTCAATTGAACAGTCGGGCCGAGAGCGTCCGTTCTCAAACTGCTCTCAGCAATCAGATCAACATCTGCCTCATCTCCTGTGGATCGTCATTCTAATGAAGATGAATCAAAAAACATCGCCACTCACTCAACCGATACCCTATAAAATCCTGTTTCCCTGGCTGCATCTGTTTCGCACCTTCCGACTGGCGGTTGATTTCCAGAAGATCCTGCTCGCAGTCGCCGGCCTGCTGATGCTTTCGCTGGGAAACTACCTGTTCAATAAACTTCCATTCGCACCAGAGGCGCCCGCGTCTACAGGTATCGTTGCGGTTCAACACACAATCCAGTTTCCACCTCCTTCAGCAGGCGTGGTATCCGCATCTCTGACTTCCGAGCGATTGAGTGGACTATCGACTTCTCCCTCGGGAGAACTCTTATCCCCTGCGACTCTGCTGGAACCGATGGGGTTCTTTACCAGACCGGTGCTGACGCTGTTTGAAACAGGCGCCAGTTGGAGTGCCCTGGCCTATGCGACGACACAGCTCTTATGGGCCGTCATTGTCTGGGCCGTTTTTGGAGGGGCAATTACCCGCATTGCAGCGATCCAGTTTGCCCAGGATGACCATATCGGCTGTCGGGCCGCACTGGGATTTTCACTGAAACGAATTTTGTCACTGGTTAGCGCCCCCCTGCTCCCCTTCGCCGGAATGGGCTTTTTCTGGGTGCTTTGCCTGTTGATCGGCCTGTTTGGCAACATCCCCGGTGCCGGCGGAGTGATCGTAAGCCTCCTCTGGGGACTTGCCTTCCTGTTTGCCTTTGTGCTGACCCTCATCCTGCTGGTGACACTGGCGGGCTGGCCGCTGATGATGACTACCATCAGCGTGGAAGACAGCGATGGTTTCGATGGCCTGAGCCGGATCTTCAGCTACCTGTTTGGCCGGATCTGGTATTTTCTCTGGCTGACTGTCGTTGTGCTTTGTTACGGGGCTGTCTGTCTGTTTTTTGCTGCGGTTCTGCTGCAGGTGATGTCATACCTCGCTTTCTGGGGAGTCAGCTGGGGCATGGGCAGCGAACAGGCTCTAAACCTCTTTCAGCAGGATCAGCCGACTCTGGCTGCAACGATATCCATTGGCTGGGGCTCTATCCTGAATCTGCTGTTCTCAGGCTTCGTTATCAGCTTCTTCTGGTCTGCCAGTACCATCGTCTACTTCCTGCTCCGCAAGTGTGACGATGGAACGCCGCTGGATCACGTCTATGTGGCAGATGAAGACCAGGAAGAGACAGACGAGCTTCCGCTGGCTGGAGTCGCGAAATCAGGCGAACCCATCATCGAACGTCCTGTGGAACCAGAAGAGTCTCCCACTGATGAAGCCCAGACACCGTCAGATGAGAATCCCAGAACGCAGGGTGACGCTGATTAAGACAGCGGGCATAATTGAGCGGACGACATAGGTAAGGTCTGGCTGTTACCAGCGGAACAGACCGGTTCCCCAGGCCAGGCCGGCACCAAAGCCGCTCAGGAGGATTGTATCTCCCCGGTTAATGCGGCCCGCATTGAAAGCTTCATCCAGAACGATGGGAATTGAACCGCCGGAGGTGTTACCATAACGATCAAGGTTATTGTAGACCTTTTCACGAGGAATCCCCAGTTGATCGCAGGCGGAATCAATAATGCGGATATTGGCCTGATGCATTAAAAACAGATCAACATCGTGCACGCTCATACCGGTTTTGGTCAGCATCAGATCGATGGAATCAGCGACAGTACGAACAGCCCATTTAAAGACGCTACGGCCGTCCATATTCAGGAAATGCCGCCCTTCTTGAATGTCTTCCGCGGTAGCCGGATTACGGGTTCCCCCTGCAGGACGATCCAGCAGCGAACAGCCACTCCCATCGGATCCGGTCTGATAACAGGTCAAACCCTGATGTGGATCACCTTTGGCCAGGAGCACAGCTCCAGCACCATCACCGAACAGTGGAGCGACCCGGCGGTCTTCCGGATTGACAATCCGGCTGTTGCAGTCACCACCGATGACCAGTGCCAGTTTGCTGTTCCCAGTCGCGACGTACTGAGCTGCGGTCACCAGTGCATACATGAATCCAGCACAGGCAGCCTGCAGATCAATGGCAGGTGCATCCAGCCCGAGGCGGTCCTGCACCAGGCAGGCGACGGAGGGACACTGAAAATCGGGAGTGAACGTTCCCACGATCAACAGGTCGATGTCTTCCGGGTTCACGCGGGCAGCACGAATTGCCTTTTGTGCTGCTTCATAGCAGAGATCGCTGGTTGCAATTCCCTCAGGAGCATGTCGACGCTCCAGAATTCCCGTTCGCTGTTCAATCCATTCCGGGTCAAAACCATACCGTTTCTGCAGGTCCTGATTCGTTACCACATTGTCGGGTACGTAGGAACCACTGGAAACAATCTGGACCCCCAACAATGAATTAGTTCGTTGACTAATCACCTGGCGACCACGCTTGCTCTCTATTTTTTTATTCTCAGGTGCCAGATTTATCTGCTGGTCTAATAACCCCGACGCGTCTAGAACTGATTCCAGATCGTTTGAGTTTACCTGATTTTTTGTTTGAACTTTTAAAGACATCTTGTGCATGTTCCTGACATCCTTATTCAGTCTCTGTCAAACTCGCAACGCGGGCAGAGTTCGAACTCCATTCAACACGCGTCCTGTCGTGATGCAGCACAATTTCCATTTAGAACAGAATCTATTGAAAACCAGATTCTGAGACAAATGCAGATGCACTAACTGATTACCAAAACGCTTACGCCAAAGTAACCAATGAGTTGTCATGATTGGGTGCAAGCCAGGCAACAACTCCTGTCTCACTTCATAGTCAGCAACATAGCAGACCACAATCGCTGACCGTTGACCGCAAAGTATAGCGATTCATAAAATTGGAAACTAGCGAAATTTAGAAAAATCCAGCTAAGCTATAATATAGGCAAAATTCCGTGCCCTGAAAATAAATATAAACCCCTATTTTACCACATTTTGCTCTTATTTCTTTCGCCGAATGGACGTATCTGCTGGCCATGACAGCACCTGGGGAATTCGGCAGAAATCAGGCCACATCTTCACTTGCGGTAGAACTGGTGATTTGATAGTGCAGCAGGCTCTCAAACTCCTCATCCAGATCTGAGACACGTTTGACTTCAATACTCACCCCGTACGCTCGCTTTTCCAGAACCCGGGTTCGCGTCCCTGTTGCGTTTTCCACCTCACAACTGATCGATAATACCCCTTCCAGAGGAGGATTCAGGCTCACATGCACCACCTGCAACCGCTGATTTCTCGCAAAACGGACCTGCATCCCTCCCTCAACCGTTTCCCCACCTGCTTTATCAATTGAACGATTCATCCACTGGGAACAGTTTTCATCATCTAAACGCGTTTCAGAGAGGTCACCTGCACTCTCTCCCTGATCCAGCAATGCTGCAAACAACGCTTCGTTATCCCCCGCAGATTCCCTCACCGGGCTTTCCAGCAAAGCGACCTCTGCATCAGGTAACTCTTCTTCTGGAAATGGAATCAGATCAGACTCCTGCCAATGAACTGCTTCTCGATTGAGCCACTCCAAAACGCCGGCAAAAGCCATGAAATAGGTCAGCGAAAAGAAATAAATGCCGGGCAACGACAGTCCCTCAGACGGGTGCACCGCCAGCATCCCGATCAACACAGGTAAGACCAGGGCCAGCGTGAGTAAGTGCTTGCGATCCTCAAGCTGAAGAATGAGCCGTTTCCGATGCAGACTGAATAACACCAGTGCAACGGAAGCGGAAAGCAGCCCGCCTGTGACCAGCAAAGGCACAAAACTCGCTTCGATCTGTAACCAGCCTGTGATGCGCAGCACCACCAGCCCAAGGGCAATCAGCAGATTCCCCCCGAGAAACAAAAAAGGGAAAAGCCACCTCTGTTGAGATGACTTCCCCCCTGTGGATCGTTCCCTGATCTGAGTAATACTCGGATTTGAAGTATTCATGACGAGCGTTCTCCATAAGGCTCGGCGTTGCTGATTTCAGAAAATCAATGATTCGCTGAAAATCAGGAAATGGCAAATTGAGGCTCGGGAACTTCATTTCCCAAGCCAGCAGCGTCTCTCAGTTCAGCAGCTTTGTCGGTTGCTTCCCAGGTAAAATCGGGATCGTTCCGACCAAAATGTCCGCCCCAGGTGGTCTTTCTGAAAATAGGACGACGCAGCTGCAGATGTTCGATGATCCCCTGCGGATTCAGCGGGAACAGCTCACGAACCAGTTCGGAAATTTTCTCTTCCGGTATCACGGAAGTTCCCTTGGTGTCCACATACACGCTGGTCGGCTCGACTACACCAATTGCGTAGGAAAGCTGAACTTCACACTCTGTGGCCAGTCCTGAGGCAACGATGTTCTTGGCAATGTAACGGGCCATGTAAGCAGCGGAGCGGTCTACTTTGGTTGAGTCTTTACCACTGAAAGCACCGCCGCCATGACGGCCCCAGCCACCGTAGGTATCGACAATAATCTTACGACCAGTCAAACCAGCGTCACCGTGAGGTCCGCCGATCACAAACCGTCCGGTCGGATTGATATGATACTTGGTATCATCACTCAAAAAGTCGGCAGGGATGACATCCTTGATGACTTTCTCGATAATAAATTCGCGAATCTCAGCCTGGGTAACCTCATCAGTGTGCTGGGTTGAAACCACAACCGCGGAAACACCGACAGGCTTGCCGTCTTCGTATTCGACAGTGACCTGGCTTTTGCTGTCCGGCAGCAGCCAGTTGACTTCGCCGTTCTGACGGATTTCAGTCAGTTTATTCAGAATGCGGTGCGACAGAGCAATCGGTACCGGCATGTACTCTTCCGTCTGATTGCAGGCATAACCGAACATCAGCCCTTGGTCGCCAGCCCCTTCGGCGTCGACGCCCTGGGCAATATCTGCACTCTGCTGATGCAGTTTCACCAGCACTTCGCAGGTATCTGCGTTGAAGCCGATGTCTTCGCTGGTGTAACCGATGTCGCGAATGACATCGCGGGCAATTTTCTCGTAATCGACGTTGGCGTTGCTGGTGATTTCACCGGCAAGCAGAACGAAGTCTGTGGTACACAGAGTTTCACAAGCGACGCGTGAGTAAGGATCTTCAGCAAGCAGTGCATCCAGAATGCCATCGGAAACCTGGTCTGAGACTTTGTCAGGATGTCCCATACTGACAGATTCACTTGTGAACGAAAATTTAGCCATGCGTCACTCCACCCTTAAATTGCATTGTACCTGGTCAGGAAATGGATCAAGCTCTCTGAGGCTGATCTAAGCATCTCTCGAGCCACTGTAAAGAGATTTCATCCCACGTCAGCTCAGCGCGAGCAGCGGGCGCTGACGTATTTCTGAGACTGTGCATAATTGTAGAAATTTGCAGTGCACTCAACAAGCGTCTCTTCACTCTCGCTCCGTGATTTACGCAAGGTTTCTGAAAAGAGTACCCCGATTTTTCGATGCCAGAGAGAATGCCTGCAGCCTCTCAATCAAGCCGCCTTACCGGTAGAGCGTGCCACCTCATCCAGTGACCGCATTAACAGCTCTGCTGTCCGCAGTGTGGCCCCCCGCTGACTCAGGACGAACTCCTGCGCTCTGCCCCCCTGCTCCCGGGCAGCCTCAGGATTCCTCAACCAGTTCGTAAGCTGTCCTTCGAGTTCCGCCTGATTCCGAACCACCGTTGCCGCCTCATGCTGCAGCAGAGCAGCAACGATATCCTTGAAATTCCATGTATTGGGACCGAATAACAAGGCCGCACCGTATCCGGCAGGCTCAATCATATTCTGCCCTCCTCGCTTCGTCAGGCTGCCTCCCACAAAAGCGAAATCGGCCAGTCCCCAACAGGCTTTTAATTCTCCCAGTGTATCCAGCAGGCAGATCGGGGGTCTTTCTGAGGTCGAAAATGGGATGAATCGGCCCTGATCTTCGTCAGACTGCTGACTTCGACAAATCAAAGGCAAGCCGTAACTTCTGACCAGCGCTGCCACTTCCTCAAAACGTTCCTGGTGCCGTGGCACGAGGATCAGACGCAGATCGGGATACTGCCGACGGAGCTCAAGGTAGACATCCAGAGCAATTCGCTCCTCCGGATCCTGAGTACTGCCCGCGATCAGCACCATTTCTCTCTGCTTCAACTGAAAGGTATCTCGTAATTCCCGGGTCAGCGGATTACCTCGCTCGACTTCAATTCCGTCAAACTTAATCGACCCGGTCACTTGAATCCGCTCTGACTTTCCGGCCAGCCGCGAAAACCGCTCTGCATAAGCTTCAGTCTGCACAGCCATGAGCTCCAGACGGTTCAGTAGCGGACCAATCAGAGCTCGCAACCGCCAGTATCCGCGGAAACTCTTTTCACTCAAGCGGCCATTGATGATGGATACAGGAATCCCCATCCGGTCTGCTGCCAGTACAAAGTTCGGCCAGAGTTCCATTTCAACCAGGATAACCGCCGAGGGACGTATCCGCTGCAGGGCTCGTTTTACGGACCAGGAGAAATCCAACGGGAAATAGCAGACCGTATGGCCGGGAAACTTTTCCTGGGCCACCGCATACCCGGTGTGGGTAGTCGTCGTGATCACGAACTCCAGTTCCGGATGTTGTTCACCCAGAATTGCCAGCAGCGGTGGAAGCTGCAGCACTTCGCCTACACTGACCGCATGAAACCAGAAACAGGGACGATCCCCTTCACGTTCGGGCAGCTTACCGAGAAACTTCTGGCTCCAGCCTGAGCGATATTTCTTCAACACCAGAGCACGGTAGGCCAACACGGGAGAGACCGCAATCAGCAGCAGACCGTAAACCAGGTTCAACAGATACGAAACCAAACGCACGGGAGTCCATTCCCCTTACGAAATTAACAGGTTGAAAACCGGAGCCGATCAGGCCTGGCCGCAACACTTCTTATATTTTTTCCCACTCCCACAGGGGCAGGGATCATTTCGACCGACTTTGGGCTGATCATTTACAATGGGCTCAATCGAACGCTGTTCCGGTTCGGGAGCATTATCCTGCTCGCCTGTCGGATCATCATATTCAAAATCGTCGGTCACTTCTTCATGTACCGTCGAAGTGACCTGCCACAAGGACCCAACGAAATCAGGGCTCTGCTTTTCCAGACGGAAAATCGCCGATGTGACCTGCTGCCCAATACGGCCCCACATTGCGTCGAAAGCCTTCATCCCTTCGCGTCGATATTCGACCTTGGGATCTTTCTGAGCGTATCCCACCAGTCCAATCCCGGACCGCAGATGGTCCATGTAATACAGGTGATCTTTCCAGGATGTATCCAGAACTTCCAGGATCAAAGAACGCTCAGCCTGACTTAATTCAGGACGGTAACGTTTGTTGTACGCCTGGTACAGTCGAGTCCGAACCTCATCCGTGGAGAGCGGCTCCAACTCTTCTGTGGTCACGTCAAGTTCCAGCTCTTTTTGTGCCCAGGTGGCGAGTTCCTGAAGCGTGGATTCCTTATGTTCGGCTGGTGTTCCCATGACCTGGAGATCTTCCGAATAGGCTTCGGAAAGATATTTCTCAATCCGGGTAGAAGCCTCTCCATTGACGAAGACCTTTTCACTTTCAGCGGAGAGAATCTTCTGGATTTCGCTGACCTGTTTCCCCTTCAGCGCTTCCAGATCCAGATCGGAATGGAAACGGGAATTCGCCCATTTCACCAGACCCACGCGGCTGTTGGCTTCGTTCCCGGGTTGCTGATTCCCCAGGAAGTTATACATGCCCACAGTGACCGGGAAGGTCACTTCTTTTTCGTGGTAAAGCTCTTTCACCTTCTCCAGAATCTTCGTTTTCGATTCCGGAATACTCAGATTCTTAAACTCCTGAGGATCGACTTCCAGGCCGAACTGATAATTCAGGTACCCTGACAGGGAACGAATCCCCCAGTCTTCATCCAGGAAGGTTTCCAGCGGAGTAAAATCGATTCGTTCGATTGCCTTCAAGGCATGATCGTAAAGGAACTGATGCAGCCCGTCGCGACCGATCTTCTTCAGCTCACGATCGTTCAGATTCAGACCATAATGAGCATTCGCCCATTTCGTGAGTGCCTGCCAGTTCCAGTCATCTTCATATTCTTCCGGTAGATTTTCACTGATCTGTTCGGCGATCAGATCATCAGCCTGTGAGGCAGCTTCGTCTTTGAGGAAGCTGACCAGCTGGTCGTAGGTCATATCCCTGACGTCGGAGGCATCCACCTCGATATGGGCTTCCTGAGTTGACCAGGCTGCAATCGTATCCCAGCGATAACTGCTGTCGAGCAGCCGATCAGTTTCTTCATCAACCTGCCGCTGGATCATTTCAATAATCAGCTCACGGCAGTTACAGCCATCCAGAATACGCTGACGATAGCCATAGACGTTCTTACGCTGTTCGTCCATCACTTCGTCGTATTCGAGCAGGTGTTTTCGCTGCTCAAAATGCCGTTCTTCTACTTTTTTCTGGGCGCCTTCAATTCGCTTGGAAACCATCCCACTTTCGATGGCCTCACCCTCTTCCATACCCAGACGTGCCAGAATGTTTTTCACCCATTCTCCGGCAAACACACGCATCAGTTTGTCTTCCAGTGAGAGGAAGAACCGGCTGGAACCCGGGTCTCCCTGACGTCCGGAACGCCCCCGGAGCTGGAGATCGATACGTCGGGAATCATGTCGCTCAGAGCCGATCACATGTAATCCGCCCAGCTGCATCACTTCTTCGCCTTCGACATCCATTCCTTCCCGTTTTTCGATTTCCTTGACCTTGGAGTCCCATTCTGCCTTGGGAATCTCAATTCGGGAGTCGTATTTCTGGCTCAGTTCTTCCCAGGCCAGATGCTCGGCGCTTCCCCCCAGGATGATGTCAGTACCACGACCAGCCATGTTAGTGGCAATCGTCACGGCACCTTTTCGACCTGCCTGCGCAATGATTTCTGCTTCACGCTCATGATTCTTGGCGTTAAGCACATTGTGGGGAATACCGTATTTACTCAAACGATGGCTGACAATTTCAGACTGCTCAATAGAAACAGTACCGACCAGAATCGGTCGCCCTGTCGCATGGACTTCGCGAACTTCATCCGCGATCGCATTCCATTTCTCTTTTTCCGTCTGGTAGATCACATCCGGATGGTTGATTCTCTGCATCGGACGGTTCGTTGGGATCGTGACCACATCCAGCTTATAGATTTTCCAGAACTCTTCTGCTTCGGTCATCGCAGTACCGGTCATTCCGGCCAGCTTGTCGTACAGCTTGAAGAAGTTCTGCAGGGTAATTGTGGCCAGAGTCTGTGACTCTTCCTTGATTTTGACCCCTTCTTTGGCTTCGACTGCCTGATGGAGACCATCGCCCCATTGACGACCAGGCATCAGACGTCCGGTGTTATCGTCCACGATGATGACTTCGCCCTGCTGAACCACATAATTCACATCACGTTTGTAGAGATGATGTGCCTTGAGTGCATTGTCAATCAGGTGCGGCCATTCCATGTTACCTGCTGTATAGAAGCTTTCGACACCTGCCAGTTCCTCGGCATGTTTCACACCAGCATCGGTCAGGTGACAGGTATGTTCTTTTTCCTTGACTTCAAAGTCTTCACCGACCTTCAGTTTCAACGCCACAGAATTTGCCCGTGAATACTTGGTAACATCATCCTGGGCGGGACCGGAAATGATCAGAGGCGTACGGGCTTCGTCGATCAGAATGTTATCGATTTCGTCCACGACAGCAAAATTAAGCGGTCCCTGCACCTGCAGCTCTTTGACCGGCTTCATATTATCGCGCAGATAATCGAAACCAAATTCATTATTCGTTCCGTAGGTAATGTCGCAGGCATAGTGCTTCTGCCGCTCTTCGGGTCCCATCCGCGACTGAATTGCACCAACGGTGAGTCCCAGGGCGATATGAATTGGTCCCATCCACTCCATATCACGGAGTGCCAGGTAATCGTTCACGGTGACGATATGCACTTTGCCGGAAAGTGCATTGAGGAATGCAGGCAGGGAGGAGACCAGCGTCTTACCTTCCCCGGTAACCATTTCAGCAATCGTTCCTTTATGCAGGAAATAGCCACCAATCATCTGCACTGGATAGTGACGCATATTCAAATTCCGACGGGCCGATTCACGTACCGCAGCGAAGGCATAGGTCAGAATATCGTCCAGCGTTTCACCCGCAGCCAGCCTGGCTCTTAATCTGTCGGCGGTCTGCTTCAGCTCCTCATCGGTCAGTTTCATCAGCTCCGGTTCGAAGCTGTCTATTTCTGCCAGCATGGAACCGGGAGTGATTTCATCTTTGCCGTCTTTGTCACGCACGAAGCCCAGTTTGCGGATCTGTCGCTCGTTGGAAGAGCCAAACAATCCTGTCAGAAACCGCTCTAACCATGCCGTAACTGTTGTCAGCCACTCACCCAGTTTGTCAAGGAATTCCATTATGTAACCCGAACTCGAATTCTCTAAAATTTAGACGATTGCTGCTTCCGGGCAGTCAGAGCTCACTGTCATACTGGCAGGGAGCCCATTCTCACCCCGCCCGACGTAAATAGAGCGAGGTCTCCTACCGTCGACGGTCCAGAAGACATTTAATTTTTGTAAGTTCTTCTCTTTCCGAAGTTTATTTATTTTGAAAAATATGGTCAATGGCGGTCTCGCCTTCTGACCAGCGGTTTACTTCGAATAAAGGAAAGGATTCGTCATACAGAATTGCAACCAATGTGCCAAGTCTGGGGGATTTGTAATATCTACGTCTGGCTAAAATCAATGAATTTCGTATAGTTCACAGAGCAAGACCAAGTGCATAACAACACCTAACCCCCTGTGGAGACTGCACATGCAGAACAGTCCCGATGAAGAAAAATACCAGGCTGGGCCGCCACCGCTGCCCCCAGCTCCCGATTCGGAGATTATCGTCAGTACAGATACACATCGGACGGAACGGATCCCCGCCGGTCAAAGTCGAACACGCAAATGGCCGGTCCTGCACGCCACCAGCGTGCCAGCCGTAAATCTCGACACCTGGCGACTTGAGATTGGAGGCCTGGTCGACACGCCTCTCTCATTCAGTTGGGAAGAATATCAGCAGCTACCGCGCACCCGAGTCTTTGCGGACTTCCACTGTGTCACTCGCTGGTCCCGTCTGGGAAATCTCTGGGAGGGGGTTTCGGCTCGTGAGATCATGCAACGAGCAGGCGTACAACCGACGGCCCGCTATGTTATCGCCACCGGTTATGATGGCGACTGGACGACCAACCTCCCCCTGGCCGACTTCCAGTCTGAAGATGTACTGCTCTGTGACACGCATGATGGCACACCCCTCGATCCGGATCATGGAGGTCCACTGCGGCTGATCGTCCCCCTGCTCTACGCCTGGAAAAGTGCCAAGTGGCTCAAACGGATTGATTTCATCGCGGAAGATCAACCGGGCTACTGGGAGCAGTGCGGGTATCACAATCATGGTGACCCCTGGGTGGTTGATGAAAACAATCCTGACGGAGAACGTTTTCAGTCGAGAGACCACATTCCCCCTGGGTTTGAAGCGTAACTCAGAGGGCCTTTTAAGCTCAAATATCCAGAGTTCCTGCTATCTGTTGAACTACAATCATTCTGATTCTCTTCGAGGAAAACACCCGTGCTTCGGCTTCAAACAGTAGATTGATCAAATGAATCTGAGCTCTGCCACCGAAAAACAGTACATCAAAAACATTTCGAGACTCAGCCGCTTTACGGGCGGCTACTGTCTGTTTTTTGGCACAGTTCTCTTCGCGGTCAGCCTCGTGATGCACCCGACAATTCTGATTGGCGCGGTACTGCATCTCATCACGGGCCTGCTCTACTTCCTGCTGGCGAAAGGGATTCAACAGAGATCAGAACGGAGCATCTCGGCACTGATGCTTTTTTCTGTTGTCCTGACTGCAGCCAGTTTCACAGCCATTCTGTATATGGTCCTGGAGGACTGGAATATACCAGCCCTGATTGGCCTGACGATCTTCCTGATCATCAATCTGCAGCTCTTCATTGAACTGATCCTCTGGAATCAACTTCGCAGACGACTTTCCAGCGCACAGGAAAGTCAGTCACAAGAGTCAATCATAAATTAAGTTATACGAGCGATAGCTATATTTCCCAGGGCCTCAGCGTTGCACAGAGTGCAACTCGCGTTAATTCATCGGAACTGAACTCCTGAAACCGGTCCAGTTTCAAAAAGGTTCCATTTCATCAGCAATAAGGACTGTTCTCAGAAGACACCAGTTTCCCCCAGAGGTTCGAACGACTATCATCAGTAAAACATATTCAAACGAGGCCCGTCTGAGACTTGAGTTCGTGCTTTCAATCTCACTCTAAACTCAATGATTACTCAGACGAAAGACATCGACTTTGAAGGAACTTCCTGCATGCCACCCTCATCGTACAACCATCATTACCAGACCAGCTCTCTGTTAATCATGATGGCGATCCTGTTGTTTGCTGATATCACACAGGCTGAGGAACTGAATGGTAACGCAGTCATCCGCCATAAAATAGGTGATTCGGAGATCGTCATTACGACGACCAATCGGTTAGCCGGGGCCATTCATTCTCTGACATGGAATGGGAAAGAATTCATCGACAGTCTCGATCACGGCAGGCAATTGCAGTCTGCCGCCAGCTTTGACTGCGCCAGACCGGGAGAATTCTGGGCTGAGTGTTTTAATCCAACCGAAGCGGGCTCTCGCTCAGACGGTGCAGGCCCTTCCTCTTCCAGCAGGCTGCTTCGTATTCAGGCTCAGGGAAATCAACTCACCACGACGACTCAGATGGCGTACTGGCTGGCCCCCGGGCAAAAGTCATCAGGCAGGCCGGCACTCAACAAACAAGTGCTTTCCAATCATCGTCTGACGAAACAGGTTCGCATCGGTTATCAGCACCTTGATCAGGTGCTCGACTACCGGGTGACATTTACCATCCCTGCAGGAGAGCAGCATCATTACGCTCAGTTTGAAGCCCTTACCGGTTATATGCCTGCCGAGTTCGAGTCATTCTGGAAACTCGATCCAAAAACGGGAACGCTCAACCCCCTGGACGATGGACCGGGCGAGCAGAGATTCCCCGTAATTCTGAGCACCAAAGATCAGCAATACGCCATGGGCGTCTTCTCTCCAGATCAGCCCGCTCCCGGCTTTGAACACGCCGGCTATGGTCGCTTTCGATTTGCCCCACAGCAAGTGGTAAAATGGAACTGTGTGTTTCGTGTCCGCGATCCACAGGGAGTGGCCGCAGGTTCCTATTCGTACCAGGTCTTCGTTGCCGTGGGTACTCTCGAAGATGTGCGACGCACTCTAATGGAACTTATTAAAATGACAGGGCAAAAGGCGTCTGAATAATCCTGATCAGGGTTCCCGTTTCGAATCAGGCAACCAGCGTTGTATTGCCTGCATCGCGAAAGCAGTCGCGACCACAGGATCGTCCTCCAGCATCCAGGGCAAAGGGTTCGACCAGTAACCGTCAGCGTGCTGAGACTTCACCAGTCTCTTCAATGATTGAATGCGTCGTTTCCGCAGAAACGGATCTGTTGATCCCCGGAGCTGCAGCTCCCGCCAGACGCGCGCGGCTGCCGCCTGCTCATAAAAGAAGATGGCATCCAGGGGTGTATATTTTGCTTCCCGGTTTAATGGGAGTTCGGCCAGACGTGCATGAGGGAGCTCTGGAAGAACCGACAGTGCCTTTTCAACTCTCGAGTCGTCTAAGGGCAAATCACACATCAGCATGAGGACAATCCCGTCACAGGTGGGTGAGAAGTACGGGATAGCAATCAACTCTCCCTTCTTGTCTGGCTGCCAGCCGGCTTTGTTCAAAGGATGATCGGAAATGGCTGCAAACTGGAATCCACCCGCCAGGGGATGCTCGCTTTCCTGTAACTGGCACTGCCACAGAAACTCCCTGACCGCAGTACGAACCTCGGGAGAAAACTTTCGGGTCTGTTTTAAAGCAGTTACGACGTGCAACGTGACTGAAACATTCGCGGGATGCATCCGGACCGCCGTTTCACTGATTTCTATCCCCGGCCCCCAACCTCCCCGACCGGGATCATTCGCAGGCCACCCCTGTGCAGTAACATGTTGATATCGCAGCAACCCCCGGCTTATTAGACCGGACAATGCCTCCCCCCGCCTGTCGCCCGTTTCAGCCAGACTCTTTAACAGCAGGCTGGTGGCATAGAGAGGATAGTTGGCACCTCCCTCGGGTGAATTCAGGATCCCCCGTTGATTCAGATGCGATGTGAGAAACACAAGCCCCTGCTGAATTCTTCGTTCCTGCAGGTCGTCTCGTGGCTGCTCACTATAAGTGGCCAGAACCAGAGCTGTACTTCCCAGCCCCTGCTCCAGGCTCGTGTAGGCCTCGGATCGCCAGCTGCCATCCCGCTGCTGTTGCGATTGCAGCCAGCGGTTCCCTGTTCGCAAACATTCTCGTGCCTGTTGCATCAGGATCTGATTGTCATTTGTGATCGAGGTAGACGGTTTCTGCCCTAACACACCCTGCGCAGTCACCGACAGAAAAAGCATCAACAGGAGAGAGCAAGTCAGTTTTCGATTGCAGAAATTCATGAGATCACAGGTCCGACATGGGCAGACTGAAGTTAGGAGAGAGCAGTGTAAGCAGAACGCCGGCAGTACAGAAGGTTCGATCGGTAATGCAGTGATGCCCTTTCCAGCTGCCATCGCGATTTTGTGTCCGCAGGAATCCATCTCGCACCTGGGGATACCAGGCCTTCCAGCTGCGATCCTCGCCTTTTAACATACATTCCGTGATGAAGTAAAACGCCAGATATTCTTCACCGCCGGCAAAACGAAATATGCGGTGCTCGGTTTTGACCGTTTTCAGAATTTGATCTACACACTCCTGGAACTCCGGTTGATCACGGTAGCCCATGGAATACAACACCCGCACAGCGGCTGCTTCCTTGTAAAACTGATGCATCCAGTTCTGCTTCACATCTGGCTGAGACTGCAGTTTTTTTATCAACGCCTGCCCCACCAGTTGCTCGGAGGCTTCGATCTTCAGCCCCGCAGAACTTGCTGCGCGCAAAGATTCCCATCCCAGAATCGTTCCCAAAATCGGTGCCCAGCTCTCATTACCCCAGGTTCCGTCCTTTCCCTGTGTCAGACAGATATGTTCCACCAGTCGATCCAGGGCAACTCGAATTGCTTTTTCTTCACCCGGTGCGTCGTAATAGACCTGACTGAGATACAAAGTGGCGAGAAATACATCCGCATTCATTCCGATTTTTCGCTGAATCAGCGTGACCTCTTGAGGCGATCGATTCAGCGGCCGAGACTCTACCAGATCTAAAACCCCATACAACACAGCCCGGCTCTGTTTCTGGTATTGCCCTTCGCGAGGCGTGCTGCCTTCTGCGAGCAGCACCAGTCCGACCATCGAAGTACAGCCCAGATCAGGCAGATGATACTGGTCAGCCCCCACCGTACCATCTCGATGAATAGCAGAAGTGAGCCACTTCATCCCCCGCTCAATCGCCTGCCTGGTCTTAGGATCATGACGCACAGGATTCGCCGCGTGAACCCGATCGCTGAAAAAACTCAGACCAGTCCGTTCAGCTGGTATGAAGCAGATCGATCCCAGTACCGTGCAAATGCACAACAGGAATCTAAACATTACATGGTCTCTCATCTGATTCAATCCTTTGGACAGTTTGCAGATATGACTCGTTGATCCACATCAACCAATGAGTGAACTGCATTATTCAGACCATTGAACAGAAAAATGAATACAATTCCCCTCCGTCCATGACTGGTAATCCACAGTGCGTCGCATAATCGCCTCCGCCCTGAAATCAGGTGTCAGGACAGACGACTCGACTGTCGAAAAATACGACACAAAGCTCACTCTGAAGCCGATAATGTGCGATACGGTTGATACCGGTAATACTTTGGTCGATCATCCAGACGGACGTGGAGCCAGGCCACTCCTGCTCCTGCAGTACTTAACCAGACAGATTGTTCACTGACTCGATGTTGCATGACACTGCCAATCGTTTTCCAGAATTCCAGCACCTGTGCCTGGGGGGCTCGACGAACAAAATCCGCCAGATGACAGTAATCAAGATCGGCAGAAGCTGGACAGGGAACAATCAGGATCGCATCACGGCCCAGATTCGAAAAACTCACAACAGCCTTATGCGGAACGATTGAGAAATGCTCAGCAAACGCACCACGGTCCACTGGACGATCCAGCGTGGGGCTGTCAATGATCACAAACTCAAAAGGGCGACTTGGAGTTGAGGTTGTGACGGGAGGCGTCTCCCAGCGAAACGCTGTGAAAGGTATTGCTGCCAGCATCTCGGTGAACCAGAGACGGAATTCCGTGTCTTCCTGCCAAAGTTCCAATACGTCCGCATAGTTCCAATACGTCCGCATATCGAACGACCTGTGAATCTTTCACAACCTGGAAACGCAGCATCCCGGACTCTGACAGCGACTCTTGTTGAAGCTTCCACATGATGTGCAACGTTCCCCCTGACTGTGCATCCTGTCTGGAAATAAGATTCGCGACAGGTATGATATGCTTCAATCCAACTATCGCATTGTAAGAGAGTCAGTCGAAATCCGGAAAGTGTTTCCCGTGAATCTCGCTTTAGACGTTTATTACCATCCAGACGATTCAGCCACAGTCGCAGGACTTCTGTTCGACGACTGGGAATCAAACCAGGTAACCGAAACGCTCCTCAAATCGATCCCCAAGGTTGCGGAGTATGAACCGGGACAATTCTACAAACGCGAACTCCCCTGCCTGCTCGCTTTAATCGCAGATGTGAAACCCGAACTGGAAACCATCGTCATCGATGGTTTCGTCACACTGGGAGCAGACCAGCGTCCCGGACTGGGCACCTATCTCTATCAGGAACTGGGAGAAGAAATACCCATCATTGGCGTTGCCAAATCCCGCTTTAATCAGACTCCGGCAGAAACGGAAATCCTGCGCGGCAACAGCCAGAATCCGCTGTTTGTCACCGCACTGGGAATTCCACTGGCGGAAGCACGGCATAAAATTCAGACCATGCACGGTCCGTACCGAATTCCCACTCTGTTAAAGCAGGTCGATCAACTCTGTCGCGTAGAAAAAGAAGGGATTTAAACCTGAGGTGCCGCAGCCAGCACTGCTTCAGAAACTCCGGAAGAATACTTCATAAAGTTCTGATTGAATGCGTGCGCCAGTTTTTTCGCGGTCTCCCTGTAGGCACTCTGATCCGCCCAGGAGTTATGAGGCACGAGCATTTTAGAATCCACATCGGGGCATTTGGTCACGGTCGCGGTTCCGAAGATCGGATCGACTTCGGTCGGAGCGTGATTCAGTGTTCCGGAATGGATCGCATCAATGATCGCACGCGTGTGCTGCAGACTGATTCGATTACCGACGCCGTAAGCACCACCATTCCAGCCGGTGTTGACCAGCCAGACATTGGCATTGTACTTCCGGATTTTTTCCGCCAGCAGATCCGCATATTTACCGGGATGCCAGACCAGGAACGGCCCACCAAAACAGGGAGAGAAGGTCGCCTCTGGTTCGTTGACTCCCATTTCGGTGCCCGCCACTTTCGCAGTATAACCGCTGATAAAGTGGTACATCGCCTGCTCCGGGGTTAGCTTACTTACCGGAGGCAGTACGCCGAAGGCATCACAGGTCAGGAAAATCACATCGGTAGGATGATCTGCCACACAGGGAATTTTCGCACTGGGCATGTATTCAATCGGATACGCCCCGCGGGTATTTTGCGTAAAACTCGTATCATTGAAGTCCACGTGGTGATGCGATTCGTCATAAACCACATTCTCCAGTACCGCCCCATAGCGGAGTGCCTGGAAGATTTCCGGTTCATTCTCGCGAGACAGATAGATGGCCTTTGCGTAACAGCCCCCCTCAATATTGAAGATGCCGTTATCGGTCCAGCAGTGCTCATCGTCTCCAATCAGATAACGTTTGGGATCGGCTGAGAGCGTTGTTTTCCCTGTTCCCGACAAACCGAAGAGTACCGAAGAACGCCCCGTCTGGCGATCGGCTGTCGCCGAGCAGTGCATAGACAGAATGCCCCGCTTGGGCATCAGGTAGTTCATGACCGTGAAGATGCCTTTTTTCATTTCGCCGGCATACTCGGTTCCCAGAATGACGATCTCACCATCCTCAATACTTAAATCAACGCTGGTTTTGGATGTCATCCCCGTGGTGAATCGATTTGCAGGGAATGTGCCTGCATTATAAATCACGTAGTCCGGCTTTCCGAAACCCTGCAACTGCTCATCGGTCGGACGAATCAGCATGTTATGCATGAACAGTGCATGATAGGGACGTGAGCAGATCACGCGGACCTTGATCTGGTATTCCGGATCCCAACCGGCAAAAGCATCGATTACGTAGAGATGCGGGCAGATATTCAGATAGTCGGTCGCCCGCTCGCGATTACAGTAGAAGGCATGCTGATCCAGAGGGTAATTCACATCCCCCCACCAGATATCTTCTTGGGAATTCTTGTGTTTGACGACCCGTTTATCTTTGGGAGAACGACCCGTTTTCTCACCGGAGTAGGCAATCAGCGCTCCTGTATCGGAAATGGAAGTTCCCGGCTCATAGCGAATCGCCTCTTCGTACAACATCGAAGGATCAGGGTTCCGCATGACCCAATCTACATTGATTCCATGCTCCGACAGATCAAACGACTCCATTTTCATCTCCATTTTGAGAACTCAAATCACAGCAAACACAGTCTGCCCACCTCCGCCAGCTCAAATCAGACGACTTAAGGAAGAGGCGCGTCGTAAGTTTAATATCATGCTGTACTTTCACCAAGAGTGATTCTCACCTGCAGGTCCGGTTTTCTGAGAAGAAAAGAAATTCAGAGGCCTACCGTTCAGCCAGTCGCTTCAGTTCCGGTTCCATCCGCTGCATCGCTTCATCAAAACTGACCAGAGGTGCATATCCGAAATCAAGTCGGGCACGACTGATATCATAATAATGAGAACTGCTCAGCTGAGAGGCGAGAAAGCGGGTCATCGGCGGTTCACCGGGTAGGTGTAACGTACGGTACAAAAATTCCAATACGCTGCCGATCTGCTTGGCAGCCTTGACCGAAATCCGCTTTTCAACGGGCGGTAGTCCTGCCAAAGCCAACAGTTGATTGATCCAGGTCCACATCACCACCGGTTCTGGTTCATTGATGAAATAGGCCTGTCCACCAACGGGAGAATCGCAATACAGACGAGCGGCAGCCTGCAGATGGGCGGCTGCCGCGTTTTCGACATAGCTCATCGAGATCAGGTTCTCGCCCGTTCCCACCTGCCTTAAGCGACCGGATTTCGCTCGCTGAATCAGTCGGGGAATCAGATGATTGTCACGCGGGCCCCAGATCAGATGCGGTCTCAAAGCAACTGTCGCCAGACCACGCGTTCCATTGGCCGCCAGGACAGCCTGCTCAGCCAGCATCTTGGTGTGTGGATAATGACAGAGAAAGTTCTGGCTGTAGGGGAGTTTCTCACTGGCATTTTCATGTGCAGAGCCGTCATAGACCACACTCGGGGAACTTGTATAAACCAGACGCGTCACTCCCTGTGACTGACAGGCTTCCAGAACATTCAACGTGCCCTGAGTGTTAATGCCATAGAAATAATCCCACGGCCCCCAGATGCCGGAGACGGCTGCCGTGTGATAGACCGTCTCAATGCCAGTACAGGCTCGCTCTACTGCAGCGGCGTCGCGAATATCCCCCTGGATGGTTTCTACATTCAACTCCTTAAGACGAGGATACTCTCCACGACAAAAAACGCGGACCGTCTCCCCTGCTTGGACCAGTTGTTCGACAATGTAGAGCCCCAGGAAGCCGCCTCCCCCGGTCACGAGGACTTTCATGTAACCTGCCTTTCGGCCCAGGGAGCCAGTTTTTCACGAAAGATTTTCACATTATGTCTGATATCAACGGGTAACGATTTATGAAACAGGACCGTTTCAATTGACTGTGTGAGTGCATTCGCCTGCCCCAGTTCAAGCAGCTCCTCTGTCAGTTGTTTGCGTGCTGTCTGGCTTTGGGGAAAGTCCCCCTGCTCCGGCTCTACGATAATCACCGGACGTTGCTGTGGTTTCCCACCAACGCCCACCAGAGCACTACGGTAAATCCGCGGATGCTGATTGAAGATCGCCTCACAACAAATGGTAAACATCGGCCCCTCAGCTGTTTCAACCATATGTGCTTTCCGGCCACAGAACCAGAGTTTTCCATATTCATCCCGGTATCCTACATCCCCCATGCGGTGCCAGAACTGTGCTCCATCTGGAATTTTTGCCAGACGCGTCGCTTCGGGACGCAGGAAATATTCACGCGTGGCCATCGGCCCCTGTACGATGATTTCTCCGATCTCCCCGACTGGAAGTTCTTCCGCCTGCTCAATCGACTCGAGGGGTTCGTTATGAATCCGGATGATTTTGACCTGCACTCCGGGAAACGGAATTCCCACACAGGTCCCGGCTCCTGTCGCCGTCTGCTTTGAGGTCTCTTCCAGTACCTCACGTCCGCAGATGGAGGCAACCGGCAGTGATTCTGTCGCTCCGTACGGCGTATTGATGTCTGCGTCCTCACAGCTCAACGTCTGACGCATCCGCTTAATCACATGAACGGGAACCGGGGCACCAGCAGAGAGCACACGTTTCAGAGAAGGCAGTTTAATGTCATGCTCTTCACAGTACCGGCCAATCCGGTTCCACATCGCGGGAGAACCAAAGGCCTGCGTCACCCCCTGATCATTCATCTGACGGATAATTTTCTCCGGATCAACCAGGGCCGGCTTCGTCGGATCCATATCAGGCACAATGGTAGTCACTCCCATGGCCGAGTTGAAGAGTGCAAACAGCGGAAAGCCCGGCAGATCGACTTCACCCGGCTGGATCTGGTAATAATCGCGTAACAGATCTACCTGAGACCAGAACATGCCATGCTCATAGGCGACCCCTTTAGGGGGCCCCGTGCTCCCGCTGGTGAAGATAATCGCCGCCGGGTCGGTACGGTCGCGTTGAATGATTTCAAACGGCGTCCATTCTTTCCCCAGTAACCAGTCATAGTCGATTCCTGAAGTCAGAACCGGCTTGCCGACCGTCACGTTCAAGCGCGCTTTGGGAAAGTCCCGTCGCTTGATCTTGCGAAACAACTGTGCCAGCGGAATCGCAACAAAACCTTCGGGCTCCACTTCTGCCAGACAGCGAATAATATTTTTTCGCCCCATTCCCGGATCGATCAAAATGATCACCGCCCCCGCCTTGAACAGCGCAAAGGTGAGTGCGATGAACTCCAGGCTGGGGCGCACCATCAGGGCCATCCGGGTTCCCGGTTTCACCCCCAACTCAATCAGCCCCCGCGCCAGGCGATCACTTTCCTGGTCCAGTTGCTGAAAGGTCAGACTGCTGTAAGTGTATCGCCCCTGCCTGTCCTTACCCGCGGGAAAAACCACTGCTTTCTGGTGCGGCCAGGCTTGAGCAGACTGGCGAAGACGATCGGCGATATTAAATTGATCAGACATGACAGACAGGTACGCAGCTTCCGAAACAGGGAAAGTCCTTTACTGGCGAACCAGAATTTCTCCCTTCCCCAAGGTCAGAAAATCGCCGCAGTAGCGCCGATATTCACTGCTGAAACAGTTCTCCGGAACCGGAAAACCAGTTTGCGCTAACTTGCGCAGAAAAAACGAGAGCCATGTCGGCCGATAAAGGCATGAGTAGCGGAATGTAGGCAGCAGATCCGGCGTTCCGGCATCTCCCAGCAGCCCGAGTGTCCCGCGCCGCATTCCGGCTCCGGCCAGTGCCCCCATTTTGCCGAAAGTAAAAATGGAACCGGCAATCATATCAAACCCGGTCGCATCGCCGGCATCACCCCCGATGACAATCGTGCCACGACGCATCCGATGCCCGGCTTCATTACCAACATGACCATTGACCGCGATGGTGCCTCCCCGCATGCCGCGTTTACTGCCGGGATAGGCGGCCCCGAGAAGGTCGCCGGCATTACCTTGAATGCTGAGTGTTCCTCCCTGCATTTCTGTGGCTGCACAATCGGCGACATCACCTTTAACGAGAATTTCACCGCCTGTCATCTCCGCCCCCAGATGCATGCCGGCACTGCCTTCCACACGGATGCGACCTCGAGAGAGACCGGCACCGATGTATTTCAGGCGTGCACAATCACCTGCGAAGATTAACAAGTCCGGTTCCGCATCACTCTGCTGGACATCAAAGAATTCCCCCACGGTAGCCTGACGATTGCCCAACAAAACCGGTAGCGCACAGATCTGGCTCAGTGACTGACCACTCACTGATTCATGACTCACCGAGTTGACCTCGAGAGAGACCGGGAGTGCCTGTTTAAGCGTAAACGTGAGGGCCATTCGGGAAGTTCTATATCAGCTGTTGACGGTTTTCTGGCCCATGTTGGCCAGACCTTCGATGAAACGCCGTGCTGACAGATAATCGTTGGGAACCATGTCCCGGATCTGTCCCCGCAGCTGATTCTTCATGACCTGTGCTTCGTCATAAATCTCCTGTGAGATTTCGGAAGTGGCACCGGTCGAATCACGCAGTTTGAAGAGCTCCTGCATTTTATCGCGAGAAGCTTTGTACTCTTCTCCCATCAACGCTTCGGGCCAGGCAATTTCCCCGGTCGCAGGATTCAGTTGGCTGGCACTTAGGGTCGTATCAGTTTGAGTGAAGCCAGGCTCGTAATACACGGGAGTTCCGGTCTCGCGACGCTTTTCGTTCTCTGCTACCCGTTTCTGACGTGCGGCTTCCTGTTGTGCTTCCCGTTCTTTCTGTTCGGCAGCCCGTTGCTGATTATAAGCCCGCTGCGCCTTTTGCACTGAAACGTAGGTATCAGCCAGTTTCTTCTGGTTGTCGATATACTTGCTCTGAGCGTCCTGGTAATTCACCAGCGCCTTGGTGTGATCCACCTGGGCCTGTCCTCGAGCACGGACCAGATCGGCCATTCCCTGATAACGGGAACCGAGCGCATCCACCGGAGAGCCCCAGTTGCCGGTGTAGTATCCACCATACCAGGGACTGTAAATCGCCGGGCTGTAGCTGCCGGGCCAGTAGTAAATATTATTGTTTCTGTACCAGGGACCCGCCTTCAGGAAATGACCAGCAGAAAACAGTGTTATGATTCCCAGTAACAACATGCTCAATTTCAAAGTGACTGTTTTCATGTTCGACCTCAGAGCGGAATTTGAGTGTAGTTCACGTGACTGCCCGAAATCTGATTCGCAGCAGACGGCTTGTGTGATTTCCTGATGAATCCGAGTGGAAATACTTGATTTTTAAACTCGGATCATGATATCAATTATAGCATAATGTTCTCGAATCTTTTTCGCCAGTCTTTCATCTGAAGGTAAGATGAATTCTTTCTTATCCACAGACCACTGGTACTCGCAACGATCAGCTCCAGGAACCATGCTCATGCGTCAGTTACTTACTGCAGGACTCACTTTGGCGATCTGTCTGCTCGCGACTCCCCTACTTCTTTCAGCCAGCATGGACGTCAATAAACTGGTCCAGGAACTGAAAAGCAATAATGAGGACGCCCAGGCACTGGCAGCACACCAGTTGGGCGAATTGGGGCCGAGTGCGAAAGCTGCGGTACCGGCGCTGATTTCTGTCGTTAAAGAGGGTTCTGTGGCTGCCCGCAGTGAAGCCATTACCGCCCTGGGAAAAATCGGGCCTGATGCCTCAGCTGCCGTTCCTGAACTTGCCAAAGTTCTGCGTGGTTATTCTGTCATTCTTAAGTACAACACTTTGCAGGCCCTCCGCCAGATTGGTCCCGGGGCCAAACCCGCTTTGAAACAGATCATGCCTCTGCTGGAGAGTAACAATTCTTACCTGAAAATTTCCGCCGCCTGGGCTGCTGCGAAAATCGATCCCGAAAATCAGGAGACCTTGAATCAGGTCATTCCCATCCTGCTGGAAGGTTTGAATATTTCGATCAACGAAGTCCGCAATGATGCAGCACTGGCACTGGCACAGATTGGTGCTCCCGCAGTTAAACCATTGCTGACAACCCTGAAACACGAACACGAAGCAAACCACAATCAGGAATGCCAGCAGATCTGTGATGTTCTGGCCCAGATGGGAGCCGGTGGTGAATCAGCGATTCCGACCCTGATCAAGATTCTGGAAAAAATTGATGATCCCAACCTGGTCTGGCGAGCCGCACACGCTCTGGGAAATATCCGCTCGCAACCTGAGAAAGTTGTCCCCGCATTAACGGCGGTCCTCACAAATAAATCTGAGATCGTGCGTGCGAATGCCGCTATCTCGCTGGGAGACTTTGGTCCCGAAGCCAAATCCGCTGTCCCTGCATTAACCAAGCTGCTGTCAGATCCTGAACTCAATGTCAAACTGGACGCTGCCACTGCTCTGGGTGCCATTGGACCGGATGCAGCCTCTGCCGTCCCCGAACTGGCTTCTGCGATGCAGGCAGGTCCCGTCTCGCTGACACTCACGAGTGCCTCTGCTCTGGCAGCCATCGGTGATGCATCTGTTCCCGCATTGAATAAAATGCTGCAGGACGATTCCCCTTTAAAATTACTGGCAGTTCATGTATTGGGCGAAATCGGTACTGGTGCCGGGGCTTCCATTCCAGAACTGATCAAACTGTTAGATTCTACCGATCCAGAAGTCAAAATGTCTGCGATTACCAGTCTGGGAGAAATGGGACCTGCTGCGAAAAAGGCAGAACCTCAACTGCTGGAAATCCTCAAATCAGCCCAGGATCGTACCCGGAATGCCGCTGTCTTCGCCCTCTCCAAAATGGGCAGCAAAGCCGCTATCCCCGAGATTAAGAAACTTGCCGCTGAGTCATCGGATGACGAACGGTTACAGCTTGTCTGTGCCTGGGCGCTGGTCCGCAATAACCCCCATGACCCGGAAACGATTAAAACAGCACTCCCCGGTCTGACCAAAGCACTCACCGATGAGCGTCCCCTCGTCCGCCGAGAAGCCGCTAATGCGATTTCCCTGATGGGACCTGAAGCGAAATCTGCGATTCCTGCTCTGACAGCGGCGCTGAAACAAGAAGAGAATTCCCGCGTCATCCAGGAACTGATCACAGCCCTGGCCGAAATTGGCCCCGCTGCCGCACCTGCGATCTCTGCAATTGCCCCCTATCTCAATTCGGGCAATATCGATCTCCGTCTGGTCGCAACTTATGCCATGGCCCGTTTCGGCAAAGTAGCCAAAGCGGAAGTCCCTCAGCTGGAGAAGACACTCAAATCCAGCAATAACAATATGGAGAACGCTGTCACCCTCTGGGCATTGACGAAAATTGATCCGACTCCCCAACGGGCCGAGAAAGCAGCTCCCGTGATGGCCAAAGTCGTAACCGATCATCCGAATCCGGATGCCCGTCTCGAAGCGGCAATCAGTCTGGGTGAATACGGGATCAAAACTCCGGAAATCAAACAGGCCCTGGAAGCCGCATCCAAGGATCAGGATCCACGCGTGAAAAAAGCAGCCGCAGCAGCTCTCAAAAAACTGAGCAGCTGATGCTCGCAATCTGTTGACATAAATCAACATCTCCGCCGATTTGTTGATTTATGACATCAGCAGTAAAGCCCCTGCCCTGGCAGCTGGATTCCAGTAATTTCGATATTCAACGAGAGACACTTTCTACAAAGAACCTCTCACTAAGGGGTTAGACGCAGACTACTATTCAGTTTTCAAAGTCTGCGCGAACCGATTACCCGTGATTAGGCCTTCAGCAGGTCACTGGCATGGATCTTGCGATTCTCTTACTGCTGCAGAGTTAGAGAATCGGAAATCGAGACATCCTTTACCAGTATGGGAGCTGCCATGATCACCGTTGCTGAAATCAACGACATCGAACGCCTGGATCACTTTCGTCTGGCGTGGCGCGATCTGCTCGGTAAAACCAGGGGAGCGACCTTCGCTCATTCTCCGGAATGGCTGGAACACTACTGGGCGCACTTCGGAAAAGGTCTCAAATTACGTGTTCTGTTCGTCACTCTGAGAAATAAAATCATCGGTATCGTGCCACTGGTAGTCAAACCGGTGGCAACACCGCTGGGCACCGTGCGCGTCCTGACCTACCCACTGGACAACTGGGGGACTTTCTATGGACAGATCGGTGGTAACTCGGCAGCGACAATGGTCTCAGCGATCAGACACATCCGGTCGACTCGACGTGACTGGGACCTGATCGACCTGCGTTATGTTGACCAGGATGGCCACGACCATCGGCGGACAGCCAACGCCTTAAAGTCAGTCGGCTACCAGGGCAGTTCGGCTCCCTGGCGTCGTTTGTCCCTGGTCGACACCAGTGATACCAGTTGGATCGAGTATCTGGCCAGTCGATCCCCTGAAGCCAGAGAGCACATTCAACAGTCTGAAGAAATCACGGCGCAAGACGGACATGTTTCCTTTTACCGCTCACGGTTGGAAGATCCGCTGGCTCCCGGCTGGAATCCTCGCTGGGATCTCTGGTCTCAGTTTGAGCAGATGGATTTCCGACATGGGAATCAGACACTGATCGCCGGAGGCGCTCATACTCTCAGTCAAAAGCTGGACTTCCTGCGGGATATCCATGGCCCTGCGTCACGCTCCGGAATGGCCCGCATCGATGCCCTGTTTGTCAATCATCGTGTCGTCGCATTTGCCTACGGCCTGCAACACGCTGCTGGTACTGATTACCTGGCCATCGGTCGTGCTCCTGATACCAATCCGGAAACGGTCACGACTCTCATCTCAAATATGATTCAGCAGTCAATCCTGGATGATGAACGTGGTGTGAACCTGAGCTTATTGAGCCCGTCTGCAGCCAGCCTGTGGCAGAACAGCGTACGACACAGCTACCGCTGCTCACATTATCCGCTGACGGTTCCACGGTCACAGTTATTACGGCTGAACCGCTGGATGCAGCAACCTGTAGCCAGTCCCAAAGCCAATGGCAGTCCAGCAATGGTCAGTGACAGTCAGGCCTCTCGGGAAATCGAATCGAGTATCGAACTGGCTGCGATTGCGCCGGAGGACTGGCCTGAAGAGAACACTATGAAAGTGGAGCCTGATTCCGAGCGTCCTCCCTTTCGCATTGTCGGCTGATCATCGCAGAACCAGGAAGTCTGAGGATCACTCCGGATTGGGGGCGAACTTGACAACCATCAGGGTACGGTCGTCACCATCATTTCCCCCTTCGAGGTGTTGCTGCAGCTTGGACCAGATCCCCCGCATCACTTCGTCTGCGGTATCTTCAATGTGATTTTCCAGGACCTTCATGATGCCATCAGAGCGGAACATTTTCCGTTCGCTGCTCATGGCTTCGCTGATACCATCACTGAATCCGACAATGATGTCGTTCTTACAGATCGGAATGACCGAATAGTCATAATCATTTGATTCCGTGACTCCCAGCAGCATTCCGTGAGACGTCAGTGTGGTGATCTTCCCTTTATGAACCCAGAAGGGCGCCGGATGTCCCGCGTTGGTGTAAGTAAACGTCCGGGCCCGGGTATCGATCACGCCGTATAGCATACTCATGAACTGATGTGGCAGCGAAGTATGATACAGCGCCGTATTAATGCGGCTGATGACATGCTGCGTATCTCTAGCCTGTTCAATGGGCCCTTCTGTCAATGTACGTAAAGCACCACGTACAGATGCCATGACCACCGCAGCCGGGATACTGTCTCCCGAGGCGTCTCCCAGCGCGAAACAGGTCACATGCGGAGAAAGGGGAATGAATTCACAGAGATCGCCCCCGACTTCGTGATGACTGATCGACTGGACTGCTGCCTGGAACTCGCGATCCCAGTCACGTTCCTGGGCCAGTTCGACAGGAAACGATTCTGAAATCACCTTCAACTCTTTCTTGAGACGCAGCTGATTCTGACTCTCTTTGAGTAATACAGCCCGTTCCAGAATGGTACTGACCTGGGCGCCAATTGATTTCAGAATATGGACATCGCGTTCATTGAGATGGCGGGCACGTCGATCGAAGGCCCATAGAGTTCCAAAGGGGCCCGTCTCGGACTGCACCGACACACAGACGCCCGTCAGACATCCCTCAGGCAACCAGTCGGCCAGTTCCGGATTCTCGTGCCGATTCACAATCAGGGCATCGTGTGCGAACGCTTCCAGATCAGGGGGTGATTCTTTCAGTTTCCGGCGATGAAAGGGAATCTCAAATGTATGCAGACAATACTGGACGCGGAGCGAGAGTTGATTCGATTCCGAATTCAACAGGAAAAAGCCTGCAGCCCGAAATCCCGTCAGTTGCAGAGCTGCTTCCAGCAGTTTCTGGAGTGCGTCCTGCAGACCCTCCTGGCGGGTAACCGAGAGGCCGACATCCATCAACGTAGTGACTTCGCGGTTCTTGAGCTCAAGCGAGGAGCCCATGGTTTCAATCTTGGAGATTAATCCACCCACCAGTTCAGCCAGCTTGATTGCCGTCACAAACATGTGATCATTGGCAGTCTCATAAGGCAGCGTCAGGTAAAGGTATCCCAGGGTCCGCTTGCCGTCTTCAATCGATTCGTACCAGCAGTATTTCGCGTTCTGGCAGAGTTCCGCTTCCAGAGATTTGCGTTCTCCCGGCTTGGCGGGCGTAAAATGCAACGGCCAGCCGGTGATCTCCGTAAACTGGTCACACAGACCATGAATCCAATCCAGAGGTTGCGCGGTGAGTACCTGTTCCATTACACCTGATCCAAGACGACGAAACTGAGATGAGTCGTTCGAGCATAGAATGCTCCTTCGTCTTGTATCGGCCGCTATTCCCTCCAGGCCTTGACGCCTGTCTGACTGTAACGGTTACAGCGGTTAAGCACGTTGAATTCACTTCAGAATCAGGAAATCCCCACGTTCGATTGAACTTGAGTCGAGCAATTTCCTGTTAGCGGTAGCGTTCAATAATCGCACATCCGCAGGAGTCACTCCAGACATTAACCGAAGTACGACACATGTCCAGTACGCGGTCGACAGCGATAATCACGCCCTGTGCTTCCAGTGGAAGTCCCACCGCCTGCAGCACAATCGCCATCATCACCAGACCGGCGTGGGGAATGCCGGCAGCACCAATACTTGCCAGTAACGCGGTAATCGCCACCAGGATTTGCTGCTGGACAGGTAATACTTCACCCGAGTAAGCCTGTGCGATAAAGAGAACTGCAACCGCTTCATAGAGCGCCGTTCCATCCATATTAATGGTCGCCCCCAGAGGCAGCACGAACGAGCTGACCTCATTCGAGACTCCCGCATTTTCCTCAACACAGCTGATCGTCAGCGGCAGTGTTCCGTTGGAGGAGGCTGTCGAGAAGGCGGTCATCAACGCCGGGCCCATTGCCCGGGCAAATTCCAGGGGAGAACGCCGTGCAATAAATTTCAGGAGACAAGGCAAGATAACAGCCGCATGTATCAATAGAGCCAACAGTACTGCAACCATGTACCAGCTGAGGGTCTTGAAGATTTCAATTCCCTGAGAAGATACGGCATAAATCATGAAAGCCAGCACACCAATCGGAGCCAGACTGATAATAAACATGGTCATCCGCATCATGACTTCAAAGCCGGCCTGAAAAATATCAGTCAGCAGTTTCGCATGTTTCCCTCCGACCAGAATGATAAAGATCCCGGACAGGATGCTGAAAGAAATGATTGAAAGGAATTCCCCTTCCCCCAAAGAGTGGATAATGTTGGTGGGAATCAGCCGATCGACCATATCGATAAAGATGGAACTGATGGACTCCTGACCTGAGGACAACGAGCCACTGCCACCAGGCAGCTCAGCGCCAATTCCGGGGCGTATCAGATTCACCACAAAAATCCCGGTAAAAATTGCCAGCAGACTGGTGGAGAGATAGTACAACAGCGTCTTCGAGAACATGGCACCAAAGCGAGTGGCGTTCCCCAGGCTGGCAATTCCGGTAATCAGGGAAGTCACAATCAGGGGAATGGTTACCATCTTCAACAGACGCAAGAACAGATCGCCAACCCATTTGGAAATCGCCATCACCTTTTGACTGATTGTATTACCGAAGAGTTCGAATTCCGTCTTCCACTGTGGATACTTCTCGACCAGCTCCTCTCCGTTCTCTGCAGAATAGGTGGTGACCGTAACTTTTTTATCGACGGTACGGGTATAAGTCAGATGGACCTCACGTGCGGAGTCGACGATATGAATCATTCGTCCTTTGACTTCAAATGTCTCGGGCTTTTCCAGATCGCCTGCCACAAACTGCTTTTTGAGCTCGGGATAGCGTTTCAATAACGCTTCCTTGCTGGAGAACTCCAGGGTTTGTGGATCCTGTTCGGCCTGCTGCTGCACCACCTTGTAGCCGCCATCCTGTGGACTGACCGTCAGCGTGAGACCGACCAGTGGTTCTTCCCCGGGATTGAATAGAAACCCTAATACAGTTCCGAGGATTAATGCGATCAGAATCTGATAATGCAGTGGCAGGCTCTTCATGAAACATCAACTTCCCTATTTCACGTTACAATGACTCACCAGACCACGTTCAGATTTCAAGACCGCTCAGCAGCGTGATCAACACTAAACGGACCATGACCAGAGGCTCAAAAGGGATCCTCTGGCTGGTCCGGAAATACCTGATTCAGTGGTTTTCATCCCGATTATTTTATCGGGTTTAGCTGCGAGCGCAATCGCAGTTGAACGGTAGCCAGGCTCCGTTTTCCTTGCTGCTGGCCACAGACTGCTCAATAAAGAACATTCCTTCCACCCCATCATAAACGTTGGGATAGATCGTATTTTTCGGTTCGAAGGATTCGCCCGTAATCCGACTGATCATGGCGTCAAAAGCGGAGCGATAGATATTGGCAAATGCTTCGAAGAAAGCTTCCGGGTGTCCGGCCGGCAATCGGCAGGCAGCTGCTCCGCTTTCGTTCATGAACGGAGCATTGGGATCACGAGTGTAAATCGCATGTGGCTGACCGTTACGACGGACGATCATCTGGTTAGGCTCTTCCTGTCTCCAGGACAGTGCGCCTTTGGTGCCGTCGATTTCAATGAACAGATCGTTCTCGCGACCATGCGAAATCTGGCTGGCGGTAACGGTTCCCAGAGCTCCGTTCTGGAACCGGATCACAGCATGACCGTAATCATCCAGCTGACGACCGGGGGCGAAAATTTTGAGGTTACAGGAGATCTCATCCGGCAAAAGTCCGGTCATGTAGCGTCCCAGGTTATAGGCATGAGTGGCGATATCACCAAAGGCCCCAGCAGCCCCGGATTTTGAGGGGTCGGTACGCCAGGCAGCCTGTTTCTGATCTTCTTCCTCCAGGCGTTTCCGCAACCAACCCTGAATGTAGTTCGAACGAACGGCCTGAATTTCACCAAATTCTCCGTTCAGGATCATCTCCCGTGCCATCCGAACCAGCGGGTATCCGGTGTAATTATGGCTGACGGCAAAGACGACACCCGACTTTTCAACCAGGCTTTTTAATTCTTCTGCCTGGGCCAGGTCAAAGGTCATTGGCTTATCGCAGATCACATTGAAACCCGCTTCCACAGCTGCCTTAGCGATGGGAAAATGTGTAAAGTTCGGGGTGGCGATGCTGATGAAATCGATCCGCTGATCTTCGGGCAAAGCGGACTCTTTCTCAATCAGTTCTTCAATTGATCCGTAAGCCCGTTCGGGAGGAATGTCATAAGCAGGCGCCGATGCTTTCGCTTTCTCCGGATTGGAGGACAAGGCCCCCGCTACCAGCTCGGCCCGGTTATCCAGACAGGCAGCAATGGAATGCACACGGCCGATAAACGAACCCTGGCCCCCGCCAACAAGTGCCATTCGTAATTTACGATTGAGTTGACCGTTCATTGTTTCCATTGAAGCATTCCTCCCCTTGTTGATTCATTCCAGACCCGTGCAATAAGACGAGTTAGAGTTGAGCTGCGAAATGTTGAATCCCACCAGTCGAACTGACCAGCTACGTACAAAGCAGCATACTTTTGACGGTTCGGAATTACAACCAAAGTGATTTTCAGGGCGTATTTTCAAGCCAGACCCCGTAAATTCACATCCCGTTTCCATCTCAGCTTTCACAGCAATCATGTCTGGCAGAATGCGGGACTCTTGGATACAATTTCAGATAACTGTATTTAGTTCAGACCAGAACAGTCGGTACGCCGAATAGTCTGGTACCTGTTTTTGCATTTAATGAGGGACTCGTGCGTCGGGCTGCACCGGAATCCCGAGTTCAAACACACATGGGGAGGCAATTGTGGTTAAGAAACAATACGGGGAACGTCGCTTTCTGTGGCTGACGGTTGGAGTTATCTGTGGCCTGTGCATGTCCTATTTCTGGCCGCATGAGCCAGCCATGGCCGTCGCGACTGACCGGGATGGGGATCGCTTTGCAATTACAACAGTCCCCACACGCAACGGTAACGCGGAAGGCGTATTCGTCCTCGACTTCCTCACCGGACGTCTGCAGGGAGCAGTCTTGAACTCTCGCTCTGGAAAGTTCACTCACGCTTACTTCCGGAATCTGGCCGCTGACTTCAACGTCGATCCGACAGCAAAACCACATTACGTGATTGTTTCCGGTGATGTGAATTTACCCGCTCAGGGACGCGCCCAGTTCGCCGACGGCGGACTGTATGTTGCAGAAATGTCCTCCGGGATGGTGATCTGCTACGCTTTCTCGTTCGTGTTCAACAATGCCCCTTCTGCGCCGCAGCAGTTGCTGCCGATGGACCGGTTCCAGTTCCGTCAGGCACAGTAATCTGAACAACGACGAAATCAGAATACAACGAGAGCCTTTCACCGGCTCTCGTTTTTTTTATGCGCGTCACACGCTCAAAAGCCTGTTTGAACCTACTCTCGTTCGCAGACCAGAGCTCGAGATTTGCCATCCAGTCGGGCAATCACCAGAACACCTGCCGCTTTTCCCTTAAGTGATAATTTGCGACGGAGTGCTTCGATGGGAACAGGAATTCGACGGCATTTGATTTCCAACTGGCCAAAGTCGGCTGAGCGAAAATACTTTTTCAGGTCACGATCCTGATTCGACAGTTCATCCAGAATCCGGAAGCGTCTGAAAAAGGGAGAGTCTACCGGTTCGGAAGATGTGAGATATTCTTCTTCCGCATCAAGACGGTTCAAATCACTTTCCGCCGCTGCCACATCCAGGAGGCCGGAGCGGACGACTGCCGGATCGGGATCATACAGATATCCCCCCGGTGGAATGACGCTGCAAAACGCATCCATCGGATGACCGGCGATACTGGCGACCTCACCTGATTTTGAAATCGCGGTGGCCCGAAATTCCGATTCTCCTGCCAGACTGCCGAACCAGACGGTTGCTTCTTTACACTCCCCATTCAGGCTGATCAGTTCGGTCTCGCTCCCGGGAAATTTTCCCGCAAAATTACTGGCGGGGCTGAGCTTGATGGCCCCGCCGGAAAATTCCTGGATCAGCCCCAGCAATGTTTCCAGATCGGGTCGATAATCTTCAATGCGAATCACTTTCCCGCCGGAGTGGGGTCTACGATCCGGATCAATATGCAGCAGTCCCTCTCGATCTTTCACCTCTTCCAGAGGCTGATTGATCACAGTCACCTGGTCCGCTACCTCATAAACTTCACTGTTCCAGCGGGCAAACTGGCACAGAACCGGTTCCAGATCAACCCCCGTTACCCGGGCATGTTGCGCCAGGGCAACCAGATCCCCGCCCATTCCACAACAGAAATCATAGACAGAACCGGAAAACCGCGCTGCTTTGTAATTCGAAACCGCTTCAGGTGTGGCCTGTTCCAGGCTCTTTCTGTCGAACCACATCTGGTCTGCGCGAGAGAACTTGGCCCGCCCGCGCATCCGCAGTTCTGCCAGCGTCAATGCGGCACGCACAACATCTTCGGGATACTGTTCGCGCAGTTGTTTCTGTAACTGAAATTCGGTCCCGGAGTGGGAGGCGATCAGCTCAAAAATTTCCGGGGACTGCTGTAACTGCCTGAAACATTCAAGCTCGGAGTGGGACTCGCTGGACATGGAACTGGTTAACGACTTTCTGCCGCTGCTGAAGGTTGAAGCAAACTGGAAACAGCCTGTGTCAACCGGCGGGAGATCTGCTCCAGCCGGTCCGCGTCCAGATCACATTCGATATACCGCACGGAGTCCTGAACGACTGCCAGACCAATAGAAGCGGGTCTGGCCCCCAGTAGCTGTTCTACGGCCAGTGTATAGACTCCTAATTGGAATTCATACTCTGCGATCAGCTGTTCTGCACTCATTCGTGCCATTCGGGAACCGGTTTTGTAATCAAACAGCATCCAGTCCCCCGACTCGGTTTGAACGAGCGCATCAATGCTGCCTGTGACTGTCACCGCCTGATCGCTATCCACCTCGGCTCCGGGGGGCCAGTGCAACAAAAAATCGAGTTCCCGATAATGCACCCGCGTCTGTTTCAGAGTCTGACATAACTCCGAGGCATACCAGGCGGATATCTGGCGTTCTACCAGTGGTTGCAGTTTCTCTCGTACCTGAGGTGGTTGTTCTGCGAGGACGGCAGCGACGATCCGCGGTGCCTGTTCGGGCTTCTCCGGTTCCAGCCGTTCGATGACTGCGTGTGTGATTGTTCCCAGTTGTGTCGCCTCGTCCGCCGACAGCACCTCGTTTATCGGCACCTGGTCCACTTCCGGTTCCAGCAGGTGTTGCAGTTCAGCGTCAATCACTTCCAGTTGAGAAACACTCACATGCGACAGCGCCCCCGGTCGTGGAGCAATCACGCCATAAGATTCCGGAAATGGTTCGGGAGTCCCCTGTTCCAGTGCGGCGACGAACTGACTGGGTTTCAATTCTCGCTGTTTCTTCTCCGGTCGCGTGAGCGGCTGAGGCATCTCATGATGAACACGAATCGCGGGAATCTGGTCGGGGGCAACATCACCCAGCGTCAGTTTACCCAGATAGGGATCGATCGCGGGGGCGCCTGTGGTGAGATCAAAATGCCGGGCCAGCAGCTTCATCCAGGGTGACTCAATTTTGCGATCATATGGTAAGCCTGCAGACAGTATCAGATAATCTGCCGCCCGGGTTACGGCGACATAGAGCAGACGCACGGTCTCTTCCTCGTCGGCCCGCTGTTCCAGTCCCCGGTGCATTTTAAAAGCAAAATTGTCCGGAGCCGTTCCCCGTTCGGCGGGCAGGTTGAGCAAGCCTCCCCATTCCGGATGCAGAAAGGGAGCGGTTCCTCCCGGTGCGGGCTTTCGGTCCATGTCAGCCAGAATCACTACGGGGAATTCCAGACCTTTTGACTGGTGGATCGTCATCAGGCGGACGACATCACTGGTTTCAGGTAATGTCGCCGCCAGTTCTTCCTTGCTCTCTTCCAGAATGGAATCACGAATTCGCTGCACGAAATCTTTCAGCGTAAACAGGCCGGTCCCTTCAAAATTACGAGCCAGCTCAATCAGCTTCCTCAGGTTAGCGAGCTTGCGGTCTCCCAGAAACTCGTTCATCAAAGCGGCATCGTAGCCGGTTCGCTCCAGGGCCAGATTCAACAGTTCCACCAGTGAGAGACGATCTTTTTTTGCTCTCAGTTCCTGCAGCACGCTTTGGGCATAACGCACCTGGCGGTGCTGCTCAGGCCGGAGCTCTTCGGGCGGCTCAACCTGCATCGCACGAGTCAGACTGTCTGCGTTTCTTACAATCGTATACAGCGTATCATCAGACAGACTGAAGAAAGGAGAGCGTAAAACGCCCAGGAGACTCAGTTCATCATCGGCGTTATCCAGGTACTGGCACAGATTACTCAGATCGTAGATTTCCTGCTGCGCGTAAAACGCGCGTCCGCCAACCAGGTAATAGTCCAGATCCTGCTGCTGAAATGCTTTCTCATACAGGGCCACATTCGACAGAGCCCGAAACAGAATACAGATATCCCCCGGCTCTACGCGTCTCAGTTCGCGCTGGCCGGTCTGACGGTTTTTGGCCCAGATCCGGGGAGTCTCGTCTTCCAGCAGCTGGCGTACCCGGGCTGCGATCCAGTCCGCTTCCGTCTCGCGGAGCGCCTCGGCCCCCTTGATCTCCGGATCGTCGGGAGCAGCGAACAGAAATTCGATTGCCGGCGTCGGAGAGTGCTGTTCCTCGTCAAAGGGAGTCAACGGCTCATAATACTGCTCCATTGCAGAGGCAAACAGGCAGTTGGTGAAATTCAAAATGGCTGGTTGACTGCGGAAATTGACGCTCAGCGGCAAACGGCCCTGCTCCGGAATCTCCTGACGCAGCTGATGAAAGACTTCGGGATCCGCGCGTCTGAAACGGTAAATCGACTGCTTCGCATCCCCCACCAGAAAGAGCTTGCCTGTGAGCAGTTCTTTTCCACACAAGGCACGCACGATTTCACTCTGAACGGGGTCGGTATCCTGAAACTCATCCACCATCAGGAACTCGATTCCCGCTGCCGCCCTCTGCTTTGCCTGTGGATCGCGCCGAAACAGGTCGCGGGTCTGCAGCAGCAGGTCGTCAAAGTCCAGTAGCCCTTTTTCCGCTTTACTCTCCTGGTATCGACCGGCAACGAACTCTGTGACTCTTAAGACTCGCAGACTATATTCAGCCGCCTGTAAAAAGGCAGCCGGATCAGGTGAGAGAATTTCATAAACCTTCGTGAGCGATTTTCTGAGCTCGGTAAACCCGTCTTTAATCTGCTCATAAACATCCAGGTCATCCCAGTCTTTCTTCGTCCCTGCGCCCTGTACTTTGGCGTGCTCAATCAAAGTCCCCAGCAGAACCGCACGGTTGTGTTCTGCTCCTTCCAGCAGTTCGGGAAGTCGCGATGTGAGGACCTGAAACCGGTCCCGCATCTTTTTATTCACAGGATCCTGGGCCGCCATCAGTCTGAGCAAAAACCGGGTGCTTTCCGCATTCGCGATTTCCGCCAGTTGCATGGGAATATAAGAATCAACCCAGAATTTCCGCATACGGCCTGCCAGCTGTTCCTCTGACAGATCTGAAAACTGCTCGAATTCAATCCGAAACTGCTGAGGGACCAGGGAGATGAACAGTTCATAAGTTCGTTCCAGTCCATAGCGGTAAACCAGTTCCAGACAGTCTTCGTCTTCCTCCTGTAACAGATCGTGAATCGCTTCACGGACTACCTTCCGTAAGAAGGCGTCACTGGTTCCCTGTTCCAGGAGCCCGAAATGGGGATCGAGGCGGGCACTGACAGCGTGTGTCCGCAGGATTGATGTGCAGAAAGAATGAATCGTGCTGATCCGCGCAGAGTCCAGCCCCCGGATGACGGTTTGCCAGTGTCCGACTTCTTCCGGGGGACAACTGCGGAGTTGCTCCAGGCAGGTTTCACGAACCCGATCCCGCATCTCACGGGCCGCCCGTTCGGTGAAGGTAATCGCGACGATATGGCTCAATCGATCGGGAGGACTGCCGGGCTCGATTAACTTGAGAAACCGCTGCGTCAGAACAAATGTCTTACCGCAACCGGCTCCCGCAGAGAGCGCAATCGAGACATCACGCGGATAGATCGCTGCTGCCTGCTGCTCGGTGTAAGTGGGTTGTTGCGACATGATCTGGGTCAGGCTTCCTCTGTTGAATTGGACTCATCGTCGGGTCCCGGGACGTGAAGCAGGTCAATCTCCTTACCGAGACTCTCACGATAGCTTTCCACCTGCGAAATCCGACAAACCGACTGAAACGCTGGATCCAGGTGCGCTACCCCGGGATCAACCTGCACAGGAAAGATCCCCTGGCGAATCAGGTCTGCCAGATGTGGAACCAATCCATCCAGGGTGGTTTCCAGTAACTCCAGGTCTTCACCAGACAGAGGGTCGATCTGCTTTCTACGATACGAATGCAGGGGCATCACGAATCCGGTCTCCTGAATTTTCCAGTATCCCAGGTGGAACGGTTCGGCATCTGCGTCGATCATTTCCAGCCGCCGGGCCGCGATGAGATACAAGGCCAACTGCAGTTTTTTCCCGGAACGGATCTCCTTCGCCGAGGGTACCGACCGCCCCGTTTTGTAATCGATGATGTTGAAGTATTTCTGTCCGTTGATACTGCCCACATCGATCCGGTCGATCTGACCCCGTATGCGGGTTTCTCTCGCGCCTTCACCGAGAGTCAGGTATTGATATCGCCGTTGATTAGGATCGGGTTCTCCGGGTACTTCACCAAAGGGAACCTCCCTGCCGACCACGGCCGGAACACGATCCCAGAGTTCTTCAAACAGTCGGGCATAGGACTCAGACTGCTCGGCAAAAAAGCTGCCCCAGTCTTCCAGGATCTGTTTCTCGATTCTGGTTAACACCTGCTGCAGCCGAGTTCCCACAAAATTCTCGGAGATCCGCTGCTCCAGCAGTTCATGGAATAGTTGCTCGACCTGCTCTGCCGAGTATAACTGGTCGCGTCCCCCCTGCTCCTGCAGTTGCTCAATCAGCCTGGTCAAAATGCTGTGCACGTGGATCCCGCGTTCCAGATAGTTGGTCCGCAGCTCGGGCGGCTCGGGGACTTCAATGCCCAGCACACTCTGAGCAAAGAACTGATAAGGACAGGCCAGGTACAGTTCAAGCTGGGTGGTGCTGAATTCATATTCCGTGGGGAAACGTGCATGAATGGCCCGTCGACTGGCGGGGGATGTCAGTATGCCTTCAAATTCCGTAAAGCCCGGTTGTTCAAAGCGTGCTACCGCCATTTCGGTGGCCGCGAGAATATTCCGGATCGTTGCCTGTAATTCCGGATCCTGGACTGCATTCAGAAAGACCCCCGGCCGGTTATGTTTCAGCTGATCAATGGCCAGTACTCTCAAATCGCGACGGGAGAGAGTCTGCTCGGGACGTGGTAGCGGGTTGAGTTCCCCCGCCTGTTGTACCTGCAGAGTTTGAGGATCAAACAGATCAATCAGAGTGGTCAGATAGGGACTGGGAAACAGCGGTTGCCCCGTGGCACTGATTGCCGGATAGCTGAGAATCAGCTTCCGGGTGAACCGCGTCATTACCTCGTAGAAGAGCAGCATTTCTTCCTGCTGCTGGTTCGCATGCAGTTTGAGTGAAAGCCCCTGCTGGTTCAATTCACCCCGGTCTTTTTCACCGTACAGGCAGTCTTCGCGATGTCCTCGCGGGAAACTGGCTTCGCTCAAGCCGCCTACCAACAGGTAGGGGATGTTTAAGTTTCTCAGCTGCGATGCATCGAGTACTTTAACCCGGCCCGTTTCCTCCGGCTGTAGAGAGATCGTCTGTTGTTCGAGCAGGTCCAGCAGCAGACTGCGAAATCCGGACAGGTCCAGGGGCTGAGCTTCTTTCTGATGGAACTGTTCAATCCGTTCGACCTCAGCAACCGCATGAAACAGTAACTGCTGAAATCGTTCCCAGACCTGCTTGTCACGTTTTGCCAGTGGATCATGCTCCGGATCAGCGTCGGCCCAGGTTGCTGGCAGACCAAATTCATTCGCGATGGAAATCAGAATTTCAATCCAGGTGACAAACAGTTCCCGACCTTCCAGCCGCTGGGTTTCCCGGTGAAGTCGTTGCGCCAGCTTCAAAGCGGTATTCAATTCGCGGGCGGCAGCCTTACGCTCGGGACGGTCAGGAAAACGGGCACTGAGCTCCGCCGCTTTGCGACTTTCGTTTTCCAGAGCATGGATTAAATCCACTTTACCCGAGTCAATTTTGAGCTGCCTCAGCACGCGGGACAACGCACGAACCGCGGCTCCCCCCTGATACTCGGGCCATTGAGGAGCAAAGTAACTCGAATCCAGGACTGACATCAGGCTGTCAAACGACCAGTTTTCAATTTCGAGTTGCAGGAAGGCAAAGATGGTCCGCACGATGGGAAAACGGGAGAATGCCTGCTCCTGTCCCACAAAATAGGGAATCCCTGCCGCTTCCAGGGTTTCGTCGATCAGGTCACCATATTCCAGTGTGGAGCGGAACGCGAGCGTGATTTCTTCTGGCAACACTCCCTGTCTCAACAGCCCTTTGATTTCCCCGGCCAGCACCTCCAGTTCATTTCGCTGACCGGCGACCGCGAGCACTTTAAGTTGCCCCGTTTCCGGAAAGGGAACGATCTCTCGCGGATTCGCAAACAGTTGCTGACTGATCTGATTTCGGGCATTTCCTGCTTCGGGCTGGTCAAAAGAGACGACACTGATCCGGCCCGGCAAACGTTCTTCCAGAATCCGAAGGGCGGTCACCGATTTGGCGAACAGGTCGCCTCGCCGCGATTCCTGTTCCAGCGGAAGCGAAATACAGAGTTTTTCCGTGCGTGTCGCCAGCACTTCCAGAATTTCATACTGCGTGTGCGTGAAATCGGCAAAGCCGTCCAGGACAATCAGATCGAATTCGCCAAACGGGCCCCACATTTCGTCCTGCAACGCGGTGCGCGCGGACCAGAAACGCCCTTCCGAATCGTAACGCCGCATTTCGTGTAATGCGACCTGGTATCGGTTGTAAATCTGGGCGAGTTCCCGGTCTTTCTGCTCGGAATCGGATCCGATGCGGTCACAGGCTGTCGAGAATTCCTCCGGCCAGATTTCCTCCCGTTTCAGTTCTGAAATAAAACTCGAAATCAGATCCAGAAATCCGGATGAACCAGCGATTGAACTGAAATAATGAATCTGTCCAGCGGCGATCAGGTCATCCACGATGCTCCGCAACAGATACCTTTTGGAGATCTCGGGCAGCGTCTGTACCGGTTCGTCCAGCGACTTCAGTATGGTTTCGGCAAAAGCCTCAAACGTATAAACATTCGGAGCAAAACAGATGGGGAGTTGTGGTCCCGGCAGACGGTCAAGCACCTGTCGACGGGAACGTATTGTGGGGGAAAGCCAGAGCGTGGCTCCGGGACGCTGACGTTCCAGCCCTGCCTGCAGTGCACGCCGGTACTCATCCAGCAGATGGTCTGTTTTGCCGGAACCAGCGGTTCCTGTCAGGATTTGTACTTCGGGTTGCATCGGAGTTGCCTGGTGGAAACAAGCTTTCATTTCACAGAGATTTCCCCTGCAATGTATCCTGCTGAACTCCAGAATTCAATTTCAGTCGGTTTTCCCGTGGAATAGGGTTTTCGGGGCAATGTATCCAGAGCAAATCTTGCCACTGGTTTCCAGATCGCCTACACTAATAGAGAAGCAAATAAAGATCCGCCGCGTTACGACACCCGACAAAACACATTCCCCATTCCTGAAATCTTTATTTCTGCCCGGTTTGAGTTGTGTTCTGTAATTCTCATAAGGAATCGTCCATGCCAAAATTCCGCTTGATCAGTTTGTGCCTCTTACTTGCTCTGATGGTCTCGTCCCCTTTCCAGTCCCTCTCTTACGCTGATGAAAAAGAGAAGGAAAAAGACGAAGATTACTACCAGATGATGAAGCTGTTTGCAGACACTTACGAGCAGATTGAACGTAATTATGTGAAAGACATCGACCGCCGGGTGCTCCTCGAAGCGGCCATTCGAGGCATGGTTCAGGAACTGGATCAGTACTCCAGCTACATCAGCCCCGATGATCTCTCCCGCTTCAACCAGGTGGTCGAACAGGAGTTCGGCGGGATCGGCATCCAGGTGCACATTGACGATCAGAACAACCGACTGACCGTCATGACTCCGCTGCCTGGTACCCCCGCTTACAAAGCCGGGATTCGGGCCGGCGACATCATCGATTCGATTGAAGGCAAGTCCACCAAGGGTTTCACACTTTCCCAGGCGATCAAAATTCTCAAAGGTCGCGAAGGGGAAAAGGTGAAGATGTCCGTAATTCATAAAGGCACCGACAAAGTAATTCCCGTGACAGTGGAACGGGAAATCATTCATGTCGCTACTGTCCTGGGGGATACCTACAAAGACGATGACGCCTGGGATTATATGTATGACAAGAAAGCCAAAATTGGTTACATCAGACTCACTCACTTCAGCCGTCATAGTGCAGAAGAACTGCGGTCTGCCATCGAAGATCTGCGCAAGCAGGGCATGAAAGGACTGATCCTCGATCTGCGTTTCAATCCGGGCGGTCTGCTTTCGCAAGCAACTGAAATCTCGGACATGTTCATCGAGTCCGGTAAAATTGTCAGTACGGAAGGCCGCAACAGCCGGAACCGGAAATGGGAAGCCACCTCTAAGGGAACTTTCAAAGACTTTCCAATGGCGATTCTGGTGAATCGCTATTCTGCCTCAGCCAGTGAAATCGTTTCGGCCTGCCTGCAGGACCACAAACGTGCTGTGATCATTGGTGAGCGTACCTGGGGAAAAGGCAGCGTTCAGAACGTCATCGAACTTGAAGAGGGCGACAGTGCTCTGAAATTGACTACCGCCAGCTACCATCGTCCCAGTGGGAAAAACATTCACCGTTTCCCAGGAGCCAAAGATACCGATGTCTGGGGAGTGACTCCGGACGAAGGTTATCGCCTGCGACTGACCGATGATGAGCTCGAAGCGCTGACCGAATACCGCCGCAAACGGGATATTCTGGATCACACTGCTAAACTGGATACCGAATTCAAAGACAAGCAGTTGGACCTGGCGATGGACTACATCAAGGAACAGCTGAGCGGTAAAAATAAACCAGCTGACAAGGATGCCGACAAAAAGGCTGAAAAGAAACCCGAAGCCAAAGAAGAGAAGCCGGCCAAAAAAGCAGCTGCCGCTCCCGGGCCGGCAGGAAATACGCTGGTCATCCGGACCACCTGATCTCCTCTGACAGTATTCTGACAGAGTTACACTGACACAGCGGAAAGCGACTCGCGGAGCCTGTTATCTCCAACAGTCGCTTTCTTTTTTCATTATCCGAGCATCCATGAGCCCCACCGACGAATATCTTCTGGCAATCGAATCTTCATGCGATGAGACTGCAGCTGCTGTCATTACCCGCGACATGTGGATTCTCTCCAATGTCGTTTCCTCGCAAACCGATCTCCATGAAAAGTTTGGGGGGGTGGTGCCGGAAATTGCCTCGCGAGCGCATCTGGAACGAATTCTTCCTGTGATCGATGATGCCCTGATGCAGGCCGGGATCGAGTTGCAGCAGTTAACCGCGATTGCCGTCGCGACCGAACCGGGGCTCGTCGGCTCGCTGCTGATTGGCCTGACGGCGGCCAAAACACTGGCCATGACACTCGATTTACCCCTGATCGCCGTGAATCATATTGAAGGGCATCTCTTTGCCTGCCAGATGCAGGAAGACCGCCCGCTGTTCCCAGCGATCGGCCTGGTAGTCAGCGGCGGACACACCAATCTGTACCACTGCTCGGAAACATTCGAATTTGATCTGATTGGTGCCACCATCGACGATGCCGCTGGTGAGGCGTTCGATAAAGTGGCAAAAATTCTGGGGCTTTCTTACCCGGGAGGTCCGTCAATTCAGAACGCAGCTACACACGGTGACCCTCGCGCGTTCAAATTTCCCCGCACGTTTCTCAAAGACCCGGAACTGCGTTTCAGCTTCAGCGGTTTGAAAACGGCGGTGCTGTATGCGGCACAGGGAAATCCAGGAGCAAAACAGCAGCCACCACCGCTGGATGATCAACGGATTGCCGACCTGGCTGCCAGCTTTCAGGAAACCGTGGTTGATGTGCTGGTCGGTAAATGTCGGCAGGCGATCGAACGCTACAACTATTCTACACTCTGTGTAGGAGGGGGCGTGGCTGCTAATCGTCTCCTGCGTGAGAGGCTGGCTGAAATGACAGAGCAGGCAGGAATCCACCTCAGCGTGGCTCCTCCCGATTTATGCACCGACAATGCTGCCATGGCTGCGATCGCCTGGCATCACCTCGATCAGGGGCGCATTGCAGATCTTGACCTGGATGTCACTCCGGGACTGGTTCGTTAACTCGTTCCGATAACACATTCAGGGCTGCAGAAAACTGAATGTGAAAATATCGGTAACGTTCGTAAACTGTGGCGAAACCGAAATCCTGACGTAGCGTCTGTCTGGTGAAACGACGGCAGATCCCGTCAAGCTGATCCCTTCGGGTACGACACGAATCACGGGCTGATAGGCAACTCCGCCCACATTCTGCACTCCCGTTACCAGAGGGACCTGTCGTCCCGTCGAGATGCCTGCCTGGCGAGATACTCGAAAGCTCTGCAAGGATTCCCGGCTTCCATTGATGGCTGGTCGAGAGGAAATAAACCGCCCGGAGGCAGGCTGCAGGCTGCTGTTTTTCTGGGAGTTCTGAGGCACTTCGGATTTCCGATTACGACGTCCCTTCTCCAAGTCGATGCGAATGATTCGATCTTCCCGGGTCAGGGGAACAATCATCGTTTGCACGACAGGATGATCCGAGCCCTGGTAGCGGGTCACCTTTAGCTTGGCCCGCTGACCGACAATATCGCCGGAGACATAACGCACGCGCACTACATAGGTTCCTGGAAATCCATGTGCACACAGATAGTCTTCGTGGCAATTCTCCTGCCTGGGACCATAGCCATCATTGAGGAGCACGCCTCCCCCTGCCGTCAATGGTGACTCAAACGAGCAGACAGTGCCCCGAGGCTCTTCCACAATCATGTCCAGATCACCATCGCCATTCCAGGTAAGTTCCAGCTTGAGGTCTCTCTCCAGAGCCTTTCTGCGGGCCACCTGCACCCGTTCTGCCTCCGCCTTGCGACCGGCCTGCTTTAACGACTGCTCCAGATTAGCCAAAGCGTTCAAGGCTTTTTCATGCCACTGGTCATAATCCTTAATCCAGACATGTGTCAGAATTCCTGAAGCTGCCCAGAGAATGCCTTCCGGATCCTTGAGCTTCTCAGCCAGACGTAATCCCATGATGTAAGGCTCGGGGCGGTCTGGCTGTAAATTTGCAGCCTGCTGGTACAGCTTGAGAGCCTGCTGGTCGGCTTTGAAGCGAGTCAGATAGGCAGCGGAATAGACCATGCTGGGGACGTCAGCGGCAGAGAAATCGATGCGGGAAAGCAGAACCCGTTCGATCTCAGGTTGCGGTCGCCCGACAATTTCCATCGTCAGTGCGAGGACATCGTACATCCAGGGTTGTGACTGATTATGAATCAATGCGGCATTGATGGCTGCGATCACATGCTCGTGTTTACCTGACTGATGCAGGTTGAAGATCAGGTCATTGACCAGTTCCGGCTTCGGTTTTCGCTTGGAAAAATAATCGTTCCAGAACTGCGCAGGGTTCTTAATGTCCCCCGTGAGCGGTGTCTTAAACTCCTTGCGCGAAGTTGATTTAGCACCAGTAAAAACGGAGCCCTTCCCTGAAGAAGGACTCCGTTTTGTTAACTTGGATTGACGGGGAGAATCAGGCGAGCCCGATTTCCCTGTTACTCCACCGTTACTGGTTTTTTTTTGAGTTGTTCGATGGTGCTGTTATTGAACTGAAAAGGCTTGTCCTGAACCTGGAACTGTGCCGGCTTAGACTTGGTTTCAGTCTCTCCCAGAATCCCATCCAGAATGGCTTTCATTTCTCCATCCTGAATTGGTTTAATTTCTGGTTTCTGAGCTGCAGCTTTTCCCTGGGGAGCAGCTTTCACATTGGCTTTCTGGGGAGGTGCGCTGTTCATCATCAGCATTTCAGGAGCAACATTGAAGAAGCCCTGACCACCACCGCCACCGCCGAAACCACCTTGACCGCCACCGCCAAAGCCACCACCGCCACCGCCGAAGCCACCTTGACCGCCACCCAGGCCGCCCTGCTGGCCACCAAAGCCACCCTGGCTGCTACCAACTGACGATTGCTGTGTCGAGACCGAGATTACCAGGTCAGCGACCGGATAAACGCGGGTGCTGTAGATTTCCTCAGCCTTGGCACTCGTGGTGATTTTCATCACTTCGTCTTCGATGACATACGTCAGACCGATGGGCTTGAGAATAATGTTCAAAGCACTCTTCAGTTTGATACCACTCAGCGAAACGTTGACCGGCTCATCAACTGTCAAACCATCTTCACCCAGATCGTTCGAGTTAATCAGGATCGTGATGTTGTGCAGTTCCGAGAAGTAAGTCATTACTTCAGACAGTGGGATGTCGGGGAAGTTGGCTTCCGTTTCTTTTTGCAGCTCTTCAAAGATACGCTGTTCCGCAGGGCTGTTCTGATGCAGGTCGACGGCAGCCCATTTCTTACGACGTTCTGTCAGGCTGGTCCAGACCGGAGCGGACGGCCAGCGAATTGGAGGTTCATCCGGGAACGGAACGTGTGAGAGTTCAACCTGGTACAACGTTTCCAGGAAGCGGTCAGCTCGCAGCGAACGCATGCGGAAGACTTTATCCAGCTGTCCTGCAGCTTCTGAAGTAAACAGGGCTGCTGTTGCAGGACCGTTACCCGGTTCCATGTTCACAGCAACACGGGAGACAGCTTCAGCCTCTTCGTAGGCGTCACTGTTACCATGCTTACCGTCCTGAATCAGCGAACGCACGCGGTCGATCAGCTGCTCCAGTTTTTCATCTTCCAGCAGGACCTGGTCGACCAGACGTTTCTGCTGTTCCAGCTGAGCAATCTGCTGCTGCTGGCGAATTCTGCGTGTTTCAGCAACTTCCATCTGGCTCCGGACATCGACCATCATGTTATTCAGGCGACGTTCCAGCTGCTGACGGAGATCGATATCAATATCAGAGGTTGATTTCAGGAAATTCAGTGATCGTTTCAGAACTCCCAGAGCGCCATCAGGATTATCGCTGGCGATCTGACGTGCCTCTTCGATGGCATTGGAAACCTCGATTTTCATCTGGGCTCCCTTGATCTGACGAAGCTGCTCTACTTTGCTGATGGCGTCATCGATTGGCGGCTGAGGATCCGCTTTCTGAGTCGCAGGTGCAGGAGCGTTACCGGCAGGCTGTTTTGTATCAGCCTGGGCCAGTTGATCGTTCTGGAATTTCTGAGAGAGCTTCAACAGGGAGTCAGCGCGGGAGTTGCCGGGATCAAACTGCTGCAGCATGTTACCAAGACGAGCAGCCTGTTCCATGTTTCCGCTACGGATCGCCTGAGTACCGGCGAATTCCAGTTGAGCCATGTGTTCTTCGTGTGAGGTACGGGCCAGATTCATCATCCGTTGGCCAGCGTAAGCAACTCCCAGTTCCTGACCTGACTGATAATTCACCCAGGGAACTGCGAGGAAACTGTTGACGGCCTGTGATGCGGGTACGTTGAATTTCCAGATACCTTCGAGCTGACGATTGCTTAATTCAACAGTCAGCTTGCCATTCATCTCGCCGCGAGCCAGGTAGATGGTCTCACGATCTGAGCGGACAGGCAGAGCACGCGTTGTGTTGAGATGCAGTTGTTTGTCAGAGACTCGAATTGATTCCGGATAGAATACTGGAGCCTGTACGGCCTGGGCCAGTTCTTTGCCGACAATGGTTGGCAGGTCCTGTTTTCCTTCGGCCAGGTCGGTCAGGACAATACCGCCGGTGTAAACGGCCAGTGTATCCAGCATCTGCAGGTCCTTACGGGGACCCACGCCGTAGCTGTGTACGGGAATGTGATTGCTTGCAAATTGTTGGGTGAGTTGTGCCATTTCCGGGAGAGAAATCAGACGGGCAGAACTCATGCCATCGCCAATGTAGACGATGGAGCGAGGCTGTTCTTTCCGCAGCCCCTGGAATGCAGTTTTGAGGGCCTGACCGAGATTGGTTGCACCCAGTGGAGCCCGGGTAGCCAATGATTCAACGGCCAGTTTCGCTTCACGGCTCTGAGGACGCACAAATTCACTCACGAAGGGAGTACATTGCACATCCGCTGCATAAATCGCGACAGTCGCGTCGTTGGGAAGCTCGGTTAGAAAGGCTTTCAGTACATCCAGAGCCTGAACACGATGTTCCCCGACCTGACTGGCTGAGGTATCGAACAAGACCGCAATCTGCTCACCAGCAGGGCTGGAGGCCGGCAGACGATCAGCTTTGAATCGCAGGGCGTAATACTGTTCACCTGCAGTGTTTCGGTAACTGAGGATCTGGCCAATGTTTGAAATTTCCGGAACGGAGTTCTCGGCATACCCCTGCGGAGTACATAGCAGCATCACAGCGGCTGCCCAAACAAACATTGTGATTCCAAATCTGGATCGCGACATGATTTCTCTCTCCCGAGTAACTTAGGTAAGAATGCTCGAACTTAAGCCAGGATTGACGATTGCCAATTTGCGCATTCTCCTCAACTGTGCATTCTATATACAGTCTCGGACACCATTGAAGGAAATTCCCCCGATTTTCTCTTAATTCTCCAAATTTGATGCGAGTTGAAAAGGCCTCATCGGCATTGACTGAAGTATCCGCGCAATTTGTAGTCCGATTATGGGGAAATTAAGGGTCACAGATCACATAGCGAACCCGCCGATTTCACCAACCAGTTCTGTTACAACGGGTTTCATCTACTCAATTGTTCAGACTTCAGCCGTAACCTCAGCCCCTGCCATCTCATGCATCAGCGGGATTCTGCTCATCTCCTGCCCGGCAAATGGTCGATCTTTCAGAGAGACCTCGGTTCCTGTCACCCCACATTCCAGGTTACTGTCGCTGGAACACACTAAACATACTGACAGATCAGTATTATCGGGAGGCATCCCAGCGTCTCCCCGTTCAATCCATGAGTTCCCGATTCCCCTTCAAAACCGCAGTCCTGCTGTGCCTTCTTGTAATAATACTGGGCTGGGGAGTCTTACGCAGTACGATCCGTACCTCCGGGGAAACGGAACTCAGTAAGAATGACGCCAGGCAGGTCGAAGCCCGCAAACCCGTCATCGTAGATCAACTACCTGTCGACTGGGAACAGCCGGTCGAAATCGTGACGTTCCACAACCGTCCACGGTTTCCTCTCGCGATGCAGAAGGGCGACGACTACCTGCTCATTGTCAACAATCTCCAGTGGGATCCAGGCAAAGCAGAAAAAATCAGGCTGTCAGTCGTCAGGGATCCTGCACAGCAGACAGCTTCGGGCTGCTACTTCCAGAACGCTCCGATGTTCTACGAAAAACAGGCAGACCAGGTTCGCCCGGCAGACGCAGCACCTCTTTCCAGTGAAACGAACCGGGAAACCGAGACTCAGACCGACAAACCGGCCCCTGAGGATTCACGCTCTTTCTACCTGTTCGTAACAGATGGAGATCTTTCGGACAAAAAACAATATACCCGTGTGACAGGCAAGCTGATAAAGCACAGTCCGCGCGTAGCCATCTACCTGGATGAACAGCAGCAGCCAACAGAACTGGCAGCCGGGCTGATCGATGAAGTCATCAATTTACTGGAAGAACGGGTGCTGGACCATCTGGCGCAACACTGCGGTTCCCTGACCGATGTGGACGAGAACGGCCGGTTCACAGTATTGCTCTCCCCCTGGCTGGGAAAACTCCAGGGAGGCAAAACGTCGATTAATGGCTTCGTCCGCCCCAGCGATTTTCGAGAGAAGGTCGCTGCCCCTTTCAGTAATCACTGTGACATGCTGTACCTCAACTCCGCTCTCAAACCAGGTCAGGAACTGTTCGACCTGCTCAGCCACGAAGTCACACATGCTGTCGTCTCCAGTATTCGCATCAGACAGGAACAGTACCTGGGACACATGCTGCTGGATGAAGAGGACTGGCTGAATGAGGGTATTGCCCACATTATGGAGCCGGGGTTTACCAACCGGGATTACCGTATCAGTGAATTCTATCGCCAGCCGGAAGCATACCCGCTGATTGTTCCTGACTACTATCGGGCTCGCCTCTGGCGTAACCATGGCTGCCGTGGTGCAGTAAATCTGTTTCTCAACTGGTGTAATGACCTCGATCCCCGGCAGCGTTTCGCCTGGGAATTCACGCATCATCCCCTGACCGGCGTCGACAAAATGGAAGACCTGACAGAGGTCCCGTTTGCGGAGCTCTTTCGTCAGTGGTCACTTTCCCTGGCCAGTCAGGCACTGCAGAGTCGCTTCGCCTATGCGGGTCTGTCAGAACACACGTCCCCTCTGCATTGTGGACGATTCCTGTTGGGAGGCCCTGCCTTACGAACCTGGGACCTCTCAGGCGACGATCAATACACGTTGAAAATCTCATCCACCGCATCGGCGTTCATACATCTGAGAGCTGACCAGAAACGGGACGTTCCAACAACGATCAGAGTACGCGGTTTTCCCGGAATGCAGCTGACCCTGGTCAGAATCCCCCGCAGCGTGCCACAGACATCATTGTCTGCAGAACTCGTTACAACTTCTGATTCGGAGCAAAACGCGACAAATAGCCTCGAGATCAGGCTGCATTGCCATCACCCGACACAGTCGGAAGTGGCACTGATTGGCGTCGAGTATGTTGGCCCCGGTCTCTCGCGGTCCGATCGGCGTCCACGTCACTTCAATACACAGGACCTGCCGGAAACCTTACCGAGCACGGCTGCCAGTCAGATTCAGATTTCCAGACATGAAACCATCAGCACCGAATCAGACGATGTCTCTGAAGTTCGATTGAGAGTGCCGATAGCGACATTGAAACGGGACAATCCCAGCCAAAGTCTACTGGTCAAAGCCGTGGTTCGAACGCAGGCAGGTCAGCAACTCGTCGTACAGACCGAAATCGATCTGCCGGCCTCTTCAGGCCCGCGTCTGGCAGAAGTAGAAACGGCGCCCCGGCAGTGAGCTTCGCCTTTAGAAGCCGGTCGCGTCGTCCTGGTTTTCCCCGGTGTACTTCAGACGGGTGGCGAACAGTTTTTTCAGTCGGGAAACGGGATACATCCGGACAATCTTGTTTTTGTAGGTGATTCTTCCCTGATCGTCACGTCCCAGGTGAGTTGCCACATCCGGTTTCGCCAGACCTGCATACAGACCGGCAAAGGTTTCTGGATCAACGCCGTTTCCGGCTTCCAGATCTTCGAGGGCATTCACACCACCGCAAGAGGTCGCGAACGCATTAAGACCTTTGGTCGCAGTCCGCATGAAGTTTTCCTGCTCCAGGGCTGACTGTGCTTCTACCAGTTGTTTCACACCCCGTTTGATTTTATCTTCGGTTTCCTCGGTGGGAGTTCCTGAGTTCTGCTGGGCATGCAGCGTTGGACTTTGGAAACTCTGAGAAGCTCCCAGAACATAGCCTGCAGCAAGCAGCAGTAAACCCATCGCGATCTGGCTGAACCTGGACATCAGAGACTCCCCATAAAATCAATTTTTGTTATGATTCGTGTGCTGTTAAGCAGATTTTTAAGCTGTTTAAATAATCTGAAGTCTTCAATTTGTCAGATTGAACCTCAGGACGCAACAGCGGATGCACTTATTTACTAATAATTGACAGGCCCAGTCAATAAGAACCCTGAAAAATCAGAGTCTCTCCCCCGATACGACAAGGTCATTTAGAATGACACTCCCCGAATTCCAGAGCAGTCTGTCCACTCTCGTGATGCAGTTTCAGGTATCGAATTACGATGCTCGCCATCTGTTGCTCGACCGTTCTGACCAGATCCTGGAACTGGCAGAGCAAACTCCAGCAGGTCTCCCGGACCGACTTTTAACGGAATGGCAGTCGATTTGTGCCGAGGTCAAATCAGTCCAGCCCGAGTATAAGAGTCATCACAAAACATCGATTCTGTTCGACCGACAAGGCATGGGACAACCCGGCGTTCAAAAGGCCAAAACGCTGATCACCCGCATCGTTGCCCTCACCAGAAGCGTCGAGCGTCTGGAATCGTGAACTGGCTCTCAGAGTACAATTCGACCTAAATAATGGGAGAGCAGCTCCTTTTGCTGGACGATCATGACCGGATCTCCAGTTTTGCAGGCCTGCTCCAGTTCCGCTGCAATGCGGGACAGTTCATCGAATCCGTAACCGGCTCCCGAACCTTTCAACTGATGCGCCAAGACCTGGATCTCCTCCCGCTGATCGGTAATGCTGGCCTGATTGAGAACCTGCTGTTTCTCAGCGATGCCATCAATAAACATCTCGATCAGTTCCTGGAAATCCTCATCATCACAAAACGCGGAGCGAACAGGGGCATTTTCTAAAGCGTCTAACATAGCTCTGTTCCATATAAGTAAGTTGGTTAGCAAATTTCTACGGCCCTGATGGGCTCATTCCGCGCCCCATCTCAGGGGTCCGATGTCGCGAAATGACAACTCTCCTTAATTAATAGGTTGAACTTTGGTCCCTGCTGAAAAAATGCTCAATTTATCCAGTTTACATATGAAGTATGTCGCTCAACTGAATTAAATGTCGCGTTTGTATCAGTTTTGCCGATACCAGAATCAACAGGATCTCTAAAACAGGCTGGAATAGTGCCGGATTCCCCAACTGCGGACTGTTGGGAATGTGTTGTCCATGCGTTCATATCCCAGGGGTCTGATATTGACTCAATCCGGCATCTTGACTTATACAGCTTTGGTCAAAGTTCCGACCATTGAGTCTGTTACAGCGATTTCGAGAACAAGTCCTGAGAGCAGCCCGGATTTACTCCCCTTCTATAATTCCTGAGATTTAATTCACCAGTCATGCGATTGTTACAGCGCTATATACTTTTCGAGTTGCTGCGCGTTTTCACATTGATGATCACGGTCTTAACCGTCCTGCTGGTCTTTGTTGGTGCCTTCCAGCAAGCCACCAGCCAGGGACTGGGTGCGCTGCTGGTGTTGAAAATCCTGCCCTTTATCGTTCCCAGTATGCTCCCCTTTACGATCCCTGCCACGCTCCTGCTGACGGTCTGCGTGGTTTACGGGCGCATCTCCGGTGACCAGGAAATCACGGCGGCCAAAGCGGCTGGCATCAATGTACTCTCATTGCTCTGGCCCTCCTTTATCCTGGGGGGATTTCTGAGCCTGAGTTCGCTGCTGCTCAGTGATCAGATCATTCCCTGGGCAGAAAAGAACATCGAGAATACGATCGCCACGGAACTCGAAACGATCTTCCTGGAGAAACTGCGTTCCCAGAACCAGATCCATGACCCCAACAGCGGCATTTCCATCACCGTTATGGGTGTCAGGGACAAAACGCTGCTCGTGCCCACGTTTCGTTATTCGCCCCCTGGTAAAAAACCGGTCCACCTGCAGGCGGAAGAAGCGACCCTGGAATTTGATCTCACTCACCAGCAGGTCATCCTCCACCTGGCAAAAGGACACATTGACTTTCCCGGGAAGCCCCGGTTCTACGTCGAGAAGGATTCATTCCCCTTCCCCCTGCCCAGTCAGACCTCGACGGCCAAGCCGCGGCATATGAGTGTCCGTTCTATCAAATCAGAGCTGGGCGACATTGATAACAAAAAGAGTGACTTCGAATTTCAGCGCGATATCGAAGTCGGCATGCTGCTGGCACTCGGCGAATTCGAACGCTTTCAGTCTCCCGAAGTCAATGCGGACCTCCCCCAGAATCAGCATGAGGAAAAACGCAAGAACAAATTGAAGACCGCTCTTTCCAGCCGCTTTGCTCTCAGCTGCAGCTGCTTCTTCTTCGTTCTGGTCGGCTGTCCCTTTTCAATCGCCCAGGCTCGCAGGCAGTTCCTCACGAGCTTCTTCCTGGTCTTTATGCCGATCCTGCTGTTTTACTACCCCATCGTCCTGTTGATGATGAACCTGTCGAAGCTGGGCAAGATCGAACCGAGCTGGTCACTCTGGCTGGGCAACGCAGGTCTCTTGATCGTCGCGATTCACATGCTGCGAAAAGTGCTGCGGAACTAAGAAATCGTCCAGCAGCACTGATTTCACAGCTGGGTCAAAAGTCTGACTTACTTCTTTTCCCAGTTCGAGAAAAACGTCGTCAGCCGCTGGGTCTCACCGAAGATATACAAGGCAGCGGAAATATGTCCCGCGTCCAGCCAGACCAGTTCAGGCTGCTTCCCAATCGATTCCCAGAGCGCCACTGCTGTTGACGGAGGCAGAATCTCATCGTGTTTGGCAGCCACCATCAGCACATCCCGGTCTTTCAGCAGGTGTCCGTAGGTATGTGGATCGACGGGTGACATGATTTTCACAAATGACTCAAACGTGCCCCCATGCTCCAGCCATTGCTTACGAAACAACCGGGCATGCGGATGCGGATTCTCCCAGATTCCCAGCGCCAGATTTCCTCCTCCAAGGTAAATCGCGACTTTGGAAAACCGAGGCTCCGCTTCTGAGGACAAGGCAGACATGATTCCTCCCAGGCTGATCCCGGTCACTCCCAGGCGGTCTGCATCGACTTCTTCCCGGCTGGCCAGCCAGGCTGCGGCGCGACGGATATCCAGTACGGCTTGAGTCATCCCTGCAGCGGTATGTTCCGGCACGAATGAAATCATGCGTCTGCCACTGAATTCGCCAGTCCCCCGACGCTGGGCATAGTAAGGCATCTTAATCGTCAGTGCTGCGATCCCCTGTCGGGCGAGCGCGTTAGCTGACATTTCTGACAGTTCAAAACCTCCGCCCAGAATGTGTAGACAGACACACGCTGGGAAAGGCCCCTCTCCCTCTGGCTGATAGTAATGACCGTGGACGGTATTGTTTTCTTTCACTTCGGTCTTCACAGGTGAAGGAAAGCTGACATCATACACTTTGACCGGCCCACTCATCCGTTTGAACTGGCACTGGAAAGGAAACGTATGCGGATCGAGGTGAAACCGCTCAGGAACCCGATCTTCTTTGCTGGTCGTTTCAAAGCGAACCTCCCCCTGCTCTGGAATGTCCACATACAGAGGTTCCATCGGTTTGGATTCAGCCTGCACAGCAGGTGAGATCAGGGCCAGGCAGCCCAGAACAGCCCAGAGCATACTCCATGCTCGACGATGCAGTTTTAAGGTTTGTGGAATCGGCATTGTCAGTCTAACTTCCTGATTTATGACATGAAAATACGGGATAGATTCTCCTCCGTGAGAGTCTCGGGAGGCTGTGTCTATTCTACGCCAAACGCACGGGAAACAGTAGACCGATTCTGCCTCAACCGGGAGCACCTGTCCCGGTCATTGGCAAACGTTTTTTGTCTGGAGATCGAGAATCGAAGTTCATCACCAGGCCTGGAATATCACTAAATTATTTAATATCAGCGTTTTCGGGAAAGATAGTAAATTGACTCCCGCACCGCGGCTGATAATAATAAGAGTAGATTGGAAAGAAATTCTCAAAAAGAGTTCATCTTTCCGACAGGATTTGACGTAGTAATTACGTACTCCTGCTTACGGGGGCGATCGGATTCGACTGGTTCGCCGTATGTTAGGGTGGCGTGCCGTGGTTGATCAGTTGGCCACGTTAAAAGCTGATCACAACATAATTGCAAACAAGCAATTTTCAATGGCTGCTTAATTTAGCAACCCCGGCTTAGGAATCCCTGTCTGAGGAGTCCGAAGGCTGGTCACAAAATCAGACTGGCATCAGATCAATGTCCGCTCCGTCTGATGCGAGATCCGTGGTGGACTGGTTTCCGAAAGGCTTTGTTTGTCGTGCCCGAAGAAACGAGACTCAAACGATAAAATACGCACGTAGAGGCTTTAGCTGAGGGTTCACAGGACGCGGGTTCAATTCCCGCCGCCTCCATCCAAAGCCGTCTTACGATCTTCGTAAGACGGCTTTTTTCATGCACTTACGTCAAATCCCTTGCAAAACAAGGACTTCGGAAAACGCTCTTTGTCAGGTTGGGTGTCAGGTTAGCGGCCAAAATTGTCAGGTTGGCCGATCCGATGCTCGATTCTGGGCACCCCCTAGTGACTCCAGTTTGGAACTTCCGTTCACCAGATTGGAGACACGAGATGCCCGCACGAAGACGAGAACTGAAACCTGATCCTAAAGGGCACTATCGACCCTATCTTGGTTTCCGTTTGGACTGCGATGGAAACCGCAAAGAGTACCGCTTCAATCTTGGCAAAGATGAGAGAGCGGCCAACAGCCGGATGAATCGACTGTACGACCTCATTGATGAGAGCGAACTCGTTGCCCAGCAGCCAATGGTCTGGACGCCGTTTGCTTTCTATGCGGCCAAACTCATCGAGAAGGGAACTTTCACGATTCCCTACCCATTCCAGCAACATCTTATGCGTGAGGACGATCCCACCGCTCAGTACGCTCAAATGCTCCATGCCGAGCAGCAAAACCATCCGTCCCTGCACATCATCCCTGCCGAATCCGATTTGTATGCCCACGGTGTGAAGATCAACAAATTGGTCGTGCAAGAGGAACTCAAGGAACTCGAAGAAGCTGCTCGATTCCTCGGCGTCATTACGACTCGTCAAGTGATGCCCGACCGTCTTGTCACTGGAACGTTCCACGAAGCTCTTGACGCCTACGGGCAGGATGTTGTTCATAAAGACAACGTTCGTGCTGGATCGGAAGGCGAGTTGACCCAGTACGGCAGATTGCGCATGGAGCGAATTGGTCGATTTAAGGAACGCCACCATGACATCCAACTGACTGGACTGACGCTGGATGCCTGCACTGACCTCGTGCGCTATTGGGCTAATCGCCCGCCTACCAAGAACCGCAGGACGAAAAAGCTGGACGGCAAGCCGGTTGCTCGAAAGACCGCCGACCATCACATCAAGGAACTCTTCAGTTTCTTTGGATGGCTTGACGCAACAAGTCGGTTTTCGTGGATCAAACCTCGTGGTATGGATCGCATCAATCGCAAGATCGCTGAGTTTGACGACGAGCGATCAAAGAAGCTGAGTGCAGTTCAGAAAGCGACCTACTCGGTCGAGGAACTTGCCGTGCTTAATCGCCACGCTACCCCTCTCGAACGCCTCTTCCTGTACGTCGCCCTCAACTGCGGCATGGGTGCGGCAGAGCTTGGTCGTCTACGTCTGAACGATTTTCGATTCGACCAAAAACACGAGTTCGCAGAACAACTCGGTTTCCGTTCCACTGAAGAGGACAGCTTCATTCGTTTCCTACGCCCGAAGACAAGCGTGTTCGGCGAGTGGTTGCTGTGGGCCGAGACCGTCGAGATGGTGCGTTGGGGCTTTGCTCGGGCAGAGGAAATTGGACACGATCTGCTCTTCATCTCTGAGGAGGGGCGACCGTGGTACAACGAACGTGCGAACCGAAATCCGCAGGCAAAGTTCACGAACGTCCTGAACACACTCATTCGACGTGTTAAGAAGAGCGATCCTGATTTTCGTCGGCTCGCCTTCGGCACGCTGCGGGACACGCTTCCCAATCTCTTACGTCGCAACTATTCCAGCGAGATGGCGAGTATCTGCCTTGCCCACGGTTCGACTTACAAAGGCGACTCGCTTCTCGATTGCTACACGGACAAACCTTTCGGACGTTTCCATGGAATGATGCGAGATGCTCGGAGCATGATGACCGAAATGTTTGAGGCGGTTGAGGATGATCCCACTAACGCACCGATCCAGCAGTACCTTCCGCTGAAGGTGCGGGAGACGATGCAGGCGATGCTGCGAGAGCAAAAACCGACCGCCGAAATCGCCAAAGCCTGTGGTGTGTCCCGTGCCACGGTCTGCCGGGAGCGGAAACGAATCGGTTTTTAGCGGTGGCGGTCACACCTTGTCACAATCAATACAGCTTTTCCCACATTGATTGCTGACGAACTCTCCTTCGCTCGCCAAATGTTTGGCTCCGATGTCTGAACATCTGATGCCACACGATGTGAGGCAACTTCTGGGCACCCCCTAGTACGGCGAAACGCACCCGAAACGAGAAAGGAGGTGGACTCAGACAATTCACGCAGAACAAGTCGAAGTCGAACAATCTGGGCCGCAAGGTCACATGATCCGCACTTCTCAATCCAATTTTTGTAACCCCGGCGTGCCTTGGTTCGCCGGGGTTTTTCTTTGCCCTCACCTAACCGAAGAGAGCAGCCCGCTCGCACATGTGCCTTTCGAGCTTGCTTTTAAGGCCAAACAAGAAGGAGACCAACATGAACGACCAAACTGAACCATCCACACTCTACGAAGCACTCGATGCCTATGCACAGAGATTGGTGTCCGAACATCGCTCAGTGGCAACCTTCCAGACTCGCCAACTCATTGTTCGGCGATTGAAAGAGAACCACGATGATCTGCCACTCGACGAAATCACTTTGAATGTTTGCGTGGACATGATCGGTCATTGGCGAGATCGCCCTACCAGTGCCATAACGGGAAAACAGTTTGCCGCCTCGACTGCTCAACGAACACTCTCCGAACTCATCCGGTTCTTCGGATGGTTGGAAACAACAAATCAGTTTGAGTGGTCAGCGCCTTCACATTTTGGGCAGATTTCACGACGGGTGCGGAGGTTGGAAAGTGACCGCAGCGTAAGCCAGCGTGAGATGTTCACTCCTGAGCATCTCGCCATCTTGTATCGGCACGCTACTCCGACGCAGCGACTCATGGTGTGCCTCGCCATGAATTGTGGGTTGGGTGCAGCGGAAATGGGCCGTCTAAGAACCAGTGACATCATCTTGGATGACGATGGCCACTTCGTCATCGACCTTCTACCGGGCGAGGGCCTGCTGCGTTTCATGCGACCACGAACTGACACCTACTGCGAGTGGCTGCTCTGGCCCGAGACTGTGGAATTGACACAGTGGGCGACTACTCGTGGGGAAGACCTCGATAGCGATTTGCTGTTCGTGTCCGACAGTGGAAATCCCATGTGGAAAGACTCGTCGGGTCAGCCGGGGGCGGGATTCCGTCATCAGTGGCAACGGCTGCTCAGGGCTGTCGAGGATCAAGGTGTTCCACGGTTGCCGCTGACTGCAATTCGTAACGGCACGGCGGAAAGGATTCGGCGAAAGCACGGAGACGTGATCGCAAGGATGTATCTTGGGCACGCCGCAGCATGTCCATCGTTTACTGCTTATGTGAGAAAGCCCTTCTCTCAACTGCACGTTGCCTTGCGAGGGCTTCGGACTGAGTTGGCTTCAGTCTTTCGAGACGACAGTGCCAGTTGACCAAATCAGACAACTTCTGGGCACCCCCTAGTGCAGCGAATCGAACTCGACACGACGGAAAGGAGGAGACAGAGAAACCTGCACCTGATGAGGCGATCCCCGACTAGGGGGTGTCTGAGCGTACTTACACGGTCGAACGGGCTGACCATGTGACTGCTGATGCCCGTATTCCAACTTTTGTAACCTCGACGTGCATCGGCACGCCGGGGTTTTGTTTTGCCGCAATCAAACTGCCGGAATAGACAACAAGTCGTCAAAGGCTGGTGCCTTAGCCCTGTTCTCGGTATGTTTTCAATGAAGGAGACCAGACATGAACAGCACGACGAACATTTCCATCAGCGACATCCAGATCGGCGACCGCTTCCGAAAAGACCTCGGCGACATTGAGGGACTCGCCCAGTCCATCTCCGACGATGGGCTGCTGCAAGCTATCGGGGTGACGCCCGACAAGCGGCTCGTATTCGGCCTTCGCCGCCTGCTGGCTTGTCGAGATTATCTGGGCTGGAGCGAGATTCCTGCCGTCGTCATCGACATTGAGAACTTGACCCATGCTGAATGGATCGAGAACACGATCCGCAAAGACCTCACCCTCTCCGAGATGGTGGCGATCACCGACGCTCTCCGTTCGTTCACCCGTGGGGGAGATCGTCGCTCGGATCAATACCGGAAAAACGGTAGTGGTGTGACCAAGAAGGACGCTTGCGAGATCGCCGGATGGAAGATGGATCGGTACGACGATGCCAAAAAGGTCGTCGAAAACGCCATCGATGAACTGGTAGGAGCTATGGACAAGGGCGAGGTCTCGCCTCATGCCGCTGCTCAGTTGGCCGCCGAACCAAAGGACATCCAAAAGGAAGCCGTGAAGTTGCTGAAGAATGCTACGACGGCAGCGGAAAAACGGGGTGTCCGAGCAGCCGTACAGAGAATCGAGAACAGCAAAAAATTGGCTGAACGCCGTCAGGCACAACTGAACGCTCCTGACACCTCTGAGTCGATCCGGCTCTTCCACTGCCCGTTTCAAGAGTTGCAAAAGGTCGCCGACCTGAAGCCCGAGTCGGTAAAGTGTGTCTTGACTGACATCCCGTATGACGGGGACTTCATCGGACAAATCGCCGATCTTGCTCGACTGGCGGATGAATTGCTTGTCGAAGGAGGCGTCTTCATCTGTTACGTCGGACAATACAAGTTGAACGAAAAGCTACGAGCGTTCGACCAGTATTTAACCTACCAGTGGATGGGTACATCGAAGTGGGTCGGGCCGGGTAACGTGATGCACTCGCTGAACGTCGTCAGCAAAAGCACCTCATTCGTGGTCTACACCAAAGGCGATCGCAAGGAGTGGGTCAAATGGTTGGATACGCTCGACTTCGCCATGAAGGAGAAGGAATACCACCCGTGGCAAAGGCCACTGGCTGAAATCGAACGGCTTCTCCTCAACTTCACCAAGCCGGGTGATCTTATCGTTGATCCTTGCGGTGGTGGTTTCACGACCGCTGCGGCCTGCCTGAAACTGGGGCGTGAATGTGTATCGTGCGACATTGAAAAGGCATACGTCGTAACTGGCCAAGAACGGATGGATGATGTTCGGAACGAGCTTGCTGGCGAATCGACCGAGCAACTCGATGATGGCACTGCCCCAATCGACGCCGACATCGAACTCGCAGACGTGGCGGCCTAGTTCTCACCGTTTGCCTCAATCTTTCTGATGCTGACTAGCTCAGTGGCTCACTGCCACTGAGCTTTCTTTTTTCTACCACGGCTACGCTCACGATGCGCACGGAGCGTGGCCGTCTTCGTTTCATCATGCGCATATTGGAGGAGAACCTTGAACCAGAATGACGGACAACCGTACCAAATCACTGAAGGAGACGTGCTTGAAGTTCTCAAGTCGCTCCCGTCCAATAGCTACGATGGCGGTTTCTGCGACCCGCCCTACGGCCTCGGTTTCATGGGCAACAACTGGGATCAGAACGTGCCCAGCGTCGAGGTCTGGCAGGAGATGTTGCGGGTGTGCAAACCGGGTGCATACCTGCTGGCCTTCGGCAGCCCCAAGACCTTCCACCGGCTGACGTGTCACATCGAGGATGCCGGTTGGGAAATCAGGGATACTCTCTGCTGGTTGTACGGTGAGGGATTCCCCAAGTCTCAGGACTTCTCGAAGGGCATTGCTCAATTCTGTAGCCATGGCGATCTCGTCGAGCGGTTTCGTGGTCGTGGAACAACGCTGAAACCGGCATGGGAGCCTATCGTGCTGGCGATGAAGCCCATCTGCGACAGCTATGCCAAGAACGCCGCTATCTTCGGATGTGGTGGTCTGGACATCGATGGAAGCCGGATTGGATCGAGCAGCGGGACAAAACGTAGCCATCAAGCTCCGTATCCTCGTAAGGAGGACGTTCGAGAAGATCGATCTCAGTGGGCAAGGTCTGGTCACGCAGTTGAAACCATTGAGGGAGGCCGCTGGCCTGCCAATGTGATGCTCGACGAAGATGCGGCGGCGGCACTAAATGAGCAAAGTGGCCCGAGCCGGTCTCGTCGAGGTTTACGTCGTCAGCAAGATCGAGTGGTTGGAAATGGCAAGACAATGAACTCGTTTGTGTCTCGGTACTCGGCAGTCGAGGGCTATGATGACGATGGCGGTGCGTCTCGCTTCTTCTACGTTGCGAAAGCGTCAAAGGAAGAGCGTCAGGGCATCGACCACCCGGCTGTCAAGCCCCTTCGCTTGTGTGAGCATTTGGCCGAACTCATTCTTCCGCCTGAGCGACGAACCGCACGACGCTTGCTCGTGCCTTACTCGGGTAGCGGATCGGAAATGCTCGGAGCATTGAAGGCCGGGTGGGATCACATCCACGGCATCGAGAAGGATGAGCAATACCGAAAGACGAGCCTGCACCGACTGGCGAAGCACAAGCAGGAGGAGGCGGAACAAGATGCGCCTGCACAAGTTCGTTGCGAGCCACCGTTGAAGATCAACAGTGTCGTACAAGGAGACTGCGCCAAGACGATCCCTCGACTAGCTGACCAGTCGGTCAACTTGGCCTTGTGTTCGCCACCGTATGCCAACCAGCGGAAGAAAATGTACCCCGGTGTGTCCGAGCGAGACTTTCCAGCTTTCACGGTGAAGTGGATGGCGAAGCTGTGGGAGAAGCTGACCGACGACGGGTCTGTGCTGATGGTGATTCGTCCTCATCTAAGGAAAGGTGTCATCAGCGAATATGTTCTTAGGACTCGGCTCGCCCTTCGGAAGTTTGGGTGGCACGAGTGCGAAGAGTTGATCTGGTACAAGCCAGATGGAGGAGGTTTTCAAGGCAGTAACCGGCGTCCACGTCGTGCCTATGAAAACATCCTTTGGTTCAGCAAGACGCACAACCCGTTCATCGACACGAAGGCTTGCGGCGGATGGTCAGACGAAATCTCATCCCGTGGTTCAACTCGCTTCGGAATGGGTAGCGATCTGCCGATTCATACTGGCCAGAACACTGAGAAACGTTCTGGTCGGACTCGTGTTTCGGATGTGTTCACAGTTCCAATGGGAACAATCTCAAAGGGCGTGATGCACCCGGCAATGTTTCCTCAGCCGTTGGCTGAAAAGCTTATCAAGACCTTCTGCCCCGAGGGTGGTACGGTCTTGGACTGTTTCGCTGGTTCGGGCACGACGCTACTGGCGGCACAGGCGACCAGCAGAAACTTCTATGGCATCGATGTGATGCAGAAGTACGTTGACATCGCTCGTAGCCGCTTGGAAGAAGACGGTTCACAGGCCGCTTAATAGTTGTCGGATTCTCGTCCGTTATCAGTCCAACTCTTGCAACGAGGAGATGAGAGAAGTGGGTAATAACACCTTTTGGGTGTGCAGTGTCGATTTCGTGAAAAGAGCCGGGGAAAACCGGCTCTTTTCATTTCGGCGCAGTTGACGTGACCGCCAAAAAATGCACCGCTGAGCAGGTTACTCCTGTTGTCAGTCTCAGGGTCTCACGAAGGTTGCCAGCTTACTCAAGCATCTTGAGCAGCAATTGGATTATTAGTCCCTCTAAGCACAATAAGGACACATTATGACAGTCCGGGTTATACACGGAGCAAACGAAGGTCGCTTCGATCTGAGAGGGAAGACGGTGAGCTATGTTTCGAGGGCGCTTCGTGCAGCCTTCAACATTCCACATGACGCCGTTGCTTTGGTCGGCGGCAAGACTGTTGCTTCCGACTACATTCTTAGCGATGGCGAATCTGTCGAGTTTCTTCGAGAAGTTGGCGTCAAAGGTGGCTTACACGACTTCTGGTCGGAAGCGGAACTTCTGCGGTTTTTCGGCCCAGAATCTTTGGGGTTGATGAAGCAGCATGGTTTCCAACTTAGTCCGCATTTAGCGGCCACCGCCGATGAAGTAATCGCTTGGCAGCAGTGGCTAATGGATAGGTCAACTGATCCGACAATGGCCATTGACGTACAAGTGGATGTGGCATCGGGCACGATCACAGTTAGCGGCGTTCAATACGAAATTGACCAGCAGCTTGCTGCTGTCGTGCAGTGCCTACTCGACGCCAAAGGTGAGCCGAGATCAACCACGCAGATGAAGTTGGCTTACCCGAGTTACGTCTTTGATGAGCGACTGGACATGACGATCAAGAGGAAATTGAAGATTCACAAGTCGGGGATCGGTCAGTTCATCAAGAGCGACAGAAAGGGCTATCGACTTGAGTGGCAAATGAGTGAGTAGCTGCTCACTCATTTGTTCGTTCCTGCCACAGACTGCAAGTCGTATTGTTGTCCTATCAGCACAGCAAGGAGTTTGCTGGGACATAATTTGTTAATACACAGAAGGAGTACACGTCATGGAAACAGAAGCACCAACACGCATGGACAAGATCAGAGCATTGCTGAATGACTGTGATGCGGATTATGCCGCAGAAATCCTCTTGGCACTGGCAGCCGACTATGCGAATCACCACTTTAGAAAGGATGTCTTGGCAAGCGTAGGCAAGGAAATGACTGCGGCGTCACTGTGCTGGAAAATGATGGAAGAAGTCTTTGCGAGCAACTGCGCATGACTCACTTTCCAAACGGCATTCCCAGTACATCTTCGTACTGGGAATGCCGTTATGAGAGGCCCTCTCACTCTTCGCTTCACCGCTCAAGGTAAGTTCGCAACACGAACGGGCTGCTTGCCACGGTTTCTGATGACGGCGAGGTGTCACTTGGCAAAGAGACCAACCAATGAGCGAGAACACGAAAACCACCGACAAGCAGTTCACCTTCCTAGACGAAGATCAACGGCAGGTGATTTTCACACCCAAGAAATACAACCCGAACACCGGCCAACTTGTCGGCATCAACCAGCAAGGGAAACCGATTGCCGTGGCCGTCAAAGACTTCATCATGCCGTATAAGCCAGTGGAGCTTGATTGGGAGTGAGAGATCAGATGGACGAGAGCGGCGAAAGCAACTTCTGGACTGAAAGAAAGGAATCGAAGATGACAACCCAAACAACCTGCCCCGATTGTGGCGTGTCCGTGGGCACGTCGCACGCCAAAGAATGCGAACAAGCAGAGCGTCTGCCACCACTGCTTAGAATAGTCGGCGAAAATGACATCCCGACCGAGCGAATGTCACTGCGTGAACTCTCAGAGTACATCCAGTCATTGCCGGAATCGGTGATGGACGTGCAAGCCACGTTGGTTATTCACGACGACGATGATGACGCCATCTCTCCCGAGGATGCAGAGTTTTTGGCGACCATCGATCTGAATGAGTTGGGCTCGCTTTGGGACGAGGATGACGAGTTCGGTGCTGAACTGCATCGGATTGCCCGAGAGTGCATCCAGAACAACTGGCATCGGATGGATTGCAGCGACGGCGGCTGGCACTATTTCTCAGACGAAGAAATGGCTGCGATCAACGATAGAACCGGCAACAACTTCGACTACGGCTACTGCTTCCTCGACGAAGATGGTGGGACTGAAGGTCTGATTCGCTTGGAGGCCGGGGACGCCAACCCGAAGTGGTCGTTCTGGAAGGAAGGCGACTCTCTGAGGGTCGATCTGGCGTAGACACAGTGATGGGATTACTCGCCGACACAACATTTGGACTTAAAGAAAGGATTCAACAGATGACAACTGAAAATAATTGCCCCGATTGCGGCGTGGCCATTGGCCAGCCACACATCAATGAATGCGACCTTGAGCGTTGTTCTACCTGCGGAGGCCAGCGGATCACTTGCGACTGCGAGGGACACGACCCAATGGCCTCAGCGTGGACTGGAGAGTGGCCCATCTCCGAAGTTGATGAAGATACCCCAGCCCAGAAAACCTATCACATCAATTTGAGTGCGCATCTCGATATAACGATTGAGGTGTGTGCCGCAAACGAGCATGAGGCTGTCGGAAAGGCAATGTGTTGGGATTGCATAGGCCAGTGCGGAGAGACAGAAGTTGGAAGTTACTGCTGGCACGACCCCGATAATCCAGAGAATGAGAATTGCAAGTATGATATTGAAAAGCTGTGGTGGGAGATATTCGACTTGGAAGACTGGCCTGAAATAACGTCAGTTCACCGCTTGATTGAGGGCACTGATGAAGACGCTTATGTTGATGGTCAACGGCGGTATCGAGAGCGCTGCACTGAATGGAAGAAAGCGTTTGACGACAAATCTGAGTAATGAGGCACCCCCGAGTGTCGAAGACGCAACATTCACGTCAGCGAGGAAAACTGCCATGAGCAATGAACATCTGAAAGACCAAATCCAACACGCCAGCGAGGTCGTCCGTGCAGCGCTTCATCAGCCCAAGCCGACACTGGGGATCGACCTCGACGGATGTGTGGATGAAGCTCCCGGCTTTTTTCACATCCTCACAACCGTTTGGCCGGGCGATGTTCTAGTCATCACGTTCCGAAGCAATCGTGAGAACGCAATCGCCGATTTGGAGAAGCACCGGATTCGCTTTACCGATGTCGTCTTGGTCAACTCATTCGACCAGAAGGCCGAGGTGATCGCCGAGCGGCAGATCAGCTTCTACATCGATGACCAGCCGGAGATGCTCAAAAACATCTCTGCGAAGACCGCCGTGATGCTCTTTCGAAACGAGGGGAACTTCGACTTTGAGGACAAGAAGTGGATGTTCAGCGATCAGACAGGGAAACAAGTGTAATTGCCATAGAGTGTTAGCCTAACCGCTCAACGCATCGGCGTTTCGCAGATCATTCGCCAAACAAGAGCAGAGAATGGCCGAGACACGTTTCGTATCAGAGTGCTGACTTCCTGAACGGTTGGGTCATACGAACCATGCAGGAGATTGCATCTTACAACCCAGCACACTTCTATGAACTGCCGTACCGTCAACTGCCGCACAGTACATTCGCCTTGGGGGAGTGCAGGCGGCGATCTGGGAGCAGAGTTCTGGAATAGCGGACTCGCCGAAGTGATTGGCAGAGTCAGTGTAATATCCCCGATTACGGATTCATCAGTGATCGGCAACAATTCTCTGTAGATGCGACCAACATCGGGAAGGTCTGCAAGTTGATACCAACCGCTTGCGATCCCGTTCACGGGGTTTTGTCGCCTGTATACATCAGAGTAATGGTCGAAAATCAGGCACGAATAGAGAAGGCGGTAAAATCGATCTCGGGCATTGTGATGCCCTCGATGCTCAGCCAGCAGGCGAATCAACCCCGTTATGTCAGTCTGCTTGAGAAACGTAAAGGTTTCCACCGTTGTTCGAGGCAAACTCTTGGTCAATCGCATTGGAGTCTTCTTCCTTTTACAAAAGCGATGGCCTTCCCAGAGACACGGGAGCTATTCCCATTTACTTCGGGTCATAGAATCTCACGTCGAGAAAGGCTGCTCGGCACTTCCAGACCCGTTTCTCAAGATCATCTTTCGGCTCGGGAGCGTTCCACCAGTTTGAGTCGGTGATTCGTTGAATGACTTTTTCCCAATAATCGTCGAGGTCAACACTCTTCGGAATATCAAAGGCTTCACAGAGCTTGTCACGGTTCTTGCTGTCGAGGCAAACGAAGTAGTCAGGTCGCTTCATAGCCAACAGCCGGGTGGCGGTTGCAATACCAGACTTATCAAAGGACTTCTGAAACCTTGACACATACTCATCGAAGTGTTCTTGAGACACCAATCCCGTCAAAGGGATTTGATCCAAAGCATCAGAGATGTCCGAAGAGTTTTGGTTGACAGCCTGCATGAATAGGCCGTGCCCCCTCATGCTGCCGAACCATCCCCAGTCCACATCCGGCTCACTGCCAAATCCGGCAATGCGTTTTCTGTTTTCATCTACCATGTCACCGAAATGTAAATGCTCGCTGAATAGCTTGCGGGCTTTTTCAAGTACGACGAGCCGTCCAGCCGTAGTATGTTCTTGATCCTCCTTTACCGAGTTGAAGTAGTCGTCCCAGTCCTCCACAAACAGAGGGACATCCAGAGGCGAACGTTTTCCTTTTTTCTTTTCGGGAGGACTGTAGCTTCCTGACAATGGCCCGAGGCGCTTCTGTTGCCGTTTCCAAATCGAGCGGTATGCCGCCAACTCCTTATCACTCAGGGTTTTTCCACTCACCATCGCCTCGTCCAGCGCCAACAAAATCTCCCGATGATTTGATTCCGCTCCAACATCTTTGTTGCTGAAGAGGCAAGCATGTTCGGTGTTTGCATGGAAGGCCGAATGTGTGAAGTTCGGACTCCCAGTAATGCACTCCCAGTTCCCGTCACCGAGATCAAAGTAGTACAACTTGGGATGGAACACACCGCTGGGGTTCATGACGAATCGAACATCATCATGTCCCATGAAGGCTGCGATGAAATCCGGGTGCGTTTGATAGAAGTGGATGCCGATTGTCAACTGGTGGATTTTTTCCGTGTGTTTGACCAAGTGGTCGAACAGAGGAAATCCGTGAGACGCCCAAGCTACAGACCAACGAAGTGATTTGCAGTGTTGAATCAGTCGCTTGAGTTCGGCTTCTGTGTCCTTTGAGCGTCTCAGGAACTTCATGGAACTACGCCTCCACGGTGACTTGCTGGTCGCTCGCCGCCGTTGTTAGGAGGCGCTCGATGTACGTTTTCTTGTCTTCCTTCTGGAACAGGACATGTGACTTTGTGAACTGCTCTTTCGTCAGGTCTTCCGTCCACCACCGGACTTGCTGGAAGGGCGTGTTTGAGATGATGAACGAGTTCAGGATCAAGTTGGGATCGCCGAGGCGATCCTCCAGTTCCTTGATTGTCCGGTAGAAGCGAATCTTGGGATCGTCTGGGCCTTCGAGGTTTCGGATGCCCTTGGGATCAACGAACGTGACGTACTGCTTACCGTCTACCAGCAGCCAGAGAAGGAAGTCGGGGTAGAAGTTTCCAGCCTCGAAGAAGCCGATGCCTCGGCCACGGCTCATGTTGCGGAGCAGGTAGAGTTCCCGGTCATCGAAGAACGAGTTGTTGTCGTCATAGAATCTGCGAAGATCGGTGACGAACTCCTTCTCACCTTCGTTGAGTGAGACTGGGCTGACATCCACGAAATCGCTCTTGACGTGAAGGAGTGGCTGGTAGAGATGCTGGCCAAACGAATACGCCATGCACGATCCGAACGGCCAGTCCTTTAGCACCCCTGCATCGAGATCGCTCTGAATACCCTTGAGTTGATCGACGATCTGATCCTGTGACTCGTCAATCAGCAGCCGGTATTCAACCTGAAGGTTAGGATCGTCCTCGGTCAGAGTGTGGTATTCGTAGAAGTCCGACTCCCACTCCTGTTTCTTGTTTTTGTAGTAGCGGTCGGCGTATTTCTTGAGCAGGGCGACGGCGATCTCCTGCCAGCGTCGTACCCGGTCAAACTGCGTGAACTCCAATTCCTCGGGCGGAATGAAGAGCTTGTACCACCGGGAGTCAAGCAGAAGTGGAACGATACTGTCCCGGTGCAGGTTCAGGTTGTACCACGACCGCTCGTTCTTGAAGTGCTGAAGCTCAAACCAGATGGCGTCGATGTCCATGAAGGCAAGGTGACGTTCCTCCAGCTTGCCTTCGTGCTTCACCGCCGAGTCTTCGGTCTTGGCCACGCCCTTGCTCTGCTGAGCCTGAATCTTGGGATACCAGTTCAGTGAAATCGGATGACGCAGTAGACGATCTGGTGGCTCAGCGAGTGTGGGCTTCGGGCCGTGCAGCTTGAAATCTTTGCCTTCCTCGATCCGGACGCTGGTGAGCTTCTTCCCATTCAGGTTCTTGACGACCGGCAAGATGAACTCGATCCGCTCTTCATTGCCGGGAAGACCTTCTTCTTCGAGGTACTCCTTGAACTGCCGCATGTAGTCGGCCCGGATACCGAAGATGTTCAGCGTTTCCAGCAGGTGAATACGGTCAGGCCGACTGACACCTTCAAGTTGGCTACTGCGTTTCAAGGTCATGCCGTGGCCCTTCAGACGTACACCACGACCGAACAACTGGATGATCTCTGAGCCTTCTGTGCGACCGATGTTCATGAGTCCCATCGTGCTGACTCGCCAACTGTTCCACCCTTCGGTGAACTTCTTCGATCCGATCAAAACATTGACCGTCGAGTCGTCTTCGTTGAGACCTCGGAAGAGCGAACCTGAGAACTCCTTCTCGTCCACGTTCAACAGGTCATGCTCGTCGCAGAGTTTGCATAAGCTGGTGGCGTCACCGACGTTGATGAGACCAAAGGGTTCGTTCTCACCGAGGCGTAGAGCGATCTCGCCATCCGTGCCTTTCAGGTTCTCGACATGCAGGGCAGCTTGGCTGGACGAGTTGAACAACACCTTCAGGATGTCGTTGTAAATCTCCTCGCCGGACATCCCAGACGAGATCAGGTGTGGAAAGGCGGTGGCGAAGATTTCGTTGCCACGCTGGTCGAGTAGGCCGGGCCTGCCGCTGAGCAGCCGCTCCAGCAGGGTGATCGAATCTCGCTTTTCCTTCACGAACTCGGCCAGCGTCAGCAGGATATCCACCACATCAGACACCTTGCGCTTGTTCTCTGATCGCACGGCATTCACGCTACCGCCGACGAAAACCCACAGGGGCTTCTCCAGCAGGAAGGGGCGGAACGTGTTCGGGTTGTCTGCGTAGAGCTTTTGCTGCTGGTAGAAGGCAACGAGGCAGGCCGTCAGGTACAGGTTGCGGCGTTCCTCGTCGGAGTCGTCGGCGAGGTTCAGGATGCGGTAATCCTTCCCGAAGCCGTCCCGGTAGAAATACTTGTACGAGTAGTCAAACAGGATGTTCTTGGCGTAGCGTGACTCAAGTTTCTTCTTGCCCTTCATCGCCTGCCCGAACGTGGCGGAATACTCAAACGAAAATCCACCTTCGCAAAGTCGATCACGAGCATCGATCCACGTTTCACCAGATGCACCTCGATGTCCTTCATCAACCAGTACAAGGTTGTTGCCCTCAAAGGCGTCGATGGCGACCGTCTTCTGCCCCATCTCCTCTTTGAGTTTGGTGACTTCGATGATCTCGACTGACCGGCCCGAGAACAACGACCGAGACTCTTTCGAGAACAGGTCAGCGTCCATACCCGAGGCGTGGAACTCTTCGAGGTGTTGCTTTGACAAGCCCTCGTTGGGCGTCAGCAGGATGATTCTGTTGAGTCCCTTCTCTTTGTCGTGCAACTTCAGGTAGTGCTGGTACTGGAGGATGTTGACGTGCATCAGCAGCGTCTTGCCGCTCCCGGTGGCATTCCAGAAGGCCAGCTTCCGCAGGTCATTTGGCTCGTAGGCCGGTAGCTGTTCCTTTGTGGTTTTTCCCTCATTGAACTTGGCGACATGCTGGTTCAGGTCGGCCAGCAATTTATCCGGGTCACGGAAGAAACGATCGAGATAGACTTCGGTGAATAGCAGCGACAGATATTGGAAATACTTCCACTTCAGCGGCTCGGCTCGATTCTCGCTGAGCGTCAGCGTGTGCTTAACGATGTTCTGGTCGTAGCCGAGCAGCGTGTCGCCGGGAAACTCTTCGTAGTCCCAGAGCAGCTTCAACTCTTTGTGGAATGTGTGGACGTTGTTCTCGTCCAGTCCCTCAAGATGGAGAGGCTTCAATCGCTCGGCAAGTGTGTCGAAGTCGCCGACATCAAACAGAGACAGCATCCACTGATTCAGAACGAGTTTTTCGTCGAACCGAAGCGCTGGTGTTTCGTTTTTCTTGGCTCGTTTCTTTGCCATCAGGAATTCCGTTCGCTCCACATCTCGTAAATGTCTCTCCGGCGCTGAAAGGCTTCACTGCCCCCTTCCATGATTGTCACGATAGCCTGTTGCTGGTTCGGGCAATCAATACTTCCCAGTGCGACTTGAATGTCCTCTTCACAAGTACATGACATAATTTGTTCTGAGTCGCCGAGAACTGGAATGTTCGGATTGTGAGTCGCAAAGACAAACTGCGTCTCTGGCTTCAATCTCCGAATCAGCTTGATGACATCATCGTAAATCGTCTGGTTGTCCAAATCGTCTTCGGGCTGGTCGATAATCACAACATCGCTATCTCGTTGACTGAGGACGAAGAGAATTAGCGCTGAAGCCCGCTGGCCCAGCGAATGACTCTTTAGCTTTTTGCCGTGATACTTGATCGTGTAGCTATTTGGCACTTGCCAAGTTAGAAGTGATTCAAGATTCTCGTCGAACCACTGTTCAAAGGTAGCCGCTGAATTCCCGAGAGTTGTCCGTGCAGCTTCCATGTCCCGATACACTGCCGCCCCATCGACAAACTTGTCAGCGATGAGTTGCAGCTTATCTTTTCGTATTTTGCTGCCCTTGAACGTGTCAACCAAATAGTTCAGAAATCCTGCCTTATCGCCCCGGTAGCCGATTTCGATTTGCAGGGCGGTCTCCTCCTTGTTGATCGCTTGAAGCCTTTGCTCGATGAGCTTGAATTCCTTGTGATATTCGTCAGTTAGGGTGACGAGATGCTGCAACAAGAGCTTCTCGATTGCTGACTTGTCATCTTTCTCTTTCTTAACTTGCTTCAGTTCGTCTTCGGTCTCGTCGATGATCTTCTTCAATTTAAGAATGTCGTCAGGCTCGACGGATGTTGCCCCCTTGTCTTTCAACTCCTCCAAGAGCTTTCGAGATTCTTCGGCGAACTCTTCCTTCAACTCATCCTTCGACTTCTCAAACTCTGCTGCCAATCGATCTAGTTCACCCGAAGTTGCCGTGGCAGCTTCGACGTGTGACTTGACCGTTTCAAATCCCTCTTGAATCTGGCCAAAAGTTTTCAGAAAGTTGGCGAAAAACTCAGCGTTATGTTCGGATTCGTAGCTGGAATGTTCTGCAAACTCAGGTTCATACTCTTCGACCATCTCGTTCAGAGATTGCAGGTAACGCTCAACGAGAGTCGTGACCTTCCCAACGAAATGTGAATCAGAATTGTAAGCAACCTGCTTTTTCAGCTTCTCTTCGACCCCGTGATCCTTGAACACTTTGAGGCGATGTTGGGCGTCTTGCTTTTTGGCAAGGACTTCTTGCTCACGATCCGCCGCATTGGAAAGCTTCTTCAGCTTTCCCACGGTTTCTCGGACTTGCGATTGGCGTTCAACGATTGATCGCCGAACACCTTCAAGTGCTGGGCCTACCAGCTTTTCAACCAAGTCCTTTTCAAAGCCGGGGTCTTTGCTGGACAAATCCTTTTGGCCGAAGTAGATCGGCTTGTGGAGAATTGTCTCTTGGATGCTGATGCCCGGCTGCACGTCACCTTCGATATACACATCGGGCTTCTGTCCCAGTATTCGTCGAATTTCGTACTTCTTTCCATGACGGTCGGTGACTCCCAGAGTGATCTTGCCACCGCTTCCGAGTGCGTGCCGAATTGCACCTTCCTTGTACCCGTCCTTGTCAGCGTTCTCAGGCAACTCAATCCCCAGAGCGTATCGAACACACTCAATGATCGATGACTTGCCACTGCCTCGTATTCCGATGAGCGTGTTCAATTCAGGCGAAAGATCAATGTGAATCCCATCCAATCGGCTGCCATGAAATTCAACCCAATCAATTCGAGAGTGCTTTGAGACGGGCGGCTCTGTTGAAACACGATGTTCGTAGTCGAGCAGTGCGAATTTGACCGCATCAAATGTGAATGCGCCGAGTTTCAGGTAGCACTGTTTACCTTTGCCGATTTCTTCGATGCTCTTGCAGTCACACCCTTCAACTTCGGCAGGATAGAAGTCGCCAAGATGTCCCTGAACTTTGGTGCGGTCATCCCGAGTACGAACTTTCTGAAACCCGAGGCATCGTTTACGGAACGGTGGGTGTTTCCCAAGCTCTCCCAGACGGCCTCCTGCCAACTCTTTCCAGAGGCCACTACCGGCTTCGACGTGTGCAAAAACAATGAAGTAATCCCTCTGGAACTTGTCCAGTTCTCGGATTGTGTCATTTAGGTCATGGTTGGAGCGACCATTCTCGTTCTCGAAGTTGGCGATACCTGCAAACGTTACATCGAGAAAGTTTTGAATGTAATTCTTGTTCTCTTGATTCGTGATCCAGTCTGGTGAAAACACAATAAGCGTGTGAATTCCGTTCGCACCATCCTTGACCGACAATTCGACGCCGGGGAGCAACAGGATTTCCTGCTTCTTAGCTGCTTTCGCCAACGCCTTATATTCGTCACGGTCGAATTTGTTGTGATTGGTAATGACGCCGACACGAATTCCCGCCGTCTTCATGGCATCAACATAGTTGGACACAAACTGCGACTCGTCGCCGTTGTACTTGAATTCCTTGTCCGCTTTCGTGTGCATGTGAAAGTTCGCACGCACCCATGTTGTACCTTGGTCAAACACGCCTTTTGAATCACTCATCTACACGTCCTCCACGTTGAACATGAGGCGTCCGAACTCTTCTTCGGTGAGACGGACTTTCCATGTCTGGTCGCCACGTCGGAGGTTTTCAAGGTTGTTGTCGCCGTTGACGTAGATCAGGTCGTACTCCTGATCTTTGGTGTTGTAGTCCTGCTTCTTAAACCATTCGTCGAGGGCGTCGTTGTCGATCTCGTCGAGGTTGCGCCACAGAACCAGTGCCCGGTCGCCGTCCGGGTTCGTGCCTTCTACAACACGCACGCCCCGGATCACGTCGATGTGCTTGACGGTTAGGCCCAAGAGCCAGTTGAAGGTTTCGACCAGATCGACGTTGACCAGTTGGGTCTCGCCGTTGCGCTCGACTCGGAGCTTGTACTCATCAGGGTTGCGGAAGGACTCGACATTCAGGAGCGACTGGCTGCCCCGGCTCTCCACGTCGAGCATGTACGAGAGGATGTACTGTTCACGCAAGTCGTCGTCCTGTTCAAGCAGCGATGCCTGCTGTGCAGTTGGTTTCATTTCGAGGTTGTTCAGGGCGTCATCATAGGATTCAAGCAAGATGTACTTGAGAATGCCAGAACCACTTCTCTCACCAACAGGCTTACCGTCCTTCCATGTTGGATTCGAGAGCGAACGAATTGCTCGTATCCGAGTTGTTGTGTCAAAGTATTCGCCCAACTCAACAGCAACCACCTTTCGGTCGCCGCCGTCTTCTGCGTTCTGCTGGAGTACGGCTTGCACAGTCGTGCCGCTTCCCGCAAAGAAATCGAGAACGACGCACCTTGCATCAACCGTTGTTCCAAGCTGAATGACTCGACGGATCAACCCGACTGGCTTCACGGTGTTAAGAACATCACTCGTGTCCGTATACGGCACTGTTGACAGCAACTCTTTCTTGGCTTCCTGTGTGTGTCCAACCTCTTTGTAGGGCCAGAGCGTTTGCGGAACTCGACCCTGCTGCACCTCAGACAAGAAGCGCTTCTGGGCTGGCATACTGTCTTTGTTTGGCCCCCACCAGATGCGATTGTCTGCATCCATCTCCCAAAACACCTCTTCAGATTGTCGCCAAAAACGACCGACGCCAGACGTAAACGTCTTTCCTGTTGGGCCGACGACTTCATATCGCCCCTTGCTGTAGTAATTTCGAGCCGTCAAATCGCTTGGCTTCCACGGGCCACGGGGGTCATCATCAAAGTTCTGGTAGCGAGCATTTGCCTCTTCTGTTCTTGGCAACAGACTAGGAGTCCATTGCCCCGCATTCTTTGCGTAAACGATCACGAAGTCGTGGTCTTCCGAAAAGTGGCGTGCGCTGTTTTTGGGAGAGTAGACCTTCTGCCATATCACCGTGGCAATGAAGTTCTGGTCTCCTAACACAGAATCCGTGACCTCACGAAGATACACCTGTTCATTGTCATCGATACTCATGAACAACGAGCCGAGATCATTCATCAGGGGGGCAGCTAAGATAAGGCGGTCGTGGAGACACGACAGCCATGACGAATGCCTATAACTGTCCTTGTAGATGAAACCGTCGTTACCCGTGTTGTACGGTGGGTCAATGTATACGCATGAAACGCACTCCCGAAAGCGGTTTCGGAGAAGCGTCAGTGCGTGAAAATTGTCACTGTTGACGAGGAGTCCATCACATTGCTCGTCAAGTTCTTCAATGAGCGACAATAGCCTGTCACGAAACTTTTGAGGGAAGAATCGAGTATCTACAACGAGATTGGGATTGCTTGAAAGAAACTCAACCGTCAGTGGCGTAGAGAACCCCGGCCCGTTCAAGTCTTTTTCAATCTCGTCGATTGCGAACAACCGCACCCACTCTTCCCGCTGTGCGTCGTTGGCGGCAATCTCCGGGTAAAGCTCCTCTGGCACTCGGTCGAGAGTGATGCAGTAGTTCGTCTCGACCACGAACTTCTTCTTGAGCCACAACTTCTTCTGGAAGTTCTCCAGTTGTTCGAGGAACTGGATGATCTTGTGGGCGATCTTGCGGATCACCTTGATCTTGCTGAGGTACTGATCGACTCGGGGCACGGTGTCGTGTTCGATGTCGTCGAGGTGCATCACCTCGTTCTTGATGTAGAAGTCGAGTTCTCGCCGCAGAAAGCCGCCCAAGTCCTTGTGGATGAAATAGTCGAACGTGTTCCGGGCGGTGTACTGAGTGAGGTGCTTCTCCAGCACCGTTCGCTTCGGATTGGCCTTCGTGGGGGCAGGCTTGGACAACTCCTGAGTCCACTCCTCAAAGCCTTCGGACTTGAGGACTCGTTCGATGGCTTCCTGATTCAGAGCGTCTTGTTTCTTCTTGCCGTTGTCGGATTTGTACTCGAACCGGATGAAGAGTTCGCCATTCTCCTCATAGATCGGGTCTTCTTCGCAGATGACGAAACGACGTTCCTTGCCTGCTTGCTCCTTCTTGTTGTCCTGTTCGGAAGATGCAGCAACCAGATGGACTCGTACCCGCTTACCCGAGGGCATGGTGAAGATGTAGTCACGGAAGTATTCGCTGCTCTTGACGTAATACTGGTCGTGGTTGGCCCAGTGTAGCTTGACCTCTTCGCCCTCATAAGGAATTGCGTAAACGCCTTCCTTGTACCTCCGTAGGGAGATGAAGTCGCCCTCGTGGTAGTAGCGGCGGAAGAAGTTGAACAGGTGGCTGAAGACCTCATTCTCCAATGCCGTGACATCGACGCTGGAGTCGGCCATCTGCTCACGAAGATCCTTCACCTTCGTCGTGGTCTCGGGATCGACACCCAGACCATTGGCTTGTTCGATGGCTTTGTCGAGTTCCTTCTGAAGCGTGGCCTTGTCCGCCGACTTGTAGTGGCTGAACGCTTCTTTGACCTGCGGCAGCAAGTCCTTCTCCAAGAAACGGACGACCTCTTCCCGCTTCTGGTTCATGATCCGGTAGATGCCGAAATCCAGATCGGCCTGATCCAGTTGGAACAGTTCCTCAAGGAGTTTCTGAAGTTTCTCGAAGTTCGTGGCCACGTTTATTTCTCTCCGTCATTCATCAGGGAGTTAGCCCTTTGAGCGTCTTGTGTGTAATTGAAAATGTCGGACTGGATGGCTGAAAGCGGCTCTGTTAAGCAGCGTCGGAAGTCACGAGCAGCTTCAACTAGACCTTCCGGATCGGTATGCGAGTAGTTGTACCGTCTTGCAAACAGGGATGGTTTCGCATCGGCCCAAATCTGACCTCGCATTTTCTCCCATGTGAAGTCCCACAACAGCAGGTGCGATAAGTAGTCGTTTACTGAACTTTGGCCGAATGCGTGGATCAGAAAAATGGGGAGCGTTGTGCTTTCGGCAAGCGGCCAATACTTCACGAGGTTGGTTAGTCCACCTGCGCTCTCGACCTCAACAACGACGATTCGGTCTTCCTGCATCACTCGAAGATCACCGAACTGGTATCGCTGTTGGCCAACCAAGTTGAATCCGGCATCGAAACGATTGGCAGCACCATAACCTCGCCCATCGACTGGTAGGTTCAGATCAGCGAGGATCGCCTCGAAAGCCCGGAGGGATTCAGCTTCAATGTTCTTGCGAAGGCTCGGCACTACACGACCTCCCATTGAATGGTGAAGAGATGGATGCTGTGCGTCTTCTGTGTCATTCGCTTCTGAAGGCCAGCGATCAGATCGTCACGCTTGTCGGCGATCTCATCTTCGATCTCGAAGATTTGCTGGCGTTGTCTTCGCTGCTTCTTCTCCAAGTCACGAAGCTTCTGCTGGAGTTCGTTCTGCTCATCGAGCGTGGTCGCCAAGCGTGACTGCCGCCGCACGGCCTTGATCTGCGCCTTGGTGTCGGCCAAGTCTTTCTCGGCGGCGACCACCATGTCCTCGGCCCACTTCTCCAGACGCTCTCGCTCCTCATGGAACAACGTGTTGTTGTCCTCCAATGAGCAGGCAGCCACAGCGTCGGCGTGCAGCTTCGATTCGACAGTGAGCCGAGTCTCCGCATCTTCGGGGAGGCCGTCCACGGGTTCGGTTGTTGCCGTGCAGTGGAATAGCTTCTGGCAGGTCTCCTGATCGAGCGACTTGCCGGTGTCGTCCATCGCCGAGAACAGCAGGTACTCTTCACGGTCGAAGGAATCGATGGTGAGGTACTGAAGCGTCATCCAGCCAGACTTGCCCTTCAGGGCTTCGACCACGGAGACCTTCATAGGATAGTTCGTCACATCGAAAGCGACTTTTGCCATCGGGGTCTGGGCCTGCTTGCCTGTGTCGATGCTCCACTCGCCCAGAGGATGCGACAGTCGGTACAGGAAGTCGCCGGTGACATTGTGATGCTGCTTGGAGATCAGGTGGTACGTTCCGGGCCGACATTCACTAACCGGCGATTGCCGTAGATCGAAGGTCAACTGGTCGTCGCAGAATGTGGCATGGCCGTCCAGTACAACTCTTGTAAGCGTCCAGAACTGGCGACCGATCCGGTCGAGGTTGGCTCGGGCATCGTCCAGCCGCATCTTCAGTCGGGCGTGAACATCCTCGTCGAAATGCTCCATGAGCATCTGCCGGGTCTCGTCCATCTTCGACTGAATGGTCTCGTCCATCTCGGCCTGAAGCTGCTGGAAGGCGGTGTCGATCTCTTCCGGCGTGCGGCACTGCTGGTAGATGGCAAGGATGCGTTTCTCGAAATCGACGCCTGACTCGATCTGTCCCAGCACTTCGTCCGAAGCACCGAAGACACCATTGAACAAGTTGAACTTTTCCGAGAGAAGCTCATGGACTCGCCGGTCGGCCTCGTTGCGCTCATTCAGGAAGTTGATGACCACGACATCGTGCTTCTGACCATAGCGGTGACAACGACCGATCCTCTGCTCGATTCGCTGGGGATTCCAAGGCAGGTCGTAGTTGACGACGAGAGAGCAGAACTGCATGTTGACGCCTTCCGCTGCCGCTTCCGTGGCGATCATGACGGTGGCGTCGTTCTGGAAATGCTCGATCAGTGCCGTGCGACTGTCTATGGGGCGAGAGCCGGTGACTCTGCCGGTGCCAGCGTTGTCTTCGATCCATTCGCCGATGATGCGGCGGGAATCTGGATCGGAGTTCGTACCGTTGAACAAGACGATCTGGCCACCGTAGCCATTCGATTCGAGGAAGTTCTTGAGGTAGTCCTGCGTGCGGCGGGATTCGGTAAAGACGAGAGCTTTCCGGCTCGCCCCCATCTTCTCCATCTCGGCGAATCCAAGATCGAGAGCCTTCAGTAGCGACCGGCTCTTGGTATCGATGCCGATGCTGCGTGCCCACGTCGAGTATCGGCCTAACTCATCGATCTCTCCCGTGAGCTTGGGCAGGTCGATCTCGTTCTCTGCTTCCTCCTCTCGATCCGTTGTTCCTTCGAGAATCTCATCGAGGTAATCGTCTTCGAGTTCCTCGCTTTCGATCAGTTCTTCCATGAACTCCTCATCGTCTTCGTCCCGCTGGGGAGCATCTCGCATCTCTTCCAGCCGGGACTTCATGGTGTCCAGCGTGTTGGCGATGGCGTGCGAGGACGAGGCCAACAACTTGCGCAGGATGAGCGCAGTCAGGTGACGCTGACGATGGGGGACGGAGTAGGTCTCTTCCCGGTTCAGGAAGTCCGAGACGGCTTCGTAGAGCTTCTGTTCGTCGTCGGTCGGGCGAAACCGGACGGTGAACGGGATGCGTTCGGTGTACTGGATGTACTCGGTGACTTGTCTTCGGAGCGTCCGCTTGCAGAAGGTTTGGATGCGAGTGCGAAGGGCTTTGAGATCAGCACCGGCGTTGGTGTACTGGGTGCGAAACGAGTTCACGTCGCCGAAGATCAGGTCGTCGAGGATCGTGGAGAGGCCGTAGAGTTCGAGCAGCGAGTTCTGGAGTGGCGTGGCTGTCAGCAGACACTTCTTGCGATCCTCGATGGCCCACTTGATGTTCTGACCCATCTTGTTGCTGGGCCGGTAGGCATTGCGGAGCTTGTGGGCCTCGTCGATGACCACGAGGTCGTAGGGGACGGCTCGGATGTCTCCACGAAACCGGCTGGCGAAGTGGTACGATGTGATGACCGCCTTGTCGCTGGCGAAGGGCGTGCCGTTCCCCTCTCGCACGGCCTGTCGGTAGGTCTTCGAGTCGAGGATCATCGAAGGCAGGTTGAACTTCTCTTGAAGCTCCAGCGCCCACTGCTTCCGAAGGCTGGCCGGACAGATGATGAGCAGCTTTCGTTTTCGCTCAGCCCAATGCTGGCAGAGAACCAGCCCTGCTTCGATTGTCTTCCCGAGACCGACCTCATCAGCCAGCACGACGCCCTTCGAGAGTGGGCTTCGCAGTGCGAACATAGCTGCTTCGATCTGGTGCGGGTTCAGATCGACACAAGCATCAAAGAGGGCCATCGACAAACGATCCACGCCACCCGGCTGTGCCTGCCGGGTCAACTCGTGCGCAAAGTATTTGGCGTGATACGGGGTGGTCATGTGACCGTTTCCTTTGCCTTTCCAAACGATTCTCGTGACCTTAGCTCTGCTTCGGTGGTTCTCGCCTTCCCTCCTGCAACTGGAGCAGCAACGCATCAAGGTCTTCCTTCTTGAACAGGCGATACCCATTCACCGGATGACGATGTGCGGCGATCTTGCCAGCGTTTTCCCAGTTGCGAAGCGTGTTCGGCGAGACCCCGAGATACTCAGCGGCTTCCGAGATTCGGAGGAAGTCTCGTAGATTGTCCATGATGGTCTCCTCGGACTCTCGATAACCACGGCGCAGCCAGCAGGCCCGACATTGGTAAACCTTACCAAAGTGCGTTATGATTGTCGATCAGAACGAAACTGATTTATTGGCGGTTCTGGGAGACAGCACATTGTCCCGCATTTTCGTGAGCCACGCTGTAAAGGACGCTGAACTTGTCGAAGACCTCGTAGACCTTCTGCAAGTGGGGGTCGGTGTTCATCCAGACGAGATGTTTTGCTCTTCGTTACCGGGCATGACGATTCCCACTGGCCAAGATTTCGTGAACTACATCAAGGGGAAGGTCAGCGATCCCGAGTTCGTTCTGCTCGTCATCTCACCTGAGTTTCTGAGAAGCCAGTTTTGCAACAACGAGGTCGGAGCATCATGGGCGAAGTCGCTTCCTATCCATCCTATTCTCGTTCCACCGACCTCGTACAACGACGTAAAGGGGGTTCTGCTGGGCGTGCAGGCTGGCAAGATCGACGACAAAGAGTGTCTCAACGATCTCAGAGACGACCTGATCGAGAAGCTGGGATTCAAGGCACTCCGTACCAGCCATTGGGAGCGGAAGCGTGACCGATTCCTTAAATCTTTGACGAGGCATCTTATTGCTGATGTGGAGTCAGAAACGCCGACAACGCCTGCGAGAAATACAACCGCAATTTCGTCCACAGGAGCATGGATCAAACTTGGGGATGAATACCTCCAATCGAAGTCTGTTCGACGGATTGGAGGCAATTCGGTTCGGATCACGATTGAATCTACCAGTGAATCCGTAGATGCGTCACTGGCACGTTTGCGGCCAAAGGATCAGCACTTCCCCAATTCCAACATGCCCTTTGCCTACAAGAACGATGGCGGATTTCTAACGGTAAAAGAAGTCTCCTCCACATCGGAGGCCGATCACATCACATGGCAAATCGTTGGAGAGGTTATCGAGCCAGATTCAGGAATCGAGGCAACGCACAACTTCGACGGGAAGTCGCTAACTCCAGACGACATCGCTGAACTCAAAGCCGGTCGGCTGCTCATCAACGACCCGCCACCACCAAAGCGTCGGAGTCACGGTTTTGGGTACGACCAGATGGAATCACTGATCTGCGGTGGCAGCCATCAGGCTATTCGGACTGACCAATGTATTCTCGCCGAAATCCTCAATCCATCGGCTACTGATGAACTTCTGATTCGAGCAAGACTGGAGAGCGTGTTTGTCCTTAAGGCTGCGGCCATCGTGGAGAGCATAACGAAACTCGTCCTTCGTCGAGTGGACGATGGCGTAGAGGTCGATTTCGAGGGACGTAGGCCGCAGCGTTATCAGAACGAAGAAGCAGAGACCATTCGAGTCGCAGGTCTTTACCGACTGGAAGCGTCATGAAAATCCTTTTCCTGCACGGCTGGCACAGTACCGTTGGCGGCGTGAAACCGTCCTACCTCCGAGATGCTGGCCATGAAGTTCTCAACCCGTTCCTTGATGACGATGACTTCGACGCTGCCGTCAGAACGGCGCAAGCCGAGTACGACCAACACCAACCTGATGTGATCGTCGGATCATCTCGTGGTGGTGCGGTCGCCATGAACATCAATGCGGGAAAAACCCCTTTGGTCTTACTATGCCCAGCGTGGAAGAATTGGGGTACAGCAAAGACGGTCAAGCCGAACACGGTAATCCTGCACAGCCGATCCGACGAGGTGATCCCATTCAGCGATTCCGAAGCACTTGTGGCCCAGAGCGGCGTGCCATCAGAGACCCTGATTGAAGTCGGTAACGACCACCGACTCGCCGATCCTGAGCCACTCAAGTCGATGTTGAGTGCGTGTGAGCATTCGGCAGTTCTAATCATTGGAATCGATCCGGCATCGTCCAAAGGACTGATGGTCTGGATGAACGAGACGCCCTTGAAGAAGAAAGCTACAGATGCAAGAGGCTGGCTTTCGTCTCTACGACGAGAACACCGCAACCTGTTGATTTGCTGGGATTCTCCACTGTCCTTTAATCCGGCATTCAGCCTGTCTGATCGCCCTGTCGAAAAAGTGCTAAGGGCGCAAGTGGAACGTTGGGTAAAGGAAGGTCGGATCGAAAAAGACCGCACTGGCAAAGCTGTTTCCGTCCAGCCTTTCTCGGGATGTTCTCACTGGGTGATCTCATGTGAAGCCACAGGGCAACCTTTTGCCCAATCAGACATCTCACCAATTCCAATCGCTGATTCCAGTACACATGTGAGGACGGGTGGTGCATGGCTAATCGAAGCTCATCCAGCGGTCGCAATGGCGATTTGGTGGATTGAAAGAAACAAGCCGGGTGCGTTTCCTATCTACAAGAAGCGACCGGAAGCTTGTAGGCGCATTGCCGAGGTGCTGGGCTTCAATCAGCTTGTCGAACTTGACCGACTCGACGATGACATCCTTGATGCCTATGTTTCACACCGTTTGGCGGAGCAGTTCATGACTGGTGAATCTCGATGGGTTGGCGACCACATCAATGGTGGATTCATCTTGCCGAACAGTGCCGAGGATGTGTGGGAGCTTGATCGGAAGGTTCACGCACTGTACTAGATGTTGTACCGGCATGGATGCGTCATGATCCTGTCTCATCCAAATGCGACCGTGCCATCATTGCTGCTGGCTCGTTGTCGTCGCCTGCCGCTTCTTGTCGCAGTACATAGAAAGCATCTTCAGAGCGGTTGATACGCCACAGATTTCCCGCCGACAGTATTCGCTCGAAAGCGTCGTCTGATCTGAGCCTTGGTGTCAGCAGCGGCACAAGGTCGTCGCTGGTGTCGCCCATCAGATGAAGCGTGTTGATCGCTGTAATTCTGACAAGCCGATCCACGTTGTCCGAAATCAGCGACCGCACGGCAGTCATTGCACGCTTGGCATCGGCGAAGTGTTCTTGGAGCAGTTGTAAGGCCAAAAGCTTCAAGTCGATTTCGTTTTGCTGCAACGCCCAGATGAGTGCATCGACGACGAGATCATCGTCTCCGAGCGCAGCGTGAGCCTCGTCCACCTGAGATGGATGTTGCTCGTGGGTCGAGTACATGCGAAGCACGTCTTTGAGTTCTTCCAGATTGCTCATGGACATATCTATGCGTCGTGGCCGTTGGGTTTGTTGCTGACTTCTTATCACTGCTGCACAAGAGGGTGCCCGATCTCGCCCCTCCAATTCCAAAAGTTGTATTGCCAATTCTGAAGGGGACTGAGGCACCCCCAAGTTCGTCGTTCCGCTCAACTCACTCAAGCAACGGAGACGACGACATGCCCAAACAAACCGCAGACGACATCCGCCAAACCATCACCACCATCATCATTGAAAGTCTTGAAGCTGGTGGTCTTCCGGCGTGGCGAAAGCCATGGGCCAGCGATCCCAATGGTCTGGGGCTGGCCACGAGCTTGAGTACCGGCAAGCCGTATAGAGGGATCAATCAACTGATCTTGCAAGTGCTTGCGATCAAGAACGGCTACCAAAGCAAATGGTTTGGGACGTTCAATCAGATTAAACAAGCTGGCTCGATGGTCAAGAAAGGCGAGAAATCCATCAAGGTCGTGCTGTGGAAACCGATCTCTCGTGAACGCACCAACGAGAAAGGTGAAGAAATCGAAGACAAGTTTATGATGATGCGTCAGTTCTCAATTTTCAGTATTGAACAAGCGACTGGCTTGGAACAATTCCGCATTGGATACGCCCAGCCCTCTCACACGATCTTCGAGCGGTTCGAGGCGATGGATCGGCTTGTGGCTGCTATCGGCATCGACCTGCGTGAAGGTGGCAACAAGGCATTCTATTCGCCGGGTGGTGACTACGTTCAGATGCCTCTGCGTGGTCAATTCGAGTCGTCAGAAACGTATTACCAAACCCTCGCCCACGAAATGATCCATTGGAGCGAAAAACGGATCGGGTTTGACAGGGCAAACGAGGACAACGCCTATGCTCTCGGCGAACTCGTTGCCGAACTGGGGGCATCGTTTCTGCTCGCCGAATTGGGGTTGCCTGCCAGCGAGAACGACAATCACGCTGCGTATCTCGATCACTGGCTTCAAGCCATGAAGGGTGACACCAAGTTCATCTTCCGTGCGGCTGCCACGGCATCGAAAGCGGTGGACTTCTTGCTCAGCCACGTCCGCACGTCAGAAGAGCAGCCCGTCTCCGAAACTGTGGGCACCCCCTAGTCCAGCGTCCTTGAGGGCAAGCCGAGACGAACCGCCCAAGAGGTGATTGCACCACCGCTCGGGCCTCGACGCCCAATTCGCAGCAGCAAGCAACGTCTCAACGGACTGGCCAGCGTTGGACGTGATCGCTCTGCCCCTGCGGGGTCTCGCAGCTTCCGTGACGATCATCCACGGGCGGCTCTCTCGGTCTTTTTCATCCAGTCATGCCCAAGAAAGGCACCCCCTAGTTCGTCAGACAACATCATTACTCAAACGGAGACGAAACATGAGCAACGATCTTGGCGAACTCGACCTTGAAGATGCGGCGAAAGATGCAGCAGGAAATTGGCAACGGTGGGACTCGTTCGCTTGGTTTGGTGCGAGCGACCGGGAACGTCCCGAGGACTGGTTCATTTACTACGGCCATCACCGGGAATCCGGTCTGCTGGATCGAAGCAACTCGGTACAGATCAGCAAGGCGCTGAAACCATTCATCGACGCTGACGCCGATGACTCTGACGTGATCGAAGAAGATCACACTCACTGGGCAGTGGGGTGGATCAAGGGCTGGTCAGTGCGGGTCTATCGAGACGGCGAAATCACGGAGGCATTCAAGGTGCTGCACGGTCTGCTCGAACGAATGGCGATTTATCCCATTCTTTGCGAACACCATTACAGCGAGATGGAATTCGATGCGACGTGGGAAAACATCCCCCTCGCCGCCATCGGCATCAAGGACGATTACGAACTGCCCGAGGATTGGGCCGAACACGTCTACCAGTGGCTCAGCGACAACCGCTGTAACGCTCTCGAAAACGTGGACGATCAAGGCGGTTGGCCGGACGAAAGTGATCTCCGAGCCGCTTTCGACGCTCTGGGCTACCAAGAGATCGAAGCTGTCTGCTGATGTTCGAGGCACCCCCTAGTCCAGCATCAACAATCCAACACTTGCAATGGAAGAACCTATGTCCAATCAAAGAGAAGTCGGCGATGTGAAACCGTCGTCGCTGAATCATCTGATCGGTCAGCAAGGCGTCATCGATCAGGTGCGTGTCGCCATCGACGCCGCCCACATGGACGGAAAGAAGTTCGACCATGCGTTGCTCGTCGGGCCACCCGGTCTCGGTAAGAGCGCTCTGGCCAACGTCATCTCCCAAGAGATGGCTGCCGATTTCCATGAGATTCTAGGGCAGTCAATCGGTGGCCCTGCTGACCTGAATGCTCTGCTTCTCTCTGCAAAGGACGGTGATGTCATTCACATTGATGAATGCCACGAACTGGGCAAAGAATACCAGACGGCACTGTATCTCGCTCTCGACAAGCGGAAGTTGACGATCTCGGGTAAGGGACGCTCGTCGCAAAGTTTACCGTTGGCGGACTTCACTTTGCTGCTCTCGACCACGGACGAGTACGGCCTGCTACAACCGCTACGAGACCGGATGAAGCTACTCCTGCGGCTTCAATTTTACACCGTGGAAGACCTGACTTCGGTGCTGATCCAGCGCTGCCGAGCGTTAGTTTGGGACGTTCACGAAGAGATTTTCCCCAAGATCAGCAGGCGGTCTCGGGGCACACCTCGGCTGGCACTGCGCCTGCTTCAGTCCTGCCACCGAGTTTGTCGGTCGGAAGGCGAAGACACGATCACGGCAAGACACCTGCAAAGAGCGTGTCAGTTGGAAGGTATTGATGAAATTGGTCTCGGGCCAACCGAGCGTCAGTACGTCGAACTGTTGTCCGATGGTGCGACTCGCTTGAACGTGCTGGCGTCGGCATTGGGCCTTCCCAGTCGCACCGTGTCTGAGGTCGTCGAACCGTTCTTGATCCGAACGAATCTTGTGATGAAGGACGATCAAGGCCGTCGCCAACTGACGCAGCAAGGGCACGATCATCTGTCCAATTCTCGAAACGATGCTGTTTGATTCTGGTTTGATTGCTGTTTGATTTCGAGAGGCACCCCCTAGTCGAGCATCAGAAATCAACCGTCTACTTCGTGGAGAACTGCCGTATGAATGACGTTCAGAAAACCGCTGTGAGTGTGAGCGAAATGGCTCGCATGGTTGGCCTGAGCCGGGCACGGTTTTACGAGTTGATGAACGAGGGGGTATTCCCGTCGCCGGTGTACGACCTCGAAACTCGTCGCCCGTTCTATAGCGACGAGATGCAAGAGAACTGCTTGGAAGTAAAGCGCCGAAACTGCGGTGTGAACGGCAAGCCAATTCTCTTCTATGCCAGCAGGCACCCTCTTGGTAGTCAGCCGATCAAACGACCGGCGAGACCGAAGACCAAGCCGAAACGAACCAGCCAATACAACGAACTGATCGATTCGCTCTCCAGTCTCGGCCTTAGTGCGTCTGCTCAGCAGGTGGAAGCCGCCGTGAATGAGTGCTTCCCAGAGGGAATACAAAATTTGGATTCTGGCGAGGTCGTTCGAGCGGTGTTTCTGAATCTGAAGTGTCAACAACTGTGATCTTAACGTGTCACCATAGTCGCCCTTATGCCGCCAATCCGAGGAGGAAAGTGTCTGAATGATGTCCAATTCCCGTAAAAATAGCCGTCAGAATTGTCACCGTAATGTTTTCGAGGGGTTGTCGGTCGGAACTGACGAGCCTCGTCTCGTCGAGGAGTACATCGACGCTCACGACTTCACTGCCAACACCTGCGAAGCGATCAGAAACGATCTGCGGAAGTTTACACGCTGGTTCACTTCGGCCAATGCCGAGCCGCTCCGGTTTTCCCGAGTGACCGTGCGTGATGTGGTTGATTTTCGGAGGCACCTCCATGAAGAGAAACAGCAAGCCGTGGCGACCTGCAATCGGGCGTTGGTTACGATTCGCCGCCTATTCCACTTCCTTGCTCAGACCGGATCGCTGATATCGAATCCCGCTGAGCAGGTGAAGGAGTTACGAAAGACCGAACTCCCGCCCGAAGGTCTTGTCCGAACCACCGTGCGGAAGCTGCTGCGGCAGGTCGAGTTACAAGGGGATATTCGAGGGAACGCCATCTTCCATCTGCTGCTTTACACCGGCGCACGGGTCGGCGATGTCGTCAACCTCGAACTACACGATTTGATGGTGGGCGTGAAGAGTGGACATGCAGTCTTCCGGCACGGTAAGGGCCGCAAGGAACGCTCCGTCCCGCTGGCTCTGGAATGTCGAAAGGCTCTCTCGGCATACCTCGATGTTCGACCACCCTGCGAGTCAGAACATGTCTTTATCGGGGAGCGTGGGCCGTTGTCGGCGGATGGCATCCAAGCTCTGTGCCGAAAGTACAGTGCGTTGATTGGCGAGCGCCTGCACCCACACGCTTTCCGTCACACGTTTGCGAAGAAGTTCTTGGAAAACAATGGGAATGATCTGACAGCGCTGGCGATGCTACTGGGACACTCGAACATCCAGACGACCGCCCGGTATGCCCAGAAGGATCAGACGGCGTTGGCGGCTGCGGCTGAGAATCTGAACTACTAGGAGGCACCCTCTAGCCGTAGCAGACATCCCATTACTTTCTCTCGGAGAATGCTCATGTCGAAAACCGCTACCGCCAATGGCCACGACGAAGTTGTCCAAAAAGCTGCCGCCGATGCCAATACCGTGCAGGATGCTTGTAACCTCGTCGCTGTCGTCGGCTGCTTCCACCGCCACTTGGTCGCTCTACATCAAAGTGGCGTTTCCGGCGATGATCTCATTAACCACCCGGTCGCACTCGCTTTCACGAGCAAGCTCAACAGCCTGTGCCGGATGTCACTGGATCGAGAAATGGCGGCGTTCGATGCCATCAACAAACTCCAGCGTGGCGAAGATGTCGAGTACGACGTGATCCCGCTGTGACCAATGTGGGAAATCCCACTTTGGTCACGCTCGCAAGGGCACCCCCTAGTACGCCAGTCAATCCAACTTTTGTAACGGAGACTGGCAATGAACAAGATCACCGCAAGCTGCAATCTGAACGGCCACGAACTCACTGACATTCCGGTCGTCAATCCGGGCGACTGGTTCGGCAAAACATGGCTTCTTGAAGTGGGTGGATGTTATTCGCCGCTGTTCTTGATTTTCGAGGCCGATAGCGCATCGGATGCCATCGACGAACTCGCTGAATCAGAGAAGTACGGCCATCACATCGTGGTCGATGACGAAGACCTCGCTGATTACGACCCGGAAACGTGCCATTACTCGGGATCGGGGCAGGTGATCGATCTTGACCACTTCGCCATCCACGACTGCGAGGGATGCGACGTTCCCTTTCTTTGTCGCTACCACGGGGATGGCCTTCCCGATGGCAGCGTGCTTCCTGCCGATTTCTGTTGGGACGACTGCTGCGAAGCGGACGACTGAGGCACCCCCTTGTTGGGCAGACAAGTCACTCTTCTTCAAGCAACAGGAGACCACGCATGGGTTGGACGTATCCACAAGGTCTGAATCGAAAGCAACTGATCGCCCAGCGTGTTGAGGGTTGGGAACGTGAAACCAGCGAGATGCTGGTGAAGAGCGTCTGCCTCAAACACTGCTATCGAGGCGGCGTATTCTCGGGAGTCCTTTGGAGCGTTTGGGAACGCACCTTCACGAAAGATGGCGATGAAGTGCAGCCGAGCGAACGCTGGGTTCAATGTGACCTGCTTCGGTGCGATCAGGGTTCGTGGGGTTTCAAGGACATGTGTGAGGCGGATTATCCGTTCTATTTCAGTTGTCCCCGTGGATACATCTTAGAAGTTCCCATCGACCGATATGGCGGAAACAAGGAATGGCGAGAGCAAGTGATCGAGCATCACCGCCGTCGTGCGGAGAAGCGGAGATGCCGAGCCATCATCGTCTGATCTGGCTCGGCTGAGGCACCCTCCAGTTGAGTGTTGGCAAACCACAATCGTCACTCAGGAGCAGGACATGCCTCAGCAGCCACTCTTCACGGTCGTCGAATACAGCAGTTTCTTTGCTGTCCGTCACAACCCATCGGGAGACGAACACCCGATGGGCGATGGCGTGGACACACTGTTCGACGATGACGGTCACAGCCTTTATCCCGGCACACCCGGCTTCATCAAGACTTGGGAAGAAGTCTTGAATGCCGACGCCGATTCCACGCTCGAAGCCTACTTCCCCCAGCACATCAGCGATGCGATCTGACTGCGGTGGAGAGGCACCCCTTAGCTCAGCGTCACAACATCACTGCTCACCACAAGGAATCAAACATGGTCGCCGAACAAAAGCCGTTGTTCTCACTCGGACAAGTTGTCGCCACGCCGGATGCCATCGCCGCTCTCGAAGAAGCGAACGAGTCGGCTATGCCTCTGCTTCAACGCCATCAGTGTGGGGATTGGGGCTGTTTGTGCGAGGACGACCAGCAGATGAACGATGTAGCGGTCGGGGATGGGGCACGAATCCTGTCTTCCTACGTCCTCGATGCAACTGGGCAGAAGGTCTGGATCATCACTGAGGCGGACAGGTCAAGCACAACGATCTTGCTACCTGAAAACTACTGATCCGAGGCACCCCCAAGTCCATCGTCAGACACACAACTCACTCACACGGAGACACGAACACATGACCGACCAAACGGAAAACGCTCGACGGGAACTTCTCAATGAAGTGAATCAAGATGCCGAGCGAACCAAGCTGGAAGAGAAGTACGGCGAAGTTCTCACGACAGGTGAGATGCAGGAACAGTTCACGGTCGAAGGCTTCCTCGCCCCCTTCGTCGTCTGTCGCCGCAAGTCCGATGGCAGGCGTGGGACGCTGATGTTCTCGCATTCGCCAAGGTACTACTTCGGTTGGAAAGAAGATTGATCGGATGGTCTCCGAGCCAGCCTCGGTTCTGCTCGTCGTGGGATCGAGGCTGGTTTTTGTTTTCGGAGCGAGGACATGGAACGAGAGCAAGCACACGTCGGAATGCTGGTGCTATTTGGGCGGGATGGAGAATCGCTGACTGTCGCACGCATCCTGAAGGTCAACCCGGCCAGAGCGAAGGTCATTGTGATCGACGGCTGCGAATCGAAGCCCGTGGGCTGCAAGTGGAACGTGCCCTACGCATTGATGAAGCCAGTTCGTGAGGCAACTGCGACCGAACAAAGCGTGTTGCCGAATTGAAAACCGAGAAACTTCCGTTGAAAACCTGTCGGTCAAAACAGGGAGGGCGGGCTTCCTATTGACCTTGCTCCCACCTTTTTTGTTATTCGACGGCAATCTCGTTTCTGTGTGTGGGCTAACGCCATCCTCAGAAATCTGAAGTCGAAAAATCACCGCCGCCGAGAATCCAGCCTGCAAGTAGCTCGCCCAAACTGGCTTGTTGCAAAAGTTGTAATGACCGGGCGGCAGTTGTTCTGATCGTAGGCTTCACTCAGTGGTTGAAAAGGCGGGACTCCTTCCAGATTCCGCCGTCACTTTCCAGAGTGATGAGGTGATTTTCGGTGTTCGTGTTTGTCCACCCGTACCTTCCCCGTTTCTCTTGGTTGATTCCTTGAGATTTTCGACCGAATTGTGGTGAGAAGCCGTCTACTTGGCGGTGGTTGACCTCGTGGGGGTGGTCTGGGCATCAGAAATCGACTTTTGGCCTGATGATCTGATTCACTCTGCGTAATCAAAGTAATAGTAAGTGGTATTACTGTTATTTTATCTGTCTCGGGATAGCTGTAGACCGTTCCTACACCGCTTGCTCTTTCATAGGTGATCTGGCACGTTTGGGCTTTGTGATTTCGCCTGCTCCATGTCTCACTCACTTTGATCCAGCCCAATCGTTCCAGAAACTTGCGACAAGCAAGGTAGTAGTCGTACTCCCATTCCGGCAATTTGCCCTCGTCGGCCAACTCCTGCCACAAGGTCTTCATTGTCTCCAGAGGAATTGCTCCATCAGCAAAAGAGGCCACAGAGTGACGGATGATTCCGTGCAGGTAGTGGGCGTGTTTACGGTCGATAACTCGTACTCGACCTTTGGTTTCATGTCGCTGACCATACTCGTCAGCCCATTGCCTGACGTTGATCCGTACCCTGACCGATCCTGAGTGGTTCAAGTGAAATCGTGCGATACCAAAACACTCTCGGATGTGTTCATCAAGTTGAGGCCGGTCTGATTTACGCTCACCCTTTCCACATTTCTCTGGATCGAAGATGTTGGCGATGTAGTCGAGAATGGCCCTGAAGTTGGCGATCCTCTTGTTCAGGCCATCTTCCCACTCCCCACGAAAACAACGATGCTCCCGGTAGGCGGTGAGCGATTCCTCCAAGGTGGCCATCCGTCGCAGGCGACAGCAGAGCCACCATGCGAACCTGTGACGCCGAGTGTGAGCGTTGTCGATGTTGCGGAGGTCTTCCAGATCAGTCTTGCCGACTGAGGGAATCACGCCGTCAGGCTTCAAGTCACCATTGATGGCCCGTCCCAGCGGGCCATCCGTTTCCGAGCGAAGCGAGGACGGAGATTGCGAAAGTGACGCAGCAGTTCGTCGGCTCTTCGCTACAGACCTGCGAGGAAGCAGCTTGGTAGCGTTTTGCTGTTCTTCTTCGTACTTGGCTCTGATCTGCTCTTTGTGTGCAGCGAACCGGCGAACCTTGTCATCGTCAATCTTTGCTTCAATCTGGTCGAGGATGCGGTTGATCCGGGCAACACTAACGATCTCTTTACTCTTGAACTCTTCGAGCTTGTAGCAACACCAATGATCGCAGACTTCGAGCAATTCCTCCTCGAAAGGTTGCCATCGTCGCTGAAGAAGAAGACGCTCTTCGTAGTTGGTATGGAAAGGCAGCTTGGCAAGTGAACCGGACTTTTCTCGGGTCGTGATCGTTCCTTTGGTTTCGTAGTCGCACAGAATCTCGTTGTGGAGAAACAACCGCTGAAGTACGTCCTGCATCCGATCCGCCGCCCGGTTGAAGACATTGACCGCAATGTACCGGACTTTGAGATAGCCGTTTTCACCTCGACCAGAACGCCGGAAAAATCCAAAGGGGAACTCGGCCTCCAGCAACGCCCTTGCTCTCTCCTGATCTGTCTGCCACGCATGGTGAGCATCGGTGTCTAGGTAGAGGAAGCCCAAGCCACGACTGCCGCTAGTTCCGTAAGAGGTGCGACCGTTAAAGATGTGCTGCTCGACATGCCACGGACTGTGGATATTCAGGAACACATCGTGTTTGGGCGAGAAGCCCGGAACATATTCTCCCTTTTTGTATCGACGAAAGTTCTCCCAGTCGGCCTTGCTGATCGTGTGATAGACCTCACCAGACAGCGACTTCTCACCGGGATCGAAGATGTTGATGAAAGGAGCGAACGCATCGAAAGTCTCCTGAGCGAACTCTCGTCTGCTCATGAGACTGCCGAGGCGGTCACTTCCCAGTCTTTCCTTCATCAAAACCATTGTTCAGTCAGTTCACAAAAAAAGAACGTCTCGGCGTTGTTTCGTCGGGGGGACGGAAAGCAACGGCTGCCGAGACGTTCGGTTTTGATGATTCGTAGTCGCCGTTCCTTTCGGACTCCATTCCCCCGACAACCTTATATAGTGTGGATTATCTCAGATTCTCAGGAATAGGTCAAAGATTGCTGTATCGCCTCACGGCCAGCCTAATAACAGCTATGGCAGCCATTAAGGAGTGAGACATCAAGCGAGGAAATTGGACGCTTTCAGTCCAAAAATTGCGCTAACAAGAAAGATTTCCTCTCTTGCTCGATGGAATGAGGAATGCAGTTTCTTCATTACAACTTTTGGAACGGTGGGCGATCTCCGGGCTTCGGTTCGAGTGGTTGCCGACGCCTACATGAGCGTGACTTCGATCTCTTGTTTTCTACCGAAACGCAGGACACCAAACGTGACCGGCGATCTCCTCACTGGACAGCCTCAAATGACAACGGAGTCTGCTCTTCCCCCGATACGACATGGGGATTGCGGAATCGCATCTCAGCGTTCTGGGGAAAGATTACGATGTGGCCGGTTGTCGTCTGGGCCTTGGCAACGGCATTGACGGTCGTGCCGTTGATCTTCACAGTCACTTTTCGATGCTGGTCACAGGTAATTTCCAGCTTATTCCAGTCCGAGACATTCAGGGCGGGTTTGCGTAACGCAACGACCTTTCGCTGATCCCGCAACTGCCCCAGAGGAAGTTCAACCTTGAAGTCGGGTTTGGGGAGAACAAGTTCTCCAATGTTCGCCGGTGCAAGCTTCACCTCGATTCCAAACGGATACAGTTCACGGAAGTCTTTCGCTTTGGGATTCGGAAGGCTGGAGGAAACGCTTACAAATGGGCCACCGACAACCTTCTCAGAGTCGTATTGGAACTCGACTGAGAAGGTGAACTCGGAATACTCTCGGAGCGAGGCCAGACAGTAACCATTAACCTTGCCTTGGCAGACAAGCGATCCATCACGAGCAATGATGATGGCTCGATCAGGGTCGATGTCTTTATTGAACACGTCGTAGAACTTCCAACCGTTGCCTCCACTGCCTGCTGCTTCGATCTTGGTAACGACACCCAAGTCTTCGTGGTACTCGATGGTTGCCTTGTCCCCCGGTAGAACTGCCGAGACATCGACTTCCTTACCGGCAACCGAAATCATTGCTTTCCGGCTGATGTCGAGTTGCAGTGGCTTGCCTTCCTGAGTAACAGTGATCGTTCGAGCCTCGGGATCAACAGTGGTGATCTCAACCTCGATTTTCTTGACCTGAGCTTGGACAGGCAGTGTCATAATCGCATGAACGGCCATGACGAGAGAAAGGGCGAGCAGCTTGCGAAGTAGCTTCATTCGATGGACTCCTGTTGTTTGGGGGTTGGTGTCGTAATCTGGTCATTCACAGCAGATGTCCTGCGGCATCCAGTGGACTGAGCGAGACCCGAGCCGAATGCGACTCAACAAATCTGACGCAATTTCAAGGTCTCTCAATTTTCAGTGCCCTATTTCCATTCCAGCGATCACCTTCCTCACAGAAGAACGTTACGAGGAGATAATCGCCTGACTGGATGTTCGGTTGCTCTACTTCAGTAGGCACTTCAATCGACATCTCAAATGAGCCACCCGAATGAAAGACAAGCAGCGGAATGTCAAGGAGTCGCCCTGACCGCCTGATTCCGCCGCCCATGTAACGTGCTTCGGTCTTAACTGCCTTGCCTTGGTACTCTTTTGTGTTGTCGAGAAAGTCTATTCGTTCGGACTTGCTCAGAGAGATGGGGTTCTTTGCAGCACGAGCCAATGCCGCTTGTGCTTCCCTCTCTCGCTTTTCCGCTTCTTCTTGCTGGCGTTCCGCCTCATGCTCTCGCTTGATCTTGGCGACCAACGCTCGTGCAGCTTCGCTCTCCAGCAATGGCGCAGGTTTCAACGGTGAGCGATCCAACTTCTGTAACAGAGTTCTTGCCTCCTCTTCGCTGCCTTGTTCAGCGAGATGATCGATCATTCGTCCATAGACCACAAGCTTCTGCTCATCTGGGATGAACATGTCACGCTCTTTAACGACAGTCTGGTAGAGAGCGACCGCTTCCGTTTGCTTACCTTCGTCCCACAAGGCATTTGCTCGGGCAAGGTCTTTCTCAGTGGCCTGCGATTGGAAGATCGACACGGCCAATCCCAGCATGAACAAACCAGCAAACACTCCAGTCCAGAGCGACTTCTGACCCTGCGAGACTCGGGGGCTTTTCCAGAGCAGAAACAGGCCAACCGGAAAACAACAGATGACCAGCAGGGTCAAGATCGCCGGTCGTTCCCAGAGCGAGACCTCCTCAGATGAGGTCGTGGCCTGACTCGCTGGAGGCGGTGGCGGTGTCTTCGTGGTCGCAGGTTGTTCAGGAAACAACCCTTTCACGCTGGAGGCTTTCCTCCACTCTTTCATGTCTTCCCGCCAGACCAGATCGTCAGGAGCAAGCTGCCAGTTCTGGGCCAGTTCTTTAAGTTGGGCCGCTGAGATTGGGCCGTGCTTCTCACCACCTTTTGCGTAGTGCCAGTTGTTTGCCATGTCGTGTTCCTTTGAGTCGTGAAGGAGTTTCGTGGTTCAGTTGAGTTCGGATTGCAGGTCGGCGATCCGACTGTCGATGGTGGAAAGCTGGTAGTCGATTGGCTGGTTGGCCTCTTCATTGAGGTTTTTCCGGTGTTGGTAGATGTCGAAGCCGAAGGCCGGAATCAGGATCAAGAGGGGCAGGATCATCAACGACATGCACACCAGCGCAACAATGGCCACGGGCCAAAGTCCATCTGGGATTTGTTCCTTCTTGGCTGCGACGTAGCTCCGAGCGGCTTCCTCGAACGAAACCGGGTTCTTGCGAATCTCGATTTCCGCTCGCTGCTGATGGAGTCGAGCGAGTTCTTCACTCACTTTCTGCTGCTTGGCTATTCGTTTCGCTTCTTGCTTCTCGGCCCACTCGATGGCTTCTTGAACTTCCGGGTCTTTAAGCAGGACGGCGAGGAGTTGATGAACGTTGGCCATCACCTTCTCAAAGGCGGCTTTGTTGTCCCGGCCTCGGATGGTTGCCGTGTCGATTCCATCTTCCTCGACTTGTGCCAAAACACTCTGGAGCAGGAAGTATCGTGTGGAGGCTGGCACATCGGACTTGGCCGAGAAACCCTCGACAAGCTTCTCGGTTTGGAAGATGAACTCTTCGATGTACTGCTGGAGTTGTTCCCGGTTCAGGAGTTCCTGCTGGACTGCAAGAGCGTTGGCGTTCTGCCGTTTCACCTCCTCCATCTGATCGTGAATGGCAGACTGTGCGGCCAGTTGTGCCGCCATCATGCCCGTCTGAACCATGTTCCATGTGTTGTCGTTAGCCCGTTTGCGAGCCGTCTCACGCAGGATTTCCGATTGAGGATCGGGAGGATCGTTGAATCCTCCGACCGAACGTAGTGGTTGCAGTGCCATGCGAAATCTCCCGTGGCCAGATGTTTGTTGATCTCAAATACGTCAGGGGGTGCCTCTACTGAGAGCCTGAGCGAGACCGCTGAACGAACCGGCTCAAATTTTCTGAGCCGGTTTTGAGATGAATCTCGCTAAAACGAATGGCGGATGCGTTCGGTTGGCTTGTCACGCTCGGTAAAATGGCGACATGACTGGCCACACGACACAACTGCAAAATCTGATTGACCTTGCGACAAAGGGCGATAACTCGGCGTGGGAAGCGACCTTGCAACATGCCTGCGACCGTCTGAGAGCGCTGGCGAGTCGAATGATGCGCACAAATCAACGAGTACGACGATGGGCCGAGACCGACGATGTACTGCAAAACTCGTTGATCCGGCTGCATCGGTCATTGTCCGAGGTACGTCCAGAGTCCCCCCGGCAGTTCTACGGGTTGGCGACTACGCACATGCGTCGGGAACTGATCGATCTCGCTCGAAAGCACTTTGGAGCAGAAGGACTCGGTGCGAATCACCACACGGATGGAGGCATCGCCTCAGATAACAAACCGAACACTGCTGAACCCGAGACCATCGAAGCTTGGATTAAGTTCCACGAGCAAGTCGAAGCATTGCCGGATCAAGAACGTGAAGTCGTCAATCTGCTTTGGTACGAGGAGATGTCGCAGCCAGAAGCCGCCGATGTGTTGGGCGTCTCTCTGGCGACGGTGAAAAGGAGATGGCAGTCGGCCCGGATTCGGCTGAGCGAGACTTTGGACGGAGAGGCATTTCAGTGAAGGACGACGAGAAGATCAGCGACCTGCTTCTTCTGTGGGAAGAGGCCCAAGAACGAGGTGAAGACCTCGACGCTGAGACTCTCTGCGCTGACTGTCCCGAACTGATCGAACCTGTGCGTAAGCGGATCGCCGCCCTACAACGTATGGATTGGATGACCCGGCCACGATCCGATACGCCTGATACAAAAGTTGGAACGACGCTGGCAGGTCGCTACCGAATCGATGAACTCGTCGGTGAAGGTGGCCACGGAGAAGTGTACCGTGGCTTCGACCCTGAGCTTCAACGTCCGGTCGCCATCAAGCTGCCGAACGACCGTAGGTTGAACACAAGTGATCTTCTCGAAGAAGCAAGGAAGGTCGCTCGGCTACGACACCCCGGCATCGTCACTGTGTACGACGTGGGGCAGCACGACGAAGAACCTTTCATCGTCAGCGACTTCGTGTCCGGCACGACGCTCTGCGAGGCTGGGCCTTTTGCTCCACAACAAGCTGCCGCTCTCATCGCTGAAATCGCTGAGAGTCTTCACGCTGCCCACGAACAGGGATTCATTCACAGAGATATCAAACCGGCCAACATCCTGATCGATCAACAAGGGCGACCGCTTTTGACTGACTTCGGTATCGCCACGGCACTGGAAGAATCTCAGAAGCAGATCAACGGCACATTGCCCTACATGTCGCCAGAGCAACTTGGGGAAGAACTGACAGTCGGCGATCCTCGCACGGATATCTGGTCGCTCGGTGTTGTCCTGTACGAACTTCTCACTGGGCAACTCCCATTTGATGACAGTTCACCTGCGATGTTGTGTGAACAGATCAGAAACCATGTACCTCTGCCACTGAGAGGCATCAACTCCAACATCCCGCCTGCGCTCGAAGCAATCGTCTTGAAGTGTTTGGCAAAAGCACCGGAGGAGCGGTATGAAACAGCCTTAGAAGTTGCCGCCGAATTGAGAGGCGTAAAAAAGAACCGCACGTCCTTATGGGCTATCGGAGCAGCAATCGTTGTGATCGGTGTTATTGGCTGGGGAGCGTCCGCTATCGGGCCTTGGAAAACTGCTCAACCCGACGTTCAGCACAGTTTAGCTCCAAAGAAATCGCCGAGTACGCTTCGGTTCATCGGTGGAGCAGCGATCTTCACTCCGGTCAGACCAGAGATACCTTGCACACTCGAAGCATGGATTCGGCCCGAGCATATCAGCGATGAACGCTTCGTGTTCGGCAGTGCAGCCAAAGGAGACCATGGACTTGGACTGGCGATTGCAGATGGGCGACTTGCTTTCGATTCCGCCAACGGTCTCCGAACAGCGACCACGAGTATTCCCGTTAGAACTTGGAGTCATGTCGCTGTTGTGTTTGGGAAGAATCAAACCAGACTCTTCACTAATGGAAAGCTAGTGTTATCAAGCGAACCAGTCACGAAGACCAACGTGACAACGCTCGTAGTAGGCAGGCGTGGGCCAGCCGAAGTTGTTGATGAGTACCACGGCTACATCCGCAGCCTTCGTGTCAGTAGAGGTGAACGGTACATCGAGGACTTTATTCCCCCGGACACGTTCGAGTTAGATAACCCGACAGCACTGATCTACGATGGTGACAACGTGGAGAGCCTCGCAGTCTTTGACATCAGTGGAAACGGCAATGACGGAGAGTGGATGCCGGTGTCAGAGTGAGTCCGAGTTTGCTCAGTCACGAACAATCCTAGTCCTGTCGAAGTCAGCTACAATCACGCCCACGGAGTCCGAGTCTGGCCCGTAACCATGTCTCGGAAAGTCGGCCACGATTCGCACTGTCCGCTCCAACCAGTTCTTTAATGCGCCGAGCTTGGGTTTTGCTCCAAAGACTTCAATGTGGATCGGGGCGACGTACTTCGTGCTGGGGCGATCTGAGAGATGGCCGACCATCTCCACATGCAGAACCCATAAGGCATCATTGGCTTCCGAGAACATCTGGGCCTTGTTCTCGTCGCCGTCCCAGCCGTCGCCTGTCCAGTACGTTGCGTTCTTGTATTCATCTGCCTTGGCGACAATGTACCGTGGGAACAGCTTCGTGCCCCGAGCGATGATCGACAGCATCGGAATCTTGTGGCTCATTGGTCGTCCTCTTCGGGAACGAACTCTCCATCACCGGACAACACACGAGAATTGGCGATCACGTTTGGCAAATCCTCGGCAAGCCGGTGAGGGTTACGAATCGCCAGATTGACGATGCCCTGTCCGGTGACACGAATCGTCACGAACAAAACGGGAGTTGGTTCGTCATTGATCGGACAGTCGGCAATGCCAGAATCCAGTGAAAGGACTTCGCAGTCGGTCACGTTCATTTTCATGGAGTGTTCCCCTTTGTTCGTGAAAAGTTGAAAATCTTCTCGCACTAGGGGGTGCCCCTCTTTCGCTGGGGATGATTGCCGCACTCGGCGCAGCGAGTGAACTGGCCGAGGACAACCGAACCACACTGACCACACCGCCACCGACCGAAGCCGCAAACTCGGCAGGACTTATTGGGATCAGACATGCTCACTCCGCAGTTGCGGCAGACCCATTGGGGCGCAGGTGCGTCACTGCCGGTCATCCGAAGCTTCTCTGAATCGCAGTTGAACGGCGGTGGGCAACCAAGGTGAAACCAAGGGTCGCCGCCACTTTCTCGGAACGTCCGGTATTCTTCGTCGTCGCTGAAGAAGACTGCGGAGAACAGATGCCCTCCGATCCATTGAAGCCCGTTGAAGAAGAGCGTGACCACGAGAGCTACGAACGCCAAAAACGGTAACGTCAGGACACCAGCGATGACGGCAGGGATGCCGATTGGCAGAGTCAATACAAATGCAATGACCCAGTAGCGGGCAAGGACTTCGTATGCGGTGGTGCGTCGAGGCATCGGGCTGCTCCAGTTCGAGGTAGAAACTGGAAGCCGAAGGGGTGCCCGAGAACAAAGCTGACACCCACAACAACCTTTGCTAAGATGCGGGTTCGAGGGAACTTGCCTCCACTTGGAGCAGTTCACGAATCACGGGTTCAATTCCCGTGTGTCAGTCACCAAACTGGTTGTCAGGTAGCGTGTCAGGTTAGCAGAGAGGCGTTTCTGTAAGTCCTAAAACAGCAACAGTTAAGACGGCATATTTGGCGGCCCGCCGCCTCCAATTTGGCCAATTTGCGAGAGATCGCAAGTTGGCCTTTTTCATTGATTTACGGCCATTTCCTTGATTTCCAAAGCTTTCCAGCGGTGCTGTTTATCACGACGTTACAGACATTTTCGCGCGAGTTCTCGCACCTGGGAAAAGCTCAGTCCGTTTGGCAATGAAACGCAGGGACCATTACCGCCTGAAATGACTTATTCATGCAGAGCCAACGACAGGAGAATGAAATCACCGGTTGAAATCATGAACGGTGAACTACTAACCTGCTAAATCCGTGCTGCCACTCTCACACTCAATTACTGATCGCGAATTTTTACTCACACATCCGACAGCTCTGAGATCGATTTGACTCCATCCGTGATTTTCTCGCTGCGATACGCGCTTCCTGCAGTTGCCCCGGTATCTCTTGCCCCGTTCCATAGTACATCTCGTCAGGAGTCTGCCCCTGGAACGTGGAGTGTGGTAAATACGTGTTGTATTGCTCGACGTAGAAAGCCACCAGGTTTTCAACCGCTTGCGCGGAATCCAGTTCATGGAAATAAAGCCATTGATGCTTAAGCACACGCCACCACGATTCGATAAGCGAGTTGGAATATTGGATTTCGGTCTGTGCCAGAACTCTTTTCAATAGACCGGACTCGATGACCTCATCGACGGCCGCATTATAGTTCTCACGACCGCCGTCCACAAACACGGTTGGCTTTCCCTCAGTCATGGCCTGCGATGCGTCCAGGAATAACCGGGCCGTGATCCCCGGCTCGAAGTGATCAAGCACACGCCAGGCAAGAATGCGCCGTGAGTAATTGTCGATCACCGCGTGAATATAAGCCTGGCCCCCGTTAACCAGCCGGACTAATGACGTATCAACATGCCAGATTTCATTGGCCCGTATCGCACGGATCCCCACTTTCGGCTTTGCTGGATAAACGCGTGACCGCACTCTCCGCCATTTGTGGATTCGGACCAGACGGTACCACGTCGACGGAGAAGCGAAGACCTTACCCATTCGTTCCGCCAGGCGTGCCAGTGTCCCGGTTGCTACATGACGGTATTTTTCAGATGTGACCATTTCCTGAATCGTTCTCATTTCTGCGGCAGTGAGCTGATGGGGAGACGATCGAGGGCACGATGGCAGGTCATCCAGACCACATTCAACCCGCTTCCACTCACGGTAGCGACCGTGCGACAGACCGATCACACGCAGGACAGTTTTCAATGGAAAATGCTTTCGCGAATATTCGATGGCCTGCAGCACTCGGAGCTTTTGGGCTTCTTGCGGAAGCCGAATTTGTGACAGTGTGAAGTGAGTCACTTTCATGACGGTGATGATCAGACGCAGCAAAGCAATAAGTCTGGCGTTACGACGACGCAGTGCGACCACCTCACGTTGTAGTTCTACCAGACTCATATCTAAGACGTCGACGGTGATTACGTCGGACATGTTTTTTGTCAGCCAGCCTCGAGCCGTAGATCGAGGGACACCACGCTGAAGAGCGATATCAATATTGCCGGTGGAGCGAACGATTTCTTTCAGTCGATGGTCATAGGTACGCTGCCTGCGTTTGCTGTTGGACATGCCCAGATTCTGGTGATTCAAGGTGCCCGAGGGAAGAGATCTTCGTCATATGGTGGTATGAGAGTGTCGAGAACTCGCGCGAATTTGTAGGAAATGTCGTGACAAACAGCACGCCTAAATGTCGGGAATGTCACGATAAATAGCACGGGGGAAGGTCAGAGCAGAGTTCGACAATTTTGTCTTGTTGTTCCCTGCCCCAGTAGTATTAAGATCACTCAAACCGATAGCTGACATTTTGACGTTTTCCAATTGAACGCTCACCAATCGAAACCCGAAATGATCAGTCGTCATTGAGCATCTTCTGCATTACATCGGGCGGGGCCGGTTCGTAGTCTTCAATCGTGCCGAAGCGTTTGACGATCTCTTTGAAGATGGAGCCTTTGGGGACTTTTTCATCTGTCTCCATCACGCGCTGGTACAGGTCGTCCGGCAGGACACGTACGGAGGTCATGAGCCCTGCCATCGACATCATGGCATTGGCCCGCATCCCTTTGACCTCCCGGCGGGACCAGAGTTTTTTCATCATGGGTTTCGTCATGGTCATGCCCTGCATTTTCTGCGGGTAGCCGGGAATGCCGAATTGGGGATCCTGGTGCATTTTGACGCGGGGGCGTGTGTCGAGGCTGGTGAGGTAGTGGTCGACTTTGGCATCTTCCCGCAGACGGGGGCCCACGTGCTGAACCATGTGATTCATCATGTGATGTACCATGTGGCAGTGGAACATCCAGTCGCCGGGATTATTGGCGATGAATTCAAAGTCGGCAGCCTGAGCAACGCCGACGAGTTCCGTGTTGCGGGGGATCCAGGCGGATTTTGGAATGCGGGCGCCCTCGTGCCCGGTGATCCAAAAGGTGTGCCCGTGCATATGAATCGGATGGTGTTGCACCGGACTGAAATCCAGAAGACGCACGCGGACGCGTTCACCGTGCTTGCAGACCAGGGGCGTGGCATAGGGGCCGCTCCGACCGTTAATGGTGTGCCAGTTCCAGTCCATGCTCCAACTGTTGACTACAGTCTGCATCGGATCGATACGAAAGTTCTGAAAGATGACTCCGAAATCGCGGTCTACCGGGGGATCCCAGACTTTCTGGGGATGCACGATAAACCAGCCCACCATGCCGAACGCTTCCTGCATAGCGATATGTGAGTGATAAAAAAAAGTGCCTTCTTCATGCACGTCAAACTCATATTTGAAAGTTTTCCCGGGTTTAATCGGGTTCTGTGTCATGGTGTGGGCACCATCATACTGGACCGGCAATTCAAATCCATGCCAGTGTATGGAAGTCTCTTCCGGCAATTCGTTATGCACGATGATCCGAATCCGATCCCCCTGGGTCACTTCAATCGTGGGACCGGGCATGGAACCATTAAAGCCGTAGACGTTCATCCAATGGCCGGGCAGGAACTCCCGGGCCACGGGTTCGCAGACCAGGTGGAACTCCTTGGCGCCATTTTTCATCTTCCAGGGGAGCTTATCCAGATCGTTGGCGATGAAGGGCGCCGGACCGTCAGCCGGATTACGAAAACCGGGAACCCGCTTGCCGATGTAATAGTCGCTGTCGGGATCATGCCCGCGGCTGGGACGATAGCGGGAGAAGCCGTCATACTCGTCCTGGACTTCGTGTTGATCCGCTTGTTTCTTCGAAGCTTGAGCTGACGGGGAATCGTGTTGTTCTTTTGATAATGCTGCCGCAGCCGGGGTGCCGACACTTAATGCAGCAAATGTGCCCATAGTTCCATTTTTCAGAAAGGCGCGCCGAGAGGATGAGTCAGACATACCAAGACTCCTGTTTAAAAATCAAAGCGGGTGAAAGGCGGTAAACAGACGGCGCATCCGGTCAGCGAGGCTGAGCGACCGAATCGATATGACCGGGCGGCGTGGGGGATTCTGCGGCTTTTAACCCCCCGTGCAGGAGAAAACCATTGATCAGCGTCTCGTTGGTACGCCAGGTAATGAGGTGGTGCACATACTGTTCGCGCAGTTGATAATATTCGCGCTGGGTCTTCAGGACATCTCCCCAGTTCTGTCGATCTCCCTTATAGGCATCCAGCTGGTTCGCATAAGCGGCTTTCGCTTCAGGCAGGATAACCGACTGAAATTCTATCACATGCTGAAGCGCTGTCAAATATTTCTGATAGTGCAGTGCGAGGTCCTGACGCAGCCTGAGCTTGGTTCGCTTTATTTCCGCATTCTGTCGAGCGAGGTCAGCTTCAGCCTGATGAATCGTACCCTGGTTGCGATCGAAGATCGGAACTTCCATAAAGATCTGTACCGAGGCGACCGGCTCACGGGACTCATGATTATAACCTGAAGCGGCTTTCACAAAGATGTTCGGCACCGGTTCGACGCGTTCCCGTTCCAGGGTGATACAGTCGGCCTGCCACTTCGCGGTGGCAGCCAGTACTTCAGGACTGTCGCTATACAGGTTTTCTACTGCCTGATTGAAGTCAATCATGGATTCCATATCTGCCACAAGTTTGCCCTTGAGAGGTTGCGGCTCCAGTTCGACTCCCACCAGGGAACTGAGCATGGCGAACTGGCTGCGGTACATATTTTCGGCATTCAGCAGAGAGAGCCGTGTGCGCTGCAGGGAGACATTGGAAAGATGAAGCTCAGCCTGAGTGGCCTGCCCCAGGTTGACCTGCTCGCGCGTCGTCAGTGCCGAGTCTTCGGCAGCTTTGAGTAGCTCGCGGCGAATGTCGACAATCTGACGATGCCCCAGCGTTTTCCAGAAATGAATGCGAACATCGTTACAGACTCGCCATTGCTGGGCGACGGCCATCCATTCCGCCGTTTTTGCACGCTGCTGATATTTCCGCCGACTGATCTCTCGCTTGTTGGCGGTGACGATTTCCTGCTGAACGGCACCTCCCTGGAATTCCCCCGGCGTATCGGTGTCGGTTTCAGAATCCACAAAGATCTGTTCCGCGATGTAATAGAAGGTCGGATTGGGATACAGTCCGGCTTCCAGGGCCTTGCCCAGGGTTCCCTGAATCTGTTGCTGCGCCTGAACCAGCGTGGGATTATTTTCCGTCGCCATCATCAGCAGCGCATCCAGGGTGAGATCCGTTTCCAGGGATTGCGGTGTCTCCTGTTTCATCAGGTCTTCCACACCGGCCGGTGACTTCGGAAAGGACGAGGGAGGAATAAACCGTCGCCCGACTTGATCCCGGGACGTCTCAACGTTTCTGGGTTCTGCTGCCGGAGGGACTAGAGGGAACGCGTCTTGGGCTCTGAGCAGTTGTGGTACACAGGCCCCACCAAGCATCACGAGTGGCAGCAGGACTTTACGAAAATAAAATGCAGACATGGGAGACCTCAGGTACACTTCTAATCGAAATCGGTTGGCATTTCGTAGTCCTTGGATTCTGTACATCGACCTGGAAAATGAGCTGAAGTGAGCATGCGTGTCCAAAAACAGTACATATATACAAGTTCGACGGAGTGCATAGCCTGCGTTATTGATAGTACTGCTCGTTGCAAGTAATCCCCTCAGAATCAATTCATTAGCCAGACAGTTTGTTTAAACACTGTATTTTATCGTCAGCTTATTTTCAGTCTCTGCGAAGACAACGATGCGATCACTTTCAATCTGTCGGTGATCCCTGATTCTTAAAATCTCCTAAGGACAGTCAGTGTCAGGTCTTGAGTTGAAGTTACTGATACGCTGAACGATTCCAGGGCAATGTTATTACTGTCAAGAAACCTTTGGTTGCTGAAAAGAAATTTTAAGTGTTGACTGATTTGAGAGGTGGCAACCAAAACTGAAAGCTAAACGCGCGGGGTGTTCAATCAATGATCAGTTCTAATCCAAATCTTTGAGCAGGATTTGTTCTCTCATATCAGTCCAATTTGTTTTTTTTACTTAAGTCTCTTTTGTGGCTCTCTCTACTGGAATCTGCCAAGGATATCTACATCCGTTATCACCGGTCTGGTATACGAAATGCGGAGGTCTTGAAAAAACGGATTGATAACGCTCCGTTGAATTCATTCGCAGAAAAAGGAGGATGCTTCAGAATGACACTCAGTAACCAACGCCCTCCTTTCCATCGAGAGGCGATGATTCTGGAATCGGACATTCTGTCGCGGTTGTGATTGCACGGGAAAGGGCCTGTCTCGCTCTGACCAAGCAAAAGAAATTGCTCCAGCACAAGCAAAAGAAATTGCTCCAGCATATGTCTATTTTGCATCTAATGCAGATTCCCATTAAGTAACGGGAGAAGTGCAGACTTTGCTTGGAGGAGCAACCAGAGCCGGATGATTAGTCATTCAATTCTGAGTTATCTAAAATTCGAAACGAAAAAGAAAGTAGAGGCAATCCCATGCAGGCAGTGGTATTTCATGATGTAGGAAACATTCAGCTTGAAGATGTTCCCGAGCCAAAAATAAAAGAACCCACGGATGCAATTGTGCGTTTAACGGCGAGTGCAATCTGTGGCACAGATCTTCATTTTATTCGCGGTACATTTCCCGGAATGCAGGAAGGGACCATTCTGGGTCACGAGGGAGTGGGAATAGTCGAAGAAACAGGCAGCGCAGTTCGTAATTTTCAGCCGGGTGATCGGGTTGTAATTCCCTCGACGATCGGCTGCGGTTGTTGTTCCTACTGTCGTGCCGGCTATTTCGCACAATGCGATAACGCCAATCCTAACGGTAAAGAAGCCGGGACGACATTTTTTGGAGGCCCCCGCGGCAGTGGTCCGATTCAGGGACTCCAGGCAGAATATGCCCGAATACCGTTTGCGAATGTAGGACTGGTCCGGCTCCCGGATAATGTCAGTGACGAACAGGCGATATTGCTCTCGGATATCTTTCCCACCGGGTATTTTGGCGCACATCTGGCTGAAATTAAAGCTGGTGACACGGTAGCCGTCTTCGGCTGTGGTCCGGTAGGGATCTTCGCTATTATCAGTGCGCACCTGTTTGATGCAGGTCGCGTCCTGGCGGTGGACTGCGTGGAATCGCGACTGGATCTGGCTCGATCGCATGGGGCGGAAATCATTAATTTTGAAAAAGAAGATCCGGTCGAGACGATTCAGTCTCTCACGGGGGGGATTGGTGTAGACCGGGTCATTGATGCTGTGGGAGTCGATGCGCTGCACTCGCATCATGGTCCCGCCGCCCGTACTGAAGATCCCGACTTAAAACCGCAAGACATCGCTCCGGATAAAAATTCTCAGGGGGATCTCTGGGTACCAGGCGATGCCCCTGCTCAGGCACTGAAGTGGTGTGTGAGTGCAGCAGCGAAAGCGGGAACCCTCTCGATCATCGGTGTTTACCCGCCACAAATGGACGCGTTTCCCATTGGTCAGAGCATGAATAAAAATCTGACAATCAATATGGGGAACTGCAATCATAGACGCTACTTGCCTCATCTTGTACGTCTTGTCCAGAGTAGAGCAATTGACCCCGCCAGCGTTCTGACACAGGAAGCACCGATTGTATCGGCGATCGAAGCTTATGAGTCTTTCGATCAGAGGCAGTCAGGCTGGATGAAAGTTGAATTAAAGCCTGCAGGATAAACAGAATAAAAAGGCTTGGAGGAGGAACGATCATGAAATTAAAGAAGAAAAGAAAGCAGTCTGAACGGGATGAGTCGAAGGATGTGGAAAAACCAGGTGATGTACCAGAGCCGCCCCAACCAGACAAGACCACACAAGGAGACGGAACTACGGGCTCGGAAGGGGGTGGCCCCAGGATTGGATTCGGAACATAACCAAATGCTAAACGATTTCAAGTAATTCGCTTTATACAGGATGAGCATTCCGTGCAAGAAAACGATTCATCAATCTGATTGTTCATTGCTGCCTAAAGTTAAGCAAGCTGCCTTCATGCCTCCCAAAGTAAGAGTAAGAGCCTATCAAAGCCCCGTGCTTATCTGTCTTGATCCTGCAGATTAGCATATCTAAAAGTAACTTAACCCTATCTTAAGTCTCATTTGACAAATGAAGTTGATCACAGATTTGTGTAAGTTGATACAACCTTCAATAATTCACTGGCATCAATGGGCTTGCTCAGGTAGTCATCGCAGCCCAGTTCCAGGCAGCGTTTCATATCCCCCTGCATCGCATCAGCAGTCAGTGCAATAATCGGTTTGCGATAGCCGATTTCACGCAGGCGGGCCACTGTCTGATATCCATCCATCCTGGGCATCTGCATATCCAGTAAGATCAAGTCTGCGGTGGATTCTGTGTGTAACTGCTGCTCGATTAATTCCACAGCCTGCAGACCATCTTCCGCGAATTCGGTCTCAGCCTCCACCCGTTGCAAGAGCAGCTTCGCCAGCTGTCGTACATCGCGTTGATCATCGACAATCAGGATCCGACAGTTCAATTTGCAGGCATCGAGGATGCTGACCGGCTCTGGTGCTTGCAGATTGAGTTCTGGTTGGATCAGTTTCACATGATCGTCCGGTGGCAGCTGTATGACGCAGGTAAACGTACTCCCCTCTCCCGGCTGACTCGTCACCGAAATGGTCCCGTTCAACATATTCGCCAGCCGCTGACTGATGGCCAGCCCCAGGCCGGTCCCCCCGTAGTTGCGTGAAACGGAAACGTCTCCCTGGGAAAACATCTGAAACAGTCGGGCTTGCTGTTTTGACGTCATGCCGATGCCAGTATCGATGACGGAAATGCTGAGGTTTGCTTCCGCCTCGCCGCGCTGATAGTCAATCACAACGCGCACGCTTCCCTGCTCTGTGAATTTGATCGCATTACTGATCAGATTCAGCAGGATCTGTCGCAGCCGCTTGGGATCACTCTCCAGCTGTTCGGGAATTTCGCTGAGAAACTCAATCGAAAACTCCAGGTTCTTTTCGCTGGCTCGAACCCGCATCATCGCACGCACATCCGAGATCAGTTCCAGGAGTGAAAATGTCTCCCGACAGATTACAAGCTTGCCGGCTTCGATTTTGGAGAGATCCAGAATATCGTTGATGATGTCCAGCAGAAAATTGCCGTTGCGTTTGATATTCTGCAGGTAACTGGCTTTTTCCTGATCCTGCTCCATCCCGATCAACAGGTCCGTATACCCGAGAACCGAAGTCATCGGCGTGCGGATTTCATGACTCATATTCGCCAGGAAGGCACTCTTGGCGATGCTGGCCTGTTTGGCCTGTTGTTCGCTTTTACGCAGTGTTTCTTCGACTTCGCGTTCCTGGGTAAAGTCCCAGTTGAGACCGAAGATCTGCATCACATTACCCTGTTGATCCCGAATAATTTCCCCCACGCCGGCGACCCAGCGAATCTGACCATCGGGGCGGATAATACGAAACGTGGTATCGTAGTGCTTGTCGCCCTGAATTGCGTCTCCCCAGGCTCGTTGTAAACCGGGTAAATCATCCTCATGCACACAGGAGAAAAACGTTTCCGGGCAGGCTCTGGTGCTCCGCGGAACCCCCAGCAGGTCATAGACTTCATCGGACCAGAAACTTTCCTCTGGCCGCCATTCCCAGGCAGCCAGGCCCCCTGCCTTGAGCGCCATCAGTAGCCGCTTTTCATTGGACTCCAGTTCCTGCTGCAGTTGTTTCTGATGCGAGATGTCAAAATTCATTCCGACCCAACGAAGCACATCCCCTTCCGCATTCAGTTGGGGGACTGCCCGCACGGACGTCCAGCACCAGCCGCCGTCGCGATGGCTCAGACGGTACTCACAAGACAGAGGTTCCCGCTTTTCAAAAGCGGTCTGCCATTGATTGAGTGTCCGTTCCCGGTCATCAGGATGAATTGCGTCTACCCAGCCTTTACCTTTCCATTCCTCGTAGGTCTGGCCAGTAAATGCGCGCCAGGTGGGAGAATCTTCCTCCGTCCGCGCAGCAGGAGTCATGGCCCAGACCATGTGAGCGGACGCCTCAACCAGTGCCTGCGCGCGGCCTTCTGAGTCTCTCAGAGCGGCCTCATGCTGTCGACGCAGTGTGATATCTCTCAAACAGATCGTGAAAAAATGTTGTGATTTCTCAAGCTGTGTCATACTGATAGCCAGCTCGACCGGAAACTCAGTCCCCGATTTATGCAACACAGACAGTTCCAGGTGGCGACCGACCAGTTCTGATTTCCCCGTCTTCAGGAACTTTTGCATTTCTTCCCAAAACCGTGGCCGAACCTCCTCGGGCAAAATCAGGTCACACAGGGACTGGCCAACCACCTCTTTCTCTGCATAGCCAAATGTTTGCTCTGCTGCAGGATTGAAATCCTGAATACGCCCCTCGGCATCCATCGTCATGATACAATCGATGGCCGATGACAGCACCGCATTTTTCTGCGCGATTTCATCGTGCAGTCTATTCTGAATTCGGCAGCGGCTGATAAATGAGCCGATCTCATGACCAATCGAATTGAACATATTCAGCAGCAGTGGATCGGGTTGCAGTTGCTCTGTCGTATAAAACTCCATGACGCCCAGGCAAGTTCGATCTGAAATCACGGGAATGGCAATGCCACTGGCCAAACCACTCTTTCGGGCGATTTCATTCCGATTAAACCACACGAGGCTATGAATATCCTCACACCATTCCGGCTGCATACTCTCCCAGGTGCGTCCGGGAAACCCTTCCCCGCGGGCAAACTGAATCTCCTGGTTGCTGTGGAGAAATTTGCGGTATTTATTATTGTTGGTCACCACACTGGTTTCCAGACAGAGCTGTTCCTGCGCAGGGTTTGTCAGCCAGAGCAATCCCACACTGGCCTGCAGACACTTGCGGATGGTTTCCAGAATCGAGGTATCGATTTTCTTCAGGGAAAAGGCATCAGACAGCAGCTGCGTAATCGCATGCTCGGTTTCCAGGCGGATTTCTGCGAGCTTGAATTCCGTCACATCCATAAAGGTGACGATCATGCCATCAAAATCACCTTCACTCTCGTATGGAAGCACGCGACGCAGCAGCCATTTCCCGCTTTTCAGCTGCAGTTCATCCTCAAAAGGACGACTGTTTCGAGCTATGCTTTCAATGGAGGGCAGCTTGGGCATCCATCTGGCGAGATGGGTCAGATCTGTTAGTGGTCGACCGAGATCCGATGGATTCAAGTTATAGACTTCTTGTGCCGAGGGCGTGAAGCTTTTAATCTGCAGATCACGATTGAGAAAGATAGTCGCGATGCGGGTGCCGTTCATCAGGTTTTCCAGATCTGCCTGGGCGCGGCCCAGCGTATCCATACTGACCTGAAGTTCTTCTTTGGAAGTTTCCAGTTCCTCGTTCGCAGACTGGAGTTCTTCATTGATCGACAACAGCTCTTCATTCGATGATTTCAGTTCTTCATTCGAGCCTTCGAGGTCCTGAATACTGTTTTCCAGCTCGGTCTGTGTCCGCTCCAGTTCCGTTTCAAGCTGCTCAATTACTCCATCTCTCACAACCGCATCGGCATTCGTTCTTTCAGAAATCAAGGAGTGATACATCACCGGACCGAGATCTTCAAACGCCACCAGGAACAGGGCCGATTCCTGGTAGACTTCTGACAGGGGATGCACCACCAGCCGTGCCCGCCTCAGATCTTCCCCCATTTTAAATGTCAGCGTATCAACGAGCACCTTCTCGCGTGTTTTGTTCGCTTGCGATAAGGCAGAACGCAGCCCGCTCCGCAAACCGGAACGCGTCATTTTGATCAGGTTGTTATGAAAACTCCCCTCCGGAAATTCCAGAAACTCTTCAATCCCAGCTGATGTTGTCAGGAGATTCGCATCTTCATTCACCACCGCATACCGGGGGGAATACTCGGCCAGCAGGATCTGCTGGGCAATCCGGGGAAGTTCAGCAATATCCACTTCCCGCTTCATCCCTTTTCCGTCGGGCTGAATCCGGGATCGATTTGGTGTATATCGCAACACGGAAGTACGTCTCGGAACCGACTTTCTCTGGGAGATGCAGTGTTTCTTATCCAGCGGACGGAACATTTCCGCGTGCATCATCAGGTTCTCGGAAGGTCCGAGCAACAGATAACCATTCTTTTCCAAGGCAAAGTGAAATACGGGAACCAGCTTCTGCTGCAACTGGGTATCCAGGTAAATCAGCAGATTGCGACAGGAAATCAGATCCAGGTGTGAGAAGGGAGGGTCACTGATGAGATTATGCGTCGAGAAAACACACAAATCCCGGATTTCCTTCTTCACGCGGTAGTGTTTCCCGTCTTTAATAAAAAAACGTGCCAGCCGCTCCGGGGAGACATGTGCTTCAATTGTTGTCGAATAAACGGCCTCCCGCGCGAGCTGTAAAGCCCGTTCATCGATATCGGTCGCAAAGACATGCATCTCCACGTCCCGCGCCGTTCGTTCGTGGACTTCATACAGCAGGATTGCCAGTGAGTACGCTTCCTCTCCCGTAGCACAACCGGGAACCCAGACCCGAATCGGCGTCTCAGGGTCTCGGTTTTCAAACAGCTGGGGGAGATAGTCCCGGGCCAGCACGGCAAAGGTTTCCGGATCCCGAAAAAAGGAAGTGACGCTGATCAGCAGCTCACGAAACAGCGCCTGGACTTCTTCTCGATTCTCCTTGAGATGCGCAAGATACTGACCGACGTCACGCAGTCGCGAGATCTGAATGCGACGCTCTATCCGGCGAACCAGTGTTCCCGTTTTATAATGATGGAAATCGTGATCCGTCTCCTGCAGCAACAGGTTACAGATATCCGGCAACCGTTTTTCCACCTGCGTCTGTAAGTCAGTACTCCCGGGCTGAGGCTCCCGATTCAAACTGGAGAGATAGTTCGTCAGTTCCGCAGGCATCTGTTCCGGCTGCAGGATATAGTCCGCATTTCCCGCGGTGATCGCATGGTCTGGCATTTCCGTATGTCCGGCAGATTCCGGATCCTGCACCATCGTTATGCCGCCGGCCTCCTGTATCGCATGCAACCCCTCGGTCCCATCGTCGTCCGCTCCCGACAACATGATGCCCACGGAATTCTGCTGCAGCTGTTCCGCTAGCGACTGAAACGAAGGCGTAATCACCGGGGTCCCCTGCCCCCCCTGTTGTACCGATCGGACAGACAAGACTGTCTCACTGTTGAAAGCGGCACTGCAGTGCGGAGGGACAATATAAACATGATCCGGTTGCAGACGTGTATCCTGCTCAATCAGTGAGACAGGCAGCGGAGAGAGATTGTCCATCGTTTCCAGCAGCGAATCTGCCCCTTCCGGAAGCATATGCTGAATAAGTACAATCGCGTAACCGGGGTTTGAGTCGATCGTGGAAAAGAAGCCGCGCAGGGCTTCCTGCCCACCGGCGGAGGCGCCGATGCCCACCACGATTAAAGGAGCGTTTTCTGGCATGTGTTTTTGATCCGTAAATTCCAGCATACAGGCCCGTAACAAACAGCAGTTGTTAATACATTGCACAGGAATTCATCGATTCATGTTCGAATGATCAAAACAATTCTATTAGATGATTGCAGATACTCCGGACAGCTAAATAATTAAAATTGGCTTGTGAAGTTCGAACGGTTTGGATGACTCTTTCTACAACCACCATACACCTGTGAACACAACTAATCAATAAAATACCAGTCGGATTACAGTAGCAGTCACTTGTCTTTGCGGAGTTTCGAACACAACGTAGCGATTCTGCTTAACAAAAGTAGCCACCCCACCCCACCCCGACGCAGGAGGAGCAATCAGCTACGAAGTGATGCTGATCTTCCAGTTGGAACCTTGAATGCTTACCAAGGCAACATTGCAACATTAAGCAACGGAATCAAGTTTTCATCAGTCTTCTAATTTTTACAGCGCCCCCTTATCGGAAGGTCTGCTAAAACGAACCATTCGGGGCACGCTGAGAATCAATCTCTTCACCATTCTGAGGGCGACTGCCAGCATCTCGTGACGAGGAAACTTATGGGCGTCATGACTTTTAGTAATGGACTTGTGAAGGTCGAAATTTTACGATGAAGCAGAAACGACAATCGCGATGCAATCGATAATGCAATTCACTGTCCATAAAATATCAGGCTCTGTAGTCATTAGTAAAAAACAATTGGTTTGAAATCCAGAATCGATTAATCATGCTGAGATATCTTCCTTTACTACTATCTGTAATACTGGCCTTGATTGGTTGCGTCCTTGTTGCAACAGCTTCTCTTCACTGGTTGTGGCTGGCGATTCCGTTTCTGCTGCTCACCGGAGTAGGATTCTACGATCTATTTTTCGCATCAAATAATGTTTTACGTAATTATCCGCTATTGGGATATCTCCGTTTTGCATCGGAAGAACTACGCCCGGAACTGCATCAGTATTTCGTCGAAAGTGATACTGATGGTGCTCCCTTCAACCGAAACAGCCGACAGATTGTTTATGAGCGTGCGGAAGATGAACACGAAGAAAGATCGTTCGGTACCGAACTGGATGTTTACGAGGCGGGTTATGAATGGCTCACGCATTCAATTAATCCCAGACAGGCCAGTCAAACACAGTTTCGTGTCCTGATTGGGGGTGATGCTTGCCGGCATCCATATGAAATGGCATTACTGAATGTCTCTTCCATGAGCTTCGGATCATTGAGCGCTAATGCCATTTTGGCTTTGAATGGTGGTGCCAGACTGGGTGGTTTCGCACATGCGACGGGAGAAGGTGGGTTAAGCCCCTACCATTTAAGACCGGGAGGAGATCTGGTTTGGGAAATTGGGACGGCCTACTTTGGGTGCCGTGACAAAAACGGACATTTTGATCCGGAACAGTTTCAGGAGAAGGCTGCAGAACCAGCAGTGAAATGTATCACCATCAAATTGTCCCAAGGCGCCAAGCCTGGCTTAGGTGGAGTAATGCCAGCCACCAAAATGACAGAAGAAATAGCTAAGACACGTGGAGTACCAGCACACGAAAAATGCGTCTCGCCTCCGGGACACAGCGAGTTTGACTCCCCCCTCACTCTATTGGATTTTATTCGACGCTTGCGCGATTTATCTGATGCCAAACCCGTGGGCTTCAAGCTGTGCGTCGGGCGTCGCAGTGAGTTTCTGGGAATCTGTAAAGCAATGCTGCAAACAGAGATTCTACCCGACTATATTATTGTCGATGGAGGGGAAGGAGGCACTGGAGCAGCACCGCTGGAATATGAAGATCATATCGGTGCCCCCCTTACAGAAGGCTTACATTTCGTTCATCAGTCTCTCGTTGCCTGCGGTTTGAGAAGACAGATCAAACTGGGCTGCAGTGGTAAAGTAGATTCTGCCTTCGAAATGATTCGACGCCTCAGCCAGGGAGCCGATTACTGCAATGCTGCCCGCCCCATGATGTTCGCACTGGGGTGCATCCAGGCCCGGATCTGTGAGACGAATTGCTGTCCAACCGGCATCACGACCCAGGATCCAACACGCACCCGGGGGCTTCTTCCGGAAGTCAAACAATATCGAGTTCGCAACTATCAGCATTCTACCGTGATGGAATTCAATCAGATGATCGCTTCCCTTGGATTGAGCTCACCTGATCAACTCTCCCCGGAGTTGCTCTTGCGCAGAGTTAACTCCACTACTGTGAAAAGTTACGCAGAAATCTTTTATCAGGCCGAAGAGAATGAACTGCTGACCGCCCCTCCTGCTGAATTCTGGCAACGGGACTGGGAACAAGCCAGCTCCGAACACTTTTAGTGTCGCCCCCCGCACAGCAGTCAATCAATCATCCAGAACCGCATTCTCAAAAGATATCTGATTCTCAGATTTCAGTACATCCCTCTTGAACATGGTACTTTTCAATCTGGGATTCGCGACGGCTGCAATCACGAAAGTTGCTGATGTTTTTTCTACCTGTGCGACAGGTCCCCGCAGATATCCGCAAACCAGGATTGCGAGCAACAGCAGTATTAGCAACAGGAGAAAAAAACGGCGAAAGATCCAATAACTGGCAGTATTCTGGGGCATGCTCATTCTCCTTATCAATCATTGCTGCCTGAGATACTCGACGATGTACGACAGTTTGACATCTGATGACGACAGTACCTGTCAGTAGAATTTATGCACTCACTCTTCCAGACTTGTGCAGGAAGAAATACCAGGAATTGGTAATCTCACCATCAGGGCTTCGAGTCACCACGGATGCCTTGTGGTAGTTGTAAAAAAAGCCCTCACCCGGAATGTTTGAAACGACGAGCATTTCATGTGCCATACATGTTTCCCTGAGAGCCTGGATCGTTGTGCCTGAGTCACTCTCTTAAAAAAACTGTGCTCAGACTGCCCTGTGAAAATTTCTCTTATTCAGTCGCCCCCTGTTTCCTGTCAGTGAGGATGGCACGTAATTTGCCGTTCATCTGCAGATCCTGTAGATCACCGCGTACGCGACTGTTTCTAGCCGGGAAATTTTCTAACGGACGATGTAATGAAGCCAACCTCAAAGAAAGCTGGTCCTGCAGCATACGAAACAATCTATCAGCGGCTTTCAGAAAGAATCGATTTTCAAAAGGAGAAAGGAAATGAATGTGTTAGCTCCCACCGCTGAAAGAGTTCCTCTGCATACTGCCCAGGATATCAATCAGCGAATCCGTCGTCAGACTGAGCAGAATATCGCCCATTATAGTTCTGCCGATGCACAGACGATTGATCGGCGTCTGAAAGAACTGGATCAAGAATGGGATATCGAACGGACCCTCGAAGCCAATGCTGCCACGGCCGCATTGGTTGGGTTGGGGCTCGGCGCTATGGTAGATCGTCGTTTCTTTGCCCTGCCTGCAGCGGTAGCAGGCTTCCTGCTGCAACATGCAATTCAGGGCTGGTGTCCTCCTTTACCTGTATTTCGCAGGCTTGGATTTCGTACTCAAACCGAAATTGAAATGGAGCGTTATGCCCTGAAAGCAATACGGGGTGACTTCGAACAGATATCAAAAACTGCCGTCCAGAAAAACGACGGTTCCTCACACGACATTCTGGAATCCATGCGAAAATGAGACAGAGTGTCTGAACAGGAAAGGATCTATCCGTGTTAAAAATCTCTGTCTCCCTGCTGTCATTTCTGTTGATGTCATCGTTTGTCTCAGCCTGCCCCTACTGTGATTCTGAGATCGGAAAAGAAGTGGCTGCAGGCATTTTCAATGATAATTTTGCATACAACACCCTGTTGACATTATTGCCGATACCACTATTGCTTCTGATCGTAGCTGGTATCCACTTCGGCATCCCCCTACCCGGGCGTCGATCTAAGCAGTCCGAAACCAGCACGGTCGAAAGCTCTTCAACCTGAGAACAAGGCTCATACTGATGACACAACCGATCAACCAACGCCCGCTGATTTCGGCTGGTACATTGCTGGGTATCGGCATTGGCGGATTTGTCGACGGGATTCTGTTTCACCAGCTTCTGCAACTCCATAATATGCTCTCAGCCCGCTTTCCCGTCAGAAATGTCGACGCGAGAACGCTCGCCGTCCATCTAGAGATTAATATGTTCTGGGATGGCCTCTTTCATGTCTTCACATGGATCATGACCGTGATCGGAATCGCCATGTTGTGGTACGCGGTTCGCCAGCGGAATGTCTTGCTCTCTACAAAAACATTTGTAGGCGCTCTGGCGATCGGCTGGGGGCTCTTCAATCTTGTAGAGGGAATCATCGATCACCACATTCTGCACGTTCACCACGTTACGGAGACTGAAAACCACTTGATCTGGGATCTCACATTTCTTGCTGCGGGTATTCTGCTCATGGTTGTTGGCAGCATGCTGATCCAGACAGGTCAGCGAGACACTGCAGCCGTGCTGAGAAATACCTGAGCAATTCATGTGGATCAGGATTTTGTTTCTTCAATTGAAGAGAATCAGCGCCAGTGAGTTGTTTTTCAGTCGCTCCTCCTTTCGGACTAAGAAGTATCATTATTCATTTCGGTAGTTTCTAATTTTATGCCTGATGTCCGATTGAAGAGACAGAATAGAAATCAATCTGATCGACGAACCACCAATGCGGATTGTCAGCGGTCGTTTCTCATCTCCTGATTCGAACGGGGCTCCACGGAATCAGATTATCTCACATTAATTTCTATCAACTGTGGAAAACAGAATCAGCGGAAATGAGGGCAGTCACTGCAAAAATGATGCACTGCAAAACCGCAGAGTTTCACTGATACAGGAAGCGGTCAGATTGTCACAGTTACTATCTGCTATTTCGCTTGGCCAGGCACATGAATTGCTGCACCGCGTAGCTGGTTTGTACTACTGAGAACACGGAATCAGGTTCTCAGCATGATAGTCGTTTATTCAAAAAGGAAATTTCACATGGGATTGTTCACCAGTAAAGAATTTACCAGTTTAGAGGATTTATTTGTTGATCAGATTCAGGATCTGTACGATGCTGAAAACCGGCTTGTGGAAGCGATTCCGCAAATGGCGGAAGCAGCCACTACACAGGAATTAAAGACCGCTTTTCAGTCGCATTTGGGAGAAACCAAAGAACATGTAAAACGCCTGGAAGCGGTCTTTAAAGGACTTGACCGTGAGCCAAAACGAGTATCGTGTGAAGCCATGAAAGGATTAATCAAGGAAGGCGAAGAAATCGTTCAAGCCAAAGGCGATCCCCATGTAATCGATGCCGCCCTGATTGCTGCTGCTCAGCGGGTCGAACACTATGAAATCGCCGGTTACGGCTCTGCCCGTAATTTTGCCCAACGTCTGGGCAAGGCACGCCTGGCTGAGATTCTTCAGGAAACCCTGGATGAAGAGGGTAATGCTGATAAAATTCTCACACAGGTTGCAGAAGAGTCAACTAATCAGGCTGCGGCACGCTGAGAATCGATGCTTTCCCTGCTATCTGGTATGGGATTGCCCCGGTATTCAGATCAGGCGCTCCTGTCCTGGTCTGAATACCATTCATACTTCGAAGGATATCATTTACACCGGATTGAATTCTGAAGTTAGTATGGTCCACTTGAGAAGTCTATTTATAACCTCATTTGATTATTGGTATCTGACACATCCGATCCACATGTTGAGAGTGAGAGACTGCAAGTCTATTCAACTCTGTACCATTAACACATTACCCCGCTGTACTTCCTGAGTCTGGAGATAATATCATTTGTGTTTGATCGAGCTGTAATTGAGGCCGTCTACTGCAGGCCCCTGCAGCAACTTTCCGGTATAATCAAATCGTGAGCCGTGACAGGGACAGTCCCAGGATAATTCTGCAGTATTCCATTGCACATAACATCCCATATGGGGGCAGATGGCGGAACAGACGTGGACTTCTCCACTCTCATCGCGATACGCTGCTACACGTTCACCATTATTCTTCACAAGCGCGGCCTCTCCCGAAGCAAGCTGCTCAATCTCAGGTGAATTCAAGGCCTGAAGGCGATCTCCCACATAATGCTTGAGAACGTTCGTATTTTCTGTGACCAGTTTCTTGACTGAAGGCAGAATGTCGATACGTGAGGGAGAAAACAGTTCCGACCAGGGATGAGTATTCCCTTTGAGCATATCCGTGAGCATGATTGCAGCGGCGGCCCCTGTCGTAAGCCCCCATTTATTAAAACCTGTGGCCGTCCACATACGGTCATTTCCCTGAGGAATTTTACCAATATACGGCAGTGAATCGACTGAAAGATAATCCTGCGCAGACCAGCGATAATCAATCGAACGGACAGAAAACCATTGTTTCGTCCACGATTCGAGTGCCTGGTAGCAGGCATGGGTGTCAGTCACCTGACCTGTTTTATGCTGTTCCCCGACCACGATCAAGCCGCGTCCGTTTGAAATTGATCGTATCGAACGCCGGGGAGTATCAATGTTTATGAACATTCCGTCCGGAGCTGTTTCATTTAGGGTGACAGCGATCCCATAGGAGCGACTGGGGGAAGTCCTGGCGAAAAAACCTCCTCTATCCAGAAATGGTATGAGCGTGCCCAGCACGACGTGTTCCACCTCAAGCTTCTGACCTTTTGTCTGAACTTGACAGTTCGAATGCGGGTTTGCGCAAGTCACATCCTGCACGCGGGTTTCTTCATAAATTTCTCCACCGGCCTTCCAGAAAAGTCGTGCCAAAGCATGACACAGTTGGTAGGGATCAATCTGTGATTGATTCTCTACCCGAACCGCACCATCGATGTCAAATGGTAAGCCAGCTTCAGTTAAAAAACTGGCAGCTAAACCGGCGTTTTTTGCAGCTTTTGCTTCTTGTCGAACCTCATTGACACGTCCTTTGTCCTGAGTGAAAGTAATTGCCGGTTTCCGCTCATATTGACAATCAATACCCAATGCCTTCGCTTCGCTGGCAAAGGAAGCAATTAGTTTCAGGCCAGCTTGATTCGCTTCTGCATAATTTCTGGCAGCTTCAGAACCAAATTGATTTGCGATATGATTATAGATCATACCATGTAGAGCAGTAACTTTAGCAGTTGAAGCTCCTGTCACCCCACAACCGATATGATTAGCTTCCAGTACAACCACTTTCACACCGGACCGTTGCAGCAGGAGTGCAGTGGCCAGGCCGGTAATCCCGCCACCAATGACTGCAACATCTGCTGAAATGTCCTTTTTGAGCTCAGGATAAATAGTAAGTGGAGCGGAAGTTAACCAGAGCGGAACATGTTGTGGTGGATCCATGACAAACTACTTTCTTTACAAGAATCGTTGAGGATAACTTCAGATCATTTTTCGATCCTGATCTCATGGTGAATCATTTACCGAATACGTTGCCTGATACTGAATCGAAAACAGAACTTTCCGAGGCTGACACATCATGAATATCAGGACCTGGCTGCTGCCTGATTCGTTGTCTTTTCTGCAATCTCCGTCAGGATATTATCTGCTGCGTTCTCATCTTCAAGATTGGCTTCAAGAACCGCTGCCAGGTGTTTTTTTCCCAGTCGTCGAGCAAAGCTGCGGGCAGTCCCATAGCCCGCAATTTTATAATGGTCAAACCGCTGGGCAGTCGCGATCAAAGCCGCATCTCTGACCATGGGGTCGCCCTTGGCCTTAACCATTTCATCCCCCATTCGAATCATTCTTTTCATGGCTTCGCAGGCTTGCCTTCTGGGTTCCAGTCTCATTTCCAGAAAGACGACCTCCAGTCGCTTTAGATGTTCATCGACATCTCTCACATGAGTACGAAATGTCGATTTGAGTTCCACAGACAGTGCGGCATCCGCCATTTGGGGAAGCATATTTGTCAGTCGGTTTTCTGCGTCGTACAGATCCTGGATCTGATCAAGAAAAAGATCCTCTAAACTGGTAAACTCTTTTCTGGAGATAAGTCCCATGATTATTGCTCCTGATTCTGGAGTTGTAAAAAAATTAATTAAGCTGTACAGGCTCCTCCCAGAAAAGCACCATACAATAAACTGGAAATGATCAGATGCCTTGCACCAGTTCACCACACATCAGGGCGGTGAATCTCTTCAGGATTTCAGAGCATGGATCAACTTTTTATTTACAAACTCCAGAATACCGAGATGTGATAGCTCACGGCCATAACCGGAATGTTTCGTTCCGCCAAAGGGAAGTTCTGCCTGGGAATTAGTCGGTTGATTGATGAATACCATCCCCGTATTGATCTGCTCCGCCACCCGCCGGGCGCGATCGATATCTCGAGAGTAGACTGAGCCCCCCAAACCATACGAGGAATCATTCGCTACCAGAATGGCTTCCACTTCGTCTTTGACCACATACACGCTGGCAACTGGTCCGAATAATTCGTAGTCGTAGGTCGGCATATCCGGAGTGATATCAGTTAGTATGGTCGGATTATAAAATGCCCCTTCACGCTCAGGACGCCCACCGCCAAGAATGACCGTTGCACCAGCATCGATCGTTTTTTGCACCATATTATCCAGGTTGACTGCCGCCGATTCCGTCGACAACGGTGCGACATCTGTTTCCGGATCCAGCGGATCTCCGAGTTTCAGTTTTGACATTTCTTCTCTATAGGCAGCCAGAAATTTCTCCGCCACGTCTTCGACAATTATAAAACGCTTAGACGCAGCGCAGGACTGACCGGTATTAGTCATTCTTCCCAGAACTGCCATTTGTATCACGTGCTCCAAGTCTGCATCTTCGAGCACCACGAACGGATCATTCCCTCCCAGCTCCAGAACGGAACGTTTTATTTCCTTTCCTGCTTCACCAGCGACGATTGCGCCTGCACGATCGCTACCAGTCAATGACACCCCCTGAATGCGATTGTCCTCTATGACAGAATTTATAAACTCTTTTGGAATAAATAGATTGGTAAAAACCCCTTCCGGGGCGCCACACTCTGCAAATAATTCGTGAATCGCCTCTGCACACTGAGGAACATTACTGGCGTGTTTTACCAGAACGGTGTTCCCCGCCATAATATTGGGAGCTGCAAAACGCGTGACCTGATAAAAGGGAAAGTTCCAGGGCATGATGCCCAGCAGAACTCCAAGAGGGGCGTACTGAATGTAAGCATCAGCATCTTCCACATCCATCGGCTGGTCTGCCAGAAAATCCTCGGCTCCATTCGCGTAAAACTCGGCAATCTCTGCACAGAAATTAATTTCTTCGCGACTCTCTGAGATACGCTTCCCCATTTCCAGCGTGATCAGCTCTGCGAACTCTTCGATTCTCTCCCTCAATTGCTGTGCATATTTCAGCATGACTGCTTTACGTTTCTCAAATGAAGTATACCGCCAGGATTGAAAAGCATCCTCAGCCTGTTTAATGGCCTGGACGACTTGTTCCTTTGTCAGTGGCTCATACTCTTTGAGTTGCTCATTATTGAAGGGATTGATACTGATATAGCTCATAACTTTCTCCTGATGTTAAATTGATTGAAGAAACCGCATTTCATATACCAATCCTGTTCAGAATTGACAGAGCCCGGGGAACAGTTATCCAATCAAGAAGCGAAACAACCACCGCAGAAAGCCCCGCAGATCATCATCAATCGCATCTTTGTCGGAGTTCCCTAATCCCTCAGCAAGCTAAACTTACTGCCAGCATTGATTGAACGAAGCTGAATACATTCTGGCTTAGAACTAGTCCAGGAAATGTCTTTGACAATCCTGCAGAAAATATCTGAACTTGAGAGCGAGCAGGTTCATTGAGTCAATAAACTGACTTCCCGGAAGCCGGTATGATCGGACCGCGGCCTCCCCGCTGGTCTCTCACCGTACAATCCACCGGAATAAATCGTATGGAAATGACATTTCTGTAAATCGGGAAAGCATTTAACAGACAGCAAGTTCTCGTATCGCGACAGGCTCATAAACGCTTCAGAAACATATCGCCGTGTAGTTTGGTGCCGGTATATGGCTGGAGTTGCTCTGATAATATTTTTGTGCAAGATCAATACCAGGGAAATCACGGGTGATCTGCCGGATGATCGATGACCACGCTTTAAAGTGCTCCCAGAAAGAATCGTTATCACTCGTGCCAGCCAGACGTCAGTCTCACAGTTGCATGGTGGGCGTTTCGGATCAGTGGCATTTAGCGGTAGTGACAGCTTCTTCTTCCCCACTGGTTTAGAATCCCGCTTTGAATCTCAAATCTTTATGCGGTTACCCCAAAAAAGACACGACGCCTTCAGCCATAGCTGGACTTTTTGTCGCATTGCCTGCGAATTCTTTACATGCTTCAGTGAGAAAGAAGAGGTTGCTTCAGGTCGCGGGAATCTGATCAGATCAGAATGAATCATTGCCACTCATTCCTGCTCGACCGACGCACACATTGAAACATTTTCGACCAGGGCTATAGACCATCTCTGAATGCGTGCTCTTGTCTCCAGAGTGAATTGAAGCCTTTTACAGGAATTTCCTGATTCCAGCCAGGCATGGCTCATGATTTGCACTGTTAATCGCAGGTTATGACTGTTTTCAAAACATCATCTTAAAAATGTACGGTGCGGTGGTAGGAATCTACTCTGTCACGACAGCCAAGTAATCACTGCTGTTACATCCGATTGAATATCTCCACAAACAATGATTCGAAAACACATCACTCGGACGATGTTACAAATTATCTTAGATGATCTGAATCGAGGAATGGTCACTGTGTAATGTTTCTGAGGTGGAAAGATGCGAATCGCCCGGTCGCTCCTTAAATAAGAGTACCCTTCCGAAAACCTGATTGTCTAAGGACACTATCTAGCTCTAGTTGTATCTGGTGATTCAAAAACTGTATCCGACGTGGTGAGCGAGATTGTTCAGTCGACTCGTTTGCCAGATCTCTCATGAGATGAGTCAGATCATAAACACTTAAAACAAAAACTCCCATATCGAATTTCTGGGAGACTTTGATGATTTTCAAAAAGCTGATTTTCGAGAGATCTTTGATGCCCGCGGAAATCAGCACCGTCTACGGGGAAAGACACTCCCCGCTGAAGTATAATGGACTTGATCAGATGGATCGCTACACGGGAATCAGACAGACAGCTTCCGAAAATTGAACCGGTGCCCGTATTCGTCTTAATCCAGTTGAATCTGAAACTCTGTAAACTATTCTTGCATGTCATAACAGACAAATACCTGTAACGAATCGTAGTCATCAACAAGTCATCCAGCAGTTCTCTGATTTCAGAGATCACTTCAATCAGAGCCCCCCACATTGAGACAACGAATGAACTGTTCAATGACTGGATCAACTGTTCGACTTCCGATTTGATCATGCTGACAGGTGCATGGAAATCTTCGCCTCAGAAAGTGGCTACACTGCCACGGGGCTCTGCCGCTAAACATACAACGGGGTTTCGAATCTGACGAACAAAGGACTGATGGAAATGTCGAACGAAATCAAACACGAAGAATTGAATCAACTTGACGCGTATTGGCGAGCTGCCAATTACCTGTCGGTGGGGCAGATCTATTTATTCGACAATCCACTGCTCAAAGTCCCCTTACGGAAGGAACATATCAAACCGAGACTGCTGGGACACTGGGGAACAACACCTGGCTTGAACTTCGTGTACGCTCATCTGAATCGCATCATCAAAAAATTCGACTTGAGTATGATGTATATCACGGGACCAGGCCACGGAGGACCGGGACTAGTGGCCAACACATACCTCGAAGGGACTTATACCGAACATTATCCTAACATCACGCAGGATGAAGCCGGTATGCAGTGGTTATTCAAGCAGTTCAGTTTCCCTGGTGGAATTCCCAGCCATGTCGCTCCGGAAACTCCAGGCAGCATTCACGAAGGAGGAGAATTAGGCTACGCATTATCACACGCGTTCGGCGCCGCTTTCGACAATCCCGATCTGATTGTTGCCTGTATCGTAGGCGATGGCGAAGCGGAAACGGGAGCACTGGCCACAAGTTGGCATTCCAACAAGTTTCTCAACCCAATACACGACGGCGTCGTACTGCCGATTCTACACCTGAACGGTTATAAAATCGCCAACCCCACGGTATTGGCTCGCATCAGCCACGAAGAGCTTGACCAGTTACTGCGTGGATACGGTTACACACCGTTTTATGTTGAGGGCGACGCTCCAGGTGAGATGCATCAGCGGATGGCCGGAATCCTTGAACAGGTGACCCATGAGATCCACCAGATCAAGCGACATGCCCGGCAGAACAATAATCCTACTCGCCCACGCTGGCCTATGATCGTACTGCGAACTCCCAAAGGCTGGACGTGTCCGCGCGAAGTCGATGGAAAGCAAATCGAGGGTAACTGGCGGAGTCACCAGGTACCGATCGGAGAAATGCATGAGAATCCGGACCACGTAAGATTGCTCGAGCAATGGATGAAAAGCTATCGGCCTGCAGAGCTGTTTGATGAACAAGGAGCCCCGCGACAGGAACTCACGGCACTTGTACCCCACGGTGAACGACGGATGGGAGCCAACCCGCACGCTAATGGCGGCCAGTTACTGAAAAGCCTGTGCCTCCCTGACTTTCGAGACTATGCCGTCAAATTTTCCGGTCCCGGCAGCGTCAAGGCAGAAGCCACGCGTGTCCAAGGCAAGTTCATACGCGACGTGATGAAAGAGAATTTAGCAACCAGTAACTTTCGCATCTTCAGCCCTGATGAGAACACCTCAAATCGCTGGGGAGATGTGTTTGAAGTTACGGAACGCGGTTTTGTCGGAGAGACGTTACCGAGTGATGATCACATTTCTGCAGCGGGTCGGGTATTGGAGATGCTCTCGGAGCACCAGTGCCAGGGTTGGCTCGAAGGCTACCTGCTCACTGGTCGGCACGGATTTTTTAACTGCTATGAAGCGTTTATCCACATTATAGATTCGATGTTCAATCAGCATGCTAAATGGCTCAAAGTTTGCAATCATATTCCCTGGCGACAACCGATTGCATCGTTGAATTATTTGTTATCTTCACATGTCTGGCGGCAGGATCACAATGGTTTCAGCCATCAGGATCCGGGATTTATCGATCATGTGGTAAATAAAAAGGCCAATATCATTCGCGTCTATTTTCCACCTGATGCCAACTGCCTGCTCTCGGTCACCGACCATTGCTTACGAAGCCGGAATTATGTCAATGTAATTGTGGCAGGCAAACAACCAGAACCGCAATGGCTCAATATCGAGGAGGCGATCGAACATTGCAGTGCCGGCGTCAGTATCTGGGACTGGGCCAGCAACGACCACGGAGAGGATCCGGATGTGGTACTCGCTTGTTGCGGAGATGTACCGACACTCGAAACACTGGCTGCAGTGGATATCCTGCGACGTATGCTCCCGGAGTTAAAGGTTCGCGTCATCAATGTCGTCAATCTGATGAAGCTGCAAGATCCGAGAGAGCATCCCCACGGGCTTTCTGCCAGAGAATTTGACATCATGTTCACAACGGACAAACCGATTATCTTTGCCTTTCATGGATATCCCTGGCTGATTCATCGACTGACGTATCGCCGCACTAATCATAAGAATCTCCATGTGCGCGGTTATAAAGAAGAAGGCACGACCACGACGCCGTTTGATATGGTTGTCCTGAATGACCTGGATCGTTTTCACCTTGTCGAAGATATCATCGAACGGGTCCCCAGGCTCGGAGCTCAAGCCGCTCACCTCAAGCAGCAATTACGAAATAAGCTGATTGAACACAAACAGTACATCACGGAGCATGGACAGGACATGCCAGAAATACGGGAATGGAACTGGCCACAGGCGGAGCAGTAAATCAGATGAGCATTCTTGTCCTCAACGCGGGATCAAGCACATTGAAATACGCCCTGTTTGATGATGCCGCAAATACAGAACTTGCTGGAGGCGTCATCGACTGGCATGACAGCGACTCTAGCGCCACGTTTCACTTTCGTACATCGGGAAATGAAGACAGTCATACCACTGTGGGAAGCTCTGATTACAGAGGGGCAGTCAATGAAATACTGGATCGCTTGACTGCTAATGGTATTAATAAACCAGTCAAAGCTGTCGGTCATCGCATCGTCCATGGCGGGCCGGCGCTCAACCAACCTGTTTTGATTGACGACCGTGTATGTGAAGAGCTGAAGCAGATCAGTACTCTTGCTCCACTTCACAATCCACCGGCTTTAGCCGCAGTGAAAGCTGCCCGCAAAGTCTTCCCAGGGGCAGTTCACATCGCGGTATTCGACACGTCCTTCTATTCCACCTTGCCTAGGCATGAGGTGGTGTATCCGCTGCCCTATCAGTGGTTTGAAGAATACGGTATTCGCCGTTATGGGTTTCATGGCATCAGTCATGCGTACTGTGCGAAGCGTGCTGCTGAGATACTCAAACGTCAGGATGATCCGAATCTTCGCTTGATCATTTGCCATCTGGGCAACGGTTGCTCGGCGACTGCTGTGCGTGGAGAACAACCTGTGGCAACGACAATGGGATTTACTCCCCTGGAAGGTTTAATGATGGGAACGCGCAGCGGCTCCATTGATCCAGGTATTTTGTTACACCTGATGGAGCAGCACGATATGAAGGGAGATCACCTTGACGAAATCCTGAACCGACAAAGCGGCCTGCTGGGAATTTCCGGCGTATCATCTGATTTTCGGGAAGTAGAACAATCAGCAATCGCTGGCCACAAGCGGGCGAGTCTGGCCATCGAAATGTTTGCCACTCGCATTCGCTCAGCGATTGGCGCTTTCGCAGTGACGCTTGGAGGCATCGATGCATTGATATTCACGGCCGGTATTGGAGAACACTCCCAGACTCTTCGCAGCCGTGTGTGTGCAGGATTGCAGGCCCTGAACGTTCTGCTGGACGAAAATAAAAATCGGGAAAGCTCTGCCGATTCAGATATCGCGCATGCGGATTCAACTTCGCGCATTTTAGTCATTCGCACTCAAGAGGAACATTCCATCGCCTGCGCTTCGCAACGCTTTCTAACAGACCTGTGCTGATTACAGAGATTCTAATTTTAAGCTGAGCACATTGATTCCCACATATCCGCCCTCATCGTTAATAACGATACTGCCTGCCTGTCACTTGTCAAGTTGTGATTGGCGTTTCGCCAATCAACGCGTGCCATTCCGAAATACTGTCCGATTGTGTCTGTTGGAGCTGATAGGAACAATTAAAATCTCCCCCCCACCGACTTAACCCCGAGTGTCTTATTCAATCGGGCTTATTTATTTTTTCTCTGATCCAATATCCCTCAGGAACCACGTCCGCCGCCTCTCTATTTCGTAGCAGCTTCCCCCTCCTCTCTGTCGTTGTATATTTGCGTTAGAGAAAACCACTTCCTGATATTCAGGACACTTCTGTCTCAAAAACTGAATAAATTGAACTTGAACCGTTCTTCGTCATCCCGGACAGCAGCTTCGATGCGGCATTGCAGCATTTGATACAGGATCCGCGTCACATCGGCTTCACAACTGCGGTAGCGACCTGTAATCACCGCCTGCCCATAGAGTGCCGGATCCCTTTCCCAAGGAGACAGGCACCCGTAGCGGTTTCTGGCAACCGTCACGGTCTGCGGGTTGTGGATATTGAGGTAGTTTAACACGCGTTTGGTTGAGATAAACAGTCTGTCAAGATCCAATCCGAAAGCCCCACTGGATTACCGGCTGACCTGTGCTCCAGATTGTTTTCCGGTCCAATTGGTAATCGAGCGTTTCTGTACGAAAACTCCAGCGCCTCAACCGGGATGAATTCTCACCGCGGGACAGTCAGCATCGCATACGGGACCGTACCGTCACGAATCCCCAGCATGCGCAATTCACCTTCAACCAGCATTTCCCTCTGATGTTCGAAATGTAACTCCTCCATTGAAGCACTCCTTTCCGGCATTGAAGGAATACGTTTTAATCTCGAAATGGAATATGGTTCATACCCTCAACGATGGTGTTGTTCTCGCGAGTCGGACTCACTGGTTGCAGTAAATGCATCTTTTTCTGGCTGCATTATATTCAATTGAGACTTTTAGCAATAATAGCGTTTCTCACTTTCTGTTCCTGAGGCATGGGAACCAGCAATGTGGTTTATCCCTTAAGTAAAATTCCGATCAGATAAAACATTCCATACAAAAACAAACTACAGAACTCGCTCGTTTTCCTGAAACAGACAGTAAGCTTGATAACGGGGAATCCCAATTCCCATATCAGATCTTCTTTGAGCCTTCCGAAGCATCACGATATTCTCACGAGAGATCCTGTCCTCCAGAGCGCTCAGGCACTCATCTGTTTTAAATTGATTTAAGGTAACTTACGGGCGAGCGACTTGAACCCATCGGTTTGCAGTCCGCCACTCATGATCTGTATGAGCAATGCGGCTCTCGTTTCCTGAAATCACAGCGAGCAATCAAATCCTGTGTGAATCGATCTCCACCAAACTGCGAAATAACTGTTTATCCAATCTGGGATGAGTCATTTCAGGCGGCGATGATGCCCGGTGTTTCGTTGATAAAAAGACTTAACGATTCCCAGCCCGAGAACTCATGCGATATTGCCTGAAATTATACGAATTACAGCATGGTTGATTATTTAGAGCGAGTCGAGGATAAAGCTGCTGATGATGTCTGTCATATCCAAAGCCGCTCGTTGACCCAAGACCCGAAATATATGAAGCCGTGCCCTCCTTGAGGCTTTGCCAGACTCGCTATGTCCACAGCATGCTGACGATCTGTGACTTCAATGGACACAGTACAATGCCCCTGCTTCAACTCCCGGATACCAGTCTGGAGATGCTACCCTCAGAATCTGAGAAGAAGAAACGATGCTCTTTCATCCGTTCCAGAAGGTGAATGCCATCTTCGCCGTAAAGAAAAGTAATCGCTGTTTCTGAATAACCCTCAGCATGCAAAGTATCCGCAAACGCTTCAAATTCAACTTTGCTATCCAGGAAGCCGATCACTTTGCCAGTGGGACCATTAAGAGTTTGACCGTGGTCAACTGTCGGTTCATGTGTCATGTTAATGCTCCTGATTGTCGAATTTTGCGTCGATGGTCCATTCAAAATCCAGCTATTTATCGTAATGGCATTAAGAGGCCATGGACCAGTTGCAGTCATTTGTTATCTATGAGTTGAACTGCTGTTGTTCCTTTTTCTGCTGATGGATATTTCTGGTAGTTCCTTACCCCTTGCTGGATTACACCTTTTTTTCGACCTGCTACCAATCGATTTGGAGACAGTCGGACTCACTCCTTTGTCAACCGTGTCAGCGATCGTTGTTGATGTTGCAACAGGCGGCGCTGTCTGCGCACCGATCCGATTCAAACTGTTTCACCAGGTAGAGAAGACAGAATGTCCTGGCCAATCACCCTGGGGAAAACGATAATCATCAATAGATCTGATTCAACATTGCAGTGTTTATCACAACTGGCCTACTGCTCAAGCGCCACCGTTATGGTGAATACTCTTAAACTCAAGCTTTTCACTTGAATTCGCAAATTGCATACCAGTTTTGAAATCGCCCCGACATTTCCTGAAATTACAGAATATCGGTTGATTCATCACAAAAGTCTCACCGACAGGATCTTGCGGCGATCGGTCAGCAGTCACGTCGGTCTGGAATCAACCAGTTAAATTCCTTCAGCTTCTACGAATCCAGACCTCCTCATAGATGTCTCCTTTGGAGTCATGTGCCATCTGCCTCATATTTAATCTTCGTTATATTTCTGTTGAATTTGCCAGAAAGAGCTTCGCGTCATTTCTGTCAAAACCGGAACCGGGCATTGACAGAAATCGCGATTGGTTACTGCATCGCGGGTGACAAGTATTGCGGCTATTGACGTTAGAAATCGGTGCTGTTTGCTCAGAGATATCCGAATTTTACGCAAGGATCCAAGTTCAGATCAAAAAGATTTTTGGGGCAACACCGACTTCCGCCATGCACCTCTCCAGAGGAGTGATGTCCTGAATAGCCGATTTCACCAGTCGACTGAAGCGAGCCAGACCTGGGAATCGGGCTTTCCTGAGTCTGAATCAGGCAGGATCACCAGCTAACAATCGCCGCAGAGCAAAGACGCGAGATCCTGTTTCTTGCAGCCTGTCGAGGAGAATCCCTTCAGAAATTTATTCTCAATAATCAGTTGACTACGATAATCAACAGGTAACAGGCTTGTTTATCCGACAGGTATTTACATTGTGAATCGTGAGTTCATCCAGTGACCGCTTCTAAGCCAGAGTGGCTGCTGATCGCTCAAACTCGCGCTCTGTAAACGCAGCCTTTGAGAGGAAAGAGCCACGTTTCTACCGTCTTTCGAAGAGACTGAGTTTTTTCAAGCTTGGTATGAAGTTTGCAATAGTAAAGAGGTGGCAGGAATTAACACTTTCCCAGAAACGAAAGGAAGGAATGCAATGAAAGGCATTAGTTTCAGAGTATTGATCGCAGCGGCAGTACTGGGAATCAGCCCCCTGTTCCTGCCAGCTCAGCTACAGAAAGATGTGGATGTTGACCAACCGACTGCGGGAGCCAAAGCAGTACCGGGAGTTGGTAAAAATACGAAGGCAGGTACCAATACCAAAGTCGAAGGCTCAGTTCAATCGCAGGGCCAGAACGCGCTCGATAAAGATACAACTCCCACGCCACCGAGAACGAAATCTTCCGGAAAAGTACGGGGGCAGACCGATACGCAGCTGAAGGACAAAACGGACGCATATTTGCAGAACGGTGCTGATGCGCAGAACAAAACCGATGTGCAATTGCAAAATCAAAACGATGCAGACATGCCTCTGCGGCATCAGACGAACCGTCCCAATCTGGATGCCTCAGGACAGTTACAGGGGCAGGCGAATTCGCAGATCGATCCGATCGTTCTCGAAGGGACCGCGCACCTGGATATCGATGAAGCGACCCGGGCACGGTACCGCTTTCACAACGATCACTGGTGGTATCAGACGGAACAGGGTCGGTGGCTGATCGATAACAACGGTACGTGGCAGCCGTTTGATCCCGTATCTTACCGTAATCCGCGTTTTCAAATGAGAGGTCCGCAGACTTTCCAGGGTGATGAACCGCGGACTTTTCAAAATAATAGCTGTGATTTTCCTCAGGCCAGCACAGGAGACACAGATTTTGATGATGGTTCTCAGATCTACGGCAACTACTTTCGTCGTGGAAGATACCACAACAGACATCATGCCAGATATCATACCCGCCCCCGCTACTCTTATTATGGGTCTGGATATTACAGCGGCTACTACAATCCTGGCTATTATTACAGTAGCTACAACAATCCTGGTTATTATTACAGCGGCTACTATTATCCTGGGTATTCTCGGAGCTATTACAGTCCAGGCTACTATGTCAATGGCTATTATGGTAACTGGCTATGGTAACTAGGGAACCGGTTACTGTGGCGGGGCAGAGCGAAAGCAGCGGGGCGCTGCTGTGGGAACCGGCATTGGTGCTGAAGTAACAGACTAAAAAAGAAGTGGATTGCTCACAAGGATGAATCCGACCAGCCGACGTCGGTCGATTCGCGAAGGAGCGTCGAAAGGCGGATCAGCTATGGCCCTTAGCTGATCTGCCTTTTTTACTGTGTCTAGAGAGATCGGGCTGCTGGCTGTAAGTTTTAGCCCTGCTGTTTGTCACAATAATTTCGCGCGAGTACCCGCACCCAATGTTGTGATATTCTGCCAGGTTTCATTTCCACGGGGTCTTACAGTAAGAATCTACATAGAAACTGTGTTGACTGCCGAAAATGTTTCGCTTGGCAGCAATTCCTGGATCTCAACAACAGGAGAACAACCAAAGTGGCGAAAACTTACTTTCATCAGATACGGATGACCGCATTGGTAACAATCAAAAGCAATCCATGCCAAAAGTCGTTTCAGGTTTCTCCCTATGGTAAATCTCATTCACGTCTGCGTAAAAAATCCGCGACGGTCCGGAGGACCACACGTTTAAATTCGCGCAAACAAAGGCAAGACATAAGCAGGATTGTGCTCTCCGTGCTCTGTTGCCTGCTCCTGTCTCAACCATCCTCGGCACAGACATCCTCGAAACAGCAGGGAACCGCAGAACAGGCCCATCCCCTGTATGAGTTCACTATTTTAAACAAACAGAAGCAGGAGCAGACGCTGCAGGCAACTCAGGTTGTGGAGACCCGTGATGGAGGTGTCTTGATGCTGACTCGCGACGGACGCATGTTGAATGTGCCCCCCCAACAACTCAAACAGAGGCGACAACTGGATAAAATATTTACGCCGCTGGGAGAGTCAGAATTGGAACAGCAGTTGACCGAAGAGCTCGGCCCCGGTTTTACGTTCACCCGCACGAAGCATTTCATCCTCTGCAGCCAGGCCGACAAGCGTTATTCCCAGTGGTGCGGGTCTCTGTTCGAGCGGTTATATAAAGTGATGCGCAATTACTGGGACAGCAATGAGTTACTCCTGCATGAACCGCAGGTCCCACTGATCGCGATCATCTTCAAAGACCGCGCAGCGTTTGCAGCCTACGCCAGTCAGCATGTGAAGAAAGATGTGACTGACTTGCATGGCTATTATTCAAGCCAGTCCAACCGGATTGTGCTTTATGATCTTACCGCAGCCTCCAACGGGCAGCCCGCTTCTGCCGATGCCGACATCCTGGTAAAAATACGCAAATCGCCGTCTAGCATCGTCTCGGTGCTTCATGAATGCACGCATCAGATCGCTTTCAATATCGGCCTGCATACCCGCTACGCCGACAACCCGCTCTGGCTGACCGAAGGCATAGCCACCTTTTTTGAAACACCAAACCTGAATAGCAAAGCCGACTGGCAAACGGTGGGCCGACCGAACTCTCTGCGAATCAAGCAGTTCGTCGATTATGCCCGCTCCCGCAGGAAAGCCGATTCCCTGCAAACCCTGATCTCTTCGAATCAGCGATTTCAGAATCAGGAAACGCTTCTGGATGCCTATGCCGAAGCCTGGGCGTTTTCCTATTTCCTGATCAAGACCAGGCGCAGGGATTACGAAAAGTATCTGAAACTGATCGCCGACCGTAAGCCGCTGATCAAGGTCACATCCGAGGAGCAGCTGAAAGCATTTCAGACAGTATTTGGCAATGATCTGATGCTTCTTGATCAGCAATTCCTGAATTACATCCGGGAAATCGCCAACTGACCCCGGTTTATGAAATTTGCCATCCAAGGCTGCATTTCCTGCAGAAAGCTTCCGACGCTGACTAAGCGAACGGAGTGCCACGCCAGCGACTTATTTTCCAGATGCAGGTTGAGTCAGCAGGTGCCGTTTGTGGGCCAGACCTTCCCTCAGTACTCCGGTAAGAAACAGCGCGATTGGAAAGTGGACAAGCATGGGATGGCTCTCCCGGAGTACTGGAAGCGGCAGATCAATCTTGCCTCCCTGAGTTCATTTCTATCTGATGATTAACGGATAAAACGCTCCCACTTACCGTAAGATTCGTGTTTCGTGCCGCGAGGGAATGCCAGAAGCAGCACGAACAGACCTGCAACCGAGCTGGCGACGGCGTAGTTGAAACTGACCTCATTCAGCAGCCATGGTCCCAGGGCAACACTCAGTCCTAACAGGACATTCAGATATCGTCCAATACGCACCACCTCACCCATGCACACCACAGAGACCGTCAAAATCAGGGCCCCTCCCAGGTGCGCAACGTCTGCAGCGGTAGACTGGATGTCGATACCAAAAACGGTCGGACTGAACATCAACCATAGCCCCAGCATAGATGATAGAACCAGCGACCAGGGAAAGCTCATGCCCCAGATCGAGGCTTTGAACACCCGCCAAGGCTGTTCCGGGAATTTAACCAGTTTGGGCGAGCGCTCATCAGCGGTGCAGCCTTCGGCAGAGCCCCCTTTCCAGAAAATCAGCCACAGTGAACCATTACGATCCCCTCGGCGTTTCGCCTCGATCATGTGCTGCCCCATGGCGATTACCTCGTCGAATTCGAGTGGAATCATCGGCAGCATGATCGCTGCAGCAAGCAGACACATGGTGCACCAGTGATGCACCACTACCGGCTGGGAAATAACGAGAAAAATGTGAGTCAGCCCCAATGGAATTACCAGAATACCGAAGAACGCTACCATCCATGGCATCGTCCGCCAGCGAGTGGGACTTCCCATGTAGCCCATGAGAAATTCAAAAGTGTAAGCCAGACTCCCCAGAGCCCCGTCCGACAGAGGCCACATGTGTGACATATTCGAGTTGAGTACACGTTTCGTGCTTTCACCAAAGAACGGATCCCATGCGTGATCAATATAGCCCAGCTGGAATGCCGCCAGATACCGCGAAACGAGCCAGCCGGCAAACCCCGTGACAATCATAATCCAGCGCTGAGGCCAGCTTGAAGGATTATAACTCCATCCCGGAGGCGTAGGTGGTCCCATCTGCATATACATGATCATATTCGGCATACCGGGTATCAGAATCGTAAGCGCGATCAGCATTACACCGACAACAGTGCCGTTGAGATAAGCAGCAGCCGTGGGCGCCCAGAATAAAACAGGTGCCATGGAAAGCCAGATCCCAATGAAACAACAGATCCACAGGCTGACTGGTCGATTCGGCCTCAGCGCTCGCCAGCCAAAGATTAGCAGCAGCGCCCCACTGATCAGGTCACTCCAGGTCATTAGTGAAATCCGCAGACTGGTATGCAGATCCTCACTCAACCATACCCCCCGCTCACCACTGGGAACGACAACTCCCTTCCCATAACTGAAAGTCAACGGAGAGAGCATCACCCATGCTCCCAAGAGCAGAATCGTCCAGTAGACCCAAAGCGTCTGCTGATGATGCATGGCCAGCATTGCTCTGCGCTGCTCCTGATCCATCTCATGACCATCCATTTCCGAGTCACCGCCAGAATGATGCTGATGCATCTCCATTGGGCGTGTGACACCGCGCATACCCATACCACCATGCTCATGCTCCCCGTGATTATTTTTATTCTCAGTGTGCATTTTCTTACGCTCTAGTTCGCGATCCATGGTTTCCTCTTTCTTGAAGGTTGATGCAATTCCTTGCAGCCCCCTGCCCCAGTCAGACAAAATTCCTGTTTCTCAAAGATTCGGTTTATTTCTCGGATGATGATGCGTCTGATTACCTCAACTCTGCAACAATCACTGAGGACTGAATTTCAACGGACAATCATCGTGACAGGGACCGTTGCCATGAGAGGAGGATTGCTGAACCACGTCTCATACCATTGCCGCATTGAATCTCGCTGATCCGGACTCCCGCAGGCTCACTGACAGAGCCCTACCTTTTCTTTCAAGCTTCACGCATATAGTGTGCCAGTCGAATGCAACTCTCTCAGCAGTTCTCAGAGGCGACTCTTAAAAGCGGTTGTCACCGTCTATCCTTGCCTGATCGTGTCTGGCGGAACACGAGAAAAGCAAATCGAAAATAGTTTCTGAAAATTGCCAGCAGTTTCACTAAGCAATTACCGCACTTTCAAATTCTGTGTCCTTATAAAATGCATCCTCCAGCTTTGATTGTGATATGACAGAAATCCAAGCGCATCAGAATTTATCAGCTAAGCGAATATCCAGAAGAGGTGAATCTTGCTTGAAACAGTTCTTCTGTGGAAACCAGCATCTCGGAAACGAGAAGCTGGTATGCGATTTGCACCCTGCCCCTGCAGCCCGCCTTCATCCTGTTATTTTTGTTTATTCATCGCAAATCAGGGGTAGGTTTTCTGTATCGTGATGCGGATCCGGCTTACCCCTGAAGCATCCGGTTCGACATAAGACCTGAGACATGCCCCAGTTATTTCCACCAGCGGCTAACTCTATCATGCGCGCCACTTTGGGCCTGCTGGTGCTGTCAGGTATTGGTGCCCTATCGACCATGCTGATAGCTGCGCGATCACCCTTCATGACAGGTCAGGACCGGATTGTGGAACAGCCCATCCCCTTCAGCCATCAGCATCATGTGGGAGACGCAGGAATCGACTGCCGTTACTGTCATCAGGCAGTGGAAGACTCCCCTCGCGCCGGAGTTCCTTCAACCCAGATCTGTATGACCTGCCATCGTAAACTGTGGGACCAGAGCGAGATGCTGGCTCCCGTACGTAACAGCTGGCAGACAAACCGCTCACTCCACTGGCACCGCGTCCACGATCTTCCGGACTACGTTTTCTTTAATCACAGTATTCATATCCATAAAGGGATCGGCTGCTACAGTTGCCATGGCGACCTCTCTGCAATGCCTCTGACCAGACAAGCCAGCCCGCTCACGATGCAATGGTGCCTGGACTGCCATAAGAACCCGTCAAGTCAGGTCCGTCCCCGGTCACTGGTTTACGCGACAAAACCATTAAATTCACTTACGCATACTGCTGAATTTCGAAACGCCTATGCCGAGGTCACCGGGCAGCTCCCTGAAACCAGGCTCAGTCCACGAGAATTGTCCCATTTTCAGAATCAGCTGGCTCAACGTTACCAGTTGAAAAGCCTGACAGACTGTTACACGTGTCATCGCTGATGATGCTATTTCGAGCTCCTGGTGTGATTGTACCTGCCAGGATACACAGGATTAGAATTGAAGAAGAGAATGACTCGTAAAAAAGTTCCACAACCTGCAGATTCCCAGCTCCGGAAGACACTCTCTGGCCCAGACTGGTGGCGGAGTTTGGAAGAACTGGCGGACACCGAGGAATTTCGTGCTTACCTGCAACGTGAGTTTCCAGTCCAGGCCAGCGAATGGCTCCAATGTTCCCGTAGGGATTTTCTCTCCATTATGGGAGCTTCTTTTATTCTGGCCGGACTGAATGGATGCGACCTCCATCAGCCCGCGGAAGACATAGTTCCGGCAGTGCATCAGGTAAATCAAAATCACTCTGAAGGGCCGCTGTTTTTCAACACAGCCATTGAATTAAGTGGTTCCGTACTTGGCCTGACTGTCGAAAGTCAGATGGGGCGTCCCATCAAAATTGAAGGCAACCCGCAGCACCCGATCAGCCGCGGCGCCACAAACGTCTTTGCTCAAGCAGCGACTCTGAACCTGTACGACCCGGACCGCCTGCAGAACTTTCACCGAAATCAAAAACTGGTTGCGCAGAACTCCTGGACGCGAGAACTGCAGGCCCTCAGATCGCACTTCGATGAGACCAACGGGGCGGGGCTCAGAATTCTGACTCAGACCTCCACCAGCCCTACACAGCTGCGTCTGCTGCATCGCGTGGTCGCACGCTGGCCAGAGGCCCGCTGGTACTGCTATGAACCGGTCAATGATGATCAACGTCGCTCCGGTACAGCACTGGCACTGGGTACAGAAGCAGCCACGCTGCAACCAGTTCACGATCTGAAAGCGGCAGATGTAATCCTGTCGGTCGATGACGATTTTCTTCAGGCCCGCGATCAGCCTCTACACCAGATCCGGGAGTTCGCAGAACGTAGACGAATTGCCGGCCGGGAAGAACCTTCCAGGGCTTTTAAACCCAACCGACTATATGCTCTAGCTACCGCCCCCACATTAACCGCAGCCAAAGCCGACCATGCACTCCGCACCGATCCGGGAACGATCGTCTCACTACTGACGAGTATCGCCAGAGAGCTGGGAGTTGAGTTCCTCAACGAACAGGATCAGCAACGGGTCGATCAGAGGGCCCCCGCGCGTTCCACACGAACAGCGGTATGGCTGAAACGGGTCGTCTCAGATTTGAAAAAGGCTGGTGCAAACTGTCTGGTCACCGCAGGACGAGAGCAGCCCCCCCTGGTGCATGCCCTCGTGCATGTCCTCAACTCGCAGCTGAAGAACGATGGGGTCACCACTCACTTTTATCCGTCAATGCAGAACCGTCCCGATACAGGCGTTTCTGATACTGATATGCTCCGTGCTCTTACTGACGAAATGCAATCTGGTCAGGTGAAAGACCTGTTCATTCTGGGAGGGAACCCGGTTTTCGATGCCCCCGCTGATATCCCATTCTCAGCCGCTCTCAACGAGGTTCCCCGCAGCTATGCACTGACAAGCGTGCCTACCGAGACGTCTCAACGCTGTCTCTGGAGTATCCCCGATCGTCACTTCCTGGAACGCTGGGGAGATGTTCGGAGCGTTGAAGGTACTGCCAGCATTGTTCAGCCTCTAATCTCTCCCTTGTACTCAGGAATCTCCGCACTGGAACTGCTCGGTATTCTTGTCGAAGAGTCCGACCAGGGTTATCAACTCGTGCGTGAAACCTGGTCGGATCAACTGGGCCGCGAACCAGCGGCAGAGGCCTGGTCCCAGGCCCTGGCAGAAGGTCTGATTCCCGGAACGGCTCTACAGCCGGTATCTCCCGCACTCGCAGATTCCGTTTCCCGGCAGATTTCGGCTGCAATGAAAGAATATGTCGAGGAATTTCAAGCCGACCCGAATCGGTTGACGCTGAGCTTCCGCCCCGATCCTGCGATCTGGGACGGTCGGTTTATTAATAATGGCTGGCTGCAGGAACTGCCCAAACCTCTCAGTACACTCACGTGGGATAATACCGCCTGGCTGTCAGTAGGTGATGCAGAGAGACGGGACCTCAAAAACGGTGACCTGATTATCATCAGCGACGGAGAACAGGAATGTACACTTCCCGTCTGGATCATGCCGGGACAACCCGACGGCTGTATCACTACTACACTGGGCTATGGCAGATCAGTTACCGGTCGGGTTGGATCTAAAACCGGTTTTAATATTTATCCCATGAGAACCAGTCTGCAGATGTGGTTCCGGCCCGCCGTCATGGTTACCAAAACTCAGAAACGCTACTCACTGGCTGCAACACAGCTGCATCACCTGATGGAAGGCAAACATCTGGTACGCTCGGGAACCTGGTCAGAGTATCAAAACAATCCGGAACGCCCTGAGTTTGCCCATCCGCCATCTCCCCTGCCCGAATCCTCATTCTACGAGGACTGGCCATATGAGGGACATCGCTGGGGCATGACTATCGATTTGACGGCCTGCGTCGGCTGTGCCGCCTGCATGGTGGCGTGTCAGTCCGAGAATAATATCCCGGTCGTTGGGAAGCAGCAAGTGATCCTGAATCGGGAAATGCACTGGATTCGCGTGGACACCTATTACGAAGGCGCCGAAGCCGACCCCTCGCAGACCCTGTCCCAGCCGGTTCCCTGCATGCATTGTGAGGATGCACCCTGCGAAGTCGTCTGCCCGGTCGCTGCTACGACACACAGCGAGGAAGGCCTCAACCAGATGGTTTACAACCGCTGCGTAGGCACCCGCTACTGCAGCAATAACTGTCCCTATAAAGTCCGGCGTTTCAACTTTCTGGATTTTTCTGAGAAAGCCTTCGAAGATCCTTCACTGCATCTGTTAACTAACCCCGACGTCACCGTCCGCAGCCGGGGCGTGATGGAAAAGTGCACCTACTGCGTGCAGCGAATCGAAGAGAATAAGATCAGGGCACAGCGAGAAGACCGTGCTTTGCACGACGGTGAGATCGTCACTGCCTGTCAGTCCGCCTGTCCAGCGCAGGCGATCCAGTTCGGAGATTTAAATCTGCCCGGCAGTCGCGTGAAAGAGGGCCGCGAGCACGCCTTAAATTATTCTTTGCTGGAAGAATTGAATACGAAGCCGCGGACCACTTATCTGGCTGAAGTGACAAACCCCCATCCAGGTGATGACTCATGAGCAGAACTTCTAAAACCCGGGACCATCTGCTGCCCGCAGATGCGACTTATGAGTCCGTCAGCGATCAGGTCAGTCGGATAGTGCTCCGCGAACCTGTACCTGCTTCCTGGAAATTCGGGTTTCTGATCGGTCTGATCATGCTGCAGATTCTCTTGATCGGCATAGGCTGGCTGTTTGTGTATGGTGTTGGCATCTGGGGAATTAATATTCCAGTCGGCTGGGGTCTGGCGATTATCAATTTTGTCTGGTGGATTGGTATTGGCCATGCTGGAACATTAATTTCTGCGATCCTGCTGTTATTGCATCAGGAATGGAGGACCAGCATTAATAGAATTGCAGAGGCCATGACTCTGTTCGCAGTTGCCTGTGCCGGTCTTTTTCCGATTCTCCACCTGGGTCGTCCTAAATTCTTTTACTGGCTGGTTCCGTACCCGGCCACAACCAACATGTGGCCGCAGTTTCGCAGCCCTCTTATCTGGGATTTTTTTGCGATCTCCACGTATGCCACCGTTTCATTCGTTTTCTGGTATCTGGGCATGGTCCCCGATCTGGCTACCATGCGGGATCGCGCACACTCCCGTATCGTTGCCCGGATCTATGGTGTACTGGCACTGGGCTGGCGCAACTCGGCCCGACACTGGCACCACTATCAGAAACTCTACCTCATCCTGGCGGGGCTTGCGACTCCCCTGGTTGTTTCCGTACATACCACCGTCAGCTGGGATTTCTCGGTCGGAATTGTATCCGCCTGGCATTCGACAGTCTTCCCCCCTTACTTCGTCGGTGGGGCCATCTTCTCAGGCTTCGCCATGGTACTGTTAATCACTATTCCGCTGCGTCGGATCTACCATGTGAAAGATCTGATCACAGAGAAACATCTCGATGCGATGGCGAAAATCATGCTCGCTTCAGGCATGGTTGTCTCCTACGGTTACCTGATGGATGCCTATGTGGCCTGGTATCGCAATGAGCCGTTTGACAGTTACATCTATACCGATCGTTTCAGCGGACCCTACGACTACTGTTATTGGGGACTGGTAATCTGCAACTGCATCATCCCGCAGGCGCTCTGGTTTCCTCACGTCCGCCGGAACACATGGCTGCTGTTTACCATTTCCATCTTTATTCAGATCGGAATGTGGCTGGAACGCTTTATTATTATTTCGCTGAGTCTGCACCGTGATCATCTTCCCTCGGACTGGTCGATGTATTATCCCACGATCTGGGACTGGGCCCTGCTGATCGGAACAGCGGGTCTGTTCCTGGTTTTGATGCTGTTATTCCTCCGACTGCTCCCCTCGATTTCCATGTCAGAGATGCGGGAACTCGTACATCAGAAAGGAGATTCTCACCATGACCCCTCCTGAGCATAATGAGCAAAAACGGACTGTGAATGTTTCCACTCAGATCCAACATGACGCCGGACAGTTATTCGGGCTGCTCGCGCAGTTTCCTTCCGAGCAGGAACTGATTGCCGCCACTCAGAATTTCTCTGAGTCAGGCTACCGCTCTCTGGATGCATTTTCCCCCTTCCCGCTGGAGGAACTCTCAGAGGCGCTCCAGCTGAAACGTTCCCGGGTCGCTCCCATTGTATTCGCCGGCGGCCTGATCGGTGGCGTTTCCATCTATGCACTCGAATACTGGATTAACCTGTTTGCCTATCCGCTGAATGTGGGAGGGAGACCGCTACACAGTTGGATCTCTTTCATTCCACCGACGTTCGAGTGCACGGTGCTGCTAGGCTCACTGGCAGGTGCCTGCGGCATGCTCTGGCTGTGTGGCCTCCCTCGACTGAACCATCCCGTCTTTGAGGTAGATGCTTTTCAGCGCGCCAGCACCGACGGCTGGTTTCTCTGTATACAGGCGGAGGACGATCACTTTGATCCACAAATCTCCCGACAGTTACTCTTCAGTTGCGGGGCCAGGGAGGTATGGGATGTCCCTGAAATCAAGTACTAAAAGCCATCAAATCATGCGGAAAGGCGTTACCTGTGGTCATCCTGCCCGAAAGCTGACGAGATGCGTCTGCCTGAGCCTGCTGGTCAGTCTCTCCGCCGGTTGTGCACAGAAAATGATGAATCAGCCCCGGGTCGATCCTCAGGAAGCCACAACATTCTGGGGAAACAAAAGTTCCATGCGACCATTGCCGGCACACACCGTTCCGGCGAATGAAATGATATCCCGGCAGATGGGACAGCCGCATGCTCAACTCTGGAAGATCCCCTCTGATCAAAAACAGACTGTTCCACCGGAAACGATTGACGAGCTCCAGATCCCTGCTTTGCCGTCATATCTATCTGATAATGCAGAACTCAGGGAGACACTGCAGCGGGGACAGTCGCGGTATCAGATCTGGTGTCTTCCCTGTCATGGAATGCTGGGGGATGGGAATGGTGAAGTCGCCCGCCGCGGTTACTATTATCCTGCCAGTTTCCATACGCCCCGTCTACGTGCACAATCTCCCGCTTATTTTTATGCCGTCATCACTCAAGGTAGGAAAACCATGCCCGCTTACAGCGATATGCTCTCTCCTCGCGACCGCTGGGCGATCGCGGCTTACGTACGTGCCCTGCAACTCAGTCAATCTGCCCCAACTTCGCTGTTAATGGAAACAGACCTCAAACAACTTAATTTGACACCATGAATACCACACTGGCCACACATCCTGATTTTGGAGCACGTACCAGAAAAATGTTGCTGGCAGTAACCGCTGCTGCGCTGGCACTCAGCGGCCTGGTGGGATTTGTTTCCCCCAGAGAATTTTTCCTGTCATGGCTGATGGCGGTCTTATGGCCCTGGAGCATTTCTCTGGGGAGCCTGACACTGCTGCTGATCCCCATACTCACCGGGGGACGCTGGAGCAAACCGGTCTGGAGTCGGCTGGTTCTGCATGCCCGCTTAATGCCGGTGGTTGCACTGTTGTTTGTACCGGTTCTGCTGGGAATCCCGGAAATTTACCCGTGGTCAAATTCTGATTTCTTCGCAGGTCTGGAACTCGTCAGTCATCGACAATGGTTCCTGCAGCCTGTGTTTTATGTCGCACGGACAGTGCTTTATTTCATCATCTGGTTCGTTTTGATCTGGTTGGTAGCTGGCACCATGTGGCGAACTCGTCAAAAAAAGATTTCCGCCGAGGAGCAGATCCTGATTGCGGGAGGACAGGCAACGGCCGGTTTGGGCTTAATCGCAATCCTGATTTCTGTCACTTGGGCTGCCATGGATTGGATCATGTCACTCGATCCGTTTTTCATGTCTACTATGTTTGGCGCCCTGTTAGGGATGGGAGCTTTACTTGCCGCGCTGGCAGCTGCAATCGCGGGGAAAGTATTCTGGCCTTTAAGCGACGATTACCACACCAATCCCAAAATCTGGAACGATCTGGGAAATCTGCTACTCGCCTTCGTGATGCTCTGGGCTTATCTTTCTCTGGCCCAGTTCCTGATCATGTGGTCGGGAAATCTCCCCCAGGAAGCAGCCTTCTATCAGAGACGACTGGCTGGCAGTTGGTCCTGGATCACGCCAGTATTGGCGACAGCTGGTTTTTTCATTCCGCTTGTCTGCCTGCTCTCAAGGGATTTCAAACAGGATCCGGTCAAGCTGGGATCGCTGGCACTGTTTCTGCTGCTGGTTCGGCTGGTAGAACTATCATGGATGGTGCTCCCTGGCGGGCATCTGACTCCGCCAACAGGTCTTCACTGGTCCCTGATACCGGCTTTGACGGCCGTCAGCGGCTGCTATCTCCTGGCCATGGAACTGGTGATTCACCACGATGCGCGTCGATCAGAATGATTCAACAAAGAAGGCACAGATATATGACTGATTTTCATAAGCCTGATTCAAAACGAAACAACCATCAGGATCACTCGCCTGAGCCTGAAGGGTTAAATTCTCTCGGAATCTGGGGAGCAACCGGCGGTATATTGCTCATGCTGCTGATTTGCCTGGGAGTGATCAAGCTTACTATCCACCAGTTTTCCACGGGTTTCCCTCTGGAGCATGCAGATCAGGCGTGGCAACAGCAACAGTCTTCACCGGGTGTCGCTCCGAATCAGGCTTATGATCGTCAACGCCAGCAAAGCCGTGAGGCACAGATTCTCGACTCTTACGCCTGGCAGGATGCGGAACATCAGCGGGCTCGGATTCCGCTTGAACGTGCAATCGAGCTGCTGTCTGAACAGGGTCTGCAGGCATTTCCTGAAGATACAGATCAGCAGTCGGGGGATCAGCAGCCATGAACACCTCATTTCGCTTACTGCCCGAAATTGCCTCAAGTGGGGGAAGTGAGATCGATCTACTGGCGCTGGCGCTCTTGGGAGTTTCGACTCTGTTTTCTTTAGGAATTGCAGTCGCCCTGTTTTATTTTGTAGTGCGGTATTACCACACCCGAGAAGTCAACCGGAGTTCCGGCTGGATGGAACGTCATCATATCGCTGTTGAAATCGGCTGGACGATCGTTCCCCTGCTGATCCTGCTGATCTTTTTCGGCTGGGGGGCTGCAGTCTATGTTCGAGGTCATCAGCCCCCTGCTGACACGACAAACGTCTATGTCGTTGCCAAGCAGTGGATGTGGAAAATCGGCCATGAGCAGGGGAGACGGGAAATCAATCAGTTACACGTGCCCGTCGGTCAACCCGTGCGCCTCACTATGATCTCGGAAGATGTGATTCACAGTTTCTTTGTGCCTGCCTTCCGTACGAAACAGGATGTCCTGCCGGCCCGTTACACAACGCTCTGGTTTCGCCCCACAAAAACCGGTATTTATCATTTGTTTTGTGCGGAATATTGCGGCACCAGTCATTCCGCGATGCGGGGTACCGTTGTCGTCCAGTCACCCGAAGAGTATGAACAATGGCTGGCCGCAGGGGATAAACTTTCCCCTGAACAACAGGGAAGACGACATCTGACCGCTTTCGGGTGTCTGCAGTGTCACGATTCGGTCGAAGGAAATCGCAGCGGGCCTCCGCTGGCTGGCCTGTATGGCAGCCAGGTTCGAATTGACAGCGGTGAAACCGTCGAAGCAGATGCCCGCTTTATCCGCAATGCGATCGTGAATCCCCAATTACAGATTCACAAAGGCTATGAAAAGCTGATGCCCAGCTATCAGTCGCGTCTGACTCCGGAGCAGATCCTGCAGATCACCGCGTACCTGAAATCGATTGCTAATGTCAGCGGGCCGATCCCTGCTTCAGAGAACAATAAGTCGGTCATGACTCGCAATCAAAATACGTCAACACAGGATGAACAGTAAATAAAACCAGACCGCTCACAGACTACGAACGTGAATCAATCAAATGACCACGAATCAATCCTATTTAAATCAAGGCACGACTTTGCGATCCTGGTTAATCACCCTGGATCACAAACGGATTGCCATTCTGTATATGCTCTCGCTGACATTCTTCTTTTTTGTCGGCGGAGCAGCTGCAGTGCTGTTTCGTCTGGAACTGATTACACCACAGGGCGATCTACTCTCAGCCGATACCTATAATCGTTTGTTTTCCCTGCATGGGATTATCATGGTCTGGTTTTTCCTGATCCCCGCGGTACCCAATGTACTGGGGAATTTTCTGGTCCCGCTGATGATTGGCGCCCGCGATCTCGCCTTCCCCCGCTTGAACCTGCTGAGCTGGTACCTGTTCATAGCAGGGGGACTGTTTACGCTGTATGTCGTGATTGCCGGCGGCGTGGATACAGGCTGGACATTCTACACGCCCTACAGCAGCACCTACGCCAATTCGCATGTGATCCTGGCGGCGACCGGCGTCTTTATAACGGGTTTTTCATCCATCCTCACCGGCCTGAACTTTATCGTAACGATACACACCATGCGTTGTCCCGGAATGAAATGGTTCCGACTGCCACTGTTTATCTGGTCGACGTATGCCACCAGTCTGATCATGGTGCTGGCCACTCCCGTTCTGGCGGTGACGCTAGCGCTGATGGCCGTCGAGCGGCTACTGGGAGTCGGGGTTTTTGATCCGGGAATCGGCGGGGATCCGCTGTTATTCCAGCATCTGTTCTGGTTTTACTCACATCCTGCGGTGTACATCATGATTCTGCCTGGCATGGGAGTCATCAGTGAAATCATTCCCTGCTTCGCCCGCAAGCGGATTTTTGGATACGAATTCATCGCCATGGCAAGCCTGGCGATCGCGATCCTGGGCTTTCTGGTCTGGGGACATCACATGTTCGTCAGCGGACAGTCCTTATATGCAGGATTGTTTTTCTCACTGCTGAGCATGCTGGTTGCGGTTCCCTCTGCTGTCAAAGTCTTCAACTGGACTGCCACACTTTATAAGGGACGTATTTCACTATCTACCCCCATGCTCTATGCGCTGGGTTTCATAGGTCTGTTTACAATTGGCGGTCTGACCGGCATCTGCCTGGCGACATTGGCTTTCGACGTGCACGTACACGACACCTATTTCATCATCGCTCATTTTCATTACATCATGGTGGGGGGGATGGTCATGGCCTATCTGGGGGGCCTGCACTTCTGGTGGCCAAAAATGACGGGACGACTCTATTCGGAATGGCTGGGACGCATCAATGCACTGATCGTCTTTGCCGGTTTCAACATGACTTTCTTTCCCCAGTTTATTCTGGGCTACCTGGGAAATCCACGACGCTATCACACCTACCCCGGCGAATTCCAGGTCTTTCATGTCATGAGCACACTCGGCGCTTCGATCCTGGGCATCGGATATCTACTTCCCCTGCTCTATCTGCTCTGGTCACTAAAATATGGTCAACGGTCCGACAGTAACCCCTGGCAGGCTACCGGACTGGAATGGACTACCACATCTCCCCCTCCGGAGCACAATTTCAAGGATCCGCCTCGCGTAACAGAACCCGCTTATCAATACAGCACAACGGGAGCCGAATCACTTGAAAACACGGACAGGAAACTGAGTCAGCCATGAATAAAAACGCGACTTTAGTTGCCATGCAATTTGACAACAGCGAACAAGAGCACTCGGCGGCTCTACTGGGGATGTGGATCTTCCTGGCTACTGAAGTATTGTTCTTTGGAGGCCTGTTTGTCGCATATACCGTTTATCGCTACGAGTACCCTGCAGCCTTCCAGGCGGGCAGCAAACATCTGGCGATCTGGTCGGGAGCCGTCATGACAGGATTTCTGCTGCTGGGCAGTCTGCTGGTCGCAATCTCGGAAGAGGTCTTTGAGCAGGATCATTATCGTCAGGTCTTCTGGAATCTGCTGATCACGGCAGGATTAGGTGTTCTGTTTTTGAGCCTGGAGTTTTATGAGTACCACGATCTCATCGGTCATAACCTCTTTCCGGGAGACGAATTCGAATGGCCGGCAAAACAGGCTGCCCCCTTGTCGGGCCGCTCCACCGAGATTTTCTTCGTACTCTTTTTCTGTATGACAGGTCTGCATGCCCTTCATATGCTCATTGGAATCAGCCTCGTAATCGGGCTGGCAATCTGGTTCCATAATACGAAAGCTCCCGCTCAGCTCAAAAATCAGTTGACCGTGATCGGCCTGTACTGGCACTTTGTGGATATTATCTGGGTCTTTCTGTTTCCGCTGTTTTATCTGGTCTGAAAAATTCTCTCTGTTTAAAAAACACATTCTAAGCGAGCAATTGACATCATGCCAAAGGAGACAACAACTCATTCAGACCGACACGCCTCGACACCGCAACTGGTCTGGACCTGCGTGCTGCTCATGGCCCTGCTGCTTCTGACCGTGGGGCTGTTTCAACTGCCTCTGGGAGCAGCGCATCTGATCGCCGGTCTCACCATCGCAGTTCTGAAAACACTGCTGATCGTATCTGTATTTATGAATTTAAGATGGGGCGTCAGTGTGCTGCGTTTGACTGCAATTGCGGGTGTCTTGTGGCTGGCCTTCGCTATTCTGGGAGTCATGACTGATTACCGAACGCGAGGTCTGGAAGAGACAATTGAACCAGGCCTGGAACCAGCGACCCATTATTCTGCCAGTGATCACGTTTCCCCTGCAGAAACGGACTGACTCAGTCCGGGCTGCTCTCTGCTTGACTCCCCTGCTGAAGACGCCACACCAGCCACACCAGTCCAATGAGCGTAAGTCCTCCCAGAATACGAATGGCCCACTGGACTGCGCTGCCCAAGCGTCCCGTCGTCGGATCGTATAAATAACAGGTCAGAAACGAATTCGTGGAAGGCTGCGTCACCTCCGACTGTCGGGCGGCGTCGATTGCCCGGGACAGTTCACGAGGTGCATAACTGACCCCATCCAGGTAGCCGGTGATCACTCCCTCGCCGGAGAGTAACACCAGACCGCTGGCATGCGCATACTGCTGCAGTTCTTCATCCCAGCGTGCCTTAAACCCGACAGCGCCGGTCAGTCGATCAATTTCGGACTGAGACCCGGTAAGACAGGACCAGCCTTCGCCTCCTGGTGTTCGATCGTATTTCTGAATCAGTCGCTGTCGCGCCCGGGCTGCTTTCTCAGGTGTGTCCTGCGGATTGAAACTGACCAGCAGCACCCGGTAATCCTCACCCACGGTCTCCGGTAATTCATTGGCCGCTCGCACCAAACCATCTGCTGAAAGTTTACAGAGCATCGGACAGTCAAAATAGACCAGACACAGCACGGTGGGCTGCTGCCCCAGCGCTGTACGAATAGTAAGTTCCTGACCGGTATGATCTGTAAAAACCGTCTCCAGCGGAAGCGTTTTACCAGTGTTGGGGGTGATTCCAGCCTCTTTTAAAATCTTACGAGGCGTCTCTGCAGTTGCTTCACCGGGTAAGCATCCCCATCCAGACAGCGTGACAAGACACGCCAGAATAAAATTCCGCTGCTCACAATAACAATCGTAAAACACACCTGATTCCGCTGAAATTAATAACCCTGATTCGTAATTTCTACTCGCTGTTTGCAGCCTCTCGGAAATCATCAATCACTCAATCTGTTTTACAATAAATAGAAGCCCATGTAAAACTGAAACCTGTTTTACATCGATCAGCTGCAATTCCCTACTGTGAATATTCAGAGCGTTTCACCAGCTTTTCAATCACATTCCCCACTTGCTCTCTCTCACGATGCTTTCCCCTTTTTTCAGTCCTTTTAATCTGAGTTTGCAGATTCCCCTTCCCAATATCCAGAGCAGTTAACCTGTCCCCTTGAATGACACCATTCACAATAAATAACCTTCCGCTGCTCTCATGACTGCTATCGGATCTACGATCACGATAATTTCCTGTCCGACATGATGTCCGATTCGTTGTCCGACTGTGTCCGATTCAGGAATCCCCAAAGCGTTAGTCCCGCCTCCACTCCAACGGCTGCTCACCAAAGTGGGCAGCCGTTTTTCTTTTCCCACAGCCCCCGCGATCCTCTTATGGCAACCTTCCCTTCCTAGACTCTCTTTGATCAGCATTTGCATGCAACCCCTTCCCGATTTCCAGTGCAGTTCTGTCTCTGGAACGGAACAAATTGCACTTGATCGGCACTTTCCGAATCGTATTCTTTTGTAATTCTGCTTCGCGCGCGAGGCGAATGATGCGTGCACTGGAACCTGTCCCACTTGTGACTCAGAAGCACCTGAATCGCCGTCGATTTTTCCCGCTTTTCACCGGAACAAAATGAACCGGTTCTCAATTTCTCGTACATATTCAAATCATTTCGGAGCACATTCAGAGTAATTCACAGCAGACTCAAGCCTCTTCACTGAACACTCAGAGCAGGTCAACACACCCATTCCACTTGACTCCCCCACGCCGATTCACAAAATTTAAAACCAACATGACCAACTTTAGAACGCCCAACCAGAAACAAGGGACCGCCCGCATGCAATTCAGACCAAGCGCGGCCAGTTGGAAACTGACAGAGAAACAGACCAGGTCAGCGACGCCCCTGCCTCGTACCACAAGGGGAACGTTGCCTGCGGTTCAGATTCCTCCGATGTGATCTACCACTCAGTTCCAGCATCCAGACGCGTCATTGTATGAAAAGGCAACGCAACGCCGTAGCTGAAAATCGTTCAGCGGAACAGGAACGGTTTCCAGCGGCAGAGGGAGAAGCCTGGATTCACAATGGGTATCCCGGGCACGAGCAATGATAAAGTGGCGTCTTCACCACCCGTGTAAGTGGTCAGGGAGGATGTACTGCCGTGCCTCTGCTGAGAGCAGTCTCTGATTGTCGGAACCAGCAATCAACCTTTCTCTACTTTCCAGAAACAGAAACTGGTGAAAAGCAGACAGCTGAAGTTGGCCAGTTCTCGAATTAAGTTGGACATAAATCCGATCTACTTATTTGATCGAAAGAATTTAAAAATACTGAAAAAAGAATGGTATTTTATCTTGTCTATATTCATCCCGGAGTGATCAGTTCAAAACATACTGCTCCTGCAACATTCGCTCCGATGAAAATAAAGGTTGCGATATTGTTTTCTAATTTACTCCGTTTTTCAGGGGGCCTGTCAGGAGACTGTTCGGACAATGCCGTGATGGAAAGCTGCTTTGCAACGCTCAAGAAAGAGCTGATTCATCGCCAGAAATACGAGACACGGGCATCAGCCCGTCACAGTATCTTCGAGTACATCGAAGTGTTCTACAATGGTGAAAGGCTCCATTCATCTCTGGGCTATCAGAGTCCCGAAATGTTTCAGCAGGCAGTATAACCTAATTCCAGCGCCCACTATTTCTGGGGAACTTCAGACTCAATCCATATCGGGAATCTTGGATAAAAAGGTCGGCACAGGCTAGCTTTTGATAGCATTAACAATGCCTGAAATGATATGGTGAAAATAGAGACTGTTTTATTGTAGAGTCCATACTTTAACCGGTCCCAAACTCAATCTCAAAGAGAGTGCTCCGAAATGCAAAATAAAAATCTCCCCCCTGAGAATAAGAGCAGCAAGCTGACGCGACGTGACTTTATTGCGGCCGCCAGTACTGCTTTTATGGTGCCGACCATCGTGCCCAGTTCTGTCTTTGGTGCGAATGCCCCCAGTAACCGCATCAACATTGCCCAGATTGGTTGTGGAAATCAGAGCCGTGCCGACCTGCCCGGCATGTTGCGGCTTGCTGATGCCCAGGTGGTTGCCGTCTGCGACGTCAACAAAGCCAGTGGTGGCTATGCTCGTAAGGAACATTTTCTGGGACGCGATCCCGCTCAGAAAAAAGTAAATCAGTACTATGCCAATAAGGTGCGATCGGGAAAGTACCAGGGATGTGATGCCTACAGTGACTTTCGCGATGTTCTGGCACGCGAAGACATCGATGCCGTCATGATCACTCTGCCCGATCATTGGCATGCCTTGGCGACTGTCAAAGCCTGTGAAGCCGGCAAAGACGTCTATTGCCAGAAACCCATGTCACTCACGGTTCATGATGGTCAGCAGATGATCAAAGCGGTTCGCAAGCACAATCGCATTTTACAGACCGGCTCTCAGTATCGCTCGAATAAAGTCGTGCGCCGCATGTGTGAACTGGTACGCAATGGTCGAATTGGCGAGGTCAAACGCGTGGTTTCTATTATTAATGGCAGCGGTGCAGGACCAGGCCCAGGTTGGCAGGAAATGCCGGTACCCGCTGGATTTGATTATAACATGTGGTTAGGCCCCGCACCGATGGTTCCCTACCACAGCGATCGCTGCTTCTACCGTTTCCGTTTCCATCTCGATTATTCAGGGGGCCAGGTAACCAACACTGGTGCGCATTCAACCGATATCATCCAGTGGGCGCTGGACATGGACGGCACTGGCCCGGTGGAATTCGAGAATCAACCGGGGGTTGTCTGGCCGCCCAAAGGGCATCTCTACACCACCGCGATGAAAACCGACTTTCGCGCACGCTACGCCAACGGGATCGAGTTTATTTGTCGTACACAAGAACCCGGATTCGGAGCCCGCATCGAGGGCACCGAAGGCTGGGTTCAATTCAGTGTCAACAATATGCGCGAGGTGGAAGCATCCTCGGATGCCATCAAAAATTCGGTGATCGCAGCAGATGAGATTCACCTGCCCGTCAGCGAGAATCATTACCAGAACTTCATTGACTCAGTCAAGTCGCGGAAAGATCCCATCGAACCCGTTGAGGCCGGACATTCTACCGCCAGCATTTGCCACCTGGGTAACATCGCCATGCGGCTGAAACGAAAACTAAAGTGGGACCCGGAGAAAGAACAGTTCATCGGTGATGATGAAGCCAATCAGATGCTGCAACGCCCCTATCGCGCGCCCTGGAAAATCTGAAACGGAAACCGTGTGCCCTGCTGAGGTTCTCGATCAAATATCTTTGTGGGTTCGTGTAGTTCGTGGCTAGCAAGAAGTCATACGAAATTATAACCGCGAGCAGATGCTCTGAACTTTTGAGATTTTTTCGAGCAGTATTCCAGAAGATCGAAAGCCATTTGGAATGGCCAAGCACGTTCCTCTCGCAGACTTCGAAGTTTTCCAGAACCGGATCACCGACGATGTCGCCTGTTTCGATAAATGTATGTTGTGATTGATCCCCCGTTGCCCCTTTTTTCCAGATCAGAACGGCCTCATAATTGGGAGCTTGCCTGAAATCAAAGCGTAGCGTCTGCCGGTTGAAACCCCTTAGCTGTCTGTGCAGAATTCTTCCTGATGTGTCAGTGGGGGGACGAATGCGTGGTCTTTTATAAATTTCGTCAGTGGCGATTGTTTGCTTGAGTTTTTCGTCTGCCGTCGTTTGAGAGATTCTGCCGAGTGTATGCTTTGTCGAGATCCAGCACAGCGCGTGCTGGATCCCCTGAACTGACCGCTGAGCGTTTCTTCGTAAATGATTTCTGGGTCTAGAGATGAAGTTTCCCTCTTCTGTGTTCAAATCCACGGCTTAGGCTCTCCAAATCAAAGTCGGTGATCAGAATCAAGTCATCCACGACGTCACCGTTGCCAATCATCTTGCGCAGCGGCGTACCAAAGTCTTATCCGTGGCGGAATGGGGGACGAACCGTTGAGTGCATTTCCGATATGAAGAGAACTCTGTCTCGAAGCCTTTTAATTGCTCAGAATAACATTCAGTCTATATCTATAGTTCCACTCGTTAAGAACATAATTGTTCATAATGAGGGATTGACCTTAACTTAATACCAAAAAGTTTTAACCAACAAACAGACTCACCGACACTTTTTCGCATGACGATGTAGTAAATGAAGTATCATAAAATATTGACTCTCAAACACATCAATACTTCTTTATTAGAATTGATTCCCGGGGAGGAACTCTGATAAATACTTTCATCTACCATGCCTTGATCGTTGATGATGAATCAGCGATCCGCGAACTTCTGTCTCGCGTATTATCTCAGGCTGGATTTCAGTGTGATACAGCTGGAAATGGCGAAAAAGCCATGGAGATGTGCGCTCTCCATCGGTACGATCTGATTATCACCGACCTCAAAATGCCGGTGATGAACGGTCACATCCTATGTACCGAGCTCATGAAACTTCAGGATCAGCAAACGGAAATCTGCGTCCTCACCGGCATAATGCAGCCCCTGATCGATGAAGATTTGCGGAAGCGCGGAATCAGACACCTATATCGCAAACCAATTAAATACAAAGAATTTTCGCAAAACATGCTGGAAATTCTGTCCCGGAAAACCGACTCAAAGCGTAAGAACATCGCACCGGTTCAGGCAGATGACACATCCACGACTCGTCCCGGCTCAAAACACAATGTCATTGTTCTGAGTCCGGACTCGGCGTTCAGCCACCGTATCGTCCTGGCTGCTGCTGAGTCCCCCTTGAATGTAATCGTAGCTCTCAGCACTGATCATCTGCTGGAAATTGTGAATGAAAAGCGGGTGGATTTGCTGATCATCGACCAGGAGATTTCTGGGTTTCTGCGCGGGAATCAAATCGTGGAACGACTCCACGCTGACCTGATCAATATTCCTGCATTTTTGAGAGGCTCCCGAGACTCACTCGCTCGCCTCAATATCGAGAACTGCCAGGGGGTTGAAAAAACGATAGAGGAAGAAACCGACGAAACAGAAATTCTGAATCTGGCATACGGGTATATGTCACGCCTGTCCCACCACTGTCTGATGATCGACTCCGCAGCCCGCCGACTGGTTACGGAATTCAGCGATGTCCCTCCGATTCCACATGTACTGACCAGACTGGTAGAACATGCCACCCGTTCCTCCCTCGAAATTTCGATTCCACAACTCGTCAGCGAAATTGAAACGGACTCGCGACTGACTTCAGAGTTGATTAAGGTTGCAAACTCATCTCAGGTCGCTGCCTCTTCGCAACAAAAAGATTTGAAAGGCATCGTCACGCTACTGGGCCCCAGGAAGGCAATTGCAATCTGCCTCTCGCTTGGTTTGCGAACTGTCCGTTCCAAGCTGATGATGCCCTGGGCGGAAGAGTTCCGACACTGGTACCTCAAACGCACTTCCCTGATCGCCGCCACAGCGGAGTCCGTCGCGCGCTATTTCGATTCTGTACCACCGGAAACAGCCTATCTGCTGGGAATATTGCAGGAGATCGGTATCCTGGTGCTCGCCGAGCACTATGGTGAAGCCTATTTTGAGCGGGTCGTGAAACGAGTTCGAACAATTCCCACGCTACAGTTCATCACTTCCGAAAACCTGGTCACGAATACTGATCATGGCATGGTCTCTGCAGCTGTTCTGCAAGCCTGGGGCTTTCCGTTTTCCATCGTACAACCCGTGTATGCCCATCACAGGGATGCTACCGAATTGAATCTGCCTATTATGACGCAGGGGCTGGTACGTTGCATGCAGGTCGCGGAGGCGTTCGCGGAAATGTGCGACCAACCTGTGCCCCAGCGTATCCTTAAAGTCAATCAGCTGTTGTCCGAGTATTACCAGAAAGGAAGAATGGAATCGCAGGATGTCTTTCTGACTGCCATTGAAAAAACCAATCAGATGACAGAAATCCTCCGCACTCCGCCTTTATCCTCTGACGAACTGGAAGCGATTGTCAGCCAGATAAAGGAAAGTGATCAGATCCATTCATGAAGTGATTATCATATCATTCAAACCGCATCAGAATTCCAAATGAGATCCTCGAATAACTCAATATCGTGATCATTACCGACAGGCATGGCTTGACGATCTGGATCAACAAGGGATTCGAACGTAGTACGGGCTTACTCGCGATTCAACCTGCCGAAGCGGGTGGCGCCGCCAAAAGATTGGCCGAAGCGGACAGTCCCTGTAATCAGGACTACAACATCGCTTAAAGGTGTTTGAGTTTGATTCGAGCTTCTTTTGTTGCAGGCCGCCCCCTGTTACTGACCGTAGAATCGTTTGATTATTGCTGATCGAGCAGGTTACGAACTTTTTGGGCCAACTTCGATGGTGAAAACGGTTTCTGGAGGAAGGTAAACTCTGTTGCCAAGACTCCATGTCGGATCACCGCGTCATCGGTGTAGCCAGACAGGAACAGAATTTTGCAATTAGGGTGGATCTGATGGACTTTCTCAGCCAGTTCACGCCCGCCCAGATGAGGCATCACGACATCGGAGATGAGTAGATCAACGGCATCTCCGTTGGTTTGCATGAATTCCAGCGCTTCTTTTCCATTGGACGTCAGATGGATTGTGTACCCGTAGTTTCTCAAAATTTGAGCGGTCAGCGTCCTGACCGCGTCTTCATCTTCTGCGACCAAAATCGTTTCTGTGCCGCGAGAAACTGAAAACGTGGTTGCTTTTGGGGAGTGTTCAGCACCAACCGTTCTAGTAGCCGGCAGATAGACTTTGAATGTTGTCCCCTGGTCGATCTCGCTGTAAACGGTGATCGTCCCACCGGTTTGCTTCACAATCCCATGGACGGTTGAAAGACCCAGCCCAGTTCCCCTACCAACATCTTTAGTTGTAAAAAACGGCTCAAATATTTTAGATTTTACTTCCTCAGGAATGCCCGAACCACTATCGCTCATGGTAAGTAGAACAAAACGGCCTGGTTGGAGATTCGGGATAATCTGACAATAAGTCTCATCCAGATCAACCATACCGGTGGCAATTGAGAGGGTACCGCCGCGAGGCATGGCATCACGGGCATTCACAGCCAGATTCAGCAGTATCTGCTCCAGATGACTTGGTTCCATTTTCACTTGATCGAGGCCGGGCTCCAGGGAGACTTGAAGCAGAATATCCTCACCGATCAACCTGTGCAGCATATTTTCCGTGCCGCGGACCAGTTCGTTCAAATCGATCAGTTTGGGTTCGATGACATGTTGCCGACTGAAAGTCAATAACTGCTTCGTGAGTTCTTCCGCCCGATTACCTGCATCCCAGATATGCGAAATCCAGTCGCGTAACGGAAAATCCTCTCCGAGATCGTCGAGAAGCATTTCGCTGTAACTGTTGATAATGGTGAGCAGATTGTTGAAATCGTGAGCAACTCCTCCAGCAAGTTTGCCGACAGCTTCCATTTTCTGGGCTTGATGAAACTGTTCTTCCAGATTTTTCCGGGATGTCACATCAGTCTGAATACCCACAAAGTGGGATAACTTCCCTTCGGGAGAATAAACAGGGGATATCGAAAGTTGATTCCAGAAAGCCGTCCCATCTTTACGATAGTTTAAGATCTCGACGTCGCACTTTTGGCGATCACGAATCGCATTACGAATTTGCGTTACGGTTTCCGGATTTGTCCTGGTGCCCTGAAGAAAGCGGCAATTTCTGCCAAGGACTTCCTGGGCCGAGTATCCCGTAATCAGTTCAAAACCCTTGCTGGCGAAGACGATCGCATTATCAGGGTCACTGGCGTCTGTTATCAGAATTCCCTGTGAAACCGCCTGAATGGCCCGATCACGCAGATGGAGTGTTTCCTCGGCCAGCTTACGTTCCGTCAAGTCCATCATGCCACCGATCATACGGACTGCAACGCCGTTTTCGTCGTGTAACACATGCCCGCGATCAAGCACATAAGCATAGGAGCCATCTTTACGGAGGAAACGATACTCTCCTTCCCAGGATTCATCACCGGACTCGATGGCCTGATGGACCTGATCGATGACCCAGGTCCTGTCATCTGGGTGAATTCGGTTGTACCACGATTCGATCGTCGGTTCGACATCGTCTCGAGAAAATCCAAAGAGAGTCTCAAAGCCATCCCCCCACCACAAAGATTGAGTTTTGAGATCCCAATCCCAAATGGCATCGTTAGTCGCTTTGGCGAGTATTCGAAATCTTGCTTCATTCGCTTCGAGTGCGGTAATGGCCTCTTTACGTTCCGTGATATCTTGAGCAACACCGGCGACCCGGAATACGTCGCCTTGTTGATCCCGGATGGGGAACGCCTTATCAGAAATCCAGCGGATTGATTCATCGGGACGGCAGATGCGATATTCGACATCATAGCCTGTAATGGCTTCATTTTGCAGAAAAGGCTGGATTCGAGCCAGATCTTCCGGATGAATCGTTTCTTTCCACAGATTGGGATTTTCATAGAGCTCATGACAGGGATATCCCCAGATCCGTTCAAAACTGGGACTGATGTAGAGTATCTCGGAAGTGCTGGGATCACTCAGCCAGAAGACCTCTTCAATATTCTCGGCAAGTTGTTCGAATCGCTCCTGGGTTTCTTGCCTGGCCAGTTCGGCTTCGCGTTGTTCAGTTACATCCCGTGAGATTCCAATGGTACCGATGACATCGCCATGCTGGTTACGATAGGGGACCTTATGGGCACTGAATGTTCTTGGACCTCCGGTTGTTACCAATATTTCTTCGATCGTCTGGAGTTCGTTCGACTCCATGACTTTGCGATCATTTTCCATAATGCGTTGTGCATCTGGACCGGGAAAGACTTCCGTATCGTCCTTTCCAATAACTTCTTGTATAGGTTTACCGACAAATTTTGCTGCGGCCTGATTGAACAACAGGTATCGTCCTTCGCGATTCTTGACGAAGACAGCATCACTGACACCATTAACAACAGCCTGCAACAATTCTGAAGTCCGGGCTGCTTCTGCTTCTGCCTGACGCTGCCCTGACAGATCTCTGGCCTGGATCAGGCAGGCGGGGCGTCCTGCGAATTCCAATCCATACGCAAAAATCTCGACTTCAAATATTTCACCCGACTTACGCCGATGTTTCCAGATTCCTCGTCGTTCTTTGCCAGTTCCTGATTTACTCAGTATCTCTTTTAGACGCAGGACTTCCTCGGCAGGCCGAATTTCTTCGAGCGTCATTGTCAAAAACTCTTCGCGGGTATACCCGTAAGAAGAGACTGCAGCATCATTGACTGCCAGATAGCGTAGCGTTTCCCTGTCGTAAACAAAGAGGGGATCGGTAACCGAATTGAACAGTCCCCGGTAGCGTGCTTCACTTTCACGAAGCGACACTTCGGTTTCTCGATGCTGTTCCAGTAGCTGTTCGAGGGAGAGGTTGGCCTGCGATAACTGCTGGACCTTTTCATTCAGCTTTCGGACTAAAACATGAGAATATTGTTCCAGAATTTTTTGGCTGTTGATTGAATGCTTTTTTAACTGTTTCAACTCGGAAGAATCAGGAGAGAGAAGTTCGTCAATTCTCGCCTTAAGCAGGTCAGGCTCGGCTGGCTTGATCAGGAATGCGTCGGCACCAAGTTTGAGTGCCAGTTCTTCATCTTCTGAAGTTGTGTAGGTCGCTGTATAGACAAAGAATGGGATGGACTGCAGTTGTTTCTGGGATTTCCACTTTCGGAGCAGTTCAAAACCATCCATCTGGGGCATCAGAAGATCAGAAATGATCAGGTCGGGAGTATTCTGCATAGCACATGTAAGTGCTTCCTGGCCGTTTTTTGCTTCTTCGACCTGATGACCACTTCCTTGCAGGATGACTCGAAGAAAATAGAGATTTCTGTCATCGTCATCAACAATTAATACATGACTCATCACCGGCCCCCTTCGCCTGATGCATGAAGATATTGCTCAACCTCGAAAACGAATGAATTAGGATCTATCGGTTTCTCAATATAGCCTTCCGCTCCCGCATCCAGACACCTCTGCCGGTCATCAGGCATCGCATAGGATGTGACGGCAACGATAGGGATCAATTTCAATTGTGGATGCTGTTTTAGGTGACGCATCACGGTGTAGCCATCCACCTCAGGAAGCTGGATATCAAGGAGTATCAAATCCGGATTGATTTTGATAGCCATCTCCAATCCACTCGTTCCAGTTTCGGCTTCAAACACTTCATGCCCACGTTTCGTCAGCAGAAAGGTCACCAGGTAACGATTATTGGGGTTGTCTTCAATGATCAACAGACGGGACTTCATATTTTCTCCACAGGGGTAAATGGTAACTTCACGGTTAAAGTAGTGCCACACCCCCATTGGCTTTCGATGTCAATCGTCCCCCCCATCAGTTCAACCAGGCGCTGACAAATCGCCAGTCCCAGGCCTGTTCCATCATGTTTTCTCGAAGTTCCCGAATCAATCTGACGGAATGGTTGAAAGACGTGTTCCAGATCCTCCTGTTTAATTCCAATTCCGGTGTCAGAGACAAGAATCTGCAAGAGTTCTTTTGCAGATGCTGTCCCGGAATTGTCGTAGACGATTACAGCTTTAAGCTGAATACCTCCCTTTTCGGTGTATTTGACGGCATTACTCAACAGATTCAATAGAATTTGCTCAAACCGTCGTCGGTCACTTTTTAACTGGCTTAGCTCGGGGGAAAGGTGAGTTTGCAGAGTCAGGTTTTGATTATCGATCTGAGGACGCATGATTCTGAGCACATTATCGATCGACTGATGGATATCAAAGTATTCCTGACAGACCTCGAGTTGTCCTGCTTCAATTTTTGATATATCCAATACATCGTTAACAAGCGCCAGTAAATGACGGGCGCTATCTTGAACCATGGTGAGTTGTTTTTGCTGCTCCTGATTGAGTGGTCCTGCCATCTCTTGAAGAATGATTCCTGTAAACCCGATGATGGAATTCAACGGGGTCCGCAATTCGTGAGACATTGTCGCCAGAAATGCCGATTTAACCTGGTCAGCAGCCTCGGCCTGCTCGCGTTTCTGTCGTTCCACCTCGATTCGCCTGCGGTCAGTAATGTCGGTCCCGATACTCAGAATCTCTGTGACATTCTCAATATCGTTAAGTTGAACCCGGTTCGTCCAATCAATTAAGACACGTTTCCCGTTACGGCATATATTCTCATTGACCAGATGTTCGTGTTTCGCGGGAGAATCGCAGATTTCTTCGATCAGCGAACTCAAATCACGCCCATTACTTTCCGTGGCGGGCACGATCGTCTCCATCACATTCTGACCGACAATTGCGTCATAAGAGTATCCGAAAAATTCACACCCGAAACGATTCATAAACCGAATTCGACCACTTCGATCCCATCGCAGGATTATACTGTTGGCCTGTTCGACCAGTTCTCGATACTTCTGCTCGCTTCTGGCCAGTTGGGTTTCTGCCTGTTTCCGATCGGAAATATCAATTCCCATGCCGACCAAACACAGCTTCCCTTTGTAAAGTGCGCGACTGCCAGTGAAAAAATACGGGGTTGCTGTCCCCTGCTTGTTGATAAATAATGCTTCCAGAGAAGATTCTCCCAGGGTAAATACTTCCTGAATTCGTTCTTCAACTCGCAAAATATCGTTCCCACGGAAAAAATCCCGGGGATGCAGATGTCGGATCTCGCTGTCTGAATAGCCGGAAACAGTCTCGAAGTTTTTATTCCAGCGTAGGAAAGAACCTTCGGAGTCATAGAAATAAATGATTCCCGGCATGGACTCGATCATCGTGTCAGCAAATACTTTTTCATTTCGTAATGCCTCTTTAACTTCACTGAGAGCGAGATAAGCCTGACTGGCAATTTTGAAAGTTCTGTTCAGGAGAACGACCAGCAGTAAAGTCGTCACCGTAACAAACGCAATGCCTTTGTAAGTCCCCCAAAGTGCAACCCGTGCGGGATCTGACACAACAGTGATCAGTATTCTATCCGAGAATAAGATCCAGAGAATGCCTGAAATAGCATATGCAGCTACAATTGTTACTGTTCGAACCTTGAACCACTGGTTCAATTGCTCAATGGACCAATTCGGAGACACGGAGGTATTTCGAATAGCCACTATCTTCCTCCCGTCATGAGCGTGTACCCACAATCGTCAATAGCTGATTAAGCGAATAAGAGCATTCTGCTCTTCCATTGCGGTCACATGAATTATCCGATTACAGATTGATAAGGGTTTGATCCCGTTGATCATCAATAAGTTAATCTAGGATTTCACATATAGATCAGATTAGAGTCGATCCAGGCATGGATTGTATCAATTGTGGTTTCCGATGTCTAAAACGCAGTGACTTTCTCCACTTCTATTGGCATTCAGTAGTTGAAATCCAAAATCACCGCCGAGCGAAGTATTATTCAGTGAACAATACGGTCTCTGCGTAGACTTTCTCTGTGATCCCGCCCGTTATCCAATATATAAATTCGCTCCACTTTCACGTGATACGCGGCAGAAATATTGCCGGCCGTGCAATCTGCTCAAACATCGCGGCGATAAACCTCTGTGTTACAGGGAATTCCATTTTCCCCGGCGATTGCTGCTCCCTTTTTATTCGGCTGAATCGTGCCGACTTCGTTGTTCGCATGCATGATTGAAATCAGAACCATGTTTTTCCAGATCGCCCGCCGTACGGCAACAGAATCGACCAACTCCTGATTGTCCAGGGGCACACAAGTCAGTTCCCCTCCCCAGAGACAGTAGAAAGCGGCAGGGTTACCAAGTGAGCCAGTACTCGTAATCACGGTGAAACTTGAATTGCAAAAGCCTGGCAAACGAAATGTTTATTCGGCAATTACATATTACCCGGATACTTTCAGAGTACTCAATTAATCTGAAATCACGATCACATCGGATTTGAGCTGAGCCTGTTTGAGTTCCAATTCCGTCAGGATTTGGGCGAGTTCGATGAGGTTGTCGACGTCGATTTTTTCCAAAATCGACTTTCTTCGCGTCACAACAGTTCGTTGCGAGATATCAAGCAGATGGGCAACCTTCTTGTTTGAATGCCCTTCGATCAGCAGGGACATCGTTGATTTCTCGTCGTCTGTAAGAGCCGAGAACTTTTCTGCTGTCTTTTGAACCCAGAGACTATCTTCTCGATGGTCAAAGTCATATTTGATCGCTGCGATTAGATGATCCCAGAGTTCCTGTTCCGAGTATGGTTTTTCGAGGACAGCAAAAGCCCCCTCATTGATTGCGCTAACAGCCACAGAGACATCCAAATATCCGGAAACTACTATCACAGGTAGCTCATAGTTTTTCGTTTTCAACTGTTTGATTAACTCGATGCCGTTACATCCCATTAACCTCAGATCAGTCAGGACGCACCCAATTAACTCCTGTTCAATTTCTTTTAGAAAATGCTCAGCGGATTCAAACGAAGTTGATTTGACTCCCAGGCTGTTAATCAGTTCTTCGAGAGAGAGTCGAACCGATTCCTCATCGTCGATGATATAGACGACTGGATCATAATCCGGGGGTAGTCCAAGTGTTTTTCGCATGATCAATGATTCTCCATTCAGGTCCCGTTTTCTTGCAAAGAAATAAGGCTGTTCGAGTTGCCTGATCCAGGCAACGGACTAAATACTGTCAGGATATCCTGGCGACCATGGATGAGATGGAGAATCGATTGGACGATTAGAGGGACAGTCGCGGCTTATAGGTGTCCTACATCATGTTTTGCACAGGGTAATGCTCCCCAAAATTTGTTATCTACCAACATGACAATCAAGAGTTGAAATTTAGGATTGATTACAGGACTTTTGGGTGCAATACACAAAACATCGTTCATATGTAAATTATCGCACGATCCTTTTGCCTGGATAGATGAAATGGAGCAATAATGAACGGTTCAACGGTACATGTTGATGAGGCAGTAGGATTTTAACGATTACCTGTAGCGTTCCCTGAAAACATTTACACAGAGTAAAACCTCCTTAATACAAGCCGATTGATTGTTGCTGTTCCTGCGAGAGGATGTCCATGGGGAACGTCTTAGTAGAAACCCTGATTATTGGATGGCCCCTGTTTCGCGCTATCTTTTCATTTAAGGCGTACCGGGCGTTTCCAGCCAGCGACACGATACAGGGCCTCTCAAGGCCTCATACGGGCCAATCTGCCAAAATCGGTGATTTCAGCGATTATCTGAGGGTTTTACCTGGGGAGGATCCGGAATCTGGATCGGTTTGCAGATTTCTTGAATCCTGGGAACCAGCATTTCTCTCACCAGGCCGCAAAGTGATTTTCCCTGGCGCGCTGCGTAAATGCTTAGTGGACGCCCCTCTTCGATCGTCTTCAGGTCGACCGTTACTCAGGAAGCGCTGGCGTATTTAGGCATTGCCCTGGGACTGACAACGATTGGGCACAAGTTCGACAATATTTTTTGGCGGAACACAATATCCACACGCAAAACCGGGCGAGAAAGCAGAATAATACCGCCCCCTCTCTCGCACGAAATGCGACGTAAAAGCAACTGTTAATTCTTAACTTTTCAGCTGGCTCAAGGATGGAAATAAGTTGTTCAAACGACTCATCCATATAATCCTATTATCGCTCTCAGGGCAGGTCCGTTATGTTGCGTCAAAATCGAAGTCGCTATGATTACGTAAGACTGAACCGTGTGTGGTATTCTTCTGCCAGACAAATATTTCCAGGGGAGGCAGGTTCCAGAGAACCACGGAGCGATGCTTTGGCTGACCGAAATATTCTGCCTCTTTTCTTCATGGACATGTTCCTGTCCACATCACAGATTTGAAACCGCCTGCGCCCCTCGCTGTGTGTCAGATTATCACGCACTTTATTGGCGAAATTCCGATCCCAATATCGTAAAATTATGCATAGCAAGGCAACTTCTACAATAGATATTAACACCATTTGAGGAATGGCGGATTCCGCTATTCACGCTAAGAGAACGCTTTGTATAATTCTTTCAGGCGATGCTCTATCGCCTTCGATTGTCGCATTTTCCGGCAACCGTAGTGAGCAAGGTACCTAATCCAATAATGGTTGAATATCATTCCAAGCAGATATCTCCGGAGTATGAATCCCGCTATCATCAGCTTCGCGATGCGGTTGCTGACTATCACTATCATGTCCTGCTGGATGAAGGACAGGTAGTAGAAAAGCAACATGGGCCGAAGTGCGCTGCAATCACCGGGTATCGGCCTGAAGAGTATGCCTTGCTGTTTATCACGACGTACCAGACATTTTCGCGCGAGTTCTCGCGTCCAGGTTAGTCAATGTGTTCCAGCAATGGATGAACTATGACACCTTAATCACTCTGTATAGTCTTCCCCTGTTTTTATGGCTATTGTCTGAAGCAAGACCGCTCTCATTTCCTGTCCGCAAAAATGTCCGATTCAACAATTCCGAACAAGAATATCGAGCCTCCCAAATCATCCGAAGTGTCTAACAGAACGGGTTTTACGGAAACCATCTTCAGTGTAATATTCCACCTCAGGAGCGACACCCGCAGGAACCACATTCCTTCAATGCAATCATCCACTCAGTTCCAGCATCCAGACACGTCAGTGTATGAAAAGGCAACGCAACGCCGTAGCTGAAAATCGTTCAGCGGAACAGGAACGGTTTCCAGCAGCGAGGGAGAAACCTGGATTCACACCGGGTATCTTGAGCACAAGCAATATTGAAGTAGCGTCTTCACCACCGGTGTAAGTGGTCAGAGGGTTGGGCGATCATATAATCGTGCCAGATTGCGAAGATTTATGTATTGCTGTCATGGGGCGCCAAGGGGGAAGTAAAGATCCAGAATCTAAAGTGAATTATCTAGTTCTCCTGCTTATCTGTTTCTTTTTCTTTGAGATTCTGATCCGCGTCCGGAGCCGGAGCTTCCGACTTGAGGTAGCGGAAGTAATCAGAGTCACTGCTGAGAATAGCAGTGACGCCTTCGCCGAGGGATTCCGAATAGCTTTCCAGTGTGCGTAGAAAACTATAGAACTCCGGGTCACTACCGAAGGCTTCACTGTAGATGCGGGTCACTTCAGCGTCGGCTTCCCCGCGAATGATCTCTGCTTCTTTTTGGGCTTCACTTTCAATCTCGGCGAGCATGCGTTCGGTTTCCCCTTCAATCTCCGAGGCGCGCCCCTGACCTTCACTCCGGAATTGTTCGGCGATTCGTTGTCGTTCGGCAATCATGCGCTCGAAGACCTGCTGTTGGACCGACTCAACATAATCAAGCCGTTTAATCTGGATGTCGACCAGTTCAATCCCATACTGAGGCATCTGCTGCTGAGCAGTTTTGAGAATATCCCGAACCATTTCGCCCCGTCCCGTTTCCACTTTCTGAAGCAGGATCTCTTCTTCCCGTTCTCCAGTCATGGTCCGTTGCAGATCTTCTTCCGTGACCTCCCAGTCTTTGGAGCGGACAATATTGACCAGCGGACTGGAGGCGATCTTGTCTCGCACTACCGAATCAAGGATATCATTGAGCCGGTTCCGGGCTCCCGCTTCGTCCTGCACACTTTGCAGGAATTTGAGGGGATCGACAATCTTCCAGCGCGCGGTAGTATCAACCGAAATAAACTGTTCTTCAACGGTAGGAACCTGATTCGGATCACCGTCCCAGGAAAGCAGGCGTTTGTCGAACTTGCGAACTTCCTGAATGAAGGGTATGCGGTAGTGGAGCCCGGGCTCGGTGACGGGATCGCCGACGGGAGCACCGAATTGTACGACAATCGCCTGGGTCGCTTCATCAATCGTAAATACCGAAGCACGAGCGACCACGGCCACGACGACAAGCAGAACAATCGTCAATGGAATGAGGTACTGTCGAAATCCGCTGAACCGCCGAAATGAAATTGACATGGAAAGCCTCTAACAGGAATGATAAATCAATAAGCGTAAATTGCGTTAGCGATTCTGGGCAGGAACGCTCTTGTCCAAATTAAGCAGTGGAATGGGCGATTGGTCTCCCGGTTCAATGACATAAATTTTGCCGAGCGAGGGGAGCACCTTATCGAGTGTTTCCAGATACATTCGTCGCCGTGTCACCTCGGGTGCAACCTTGTATTCTTTCAGGATCGCTTTGAAGCGGGATGTCTCCCCCAGAGCCCCGTTGACACGTTCAGCCCGATAACCTTCCGCCGTCGCGACAACCTGCTTCGCCTTGCCCCGTGCGGCCGGGATTTGCTGATTCTGCTTTTTCTCGGCTTCGTTGATCAGCTGCTCCTTCTCCTGTTCGGCCTGGTTGACCTCGTTGAATGCCGGTTTGACTGAATCCGGTGGGTTCACATCCTGTAATTCCACGGTCCCGATCCGGACTCCCATATCGAAGGAATCGAGTAGTCGCTGGATTTCTTCCTTGGCGTTCAGGGCGATTTCAACACGTTTGATCGTCAAAACGTCACTTCCCAGGTTATTGCCGACAATTCTCCGCATGACTGCTTCGGAAATATCCCGAATCGTCTTATCGACCTGTTCAACCCGATGCAGATACTTGTCCGGATCGTCCACGCGGTATTGTACAACCCACTCCACGTCGACAACTTTCAAATCACCGGTCAGCATCAACGATTCATCGCGATGCTCTTCAGATTTACGATAAACGGCAGAGGTTCCTTCCTGAGCGGCGGTCCGAAAGCCGAATTCCTGTTTTAACACGCGCGCCGTAGGCACGAATTCCTGTTCGTCGATGCCGAAGGGGAGTTTGAAATGCAGGCCCGGATCTTTGATTGCGATCACTTTGCCAAACCGCTTGACTACGGCTTGACCTTCCGGCTGAACGGTATAGTAGGACGTGAAAATGCCCCAGGCAATGATCAGCCCCAGGATGACAAACAGGATGATCCACATGACGTGCGACACGTCGATGTCAGCCAACCATTCATCGAATTGACTTCGCTCTCCGGAATGACGCATGGCAGAGATACTTTCTTTAAAACAGTCTGATCGAGAAAGAACCGTACGAAACAATGACCAGCACTGGAGGTTCGATCAGGCAACAAATACTTTCGACATTCCTCTAGTCTAGTTCACATAAACGGGATTGCAAACGGGGCTGTTTATCATGATCGATTGCAAGGCTGAATCCCCACACTACGTTGAATTGCGACATGGATATTGCCGGTAGATCGAACAAGTTCTTTTAGCCGATGATCATAGCTGCGTTGTCTGCGTTTGCTGTTGAACATAGCCTGATTCTGGTGAATCAAGGAGCCCGAGGGAAGAGATCTTCGTGATATGGTGGTCTGAGAGTGTCGAGAACTCGCGCGTATTTGTAGGGAATGTCGTGACAAACAGCACGGTTCCTTTCAGTGCTCGGCGGAACCTTCGCCGACTGCAGAGGCGCAGATTTTATGCAGTTCACCTTATATTAAGGTGTCGCGTCTTCTGTTAACCTGCATCAGAAAAGCTCGAAAGCTATGAGTCACATTCGAGTTCCCGTTGAGAGCTCGAATTTATTAAGCTCCTCTTGTTTCACGACTCTCAGGATCAGCCCGAGTACAGGTCTTTACAAAGAGGATTTTGTACGGGACGGTTGTGAACGACATAGTCATTTGGGTTCAGGATTCACACAACTTACGTGCGTGTCAACTTACTTGATAAGTAAAGAAAAAGACTTCTAGAGATGCTTCCACATCTTTACGCGGCTGCAGAAATCACCCAGAGCCTTCAGAACAGTATCAGTCTCGCCTTCCCAACTGACTTCAACGATACTTCCGTCGCGTTGGATTCGGGTATTCTTTATCAATGATTCCAGGGGAGAGCTCCCTTGGGCCCACAGTTTCTGGTAAGCCGCAAGACCTTCCACCACCTGCTGAGTTTCCCGGGCGACCTCCTCGGATGCTGCCACCAGTTTCCCATGTTCGAACAATTGGCCATCGCGGGTTCCAAATGACCACGTGATGCGTTCATGTTGTTGCAGTACCGGCATCGGCAACGGATTCTGGCTTAACTGCTGCAGATCAATGGCGGCTCCGTAAAACCACGCATCACTCACCCGTTCCGACAACAGCGGAGAATCAGTACTGAGCGATTGACCTTCATGCTGCAGCAACTTCACGGCCGCCTTGGTGTTCGACACTGACGAAGCGAGCACGATGGTATCATCATCTACAAAGGCAACCGTCATCTGCTTGCCACCGGATTTATCGTGATGATGAGACTTACGATTCGCTGTCTGATCACGACGCTTGCCGGACGCTTTATCCGTATGCTTTGTGTGGGCTTTGTTATGTCGGGCGATCGTCACGGTATATAGCGTGAGCTCATTCCATTTAGTTTTCTTTAAGGGGGAAGTCTGTTCCATTTTCTCCATCGCTTTAGAGCGTTTATAGTCCGCTTGTATGATTACGATGCCGGTGTGTCGCTTGTAATCGCGACTGTACATAGTAATTGATCGCATATCTTTCGGTGGGTCGATACCGTATTCCTTGCGAAACCACTGATGGACATTCTTAGTCAGATCTGGTTTGGATTGTCGCAGCTCTTCGGCCAGCGTTGAGGCATTAAATGCTTCATAGTCAAGATGCAGCAACCAGGCGGTATCCTGCGGAAGTTGTGCCGACTGCAGTTTACCAGCTACGGCGGACGCTGGAGCCAGTAAAACGGCAGTGGCCAGAGCAGCCATAATTTTGCTCAGCATTCGTTTTTGAAACAGCATGATTCCTCCTTGGGTTCGTTGATACTCGGATGGCGATTTAAAGTCTGCGGCAATACAGAAACATTTTGAATTCGAAGCCAGACAACTTGCTATAAAAAAATATGTGGAAAATACCGACAACTTTTACTTGATGCTTAAACTGTACCGACACTAATTCAGACAGTGTGACAACCGATTTGGCGACGAACTCTCGCTCTCCTTCGATTTCGAACAGATCTAGATCTATCTTACCGGTAACCAATACACGATCGCCCATTCATATTTTCTGAGCTTGCAATTACCGCAAAGGTCATACCAACTGGTTCTCAGTCGTGCAAAGTCATTCATTTTCTCTAATCACTTCCGCAGCTTCGTATGAAGCAAGACCGAATGCTGCATATGAATATACCAGCAGAACAGCAACGAGACTGACTCCCATATTCAGCAGTCAACCGTCTCGGCCTGGCGGCCTGTCTTGCAATATGCCTGTCAGCTACGGCGAGTCAACGGCAGACACCTTATTCAATTCTTTGCATCCTTATTTCAATGCCATCTCCTCATATCACTGCTTCCTTCCTGTCGCCACACGCTACACAGACTTTGCGCTCTTCTTTGTTGAGTTCACAAGCTGTCTGACTGCTTTTCGAACAATTTGATCGTTTACCGCGCAATTTGATTGGTCAGGGGCTAAGCGTTTTGAAAAATTCAACAGAAAAGTAATTCTTGCTACAGAATGCCCAAAAAGACTAAGACGTTACGAACGTAAACGAAGCAGACAAGAGGCAGCACGAGAAAAGTTCAGTGCGCGACAGGTGTTGTGAATAATCAAGGAGCCGGTAAACCTTTTATTGGAGAAGTAGAAAACCGGAAACTGGAACCAGATGAAAAATTCTGATTCAAAGAAGTTGCTTCAAGAGCATGAGATGCCAATTAAAGGAATGATATTTTCTGTGTGCCACTAATGCGGGCGTGAATCTGGAGAGGATACTGAGCCCCTGGCAGAATACAATGATCTTCCATTTCATCCTGCCTTACCAGAAAAAGAAGATCGGCTGTCCGGGAACCTTCGACAATCAGGAAAATAGACATGACACGTGAACCATTGGTTGACCATGGACAAATTCTCAACGGCCCCATCGGCAAAGTGATCGGCTTTGTCGATGGCAAAGCTGAGTGTGAAAAATTTGCAGATGCTTTACAAGCTGCCGGTTATCCAGCTTCAGCTCTGACTGTACTTGAGGGCGAAGACGGTGTTCACCTCCTGGAACGGTTGGATGAAAATCGTTTCTTCTTCTCAGATTCCGAGGACAGCATCATCCGAACCGGCATTGAAGAGCTGAAGCATGGACATTACGCCGTGTCCATTGAAGTCACAGATCGTCAGCATGCCGTAGACATCGTAAACCTGGCAAAGCCTCTCGAGGGACACGGTTTTGTGTACTTTGGCACCTGGGTCAACGAGCGGCTTTCGATCTGACAGACTAACATAGAACAGACTTACCTTATATTTCCAAAGGGTTCACTTATTGAAAATCACATGATGATACATTCGCTTTTATCGCTATAGACTTTGGTTAAATGTAAGCCACAAAACGGAGCAGGCACTTCAGGGCGACTCAAATGAATTGAATTCAGATAAGGCTTCTTTCCTTTAACACATTCAGGATATGAAACTGCCCAACCACCGAAAAGCGGTGCTTACGAAATTACGGTTTACACCTTCGATTCTGTCAAAGTCAACACTGTTGTGAACAAGACAATAATTGTAGCGTCAGATCCGTAGCTCAAGCATAGAAGTTGCTCAAAGCCTACTTCGAAAACATCAATGCGAGAAATAACCATCGATTCATATTCATAAACACCTTTTCGCAGGCTAAACGATTTCGTCATGTCAGCAATCCAGCGACCACATCTTGTAGTGTTACGGCAATTCGCTCTTTAAATTGCAGGTCTTCGTTTTGGTATGCCAATGCATCAGTATCCAGTGGCTTACCGAATGTGACGCAAATCTTCTGTTGATATGGTAGCTATTTGACTGGTGGAATGGCTAAAGCCTGCCACCGGTCGGTCGCTCACTTAAACGTAACTACATTTCGGTGAATGTGACTACCTGTCACCTAACTGTAACAAACGCGATAATGAACAAATATCTGATTTTAACAATGTTGGCCCGCCCTTTGCGGTAATTATCTTGTTGTGGTGCCCCTTCGACTGTGTTGGTCGAAGAACGGTGACTCGATTGAAAAATGAACTTTCAGTGAAAGGAAACGAAATGCAGGTTCACGAAATTATGACCTCGGGTGTCGAGTGTATTTCACCGAGTGCGTCTATCACGGAGGCCGCTCAGCAAATGAAGGCATTGGACGCGGGATCGGTCCCGGTATGCGGTGAAAACAACAAACTGGTCGGAATGATCACCGACCGAGATATTGTGATCCGTTGTGTCGCTGACGGATTGGATACAAAAACCACGTCTGTCAGCGACGCGATGTCGGCTGACATCGTGTTTTGCCGGGATAACCAGGATATCACAGAAGCAGTGCAGACCATGGAGCATCATAAAATTCGACGACTGGTCGTGATCGACGATGACAAGCGCCTGGTCGGAATCGTTTCGCTCGGTGATCTAGCCGTGAAGACAAACGACGAGTCTCTGTGCACGGAAGCACTGGAAGCGGTCTCGTGCTGATACCACCCTTTCATACCATGTACTGCGCCAGCCATGACTGTTATTCTTTGAAGAAAGCCGCCAATAGCTGGTTAATGAAAGCGGAACCAAGTCGTGGCACGAATCGGGTGAAAAGCTGATTGTGCTATGTTCGACCAATTCTGCACGCAAGCTGGTCTCTGGACGACCAGTTTGCGATGCTAGTTGTCTCGACAATTTCGTGTGGAGTTCTCCCTTCGTCGCGCTCTCCTGATGATTTCTTCCAAAGGGCTGCCTGATTCACGAGAATGAGTGTATGGCAAAAGGACGCGCAGGCAGCGCAGCTACGCTCTACTCAAATCAAAAGATGCGATATCGATTACTCCTCTTGCGACGGAACAGATTTAGGGTCTGACTTTTCGAGACACTCCGGCCCGCCCAGACACCGCGAGAAACGACCGAATCGTCCTTCATAGAGGAGCGTCAGCCAGGTGGGAATCAGGAGCGTCCGGATTACAAACGTGTCTAATACAACACCGAAGACGAGTGCGAATCCGAGTTGTTGAAGACCCAGTAGCTGTCCGCCAAATATAAGCGACGAAAACGTGCCAGCCATGATCAAGCCGCATCCGGAGATAATGTTTCCCGTACGTTTAAACGCTTCAGTTACGGCGTTCGGTAACTTGGACTTGGCGTATTCCTCGTCGACGCGAGTGATTAGCAAAATGTTGTAGTCTTCTCCTACGGCGATGAGAACAGTGAAGAGAAAGATTGGAACGGTCCAGTCAAGACCTGCGAACCGGTCTCCCTGCCACCATTGGAACACCAGTATGGTCGTACCAATCGTCACAAAATATCCGCAAAGTATCAGTAGGATTAAATAAATCGGGATCGCAACTCGACGTAGCATGATAATCAATATCACCAGCACGACTGCAGTCACCAGTAAATAGATTCGTGTGCGGTCCTGTTCGGCAACCGACTTGAGATCACTCAGATTGGCCGTTGAACCGAGTAAATAAACAGTGCTCCCCTTCAGGTTGGCAGGCAACGCTGCTTTGACCGCTTCCCGCAGGACCTCAAATTGTTCGATTGTCTTGCGAGCAAATGGATTGGAGGATAGAACGATACTCGCCCGCGTCACGCTTCCGTCGAATTTACCGCTGTCACTTACATAATAGTCACCAGCCCGCGTACGCTGGACTGACCGTATTACCAGGTGCTCCAATAATCGTCCGTCAGTCTCTTCAGCACCGGAGTCTTGCTCTGATTTCGTCCAAAAGCCTTTGGGCTTGTCCAGGCTTCTGATGTCGGCGATGTTCAACTGTTGTGCCTTCAACCAGAGATTGTCTGTCCAGTCCGATATCCCCACTTCACCTTCCAGGCTCCCGAAATCGATCTCGTCGTTGCGAATCAGGACCGTCGCAGGACCGGTTTTGCCGGCAGGAAAATATTGCGATAATCGTTGAGTTCCCGTTCGGCTGGGGGCATCTGAAGGTAGTTCACTGACCACACCATAACTCAAACGATCAGATTGACTTACCCCCCAAGCCCCAACAGGAAGCAAGATTAACATCGTCACAATCCAGAATGTTCCGGGACGTTGCTGAAGTTTTTCTCCAATCCATTCCCAGATGACTTCAAGGTTTCGATTTTTTTTTCGCGAGCCCTGTTTCAATCCCCCGTCTGGCTGAGATAAAGAGAAAGGCCAGAATGCGAAACGCCCCACCAGAGACAACAGGGATGGAGTCAACAGTAAAGAAGTCAACAGCATCACCAGGAAGCCGAGTGCGATACTGAAACCAGCTTTTTGAAACTTGAGGAAGCTCATCAACATCAACATACCGAGGCCGATAATTTCAGTTGTTGCGCTGGCGGCAACTGCTGTTCCTACTTTTCGAATCGCCGTACCAATGGCCTCTTCACTTGCGAGTCCATTCTGCATTTCTTCCTTATAGCGCGAGAGTAAAAACAGGCTGTAATCGACTCCGGCTCCGTAGACGATGACTCTTGTGTAAATCTCCTGCCCTTGAAACACGCCAATCAGTCCGTATTCGGCTAAGAGGGCTGTTATTTTTAATGATATTTCAAGTGAGAATATGATTGTGCATAATGGAATGAGTGCCAGCAGGGGCGCACGAAAAACGACCAGTAGCAGTCCCAGAACCAGCCATGTCGCCCAAGATTGTATTTTTTCAGCACTCTTTTGTTGGGCTCTCCGTTCATCACGACCGACAACTGCGCTGCCAGTCATGGTGACGTTTAACTCCGGTGGAAATTCCTTTGAACTTCTCAGTTTCGTAATCTGCTGTTCAACTATTGCAATCTGTTCACGATTACTTTGATCGAAGAGGCCCAGAGAAAGTTCAATCTCGACAAGAGCAGCGCGTTCGTCCTTACTGATGAGCAGCTCGCCGATCTCCTCGTCCGAGAAGGTCCTTACATTCAGCATGGGACTTTCAGATTCGCTAAGCTGTTCGAGTTTCGGCTGAAGTGTGTCGGTGATGTACGATTTATCTGAGCTTGAGAGTGGGGTTTCATCGTTGCGTGTGAGAACCAGTACGATGCTGCTTTTTTCGCGATCATCGGGAAACGCCTGTTGTAACAATTTCTCGCCACGTCGAGTCGGACTATTCTCCGGAAGAAAATTAAATTCTCCTTGAACAGCGACAGAATCCCAGACAGGAGCCCTCCAGTACAGCATTCCTCCGACTACAACCCAGGCAGCAAGCAGCCAGGGCCAGAATCGTTGAACTAGTATGGCGATCCATCCAAATATGTGAATGACTCCTTTCGCAGTCGAATTGATATTTCTATGGGGTGTTGGGGCTCCAGGCGAACGAAAAGGTGTTTGCACCAACTCCCCGGGAAGTCGGTTTCATTGAGAGCTTGTCTTCTATGTCATTTTTAGCTGCGATCGAGAAAACAGCCTTTTGGTGCTGTCCATTATATATCATCGAATCGAGCTTATATACCCAATTGTCTCTTGCAATGACCCGCTGGGTAGCTGATAACTTTAGCCGTGAGAGTCTGGCGATCCAGACCGGACAGCGTCTGACTGGTGATGATGTCGTTCAAACTTTGAAACAAGTTACACAGCAGCGTGGCGCCCATCCTGAAACGATTCGAGTCGACAACGGCCCTGAATTTATTTCGAAGAGTCTGGACTGGTGAGCTTACTGGAACCGGGTGAAGCTTGACTTCAGTCGTCCGGGAAAGCCTACAGATAATGCGTTGATTGAATCCTTTAACGGTCGACTGCGACAGGAATGTCTAAACCAGCACTGGTTCCTGTCATTGGAAGAAGCGCAGGAATAACTGGATTCCTGGCGTAAGGATTACAACGAGCGGCGTCCCCACAGTGCATTGGGCAACAGGACGCCTCAGGAGTTATCGAGGCTTTCACTCGCATTTCAACTGGTACCGAGTTGGGGGCATGGTCAGTGGGGAATACATTCCAGTCTCTTTCTATGACAGTATCTATATTTTTTAAAGCTCGTGCTGAATTCTATAAATCTATTAGCAGACATCTAAAATCAAAATCGAAAAACAATGTTAGATCAAAGAAAATACTGAATGCTCTGTTATCTCAAATAAAATAACGTCCCTCAAAGATGGTCGACTTAAAGATTTTTCGGAAGCAATAAATAGATTTTCTCACTGCGATTTCCCGTGAGCTGGCCCAGTAATGACAGTACGATGCATCGAGTGACGACGAAGCTGCATCTTGAAGTTCTGTTATCGGCTGGTATCATATCCAAGCGTGCTATGGCCCCTGTATGGAAGCGGATCAGAATAGTAAAAAATCAGAACTTTTCATCATAGCTGCTCCAGGTCGGCATAATACCGGAACTGGTTTGAAAGGTTAATTACGAATTGTGTGAGAGAGATAAATGCTGGATTTCTTGAGTTCCGTTTCAATTCTACTCGCACTGCTCAATCCATTCCTGGTCATTGTCTACCTCTTTGATGTAGTCAAAACTCTTGACAGGGAGAGGTTCTACCGCGTCCTGCTCGTTGCTGCAGCAATCTCGGCGGTTGTCTTCAGCTGTTTTGCTTTGATCGGCGATGTGATCTTCTCAAGTTTAGTACAGGCCGAGTTCGCATCCTTTCAGATTTTCGGCGGGATTGTATTCTTGCTTATTGGTATTCAGTTTGTCTTCAAGGGACCATCAGCAGTCGAAATCCTGCACGGCAAATCTGAGAATCTGGCCGGGGCCATTGCGATGCCTGTACTCATCGGGCCAGGGACATTGAGTGCGAGCGTGGTTGTGGGGAAAAGACTCGATCCGCTAATTGCCTGTGGTGCAATAGTTTTAGCACTGGGTATTTCAGTTTCACTCATGCTAATTCTGAAAGAAATTCATGACTATGTCCGGAAGAAGCGGGAGTATCTTGTTCAGCGTTACATTGAAGTTGCCGGCAGGGTGACGGCCTTGTACGTCGGGACAATCGCAGTGGAAATGATCATGCGTGGGCTACAATCCTGGGTGCAAAAGTTTTAACTGGCAAGCACATACCCACAATGTGGAGTGATTCATCGGGTACAAATAGACTGTCGTCCGTTAAGCCCCGCAACTAATTGATCTTTGAAGAAAATATCTTGTGAAAAAATTGACACTGCTGTTTGTCATGACATTCCAGACATATTCGCACGAGTTCTCGCTCTTGAGAAAAGCCCAGTCCATTCGGCAATGAAATGCAGGGACCATTACCGCCCGAAATGACATTTTCATGCTGCGTCAGCGATTGGAGAATGAAATCGCCGGTGCTAGATGCGTTGCCTGCATTTGCTGTTGGATATACCCAGATTCTGGTGATTCAGGGTTCCCTGGGGAAGAGATTTTTGGCATATCACAGCAAGATAGTGTCGAGAACTCGCGCGAATTTTTAGGGAATGTCGTGATAAACAGCACGCCGGGCCATCCGGACGCGCGAATACCTTTATATTCGCAATTTCAAACCAGATCGCTTTCCGGGTTACGACACCGATGGTGGACCGACATGAGACTACCTCATGCAACATGCCAGCGAGAATTCTGTGCATCGACTCTGGTTTCAACTGCGACCGGGTGAAGAACTGTACGACCTTCATCACGCCCCATATCAAATGCGAAACCTTTACAGCAATCCCGAATACGCAACGGCCAAGGAGGAGCTGTGCACCGAACTGGAGATGATCCTGCGCCAGGGGGGAGACCCGCGCATCGTTGGAAATGGTGACGTATTCGACACATACCGCTACTTCTCTCGGCCGACTGGTAATTGGGAAAAATTGAGAAGGCTGAAAGCAGTTAAGTAATTTCCATTTATTCAGATATGCGTTCGTTTTCTTTCTTATCACGTCACTTCTGATGATCAAGGGCGAATACATTGCCAGTGAATGCTGGTGTCATTTTTCGACGGACCGGCATAAAAGACAACCAGCAGTTCATCTTCAGGCAACAACGCTGTCGCAGGCAAACCAACAGCGAAATTTGACATTTCCTCCCAGGCACCAAGCATGTCGCCCGGCCACATCAAATTTGGGGATGCTCCCTGCGAATAAAGTATTAATTCACTCTCAACTGGCCAATGATGTCCGTTATCTTTACTGGTACGAAGTTTGATCGCAGGGTTTTCTGTGCGATCTACATAAACCATAACTAGCCGACCATCTGATAAACGCACAGGAGCCGCCGGTTGACCAGGCACGTCAGTATCCCACAGTGGTGACCAATCTGCATAACTGGTTTCAGTCTTTCGCGCGTGTATATTGAGATACTCACCAGTCTCCCGGTCAAAAGTCCAGAATAAATCTAACAGTTCATTTTCACCGACCAGTGCTGGACGTTGATCCCAGTAAAACATCCTTAATACCGGGTCATCACTTGTCACAATGTGATTTGACCAGGTGTGACCATCATCATCAGAAAGCAGCAAGATTGAACGATGATGCCAGGGCGTCTTATCGAAATAGGGCTTATTGAGTTCCAGTTGGATTGCCAGCAGGTTGCGGTCCTCTGTATCGCTGAATTCAAGAATCGGCCCTGTCAGCGGTGTAGGAACATGATCGAACTCACTGCTGACAAAAACCGGAGACGACCAGCTCAGGCCATCATCTTCTGATCGACTCAGACAGATTCGCGTATCCAGTAAACCCTCTGTCTCTTCATTGAAAAATGGCCGCGAGGGATCACGAGCATCCACCCAGCAGAGTGCGGAAATGAGCGTGCCATCATTCAAGGCAGTGAGATATGCTGCGCGAAAACTGCCTGGAGTCAAATTGCCATACTGAGGTGGCTCAAAAGGACTCATCGGCTCTGACCAGCTGGTCCCTCTATCATCAGACCAGCAAATCAGCGGGTGTTGGCCCAGCAGACCACTTTTTTCAGGGGCTGCCCGAAAACTCACTAACCAGCGTCCTGTCGCGGAGACGCACACGCCCGGAAATGCGCAACTCTGGCGATCTGTTCCGAGATGAGACGGATAGACAATTCCCTGGTCGATAATCTGCATGGTAAAGTTCTTCTTTTTGCCCGTTACTCATGATTGTCTAAGGCAACACTCGTCTAAGTGCGAGCGATCATGTCAGAGTGATGGGCTTTCAGCCTAAATAAAAAGTGGAATCGCCAGTATACATAAAAAACCTGCACAACCCCATGTGGCATGACGATTCTTTGCAATCGCATAAGCGCACAGCCCCAGAGATAAGTTACTGTACCGAGCAGGTAAGGCCCCAGAAAGACCAGTGTTTGTGTTGGTTCTACCATTCTCTGCCAGGGTCACATCCGCCCCTGGCAGAGAATTGAATCAGAACGAACTGGAACCATCTTCGAATGAGGATCCAGGAGACTCTTGAAGCGAATGGGATGTCAAATTCTGTTGAATTCGACTCGCTATTACCCTTCCAGAAACGGGGTAATTCTCCGTCCAAAGCGGTTGACCGTTGGAAAACAAAACATAAGACGGACAAACAGTAGCGCCGAGTGAAGCAGCCAAAGCCTGATTCGCATTGAAATCCATGCGAACTAAATTCACTCGGTCGTGAAGCATTTCCCGCAGTTGCTTCATCTCTGGTCGCATCTCATCACAGCGAAAACATCCAGTCATCACGCTGAACTCGATCAACACAGGCTTGTCTGCGTTTTGCAGTAAATCTGTCAACTCACTCTCACTGACAACTGGTAGTGAAATCAAATCAGCGCTCGGAGTTTGAGAGGGAGTCATGCTGTCGCTACAGCCTGTAAAAAAAATCAAACCGCTGGTGATCAAAGACATTAAATGCGCGTCATAGCTCATGGGAGGAGATCTCGCCTTAACAACCAATTTGGATTCAGCGTATTCAGGTGTTTCCGAAAACCACGTTGGTCAGGTAAACAGACAGCTAAAAAACCTGAAGGAATCGGGATACCTGACATCAGGCCCCCCTACCCTTGTGGCGATGTGATTATAGTGATAGCAGCCTCGGAAACAATTCCCGCCATCTTAACGCTCCCCTGTTTGAATCACTATCTGGTCCATCATGGCGAGGGCTACTGCCGCCCTCTTTTAAGACAGTGCTCTCAGTATACGGACACCTGATCAACCGCGTGCCGAAGATAAAAAATAAGAAAAATCCCTTTAGCGAGAGGCTACTTTCCTCGTCTGTAAAATACTCAGGACGTGGAAATTTATCAGCCTGATTCAACAGACCCTTTAAATTAATGTTTCTTATAAATTTTCTGAAAAACTCTTTGTCAGCTCTCTTGTGAGAGCTTGGGACAGGCCTAAAACTAAAAACAAACCTGAGACAGAGTCTCGGCCCCATGCTTATTCATAAGATTATTTGTCCATAACCTCTTTCCGTGAAACATGTTCAGCATCATGAATCAGATGGAATGAAAATCCAGTAATTACAGTTTGACGTAGAGGCCCTCATGCTCCCCCAGTCTTCAGTTTCTCACCTGCGACGTGGCTTTACATTGATTGAACTCCTGGTTGTGATCGCAATCATTGCGATCCTGATCGCGTTACTTTTGCCTGCGGTCCAGCAGGCACGTGAGGCGGCCCGAAGGACACAATGTAAAAATAATCTAAAGCAAATCGGGTTGGCACTCCACAATTATGAGGAATGTCACAGTGTATTTCCGCCCGGCTTCGTGAGTATCCCGACAGGCCCCTGGCCAGGGGGAGGTAATGATCCTGTACCCGAAATCGGCCCCGGCTGGAGTTTTTTCACCATGCTTTTGCCGTTTATGGATCAGGCAAATCTCTCGGAACTGATCGACTTCAATCTGCCGATTACTGACAGCAGTAATGCTCCAGCACGGAGTTCGACGGTAACTGCCTACCTCTGCCCGAGTGACACAACTCCACAGCGAATCAGCGCATATCCATCATCGTTGAATATCAATGACCTGGCAGCCTGCAGTTATATTGGCTCGCTTGGGGGTGCCGATCCCACTAATACTTCAGGTTACACTGCCATGTATGAGCAACAACCCTTCAATGGCATGTTCCATCGCAATTCCGCTGTCCGGATGCACGACATTACAGATGGAAGTTCGAACACAATCGGAATTGGTGAAAGGCAAAGTGCATTCGTCCCTAACGGCTGGGCTGGGGTAATCCCCACAGCGCGGACAGTATTTTCTCAACAAGTCGCCACTCAGCGTGGGCAGGCGGTGGGTGACACAGCACGACCCGCAATTACGATGGCTCTCGTTCACGTTCGGTCTGGCGGCCCCAATTCTCCCACCGGTAGTCCTGGCGGTTATAACAGCCCTCACGTAGGCGGAGCACATTTTTTACTAATGGATGGTAGCGTGAGAATGATTGGTGAGAACGTCGATATCAATGTCTTCCGCTGGCTGGCAGCCCGAAATGACGGCCAGGTGATCGGCGGCGATTCATTCTAAAAAATCCAAATCTTGGGCTGCTTTCAATAGTATCTGGTGAGACGCAGGAGATGGGTAAGAGCTCTTTACGAAGAAGAGACACTGGCAAGATCAACCAGTGTGCCCTCCAGAGATAGAAGCCAGCTTTTATTCATCTGTTAAAAAAAGCATTAATCTTAGCAGTTTTGTTAGAAACAGATCCCAGCCACGGGCGCACCTCTCATTTTTATTGTTGAAATCAGAGCGTCAGCCAATACAAAGTTATTTGACGACTTAACGATTGAAAATCGATCTTATTTGCGGTTCGATAGCATCATTGTATTCGCTTAGGAAAGAGAGCATGGACTGGCTGAATTACCATCACTTACAAAGCTTCTGGGTTGTGGCACGAGAGGGGAGCGTACGTGGTGCCAGTGAGATCCTGCATGTTTCACCGTCCAGCGTCAGCACCCAGATCAGACAACTGGAGCAGGCCTTTGGAGTTTCTCTGGTCAAAAAGCAGGGCCGTGGGCTGGTACTCACTGAAACTGGTGCTCAGGTTGCTGAGTATGCCTCAGAAATTTTCTCAACAGGTCGAGAGCTGATGGAGCTCATCAAAGGGAAACCCATCGGGAAACCCCTGGAACTCCGGGTGGGCATCCGCGACATGATGCCGAAACTAGTGGCATTCCAGCTTCTGCAGCCTGCCCTCATGCTTGAGGAACCAATCCGTCTTGTTTGCACAGAAGCCGAAATGCCGCGCCTGGTTGCAGATCTGGCCATTCACAAACTCGATGTCATCCTGACCGACACTGCACTCGATCCTGTTTACAAGGTAAAAGCGTTCTCTCACCGTTTGGGGGAGTCAGACGTTGTGATCATGGGTACGAAGGCACTTGCCCAGAAATATTCCCGGAATTTTCCTGCCTCGCTTGATGGTGCCCCTTTCCTGCTGCCCACAGATGAGAGTGTCCTACGCCACGCAATGGACCAGTGGTTTCGTGAACTGCACCTGACCCCGGTTATCAAAGGCGAATTTGCAGACAGTGCGATGTTGAAGATTGCAGGCCGAAATGGATTGGGGCTGTTCGCGATCCCCGTCCAGATCCAGGAAGATGTTTCTGATATTTATGGCTTACACACAGTTGGTCTGGCAAACGGTGTCAAAGAACAATTTTATGCAGTCTCTGTAGAAAGAAAACTCAAGCATCCAGCCGTGATCGCGATCTGTGCCCCCCCCCTGTAGAACTGCCTGTGACTGGAGGCTTCATTGATCCTTGATTCTTCCAGTCACAGAGCAGCCTGATTTTATGCTGTGCTTAAAGAAAGCTGAAACATACTATGACTCAGCTTTCATCCAGCTGGAAAGTTTTCTTGATTCGTTCCAGCAGTTCCTGTTCTTCGCGGCACACTGAACCCAATCCCCAAAAACCTCCTGAGGCCAGAGACACACGTTCTGCCATCTTGTAAATGGTACGTCCGATGGTCTGGGTATGTCGTAAGCCGATTTGCTGCATCCTTGCGCTGACAAAATCCTCCCATATCTGCCACAGATCGGTGTCTGGTTTCTCCTCCAACCAGGAACGGAACAGGTTCACTGAAGCTGTATGACCAGAGAGCTCAAAGGGAAATACTGACTGCAGAGCCGCCTGAGCTTCCTGTGAACTGACCGAACCACTGGCCCAGGCCGCCATGGCGACCGGGAACATCTGCAACGCAGGCACGTTTTCAGCTCGAATTCCCCGCTTCAACATGCGTTCAATCAAATCATCATCCTCAATTGAACAGGCGCGGGAAAGTCGCGTTTTCTCCTGCTTCCAGAACATATCTTTTCTAAAACGATCACGAATATACTGTTCGGTGGGACAACATCTTAAATCAATTAATTTCTGCAAATTACGACCGGTAGTTTTCGTTGCAACCATTCTCCACCTCACTTTTTTATTGTTAAAAGATGGTAGTAAGAAGCCCGTTCCATAAACGGCTCGGTCATCATACGGCAGAAATGGTTGACTGTTTGTTTCATAATTCCATATGAATTGTTCTGTTTTATTTAACTATCGCTTCCAAGCTCGATGCGCGCTGAAAATTCACATAATTCATTTTTTTCAGAAAGCTATATCTCTCTGGTTTGCTGGGGGTACGCCTGAAACAAACCGAAACATTTGGGAAGTCTTTGAAACCTTTGCGTAATTGCGTATCGGATTCTGGAAGCGCGCTGACTCCTGGAATCTTTGATCTTAGGGGATTTGAATCAAAGCAGGAGATGCACGGTTTAAGGACAAGAAACTTCGCAGACTAAAACCTGTGGAATGGAGCAATCAGCAGATGTGGCCAGTCTGAAAATCATGAGGGGAAAATTTGCCTGCCTGCCCGTCTTCAAGTAATATAAAGAATATTTTATCTGACTGTTGATTCATTCTTTAACAGGCTTTCATCAGTTTCCTTTAATGTCGGCTTCGTCGTAGAAAGCAAGCAGAAATGTCTAAACTCTTCTCTCTGATGAGTCTGGTCCTGGCTGCAGGACTTGTTTGTGGAACCGGACAGGTAATCGCGGAATCTAAAACTTCGGTCGACCGCATGGCAGGCCCGGTTAATGGCCCCTGGCGGCGGCTATTCCTGGATGCGATGGTCGTCGAAGAATCGCAGGGACTGGAGCGGGTTTTCCACGCTGCCCAAAAACATGAACAGAACCCGGTCCTCATTGCTGATCAGCCCTGGGAAAAAACGGGACGCTACCCGGGCCCCTACCTCTATGGATCGGTGTTGTCGGATCAAGGTAAACTCCGGATGTGGTACCGCTGTTATACCCCCCAGGAAATTTTCTGCTATGCAGAATCGGAGGATGGATTTCATTGGACCAAACCGGAACTGGGACTTTACGAACACAATGGTTCCACCTCAAACAACATTTTCCTGGGGCCCAAATCTGACCTGAGTGTTCCCGCAGACCTCAAAGATCCGCTGTCTCGCTTCCATACAGCCATGGTCTTTAAACAACCGGGAGACGTCCCCGCCGATCAGCGTTACCTGTTATTCGGGTATATGTTGCGGCCCTCCCGGCACAGGGTCGCCTTCTCTGCCGATGGGCTGCGCTGGAACTTTACTCCCGAGACGGCCCGCAAAGGCCTTATTCCGGGAGGTGATGCGACCACTTACGGTTACGATCCCTACTCGCAGCGTTACATCGCCATGCGTAAGACAGGCAGTTCCGGACTGGCCGGACGCCGTGGAGGCCGCGGGCGGGCTGTGGGTATCTCCTGGTCGAAACCAGGTAACGTACAGGACTGGACAACCCCGGTCTCAGGCCCGGTGCTGGTCCCGGATGACCTGGATCCGGATGCAACCCAGTTCTATAACGGCCCTGTGTTTGCTTACCAGGGAATGTATCTCAGTCAGCTCTGGGTTTTTCACGCGCGGTGGTTCAAAGAGGGTCCCTACACGGACCAGAAGATGGCGGAAGCCGAAAAAGGCAGCCCTGTGACGACCGATGTGCAGCTGGCCTGGAGCTGGGATCTCATCAACTGGACACGCACCCCGGAGCGAAAACCATTCATCGCGCTGGGAGATCGTGAACAGAATGAATTTGATTGTGGCTCAATTCACACAGCCGTTGCTCCCGTTGTGGTGGGGGATGAACTGTTTTTTTACTACGGCGGCGCACGCGGCCGATACATAAATCCCCGCCATCATGCCATTGGGCTCGCGAAACTGCGGCTGGATGGTTTCTGCTCTCTGCAGGCAGGAAACAAAGAAGGCTGGTTCATATCACGTCGGGAATCGCTGAAACAACCAGTCGTGACAATCAACGCCAGAACTGGCCCCCGGGGTTCAGTCGTCGCGGAGATCCTGGACCGGCACAACCAGGTACTTCCCGGCTTTTCACGAGAGGAATGCATCCCCTTCTCGGGAGACACTGTAGCTCATGAATTGAAGTGGCAGACTACATCCCTGCCCCCCGGTCTGAAGGAGGGAGACAAGAAAATTCGATTCTTTCTCAAAGATGCTGATCTCTATTCCTACTTACCCCATTAATTCTGAAAAACGCAATGCACGCTTTAGAGAAACCCGATAAATAATGATTCACGGGACTCGCTGTTATCGATGGCGAACTTGAATAATCGATTGGTTCCCTCCGGCATAAAGGCCTTCAAATGATTTTCCGAGCCCTATTCCTGTCACTGTTAATTCCTGTTCTCGCTCATGCCGAAGCAGACCCGCAGAGAGTATTTCGTGCGGGCGCAGCTGTGAGTAACATCACTCCGTTCCTGGGGACAGATCTGATTGGAGGCTTTAATCCCCGAGGTTCGATCCATATCCACGACGACCTTTTTGCACGCTGTCTCGTTCTGGACGACGGTTCGACTCGACTGGCAATCGTCATCATCGACAATGTCAAATTCCCTACGGAAATTCACTTACCAACCAAACAACGGATCCAGCAGACTTCCGGCCTGCCTCCGGAGAACGTCCTGATTGCCGCAACGCACACCCACTCGGCCCCCAGTCTACGCGGGACCAGTTACCTTAAGCTCAATGAACCGCTGGATGAATACCAGCAGTTTGTGATCCACCGGATTGCCGATGGTGTGCAACGCGCCATCAATAACCTGGAACCTGCACGCATCGGCTGGGGAACCGGCGCGTTGCCGCAACACGTTTTCAACCGTCGCTGGCTGTTGAAACAGGGGCAGAGTGTGACCAGTCCATTTGGTGAGGAAGAACGCGTTGCCACAAATCCGGGAGGACTGCTCTCCCAAATTGACAAACCCGCGGGACCGGTCAATCCCGGGGTTTATGTATTATCTGTGCGTTCCCAGGCCGGTCATCCTATTGCATTATTAGCAAACTATTGGCTGCACTATGTGGGCGGTGTTGGAACAGGACATATTTCCGCAGATTATTTCGGGGTCTTTGCCAGGGAACTGAACCGGTTATACGCCGAGCCCGGGCAGGATCCGCCCTTCGTGGGAATTCTGAGTAATGGTGCCAGTGGCGATGTGAATAATAATGATTATGCGCATTACAGTCAGCCGGGACGGAAACGATATGCACACTATGAAAAAATGCAGGAAGTGGCCTCGGACCTGACGCGTGAGGTGCTGCACATCGAAAAAAACATTTCGTATCGCGACTGGGTACCACTGGGTGCTGCAGCACAGACGATGACACTCAAGCGCCGCCGTCCGTCAATGGCTCAGGTCTGGCGCGCCAGAGACTTGATCCAAAACGCATCGCCGCTCGCAGAACAGGATCGAGATCTGTCCCGTCGCATGGTGTTTGCACGCCGTGCACTCGAAGCAGAGCTCTGGCCCGAAACTGCGGAGGCTTACGTCCAGGCACTGCGAATTGGTGATCTGGGTCTGGCAGCTTTGCCATTTGAAACGTTTGTTGAAATCGGTTTCGAGATTCAGGAACAGAGCCCTTTCAAGCAGACTTTTGTTTTCGGTCTGGCGAATGGTGATCTCGGCTATCTGCCGACTCCACGTCAACATGAACTGGGAGGTTACGAGACCTGGCTGACAGTCTCTCATGCCGAAGTCGGCGCCTCTCCCAAACTGGTCAAGAAGCTGACAGCACTGCTGGGCCGACTGCATAAGGAACCTCACATTCCCACCCCCACAGCGAATGGCCAATGATCCTATTCCCCGGTAGAGGCCCCCTCACTGAATTCAGACCAGGCTGTTCACGATACGCAGTCAAAGGCAACTTAAACCAACTCTTGAATCGGCTGAGCGGGGTCGACCAGATAGGTTGGACGTCCTGATAGATCCGTGACGGTAGCGGTATTCACGTCAATCCCCAGGTTATGATACAACGTGGCAAATACTTCATTAAAACCAACGGGACGATCTTCGACATGTTCTGCGAAACGATTCGTCGAACCGATTATCTGGCCGGTTTTCATCCCTCCGCCTGCCAGCATGGCACATGAAACTTTCGGCCAATGGTCACGTCCGACCTTGGGACTGATTCGGGGGGTACGGCCAAATTCTCCCCAGACGACGACAGATACATCTTTATCCATCCCCCGATTGCGGAGATCCTCCAGTAACGCGGTCAATCCCTGGTCGAGCATCGGAAAATGTTCTTCCTCATGCTCGAAAATGGTTCCATGAGGTTTACCGTGCCAGTCCCAGCGTCCATAAGCCAGAGTGACGCAACGCACTCCTGCTTCGACCAGACGTCGCGCCATGAGAAAATAATCATTCAATAAGGGACCGGCATCCCCATAGCCGGCAGGTTTGGTAGAACCTCTCCCATAACGATCGCGTAACCTGGGATCTTCTTGAGCAAGGTCCAGTGCCTGCGCCAGTCTGCTGGATGTGAGAATTCCAAATGCCTGTTTAGTATAGGCATCAATCCCCTGCATCTCTTCGATCACTTCCGCCTGGCGACGCATGCGATCGAGTGAAGCTAACAATGATTTTCGGTCATCCAGACGTTCCGCATTCACACCATTGAGCACCATGTCAGCCTTTCCCTCTGCAGTTGGCTTGAATGGGGCATGCGCAACTCCCAGAAAACCGGGCTGCCCTGCATCAGACCAGGGTGAATGACGCATTTTCGGTGAGAGACCGATAAAAGCCGGCACGGCGGGATCAGCCGGTCCCTGCAATTTAGAAATTGTCGATCCCAGAGAGGGCCAGCCTCCCTGTGGCTGGCGATTCGACTTTCTGCCCGTCATACACTGGAATGCTGCATGTCGCCCTTCGGCACCTACAATTGATCTGATGAATGCAAACTGATCAGCCATGCGTGATAAACGAGGCATTAATTCGCAAACCTCGATGCCGGGCACGTTGGTCGCAATGGGCTCCCGAGGTCCCCGGATTTCTGCCGGGGCTTCCGGTTTTAGATCAATCCAATCCTGATGGGGTGGGCCTCCTGACAGGAACACCATGATGACTGATTTGTGGGAATCCTGTTTTCCGGAAAGGTCCTGTGCCCTCAATATTTGTGGCAGAGACAGGCCCCCCATTCCCAGAGCACCAATCTGCAGAAAATTCCGCCGCGAAACGCCATCACAAAAACGATGCTGATTACCACTGGCAATAGTTAACATAGAGTCTTCTCGCAGTAAGTAAAGAAAGCCGGGGGCGATACTTTAACGGGAATATTCTCAACTGGTCTGGGTTGATGTTAATCGAGACCTGCGAACATTTCAACACATTTTGATATGTCCATCAGGCAGGCGACATGTGTGGTTATGCTCTGAAGTGATCAGAGTGATTGAAATTCAGACGCTCAGTAGAAGCAATTAACTTTCTCTACCATCTGCAGTATCCCCCTGATATATTGCATAAAGGAAATTTTATTTCTCTATATATCGCCAGCTGTGTTTTTGAGTATCGCTCAAAGGATCTGTCTCGTGAACGCAATCAAGATGGTTCTGATCTTCTTTTCGGCATCCTTATTGACTTGCGTTGCCCAGGCGGAAGATGCAGTCGAGTTTAACCGTGACGTCCTCCCGATTCTCTCGAACCATTGCTTTACCTGCCACGGCCCTGATTCGGCAACACGGGCAGCAGGTCTGCGTTTGGATCGGCGAGAGTCGGCCATCGGCAGCGCGGACTCCGGCCGCAACGCGATCATCCCCGGCAAAGCGGATGCCAGCGAGCTCATCCAGCGGATCACTGCAAAGAATGAAGGTGACCGCATGCCACCAGTGGATGGACCGAAACCGCTGAATGCAAAACAGATCGCAATCCTCAAAACCTGGATTGACCAGGGAGCTGAATACGAGGCCCACTGGACCTTCAAAGCACCATTACAGCCCAAGATCCCCCAGACCCGTGATACCACCTGGCCGAAAAACAAGATCGATTCTTTTGTACTGGCCCGCCTGGAACGCGAAGGATTACAACCGGCCCGGACAGCCAGCCGCGAAACATTAATTCGACGCGTGGCCTTTGATCTGACCGGCCTGCCACCCACGTTGCAGGAAATCGACGCGTTCCTTGCCGATCGTTCTGCTGACGCCTATGCGAAAATGGTCGATCGCTATCTCGCCTCCCCTGCCTACGGCGAACACATGGCAAGGCATTGGCTCGATCTGGCCCGTTATGCCGACAGCAACGGCTACCAGTATGATACGGAACGCGAACAATGGATCTGGCGCGACTGGGTCATTAATGCCTATAACGAAAATAAACCGTTTGATGAATTTACGATTGAACAACTCGCGGGTGACTTATTACCCGACGCTACGGATCAGCAACGCCTGGCAACCGGTTTTAATCGAAACCATTCAATCACCATCGAAGGTGGCATCATTGATGAAGAATATCGTACCGAATACGTGATGGATCGACTGGTGACCACCGGCGAAGTCTGGCTGGCACTGACCATTGGCTGCGCCCGGTGTCACGACCATAAATTTGACCCCATCTCGCAGAAAGAGTTCTATCAACTATACGCTTTCTTTAATCAGGTCCCCGAACGAGGCATGCGCGGCTTCGACCCCAAACAACGCATCCCTTCTCCACTGTCAAGAGAGGAACAGCAGAAATTTGCAGCCCGACTGGCACACCTGCAGGCGGAGTTGAAGAAACCACTCGACATCGATCAGCATTTGAATCGCTGGACGCAACAGATCTCAGCACAGCCTGAACATGGCTGGACCGTGCTGGAGCCTTTGACCATGGAATCGTCCGGCGGAACCACACTCACCCGCCTTCCCGATAAATCGATTCTGGCCAGCGGCGCCAATCCCCGACACGACGTCTATGAAATCACTGCTCAAACGAATGCGACCAGTCTCACTGCAATCCGGTTGGAAGCACTCACGCATGAGTCACTGCCCGGCGGGGGACCGGGACGGCACAGTAACTCCAACTTTGTCCTGAGCGAACTGGAACTGACAGCGGTTTCCATCAAGGATCCCTCACAAAAACGAGTCGTCAAGTTCAGCAAAGCCATTGCCGACTACTCGCAGAATCAATACGAAATTGCACACGTCATTGACGGCAGTGTCTCCGGCAACAACGGCTGGGCCGTAGATGGTCCGTCCCGCAAACTGCCTGCAACGGCCATACTGATCGCTGAGTCTCCGTTCGGATTTGCAGGAGGTACCGAGTTACAGTTCCGTCTGCGGCACGAAGCCAACTTTGCCACTCATGGAGTAGGACGCCCCCGCTTATCCATCACCAGCGATGCCCCCGGGAACCTGCAGTTCCATGGGATTCCCGCTGACGTTCGTCAGATCGCAGCCAAACCACAACAGAAGCGTACAGAGAGCGAACAAAAAATACTGCGGGAGTATTTCCTGTCCCATCACAATCCCAGACAGAAATGGGAACAACGAATCGCCGAACTCAAAAAGCAGCAGCAGGCAGCGATCCCGGAAACGATGATCATGCAGGACCTGGCTCAGCCGCGGGCAACTTACCTGCTCAATCGGGGACAGTATAATGAGCCCCGCGAGCAGGTCAGCCCTGATGTCCCGGCGATTTTTCCCTCTCTGCCAGAAACAGCCCCCCGCAATCGCCTGGGATTCGCCAGGTGGCTTGTAAACCCGGACCATCCCCTGACCGCGCGTGTAGCCGTGAATCGTTACTGGCAACGAGTCTTTGGACTGGGACTGGTCAAAACGGCAGAAGATTTTGGCGTGCAGGGAGAATTTCCGAGTCACCCCGCGTTACTGGACTGGCTGGCCCTGGAATTCATTCGCAGTGGCTGGGATATCAAGCAGATGCAGCGGTTGATTTTGAATTCAGCGACCTATCAGCAAACGTCACACGTCGGCCCTGATTTGTATACACGGGACCCCGAAAATCGACTGCTGGCCCGCGGCCCACGCATGCGGCTGGCAGCTGAGGAGATTCGAGATGCCACGTTACAGGCCAGCGGCTTACTCGTCGAACAGGTCGGTGGAAAAAGCGTCTATCCCTATCAACCCGCAGGACTCTGGCTGGAATTAAATAACCGCCCGAATTATTCCAAAGAATATCCACAGGCAACAGGCGAAGACCTTTACCGACGCAGCCTTTATACGTTCTGGAAACGAACCGTCCCGTCTCCCATGCTCAAAACACTCGATGCACCGGGACGGGAATTTTGCACCATTCGCCGCTCTCGAACCAATACGCCGTTACAGGCATTGCTCCTGTTGAACGGTCCACAGTTCGTCGAAGCGGCTCGAAAACTGGCCGAACGGATGTTGTCTGAAGGGGGACAGACCGTTGACCAGCAGATTCAATATGGTTTCCGCCTGGTCACTTCGCGACACCCGACTGCCGCTGAACTGGCCCTCTTCCGCTCAGCTTATGAAGCTGACCTGAAGTTCTACGCCAGCAATCAGCCAGCGGCACAACGTTTACTACAGGTTGGTGATTCCCCCTCGAACTCCAGCTTGAACCCGACAGAACTGGCAGCTTGTACGAATCTGGCACGCTTGTTCCTGAATCTGGATGAAACCATTACGAAAGAATAACACGATGCGCTCCCCCTTGACTGAGTTCCAACTGCAGGAAAACCGGCGGCAGTTTTTCGGACGCGCCAGTACCGGCATCGGCATAGCTGCCCTTTCATCGTTACTCAACCGAGAACTGCATTCCAGCGAGACAACCAGCGGTTCTGCACGGATTGACGGTCTCCCGGGGATCCCCCATTTCGCTCCTAAAGCCAAGCGAGTAATCTATCTGCTCCAGTCAGGGGCACCTTCGCAAGTCGACTTGCTCGATCACAAACCGTCCCTCGAAAAACTGCATCTGACCGAACTGCCTGACAGTGTTCGCAAAGGACAGCGACTGACGGGCATGACAGCCGGCCAGAAAAAGTTCCCTGTCGTCAAATCGCCTTGGAAATTCCAGCAGCACGGGAAGTCAGGTACATGGATCAGTGAGCTGTTACCGCATATGGGAAAAGTCGCCGATGATATTTGCGTGATTAACTCCATGCATACAGAGGCAATCAACCATGATCCTGCCATCACCTTCTTTCAATCAGGACATCAGCAACCGGGGCGACCAAGTATCGGCGCCTGGCTCAGTTATGGACTGGGAAGCGAAACAGAAAACCTGCCCTCATTTGTCGTGCTGCTCAGCAAGAACTCGTTTCACCAGGCCCAACCGCTTTATGACCGGTTGTGGGGCAGCGGCTTTTTATCCTCGAAATACCAGGGGGTCAAATTTCGCAGCCAGGGTGACCCGGTACTCTACCTGAGTGATCCGGCCGGCAGCAGTGATTCACAAAGACGCGTGTTGCTGGATCGACTGGCAAAACTCAATCAGTTCCGCGCTGAGGAAATCGGTGACCCGGAAATTAATACACGCATTGCCCAATATGAAATGGCATATCGCATGCAGACCTCGGTTCCTGAACTGGCCGATATCTCGGATGAGTCCGCCAGTACGCTCGAACTGTATGGTGACGATGTCAAAGAGCCGGGAACGCATGCGGCGAACTGTCTTCTCGCGCGGAGACTGGCCGAACGCGGCGTTCGCTTCATTCAGGTGTTTCACCGCGGCTGGGATCACCATAGCAATGTCCAGAAGCACTTACCGACCCTGACCAGGCAAACCGACCAGGGGTCAGCTGCGCTGATTGCGGATTTAAAACAGCGCGGGATGCTGGATGAGACACTGGTAATCTGGGGTGGCGAATTTGGTCGGACAGTCTATTCGCAAGGGAATTCCCAATCGTTCGGTCGGGATCATCACCCGCGCTGCTTTTCGATCTGGATGGCCGGCGGAGGGATTAAACCTGGAATCACTTACGGGCAAACCGACGATTACTGCTATAACATCACCGAGAACCCGGTGCATGTACATGACTTCCACGCCACCATCCTGCATTGCCTGGGCATCCACCACGAACAGCTGACCTATCGTTTCCAGGGACGCGATTATCGTCTGACGGACGTGCACGGAAATGTCATCCACGACATCCTTACATGACAACCAGAGTCACACCCAGCTCACTTCTATCCGGCAGATTCTCCACGCGCACAACAGGCTCTACTGTTGATCCCAACCAGGAACCACCTGTTTCACATATCGCTGCTCGTGTGCCATTTGTTCCTGCACACTGCAGGCAGGTGCAATTGGATCTGTGACAGTCACTTCGACCTGTTCCACCAGTAAACCCTCCAGGTCGGGCTGCTCTGCGGTCGACCTGAAGCGAACGTACGACAAACCGTTCAATGTAGGATGTCGCAGTGGCAGTTCGATGGGCTTTCTGTCATCAACTTTTAAGGAGCAGGTCCGGGCGGAAAGATCCCACTCAAAACTTAGATTAATCCACTCATCCGGCATCAAATCCAGGTTACTCAACTCGACTCGAAACACGGCCAGTTCTTCACCGAGGTCATTTGACGGATCAAACATACGATCATTCAAAGCAATCATTGATCCTTTGGAACCGGTACGCAGTTTGATACGGGTCTGCAATGTGCCTTTCCAGCCGTTTGGAAAGTTCCAGGTCGCACCGTCTGCAGGGAGATCAGGCTGTTTACGAACATGCAGACAGTTTCTGGTTTTGCTATCCGGGTGCTCAATCAGCACCGCCCCGGGCGCGCGTGCCCGCCACCAGCGTTTAGCAGGACCATGCTGAGTATAGGTCGACCACTGTTTTAAACCTTCTGAAAAATCGGTACGCGCCCGGGTATCTACGATCCAGGCGGGATCAATCAGAATGGGATTACGTCCCCCTTTTCCCTGACCTGCTAAAACCACGAGCCGACCATCAGTCGTATAGGCGGCAAGTGGATAAGCGGTACCACGATCCCCATTTTTTGCTGGATTATCATTCCGCCGATGATCCAGATAAATCTCCCGAAATCCGCGCCAGGTCTTGCCTTCATCCTTGGACACCGCGATGTGCAGCGCATCACGACCTCCATACACGCCTGCTCCATCAGCCCGCGGTGGCATCTCGCAATTATTCCAGCAGACCACCAGCCATCCGTTTCGATGACGCATGATATTTGGTGGTCCGGTGGAGGTATTGAATCGGCTTGCCCGGGCTGGTGTCCAGCTGGTGCCGCTGTCGGAAGAAAACGATTCGTAAAGAAAGCCCGCCGTCGTGCGCATCAGCATCCAGATTCTACCATCAGAGAGTTCTTCCAAAGCAGGCTCGCAAGCCCCCTCGTTCGATCCGTTAAACCCCGCATAACAGGGCGCAGTCAGCTTACTCTTGCTCAACTTCCAGCTGTCACCTCCATCATCAGAATACTGGATCACCGTCTCGTGCCGTCCCGTTGGAGGCACTGCCTTTGCATGAGGAATCAGACTCCCATGCGGAACAACCAATCGGCCATTCCCGAGTTCCTGATACTCCATCAGAGACCCGTTGTAACCCCGCCAGGTCAAAAGTGGTTGCTTTATGCCTGCAGGCCCGGCGCGATGGATCCAGGTATTCAGGTAACGCGGGAGTCCCACTTTTTTCGCGGTTTCCCTGTCCAGTCCCTCTTGCTGCACGCGAATACTTTTCACCTGAACATCCCGCGACAGAACGACCTGCGTGTTATTGAGCACACCGCTGTTAATGATTGTCTCACTCGACAGGACTTCCTGGGGCAAGTGAGGTAAAAGTATGTGCTGTTTTCCCTGGATATCTGGTAGTGAAAGTGGTCCTTCTTCCGGAGAGTAACGATCATAAAATGCGAAACTACCGTCTGGCAGACGCATGATGGCAAATGCCGTTCTCGCTCCTCCGGCCGCCCCGGAATCGTGTACACCTTCTTCCTGGAGGAGCATGACCGGCGATTCTGCAGCTGGAGTATGATTGATCAGAGCAAGCAGCAGCAGTAAACAAACGCGGAAAGTCATCTGGAATTCTCCTTCAGTAAAGAGGATCAGTGCGATGAATCAACTCTCGTCTACATCAATCTGTTGCAGAGTCCTGGTCAAAGAGCCATAACGACTCCGCAGGAATTTGACCAGCATCCAAAAGATAAGATTAAGCATGCTGATTTGACATCCCACGGTTTTATTTTCTGAAGTCCGCTCGGTGCCTTAATGTTGTATTTCTGTTTTACTTGAAGGATTGCAGTAGCAGTTTTACTGCTTGACCATGGTCCAGAGGCTGCCCCGCAGGTCGATCGTGAATCAGGATCGCGTAGGACAGTCGAAATGTTTCTCCTCGCTTAATCGAGGTCTTCACATAAGGTTCGCGGCGTTCCCGGGGCTGCTTCTGAAAGGGATTGAAGACGACCACACCGTAGTCACGGGCATGCAACCACGATGGCCGGGGGTTACCAGGGTCGGGTAGTACCATCACTCCGACCTCGCGTCCCTGCACCATCCCCACATAATCAAACCACCGAGCCTCCTTTCCCCAGACCTGTGCCCCATTCCGTTCACCCCGATCATTAAGAATTGTGCCACTCCCGCCCTGCACTCGTAAGGGAGAGGCGACGCGAACAGCCAGCCCTGATTCTTCCTGGTCACCAAAATAGAAATCATGCTTATCAGATTGATACTCGGCATCAATTCTCAGGATCAATCCGTCAGGAGTTCGTTCAAAACGATAACGTGTGATCTCGTTACATACGACATCCTGCCTGTCCTCGCTCAGAAACAGATTACTCACTGCAAAGCTGCCGGTGCCCCTGCTTCCTGCGGGAGGTTCGACATACCCATTAAATTGAACCTGAGCCTGCAGGCGCCAGTAATCATTGCCATTCACATCACCAAAACCAATCCACAGTCCCGGGTGCATGACCGGATGAATGATTCCATCTTCCGCCTGGTAACCGGGGTCAATGTCTTCAGGCCTGCGCGGTGGAAAATTACGCGTAACCTGAATACCCCCCGGCGTCCTAAGGTTTACAAGTGCTCGACGCGTCAACCGCGGATGCTGCTTGAGATAGGTCGCGATCTGCTGTGATTTGAAAAATATCTCAATCCGGTCGTTGTGTTCTCGAAATGAAAATCCCTCACGATCGCCAACCTTTCTCTGCGTCAACAGCCAGGCCACAATGTCAGCAATCTGCTGAGCATTCAACATCTTACCGAACCCATTCGGCATCGGTGAAACCCTGGTTCCGATCCGTTCTTCAATTTCAGCAACAGCAATCGTTTGAATGACACCATCCGTGCCAACCAGTTTCAGAGACTGTTGGGTTTCCTCCAGGACGGCCCCCGAAATCACCCTGCCCTCTACGGTCACAATCTGTTGCAGGGCGAATCCTTCAGTAATGACCTTACTCGGTTCGAGGATGGATTCAATCAGCACGCCTGGTTCCCGGGCGCGGCTACCGATGTCGGACAGATCGGGGGCGAGCACACCGCCGATTCCCTCCATCCGGTGACATTTGAAACACCCGGCCCCCTGGGGATGCAGGAACAGCTCCCGTCCCCGTTCTGGATCTGCGGTTTGCATCTGGGAGAGCACCCGGTCGCTCGTCGCTGCCTGCGATTTTTCTGCAGGCGATAAAATCTGACGCTGGAAAATGACGAGATAGTTCCCGCGACCAGAATCGGTCTTCGGTTGATTCGTGTTTCCGCCGAGCACAACCCGACCTGCCGGAAAATGTTTGCGATACAATCGAAAAACAGGATCCGTCGTTGTCAGTTTCAGGCCCGTATCTTCAAATCCTCCCGGCTGTCCGATCTTCATCCATTCCAGCTCATCGGGGTTTCGCAGATCGGTTCCCACGATGAGATCGCAGTCTTCGGTTGTGACCAGCGATAGCCATTCTGCTCCCGTTGAGCGATCGTCTCCATTGGCAGTTCTCAGAAACGGTAATCCGTCCAGTTCATCAGGGACCTGAGTGATATAGTAATTCCGATCCGTATAATGCCGCTTACCGACATCAAGGCCAGTCCAGTCCAGCTCATAATAACGACCGCTGGGAGTCTGAACCTCAGAGACGAATTCACGGTGCCGATAGGCGGGTACGTGTCGAATCTCATATTCAGCAGTCACAGCCTGGCTACTGCCATTATTTCCCTGATTGACGGCCACGCGCAGCTGGCTCGTGTGGTCTATGGAGATCGGCCCCTTCACGCGTTGCGATGTATGAGTTGGCAGCGATCCATCGAGGGTGTAGGTGAGGAATGCTCCTGCAATCGTGGATTGGGCTTTCACTTTGACGGCTCGGGAATACTCTCCGGGAGGTGGATCGAATTGCACCAGCGGAGACGCCTGTCCCGTCTTTTCCAGCCAGTCGTTAACCAGTTTGACAATGCGAGAATCCTCATCATTTCGGAACGCGAGTGCTGCAGCGCCGTTGATGGAGCCATCGTGAAACAATCCCAACAATGTTGCGAGTCGAACCCCCGCGCGAGGATCCTCCAGCCACTTTGTTCGCTCCTGCAGGGACGCCAGTCCGCGGAGTGTATTCCAGGTTGAGAAAAAGACGACCCGATCTGTTTCATCAGCAGCCACCTGCAGTAAATCATGAATCCACTGTTTCTGTTCGGCCTGCCAGATCGCCTGTACTGCTGCATGTCGCAGCCTTGCATCTTCGCTGGTCAACAAGGGAAGCACCGCATCAGGCAGAGTTGTACATTGTTCAAACTGTCGAATGCGATGGGTCAGGATACGCAAGGCCTGAATCCGGGCATTGCGGGTCGCTTCCGAATCAGCAAGAATTCCTGACAGATATTGATCGATACTGACTTCAGCTGTACTAGCTCCGAGAGTCCACAGTGCCCAGGTCTGACTGGCAGTGCTCAGCTCTCCCTGGTTCAACCTGGAGAATAAATATTTCTGAGCAGGCTCACCTCGTCTGAGCAGTTCAGTTTGTGCATTCACGCGCCAGGCGGGAACGTCACTGGCCAGGTCCTGAAACAATTGATCGAGTGTCCATAGTCCCTGTGGTTTACGGCGCAGGTCGTGTTGCCAGTCTTTGAGAGGATTGCCGGAATAGCGAATGCGATAGACACGCCCTGCATCCACCTGTTGACCATCTTTAATCGTAGCGCCGTAAGCATGTCCCCAGCTCAGAATGTATATCGCTCCATCAGGGCCGACTTCGATATCAGTCGGCTCAAACATCCGGCCGGAACTCGCTGGTAAAGACCGGCCTCCCTCTGCATGCGCAAAGACCGGCGGAAAGTCTCCCTCGCACTTCATCAGTGCTCCATCCCACCGCGGGCGGAATGTATACACTTCCCGACGCATCCAGTCATTGATGAAGAAGACCCCCTGATACTCTGCGGGAAACTGGTCCGCATGATAATGAATCACACCGGCCCCTGATCCTTCAAAGAGTGGAGCACTGGCAGGGACCGTAGGCAGATGCCCTGCTCCTGTCCAGTGGAAACTCCAGGGGTGCCCCCACCCCAGGTGCGCTCCATAGAACGGCGCAAAGATCTTATCTCCCTGCGTCTGATCATTGTCGGTTCCCAGCCAGTGAAAACCATCATCAAAGGTAATATCCCAGGGGTTGCGGAATCCTCGGGAAACGATTTCCAGGCCTATGCCGGACGGTTTCCCATCCTGGTAGGGATCACAACGCAGAATTCCCCCCTGTTGTCCCCAGTCATCCTGAGGTGTGTGATATTGGCGTCGATAGGTCTGTTTTGTAAAATACTCGACTGGTGTGTAGTCTGGAGCCCCCTCTGGAGAAGGCAGTCCCCAGAGTTCCCGAAACACTTTTGGAGCAAGCTGATCCAGCCGGTTATAACCTTTCGAATTCCCCTTCGACATATACAATTTACGATCAGGACCGAAGTTTAATCCATGCAGTGAGTGTTCCAGATTTCCCAGACCAGTATAGACGCGAATATATACGTCAGCTTCATCGTCGTTATCAGTATCACGAACAACAGTCAGGTCAGGCGCATTGGCCACCCAGAGATCATCACCATGCCAGGCCAGCCCCTGGATGGAATTAAACCCTTCAGCAAATGTCTTGCGCTGGTCACTGATCCCGTCGCCATTAGTATCAGTAAGAATATCGACGCGATCACCGGGAGTGTCAGGTGTGGGACCGCGCCACTGAGGTCCCTGGGCGACACAGATTCTCCCCCAGCGGTCAAATGCCAGCACACACGGATTACTGACCAGCGGCTCCCGGGCTACAACATCGACCACGAAGCCTTCAGGAACAATCGGTAAATCATCGCCGGCCAGCAACTCGATTCTTATGGATAACAGCAATAACAGAATCAGGCGAAAGTTCATTATTTTTTCCTCCTCAAGTCAGCAACTGACATCCCCTCCACCAAGCGTGGTTGTACAGAGACCGTGATGGAGGGAGAGCTGGGATGTTGAAGTCTCCAGATCAATTGCTCAACTGCTTGTTGGCCGATTTGCTCGGCACAAATATCAACAGTGGTGACTTCCGGATATAGTCCCTGCAGCAAAGGCAATTCGTTATTACAAGAAATCAAGCTGAGATCTTTACCGATCCGAAGACCGCGCCGGCTACAGCAACGGTATACCAGTGCCGCAATACTGTCTGCCGGGCAGAAGAGAGCCGTCGGTTTACTCCTTTGTTTCAATACTTTATCTAACAGGTGTTCGACCTGATTGGTGTCATTAACAGTCTGCAGTGGCAGTGACCAATGCGATTTCTTCCCTGCGACTCTCTCGACTTTGCCACCGTGTTGAGCGATATGCCATGTGAAACTGGCGCTGCGTTGACCCAGTGTGACGTGATCCGGCTTGGGGTCTAAAAGAGCAACACGTCTATGGCCCCGGGAAATGAGGTACTCGGCAGCCAGACGGCCTACTTCGACATCATTCGATTCCACAACATCCCCCCAGTCAATGCCACGGGGACGACCAAGAAACCAGACCGTGGGAAGCTGTCGTAGGCGAGCGATGAGAGTTTTATCCGCCTTTTCAAGCATATTTCCCTGCAGCGCAGCCTTGACCAGCAGGCCATGCAGCTTTTGTGAGGCGAGGGTATCAGGCAACTTGTCCAGATAAGGCAAGTCCCATAAAAGCACATTAGCGCCAGCCCGGGAAAGCGACGACTCAACACCATGTATGCCACTGGCCACCGAAGGGAGATTTGCCAGCGACCGGTCCATTCCCAGCAGAAGAACAGCGATTTGCTGTCGCAATAACTCCCGTCCTTCCGCCACCGATTTTCGCTTGCGTAAAGGTGAGTACCCCAGTTCTTGTACAGCGTCCCTAACACGTTGCGCTGTCTCGGCAGATACATTGGGCTCACCGCTGAGCACTCGACTGACCGTCCCCACGGAAACAGCTGCTAACCTCGCGACATCCTTGACTGTTGCTGACATCGATTAATCCAGCTTCACAAAAAGTCATTTCAAACAAATTTATTTCATTGAAATAAGACTATATTCACATGAAACATATTGCAAGCGAAGCAGTGAACCGGGGAATTAATTCAAGGCCTAATGCACTTGAATATTTTATTCAGCCCTGATGTTAGTTCCAGGAGACCTCAATGAATTTGACTGAGCAGATGGATAAAGCAGGCAGTCATCACTGATTCATTTTACGATGATTTCTTTGTGCATCAGTCTCCAAGCGCAATACCTCTCGATCAATCGCTGCCATCCCATCGCGTAAATTCCGTATCAGAGAGCGACCATTCTCTTGGAGAAATCGGACAGTACAACCCTCCCGACAACGCACACAGTTTCAGATGGTTCACAAACATATCCATCTATTCTGATGAGAAATCTGTAAAAATGATTGACTTCCATTAGTAAATAATATTGGGCTGCCTACAACTACCATTGAGTGTGGTTTTTATAGAAATGGAATCACCCGAGAGGGTTCAAATGCAAATCACCTCCAGTATCCCAGTTGGTGATTGAAAAAGTTTTTGCGTTTCATTTATCCAAATTGACTGAACTCATATTGAAACTCTTAGACATGCAAGATTTCGCAACGGAGATCCGGGAAGCGGTTCAAGAATTGCATCAGCAGATCGAATCTACTTATCTCGCATTTCGTATGATGCATGGAATCATTTCGAAGCCAGAATATTCCTGGATTCTAGCACAGCTATACTATTTGCATCGTTTTCTGGAGCCAACCTGGCAAGCAGACAGTACCCTGACTGGACTCTTCGACTTAAATAAATATTCTCGACTGCAAACCATTCAGGCTGATTTGAACCTGCTTGTGAATGGCGACATGCCTCCCGTTGATCCCAAAACTCAAAAGCTACTCCAGCAAACATCAGCCATGTATCAGGAAAATATACACTCGCTGATTGGTGTTTTGTATGTCCTGGAAGGATCGAGGCTGGGCTCAGTGTATTTAACCGAGCCTCTGATGAATGCTTTATCGCTTCAGGACACAACAGGGGCCGGTTTTTTTCTCTGTACCCCAGAGCCATGGTACAAAGACTGGTACCGCTTCAAGGAGAGCATCAATCAGATTGATGATCTGCCCCAGCAGTTTGAAGGCATCAAGTATGCCGCAGTCAAAACATTTGAAGGAATGATAGAGCTGTACCAGACAAAACCAGCTTGAAACGATCTATATCACCCTACTCTGCCGTTAAAAAATGATTTTACTTAAAGATTCACCCCGTCAGTTCATGCCCCCCAGTGCTCCGCGGTATGACATGTTTTGTGTACTACTTTCAGCCTGTGAAAAGATAGTCTCGCCAGCTGGAATTTATTGCTGATCGCTGACCGATGAATTTTTCAAGAAAAAACAAGGTCTACATCATCGATGACGACAAAGATGTTGCCCAGTCTACTGTCATTCTGCTCCAGGCTCAGGGCTTGCAAACTGAGTTATTTCACTCAGTGGAGGACTTTCTCACAGAAACTGATCCCACAATATCAGGTTGTGTGGTCTCTGATTATGCGCTGGAAGGAAACTGGAATGGCATTGACCTGCTGCGGAAGATACAGGATCTGGGATACAGGATCCCATTCATTCTCGCATCCGGCTCTCTGAACCACAGTTCCCGGTTAACTGCGGAAAAGTCTGGTGCCTTTGCAATTATTGAAAAACCTTATCCTTCAGAAAATTTATGTGAAACGATCTATGCCGCACTGAAACATAATGATCGCCTATTCCCGAATTGATTATCGCTTGCGGGTTTTATGCATTCACAATTTGTGAATCAGACTCAACCTGCATCGAATCGTTAGATGTTGTCTTCTCAAGGTACGATCAGATTATCAGCTTACGATTCGCCTTTAAAAACACTCGCAAATCTCTACATGGATAAAGTCTACATGAGTCGGTAACAATTTTTTTGTCACAAAATCAATTTACAAGAATCGCAATCTATGGATTTCTTAGAAATGGCGTTGGTCGCAGCTACTTTGCTGTGCTCTTTAGTTGCTGGTTTTCTCTTCGCATTTGCCGTTGTCGTTATGCCGGGTATCAGCAGTCTGAGCGACCAGGATTTCATATGTGCCTTCCGAGTCATGGATCGCGTGATTCAGAACAATCAACCACTTTTTATGCTGGTCTGGATTGGTTCGATGATCACGCTGATTATATTTACAGTTTTAGGCATTTCAGAATTACCCCGTGCTCAGCAGGTAATCCTGGCAATTGCCACGTCACTGTATCTTCTGGCTGTGCAGTTACCAACTCTGACAAAAAATATTCCATTGAACAATAAACTGCAATCACTCAGTGTAGAGGAAATGGGAGCAGAGGAATTCAGCGCTGCCCGCGATGAATTTGAAAATCGATGGAAGTATTGGAATGCGATCCGGACAGTTTCCGCTATCGTGACATCGTTGATGCTCATAATCCTGTTATCTCTGCAGTGATAACAAATTCAAGCATTTTAACTGATCCGGCTACATTTCCCTGAATTTTAGCGACCACATACAGTAAGTTCAGGTTGCTTTTTACAGTTCACTTCTGTCATGACTGCTTGAAGTGTATATGATGCCTTGGCCAAAGAACCTGCCGTGCTGTTTGTCATGACAATCCAGACATTTTCGTGCGAGTTCTCGCGTCCGGGTTAGTCAAAGCGTTCCAGCAATGGATGAACTATGACACCTTATTCACTCTGTAGATTCTTCCCCTGTTTTTATGACTATTATCTGAAGCAAGACCGCTCTCATTTCCTGTCCGACTGAGTCCGATTCAGCAAATCCCCAAAGCGTTAGTCCCGCCTCCACTCCAACGGCTGCTCACCAAAGTGGGCAGCCGTTTTTTTTCCCACAGCCCCCGCGCTCCTCTTTTGGCAACCTTCCCTTTCAAGACTCTCTTTGATCAGCGTTTGCAGGTAACCCCTTCCCGATTTCCAGTGCAGTTCTGTCTCTGAAACGGAACAAATTGCACTTGATCGACACTTTCCGAATCGTATTCTTTTGTAATTCTGCTTCGCGCGCGAGGCGGATGAAGTGTGCACTGGAACCTGTCCCACTTGTGACTCAGAAGCACCTGAATCGCCGTCGATTTTTCCAGTTTTTCACCGGAACAAAATGAACCGGCTCTCAATATCTCGTACATTTTCAAATCATTTCGGAGCAAACTCAGAGCAATTCACAGCAGACTCAACCCTCTTCACTGCACATTCGGAGCAGGTCAACACGCATCGTCCACTTGACTCCCCCACGCCGATTCACAAAATTTAAAACCAACATGATCAACCTTCGAATGCCCAAAAATAAAAAAAGGGGCCGAGCGCAACGAGCCGGAAACAGAAAGGAAAACAGACCAGGTCAAAAACAGATCAGGTCAAAAACAGCCCCCTGTCAAAACTGAGGTCATCCAGCCTGGCGACGTTGCCTTTGATCCAGACTCCCGCAGGCACCAGATTGCTCCGATGTGATCTACCACTCAGCTCCAGCAACCAGACGCGTCATTGTATGAAAAGGCAACGCAACGCCGTAGCTGAAAATCGTTAACCTGAACAGGAACTGTTTCCAAAGACAGAGGGAGAAGCCTGGATTCACAATGGGTATCCCAGGCACGAGCAATGATAAAGTGGCGTCTTCACCACCCGTGTAAGTAGTCAGGGAGGATGTACTGCCGCGCCTCTGCTGAGAGCAGTCTCTGATTGTCGGAACCAGCAATCAACCCTTCTCTACTTTCCAGAAACAGAAACTGGTGAAGAGCAGACAGCTGAAGATGGCCAGTTCTCGAACGAAGTCGGACATAAATCCGATCTACTTATTTGATCGAAAGAATTTCAAAATGCTGAAAAAAGAATGGTAATTTATCTTGTCTATATTCATCCCGGAGTGATCAGTTCAAAACATACTGCTCCCGCAACATTCGCTCCGATGAAAATAAAGGTTGCAATACTGTTTTCTAATTTACTCCGTTTTTCAAGCCCACCACCCGGTGCCTCTTCACAGTAACATAATAAAAGTCCAAAAAGTAAATTCAGACCCAACAGAGCATAGTATCCAATTCTCACGAAATATATGACAGTAGTCAGATCCTCGAATCCAACTTTAAAAAGACACCCCAACATAGTGATAGCTATTGTCAGTCCAACAACCAACCCGTAGTCGTCGAATCGCTCATACTTTTCCTCTAAGTCTATCATCATTTTCTCAAAGTCAATCATCATTCACTTCCAGGAAGTTGATAGCCTGCAGAGCCCCATGTAGTAGACATAAACTGATTCTCGTGAATCAGGCTGATAGTGGCAAGAGGTTATCGGCAAATCGCAGCACAAGAGTATCGAGAACCCGCGCAAAAAGATCGGGAAAGTCGTGACATACAGCAGGGATATCAAGTTCTGGAGGCAGTTAAGAGAGGCAGGTCAATTTGGCAACTAAGCTCACTCCCGATGTGTGCAAGTGGGTGCCCAAAACCCGCACGTAAATTACAGAAAAGTCGTGAAATTCAGCCTCAGAAAAGCACTGCAGCATTGTAAACCTGAAAACAGATGAAACTGGACGCTCAAATCAAGCTCCACCAGTTTCAGGAGAGTGTCTTCATTTAAAGTTGCTGCCAAATGCAGTACCGCTCTCAGGGCGTAGTCTCCAGTTTTTTCAGATCCTGTTCGAGGAGTTGAATTGCTTCTGCCAAGTTACGCCGTGCCACCAGTGGAGCCGTGTTCTGAGACAGATCGAACTTGAAGTTCTTAATGGCATGTTTGATCTCCTCGATCTTTTCCTCCCTGGTGTATTCTACAGGCAGGAATTCATCCAACGCGTAGTTTTCGCTGACCGGATCAGTGATGCCAGATTCGATTGCGGGAACTTTGACCAGACAGATTGTCTTGGGAGCTGTTTTTTTGCCTTCCGCCAGCTGTTCCTGCTCATCCTGTTTCTGTTGTTTTTTGAGGTTGCTTGCATACATATCCAGAATTTCCTGGAGCGAGTGTTTGTACGATCCGGAAATTTCTGAAATCACAGGTCCACCCGCATATTCATATTCGCGGTAAACCCAGTAAGGACCATCTTTCTGTTTCCCCTGCATGTCGGCAACGTTATTCTTTTCAATCTCAGGTAACAGCAAAGCAATGAGAATGGCAATCAGACACAAAACAAACACCAATTGCATGAGTGTTATTTCTCCTCCAGTTTTTCTTTGTTCAAATCTTGAAGGCATAATCTCACCTCTAAAAAAGAAAAACAACAGCACAAACAAACCCAGACATATTCACTTTGCTGACATATTCTGGAAAAAGCTGAGAATAATAGCTTCAGTTTGTCACTGCTTTAATTTAGTGAGTTCTCGTGCCTGGTAAAAAGCCTGCTCTCCAGGCAACGAAATAATGGGATACATATTGGTTCTGAGATGCTAAGCCGAAAATTGACCTTGCCCCCTTAACCGACTCCAGAACTTGATGTACTGATCAGGATTCTGGCCCGATTGAAGAGAAGGCAAAATGCTCACCAGGGATCGAAGCGGTCGCGATTGTGAGCAATTAGAAGCAGGCAAATAACCGTTTCATCTGTATTTCGTTAAAAAGTTTGTTGAAGATTGACTCCGTCCTTCCCGACAGAGGTGACCCGAGCCACGTCAGTTTTCAACAGATTTTTTTTGATGAATTGGCTATGGGACTCAACGGGCGACAGTCTTTTTGTACCTGACGGTTCTTTGGAATAAATCAACATGTGAAATAGTCCATGAAATGATACTCCACCAGACCACCCGAATTGCTGCATTCGCGCCATCCTAAACTGTGACGCGATCCAGTTATTCGTGGTGGGGTTGATTGACGGACTCAGCAGCCAACAGTACGCGAAACCCGTTAGCGTAGTAACGAGTCGTGGGAGTGCCATCGGAACGCCGGGCGGAGCGAACGGCTGACGGCTGAGTACTGAATGCCCCGCCCCGCGCCACACGGAGTTGAAACCGGTTATTCCCAACCGGATCAATCATGTTTGCTGCATCGTAGAGGGCAAATCCATCATGACACCATTCCCACACATTTCCGTGGATATCGAAAATTCCAAAGGCATTCTTCGCCTTCTGTCCGACCGGCTTTGTGCCGAGCCCCCCCATGCCTCCATACCACGCATAGTCAGCCAGCCTGGACTGATCATCTCCAAAACAGAACAGCCCTGGATTCCCGGCGCGGCACGCAAACTCCCACTCGGCTTCCGTAGGCAGTCGGTAGGTCCCTTTGGCTTCACTGCTCAACCACTTGCAGAAAGCCACCGCATCATTCCATGAAACGTTAACAACCGGATGAGTGTCGGTCTGCCCGGTTTCAAATCCAGGGTTTGTGTTCCAGAGGAATTCGGGAGATTGAATCCATTTACCATCTCTTCTCCCGTAGCCCCCTTTGCCGTCCTCTTCAGCATCCGTCTTGTAGCCTGTGGCTTCGACGAATTGACGAAACTGTCCTCGGGTGACAGGATGAATCCCCAGACTGAAAGGCGTCGTCAACGTAACTTTGTGTTGCGGTCCCTCGGTGGGAATCTTCTCCATGAACCAATCAGGCATTTTCTTCTCTCTGGCCTCTGCCAGCAACTTTTTAATCTCCTCCTCGCTGCTCCCCATCACAAACTCGCCAGCGGGGATGAGGCAGAACTTCATGCCGATATTGTTCTCGAACTCCACCGGCACATTGTAATACTTTGCCCATGCTTCCTGATAGGACTTCGCCTGCTCGTCATCGAACGGTACACGTGCCGGCTTCGGAGCGTCGGCTGGCCAACCGTGCCAGTCAGTAGCGGATCGGGTCCCCAACGATTTGCTGATGATTGTGTTTGGTTCCAGACTCATCCGCACCACTTTTCGGCCATTGCGGGTAATTGCCACTAATTCCTGGTTGACCGGTTTGCCGTCTTTAAGAGCAGTGACTTCGTACTCACCAGGACGCAGGGTCAATTCCTCAACACCACCACCGCTGATGGTGACTTCCTCGCCATTGATGGCAACTCTCAGGCCGGGATCGTCAGTTTCGATCACCAAGGTACCGGAACCAGTCGTCAGTCGGATCACGGTCGAGGCGAACTTTGTCACGCCTGTTGCTTCAGTGAAGCCTGCCAGGCCGAGGATGATTACCACGGCTGCGGCGACTTTCATCAGCGGACTTTGCCGTAGAATTTTGCTGCGGCGCGGCCGGGTTGCTGAGACGTCAACGGGAGTCTCTGTAGCGGTTTTCGACGGATCGGGAATCTCTGGAATGCGGCCCGCCTGCAGATCGTCGGCACACCTCTCGAGTAATTCGCTCACTTCTCGAGCCGAGCTATAGCGTTCAGCGGGATTTTTGGCGTGCAGGTGCCCAATCAACTCACATATCCAGGAGGGCGTTTCGGGAATGATCTCCAGTATCGAACGCGGCGTCTCCTCAGTCACGCGTTTGAGCACCGCAATCGTAGACGGCGCGCGGAATGGGGGACGACCGCTGACCATCTGGTACAGCACACTGCCGAGGCTAAACAGGTCAGCTCGCTGGTCGAGATTGTGGCCATTGGCCTGCTCGGGAGCCATATACATTGGCGTCCCTGCGATCATCCCCGACTGAGTCATGCTGGCGTCGTCCACCGTTCTGGCGAGACCAAAATCGGTAATTTTAACCCGCTCTTCCATGTCTCCTTCCAGGAGAATGTTTCCTGGCTTGATATCGCGATGGATCAAATCCTGAGCATGCGCGGCCGCCAGTCCCTCTGCGATCTGTTTGCCCAATCGCAGCACGCTCGGCAAATCCAGCGGCCCGCGTTCTTCAATTTGCTGTTGCAGTGTCCGGCCCGGAATGAACTCCATGACGAGGTACGGAATCGGCTCTTCTTCGACCGAGTGAATCCGAACGACGTTTTCGTGCCGAATCCGGGCTGACGTGCGGGCCTCGCGCAGGAACCGCTTACGAGCTGGTGACATCGAGGCCATTTCCGGGGCGAGGACCTTGATCGCAACGATCCGCTCGAGCTTGGTGTCAAAAGCCCGCAAGACCATGCCGAAGGCCCCCTTGCCAACGACATTCAGGACTTCGTAATGGCCCAGCAGCCCAAGTGAGTCCTCACGAGACGCCGGTTCGAGATAGCTGAGGGGAGCTTCATCGCTCACGCAATGTGGATTCTGTTTCATATCCGTTCCCGCGAGAGCCCCTTCGCATCCGGCGTCGGGCGTGAATCGATTTCCGCTAACGGTTATCGGCTTGACTCCATCGAAATCAGGAGGGACTTCCAGGATAGGATGCTCAAGAAAGCCGCCGGCACTGTCTGACAGCTTTAACAGTCTCTGGACCGCTTGCCGCAATTCGAGATTGTCGCCACAAGCCGAGTCAAGAAACTGGTCGCGTTCTTCCGTTGAATCGATGGCGATCGCTGCGTTAAAGATGGACTCTTCGTTCATGGTCAGCACCTCAATAGAGAGTGGAAAAGGGTTCAATCTTTAATGCGATATTTTTCGATCAAACCCCTCACGAATTTCTCTGATTTTTTGATAATTCATCTCTTCTCCGCTCAACTTTCTCGCTCCTCACTAAGTTCACGCAGCAACCAGACTCGCGCATATCTCCAGTCACGTTCAGTAGTTGCAAGCGATACTCCCAATGCCTGGGCGGCTTCCGACATGGACAGCCCGGCGAAGTAACGCAGCTTGACCAGCCTGGCTTTTCGCTCATCCAACAGTTCAAGCCGATGCAGTGCCTCATCCAGGGCAAGGAGATCGACGCCGAGATTGGGAGGGGAGATGAGATCTGGATTGAGTTCGACCCGTTGAACCTTTCCTCCGTGCCGAGTCCGTGATTTTCGTCGCGCTGATTCGACCAGAATCCGCCTCATCGCCTCGGCGGCTGCCGCAAAAAAATGGCCGCGTGAGTCCCACCGTTGCGCTTGCTCCACATCGACCAGGCGAATGTAAGCTTCATGCACCAAGGCAGTAGCCTGTAGTGTTTGCTCCGGACTCTCATTGGCCAGTCTGGCTGCTGCCAATTTGCGCAGTTCGTCGTAGACGATCGGCAGCAACTGCTCGGCCGCTTCGGGGTTCCCGTGTTCAATGCGAGACAAAATCATCGTCACGTCAGACATGCATTATAAAATACCGCCTGGAAATACGTATGTAAATATGAGGTCAGAAACTGCCCCCTGTCAAAACTGAGGGCAGCCAGTCTGGCGACGTTACCTTTGATCCAGACTCCCACAGGCACCATATTCCTCCGATGTGATCTACCACTCAGTTCCAGCATCCAGACGCGTCATTGTATGAAAAGGCAACGCAACGCCGTAGATGAAAACCGTCAACCTGAACTGAAACTGTTTCCAGAGGTGAGGGAGAAGCCTAGATTCACACCTGACGGTGTCCCATGTTAGCTGCACCGGTTGGTTTTCCTTTATGCTCAAAGGACGCTCACGCACGCACGAGAATGCCGTCATCGAACGTCATAGCGCTACCGGTAGAAGCAGCCGTCCATTCATTCTTCCAGTTGAGTCACTTAGTCTCGGACACTCTGACCGTTGACACGCAGCTTGATTGAGAATTTTTGTCAGATCCGGGATACCAGACGATGATCGCTAAGGTGCTGGCTCTTGCCACTTAATTATAGCTCCCTGATCCCACGCCTCACCGATCTGACGAACGACCTCCTTGACAATTTCCCCCGGCCCCATGCTGCCTCCAGGTCGCGCTGTGGGTGGCAATAACAGTGGTGCCTGTCCTACGATTTCTCCAGTTTTGAGGCTGACCAGAAAGACTTCACAGGGTAGATCTTCCGTCGGTCGACCGTGTTCGTCATACATGCTCGGCTTCATCTCTCCGTTGCGGCCGACGATCAGATACTCCAGCGCCAAAGTCTTTTTGAGCATTTTTTCCATATCGGATCCATCTCTCTTGAGCGCGGAAGAAACCAGGGGATTTTCATCGCCCATCCAGGCAATCGTATGTTGAAAATCATCTCCATTGATGGAAAAACGCTGATGCCCGTAGTCTCCCGCCGTCAGGTCACTCGATCCAGTCACATCAGGCGTTTGATAAGTTTTCAGATAAATTAAAGAGATCATTGAGGTATTGGTTCGTTCCGCATCCCCCACAATCAATGTCGGTTTGGGATCCAGCGTGAGATCGAGTTTCGTTTCTTCCACCGGAGGAAGCCCATCAATACGAGTGACGACATCTTTCAACGTCGAATGCAGCGGCTCAAACTGAGATTGATATTGCTCAATCACTTCCCCATTCGTAGGTCCGAACTGAAAACCGTGCCGCACGCCGAAACGCACGAGTGCGAGTATCACAAAACCGATCACGATTGCTTGAGGGACATACTTTTTCATTCTGTTCTTTCAAATTCTGAATCACAGGAGACATCGCAGTAAAACGGGACACAGTCTCAATCCGTGAAAGGTTCCATAACTGTCTGTCTGAATTGATCGACCAAGCCGCTATCAATGATGAGTTGATGCGAGCCATCTGTGTGATATCAAAAATCGGCCCGAATAAGCATTAACGGGTTGCGCGAAGTCTGACCGGCCCGCACGGATGCTATACGTTAGCTTATCGTTTCCGGGTGGCGATCTCTATCCTTTCTTTGCCAGCTTCCAGGACCGTTGCTTAATCGCCCGGCGAACGTCGCTGCCTGACCGCACTCTCTACTCTTCTCCCGTATTCGATTAACAACTTCGTCTCCTGCAAAGTGGCAGGTGCTGGAAGTTCTCCAGAAAACACATGCAATATTTTGAGGATGAAGTTCGTCCGGCCCCCCCCCCTTGCACTGTAAGTATTTTTCACATATGGAGATACGGCTTTCCCCAGGCGCAGAACTGGGGTGTTTTGGGAACGAATCCGGGGTATTTTTGCCGCGTAACGGGCTCAATTCATCAGGAAAATGAAAAAAAAGTCGTCGGGAGTGTCACAACTCAGAGGGGGGCCTGTAAGGGAATTGTCTCAACGAGAGCAACCACAAAACAACACAAACCTTTTTCTTCTGGAGCCTGACATGACCTTCAACATCAACACAAAACTGTTTCGTGAATTCTGCAACAAAACACTGGTAAAAAGCCTGCTCTGCGGAGCCCTTGCTTTCAACACGCTGGGCGGATCTGGTTTCGCTGTCGCAGCTGATCCGGTCTCTCGTGCTTCAGAGTATGAGGAGTGGGGACTTGATTATCCTGGCAAGGGGGCACAGCAGGGATCAGCAGCACCAGCCAATCGACCTGCTCCGCAAACTCCCACTGCTCAACCCCCTGCATCGAACCCATCAGCCCTGATGGGGGGCACGGTACCTCAGAACATCGCCGGCTCAATTGAGCAGGCCGTGGTTCACGTCATCGTGTTCTACGCTGATGGCAAACATATGGTGATGCCAGGGTGGATCGTCGATACGGAACGTCGGATTATCCTGACCTTCGCTCTACTCAAAAATGCCACCAAGGTTCAAATTGCCTACCCCCAGGTACCTTCCCGTGATAAGGATTCGCTGGTCGGTTCTCCCGCTGTGATCCTGAAGTACGACGGCAAGATGGATGTGGCTTATCTGCAGGCGAAAACAATGCCTCAGGAACTCGTCCACCTGACAGCTTCAAACGCACCACAGGGTGGCATGCCTCACCGCACTGCCAGCCACAAACCAACTGCACCAGTGCCTCCTGTTCAGGGTGGTCACAATGGCGGGCAGCAAGGTGGCCTCCAGTGGGGTGGACAGCAGGGTGGCTTCAATGGTGGTCAGTCTCAGGGAAATGGTGGATACACACCTCCCCAGCAGCAGTCGAACCCGCTCGTCGGAAAATGGTATCTGCAGGATGTCTTGAACGGGGTACAGATTCAGATCGCCGTCGCCTTCAGTGCTCAAGGCGAGTTTGCGATGGAAGTAATGGCTGTCGACTCCAATGGCCAGCAGAAATATGACTCCGACAATGGAACGTACAGAATCAACGGTAACACACTGGTCGTCAGCACCGGCGATGGTGTGGAACAGTCAAAGTTCTGGTTTGAAAATGGTGTCCTGTATGTGCAGATGGTTGCCGACGGAACCACCATGGCTTTCCAGAAAGCATCGTAAGGCTGGATGAAAGAGGTTGGTTGTGGAAAGCCCTCGTTCCTTGTGAACGGGGGCTTTTTTTGTGTTCTGAAATATTCTCTGCTGAACTGCCCCGGTTATGAAAAACAGCCACTTGCGACTTTCGCAGGTGGCTGTTTTTTTATCTGATCTCAACTTCTCAGAATTACTTGCCGGCGGGAGTTTTTTCTGGCTGTCCCACGATAAAGAAACTTGCCCAGAAGAAGGGGTGGGCGGCATCACTTTCCTCCCTTCGCTGCAAAATGAGTTTTTGCTGGGCCGCTTGCATGGATTTGACCTGATCGCCTGATTGAACGAATTTTTCATAAAACGAATCCATCAGTTCGCGCGTCTCTTTGTCTGGGACTTCGAACATACTCGTCAACAGGCTATGCGCTCCAGCCACGATAAACGCCCGCTGTAATCCCCGCACCCCATTCCCCAGTTCAGAATCTCCCAGACCGCTTTCGCAAGCACTCAGCACAACCAGTTCCGTATTACGAAAATCCATCGATGAGATTTCCTGGGCAGTCAGCCAGCCGTCCTCAAGATTGACGCCTCGCTTCTCGCTGCTCGTTGCCAGCTGATTGGCTCCCGCGAGCACAAGCCCGGATCGCAACAGCGGATTGTCGACATATCGCAACCTTCCCAGAGCCGAACCGGACGATCTCTGAACCGACCGACTCTCGTTATACGCTCCGGCATATTCCAGTGGGAGATAAAATCCATGAGTCGCGATGTGGACAATCCGGGGAGAGACCACCGTTTTAAAGACGTCTTCAGCTGCGTCCCCTCCGTAAAAGACCTGCACGGGAGCGTAAATGGAACCATCCAGGTGAGTCTGAACAGACGCGGCTTCTTTCCGAGCTCCCGGTAAAGGCCTCCAGCGGAGCGATCTCAGTTCCGTCTGGTCGGCACCTCGCAACGCAAATTTCTGATGATCCGACAAATCAATGCCGAGTGTTTTCGCCTGCGAGATCCGCTGTTCGCGGGTCGCATCATAATCCGGGTCGGCGAGCACCAGAGTACCACGGCCGGGCGTTGCTTTCTCACGGAGCAGATCCCGCCCGGAAGAGACATAGCTGATGGCCAGGTCCTCAACCAGATAGTGACCATTCGCACGTGTCAGCGCAGCAAACGGAATAAAATGAAGTTGTCCATCCGGGGCGATCACGAGGTGGTCGAGTTTCGACAGTTCTTCATCAAAAGGCTGCAGCAGGCTGCGATAGAGCTGGGAACTCAATTCCTGATATTGAGACTCCAATTCGTCTTCCGACATGAAACGGAGCGAACGGGGAACGCGTTCGATATGCCCCCGAAGTTTTTCAATCTGATCGTTGATATCCCTGATTCGCCCCAGATCGACGAGACGGCAGGCCCGCTTTGCATCGGATGGCAGATAAAAAGCAAGTAGATGCGGGTCGTCCCCTGCGCGCGAAGTCGGGTTTTTCAGATCGATCAGGCCGCTGACAACAAACTCGATTAACGCACTGTCAGGAGCCAGTCTCCCGCGAATCTCTTCGACATCGACGCCCGTCAATTGCAGTTGCAGACCGGCCTCCCGGATTGCGAGGGCAACCTGTTCCTGCAGTTCCTGAATTCGGAGCACAGCTTTGGTCTGACGGTTCGGTACAAATTTCTCGCCGTCATTGGAAACCTGCTGCTTCTCGAACTCCTCTCCGGTCACGCTGGACTCTGCCAGCCAGATCCGCAGCTGCTGGATTTCCTGGAGTTTACTGGCGGTGCCGGCATCGTGAATCAATGCGTTCTGAGCCGCATTCATCTGGCAGGCGATGTCCAATGCCAGTCCCTTGCGTCCCAGAATACGGGAAAACACGTCTGAAACGGAATCCTCGGGCAGCTGCCCCGAGAGTTGCAGAGTCACGAGCAGTGAATAGAGATTAAACCGGTTATTCAAGAGCTTGGTCAGTGCTGCTTCCGGTCTGAGCAGCAGATTTGTCATGAGAGAACGTTCATCGATTTCAAAACAGCGTGTCAGATATTTCAGAGCGGTAGCGGATTTCCCCAGGCGCGCCTTCACTTCCGCGAGATTGTAGAAAATCAGAAACTGGATTTCGTTCCCCGTGACAGTGTTCTCCAATCTGGAGCTGAAAGCCTGCTCCAGATACTGCTCTGCCTGCTCCAGTTTTCCCCGATTCAGGGCGACCGCTCCAAGATTATTCAGGAGCTCTGATATCTGTGGATGATTGGGATTTTCGAAAAACTTCCTGTAGATCTGGAGTGATTGCTGAAAGTATGTCTCAGCTTCCTCATACTTTTTCTGGTTAAAACTCAACATCCCTCGAAGTTCAAGTGCATTCGCATAGTCCTTTGAATCGGGATCTGTCATCTTCAGTTTCGCCACAAATTCATCGACAACTTCCTGCAGGAGCGCATGCGAGAGTGGAAACTGCAGAAGTTGCCAGCCAGCAGCCAGGGTGAACTCCGTTTCTGCACGCGAATCAACGTCCAGGCCACTCACAATCTCCATGGATTCCAGCAAAGGATAAATGGCCTGCATGTCATTTCCGAGAGCTGAATAAACGGAAGAAAGTGTCTTCAGGGCCTCGGCATTCTTCAGACTCATCTTACCGAACACGGCTTCATATCGTTGACAGGTGGATTGCGCCAGTTCCAGCGCTTCGGCATGCTGTCCCTGATAAATGTAATACTTCACCAGCCGATGATAGCTCTCTGCCAGAGCCGGGGCGTTCTCCCCCAGAATTTCCGTTTGAGTTTTGATCGCCTCGGACAACCATCGCTGCGCCTGTTGAACATCTCCGGCTGCCATTGCACCGAGTGCAGCCTCCGATTTGGCTTCCGCAGTCTCCGCATGTCGATCGCCCAGCAGTTCGGATCGAATCCGGACTGCCTCACGATAAGAGTCCATCGCGCCGCTGATCCGTCCGGATTTTCTCTGGAGCTGGGCGAACTCCAGACAGGTGGTCGCGACAGCCCGGTGTTTGCGTCCCAGAATCTCAGTCTGAGTCGCCAGCACTTTTTCCAGCAGCGAAAGCCGATCTGCCGTTGCTTCGCTGCCGGACTGATCCAGGGCCTTTGACTCCCACTCCTCTGCCTCTTTCAATCTCAGACGAGCTTCGGGAGACAGGTCCGCATATTTTCGTGCCTCACGTAATTCATTCTCCGCGTCGGCCAGATGCCACGGTTCATTTTGATCCCATTCCCGGGCGTGATCCCTTATGACTTTCAGCACATGCAGGTAAGGCGCCGGATCCGAAAACTGACCGCTAATCCCCTTCACTTGCTGGAGAAATCTCAACCACTCCCGTTCCCTGTAAATTTGCGGACGTTCCAGCGTCGATTGGGGGGACTGATCCTTCTGCAACGTCGACTCTGATTGCGGTGGAAAGGTACCTGTTGCGAGCACATTCCATAATTCCTCAAACAGCGCAACAGCTTTGTCTGATTTTTCGTCTGACTGCTCAAGCGAGATCTGTGCCAGTCGAATATTACACCAGAGCGTCGAGATTTTTTCATCCTGCTGTAGAGACTGATCCAACTGGCCGAGCAGGCTGCGTGCTTCCTGGTATCGTTCCTGTTCCTGGTACATGGAGGTGAGACCCAATACAGCATCGACCTGTAATCCCCTATCGTACAAACCGGGTGTTTCGACCATTTTCAGAAATCGCCGAAAGAAGTCTTCCGCGGACACGTATTGCCGCTGCCTGCGATAAAGTCCCGCGACGTTCTTCAATGTGATCAGTTGGGCGCGGCTTGGCGGACCTGCAAGTTCATCGAAAATATTCACTGCTCGCAAATAGTTCTGAAGCGCCTCATCGGTCCGTCCCAGAGTTTCGTAGATCGTCGCAACCTGGTTACAGGTTTGGGCGGCAAGACCTCGATCGACTTTCAGCAGCTGCCGCGCCAACTCTTCTGCAGTTTGACAATAAGGAATCGCTTCGATCAGCTGATCGTGATTGCGGTAATAGAACAGAAGCTCGTTTAACGTGATAAGATAATCGATACCACTGGTGAGACGCTGTTCTTTCAAGACACCTTCGGCTTTGAGCAGTGACTCGATGGCGTCATCCCGGCGCAGTGTATTTCGAATCCGACCAACGATTCGCAGGGCACGAGCATATTCCGGGGTCTGGTGCCAGGAATTTTGCTCGTAAATCCCGGTAGCGGTCTCTGCCTGTTTCAGTGTCTGTTCAGAAGCCGGCTCAGTCCAGTCGGCAATTTCGATGAGAAGTTCTGCGTACGCCGGATGGTCATCTCCCACCACCGCGCGCATTGGCTCGAGAAGTGATCTGTAGAGCGTGAGTTTGGCATCGCGATCATTCGTCTGTTTTGCGACCTGAAAATCAGCACGTACCGTTGACGGAGTATTCGCCCCGAACAACTTCTGAACCAGATCACGATACTCACGACTCAGTGCCAGCGCTGCGGCTTCGTCACCCGGGATTGTGTTCGTATCAATCTGTGATTTCAGAGCCAGGCAACGGTCCATTTCCTGTAATGAAGCTTGATTCATCGTTCGACACCGCCGCAAAACCTTCAGGTCCCACTCAACGTCCCGTATCTGGTACTGGCTCTTTCCGGTATCGGATTCAATCTGTTTCAAAGTAGCAAGGCTGTTCTCGAGATAGCGCTCTGCAGTATCCCAGTTATGCTCAGGCAACGCCTGCTGACTGAGATATTGTTCGAGACTGATCAGGTTGTACTCCAGCAGTTGCGTCTGGGAATTGATAAGCCCGACGCGATTTCTCAAAAGACTGCAGGCTTTCTTTAGAACATGATGGGCTTCGTCAAACCGGCCGGTTCGTATCAGAAACAAACCGAAATTGTTAAGTGTGATTGCATAATCCGGCAGGAAATCCACTTTCGACTGCTCGTAGAATTTTACGGATTTGCGGAAGTGTTCGTCAGCAAGATCCGTAGCCCCACCATGCAGTGCCTGGTCGGCCCAGACCTTATGTAAGTACGCATGCACGGGATGCGGAGTCTTCGTGACCTGTGGTATCAGTTGATCGAGCCGCTGAATTTGTGTGATTGAGGAACTCGGGTCGTTCATGACAACCAACAGCTCCTGGCTTCTCAGCAAAGCTTCGATCACACTGAGATGGCGATCTCCCAGCAGTTCCAGCAGCACGCCGGCCCGCAGAAGATTCGCCTCCAATGCGGCACGATAGTCATTCTCCAGCAAACCATTTAAGAAGTCCCGTTCTGCATTCAGAAACTTCATGCGTTTTGTGAGCGGCAGGTCGGAGATTGCAACCAGAGTCTGTTGAAAACGCAGGGCGTCCTCAGTTTTCCAGGACTCGGTCTGATGTAAGCGATCAATGATTTCCGACGACTGAGTTGCGTACCGTAATGCGGCATCAACCTGGTTGTTTTCCAGCGAATATTTGGCAAGATCGCGAAGTCGCCACGCCGCCTCGTCCGACTCGGAACCAAAGATTTTCTGTTCGAGCCTAAAAAGCTTTTCAGCCAGCGCGATCGCTTCCGTCAGGTTCCCTTCCAGCCAGACCGCTTCCATCTTCGTCAGCAGCTGACGCCTTTGCCTGGCTGAACTGGTATCAGAAAGGATCGCAGGCCGTGGTGCCACAAGCGGCTGATCCGGTTGTTGTGCCTGTAGATGTTCGGTTGGCAGTCCCCATCTGGAACCAGCAAACCAGGCACAAAGCAAGAACAGGAGAGCAAGCCCCCCTCCCCCCATGGAAGCATATTTTTGGGGTGCAGGCACTATCTAGACTCCCAGTGACTGAATCTCTGGCAGGTGTCCCATCGTTCTAAAGACTCCGCAACCGTCAAACTGTGATAAGCCGAGCTGATGATTTCCGATTATCCCCCTGGTTTGAACAGAAGTCAAGTTGCCTGGTCCGACAGAATGTCGCACCACGATCCAGTTATTGTTTTCAGCGAAACATGCCTGGCAGAAAACGGATGCTGAGAGAGCTCACAGGAATACCCGGTTAAGCAGCTTATAACCAGGAGCTCCCCCATCCTGGAACGACAACCCGGAATCATTTCATTGATCGCCCTGGAGAGTTTACTCAGTCAGGAATGATTCCAGAGCCAAAAGAATTCCTGCTGTGCAATTGGACGATAGCATCTTGACGACAAAGAATAGCAATAGCATAATGAACGCAAGTATCACCCCCTCGCTGTGTAGGCAGCGGTTGCGTTCTTTGGGGTTTTGATACGCCTCCAGCACCCATCGAACCACAATTCTTATAAACGCAAGAACTAATATCAGGAGGTAAGTTCTCAAGCAGACACAGGTACGCAGACAATCCAGTCGAGATGGAATCTGTTTCCCCGTGTTTTGTTATTTTTCATAACTTTTTTGCAAATCACCTGTCACAAGTCGAATAGTCCGCTGTATGGGACAGTGCACTGGTGCAGACTCGAATGTTCATTTTCCTGTCTGGCACCTGCTGTTTTGCGAAATGTAAACTTCATTAACACGCAATACTGTTCCACAGCTGGAGAACATGAGCAACCCAACAGGAGATTACTATGAAAAAGATGAAAATTTCTGTTCTGTCTGCATGCATCGCCGGAAACCTGGTCTACTTTTCCCTGAACCAGGTTACTGCCCAGGAAATCACATTCCCGGATGCCCCTTCACGAATCAAAGATTCTGTTTCAGGTCTGAAAGTCTCCCAGGCTTCCACTGCCGGAACTCTTGCTAAAACGCAGGGAGCCCCTGCCTTTGCCCGTCAAGATTCCGCTGCTCAGATGGCAGCTGGATCCCTCAGCCGAAACAGTTTCTCAGACAATCGCAACGCCGTGCTCAGCCAAAGCGGGTCGATCGGTCAACTCGGACGGACCTCGTTGTCCGCGGCGTCTACACCCAAATCTGGTTCGTTGAATTTTTCTTTCGATACCACCAAAGCCGGGAATCAAGGTCAGATCAGTCTGCCTGCTTCCCAGTCGGCGAGAAACACTCCCGGTGTCGATAGCGAAGAAACTTCTTCGATTAATCTGAATCTCTTCTCACAGTCGCGTCTTGCGGACTAACGCAACGGGCAACTTTCAAGAAAAGGTAAGACAATGGTTAATCTAAGAAAGACACTGTTCTATATGCTGTTCCTGGGCATGTTCCTCGGAACGCTCCCCGAACGATCGTTCGGGGAGATCACTGATAAGCACCGTGAAGTTGTGGATCGGGTGACCAAGCGATTACTGGCCGTCATGGAACAGCCAGAAGGCTGGAAAGTCTGGCCTCCCAAAGTTACTGTCATCGATCCTGGATTTGCCAATGCATTCGCGGGATTTCGAACCGAGGACGGCGTTGAGGTCCCCTTCATCGAAGTGACAGTCGATACCATCGAAAAGATTGCCAAATTTGATGAAGAAACACTGGCATTCACGATCGGCCACGAACTGGGACACCTCTACTACCGTCACAGCCACAAGAAGATTGATTTTTTTCAGAAGTTCGGGAACGATCTGCAGATGATCCGACTCGCCACAGATCGCGAGAAGGAACTTGAAGCGGACCTGTTCGGGATGCAACTGGCATTCAAAGCCGGTTATACCCGTCGCGGACTTGTCAGCGATCTCAATGGATGGCGTGGCAGCGGTCCACCGTACTGCCGTTTTGAAGGGTTAAAACTGAATCACCCCTCCTGGGAAGACCGTGCCGGATATCTGTTTGACGATGAACGGACAAAAGCCATGTGGCAATCACTCAGTTCATTTCAGACCGGTGTGATGTTTCTGCAGAATCAGCATTATCCACACGCAGAAATCTGTTTCCGAAACGTCACAGAGGACTTCCCGGAATGCTACGAGGCCTGGGCCAATCTTGGTTATGCATTATTGATGCAGTATTGCGATGGCCTGGACGAGAAAGACTTGCGAAACTTTGACGTAGGTCATCTTGTTGTCGGTGGTTTCTATCGACGTCCCGATTCACTGGAACCCGCCGTGCGTGGCGTAGATGAAAAATTGTGGTTTGAAGCGGTCGGTGCTTTCCGCGAAGCTTTACGGCTCAAGGAAAGGTTACAACTGAAAGACCCTTTTCTGATGGTCAAAGCCAACCTGGCTGTCGCTTACCTGATTCATCCCGGTGGAAAAGATGTTGGACAGGCGGAACGCTGGTTTGATGAAGTCTTTACAGCCCTCAAGGACGAACAGCTGGCGAAGACGCTCGACCCTCTGGTCCATGCTTCCATTTTGATCAACTCCGGATCGGCACGCGGTTTCAGTCCGGAAATGATGACTTCCACCTTACAGTTACTGGCCAAAGCCAAAACGGTGCGTGGCAACGGAGAAGCCGTTAAAGCGATGGAATCCGCTTTGCGTTTCAACCAGGCACGAACTCTCACCGCCAATACGGAAAGAGAGAAACAAGAGACGGCTCTCAAGCTGTTCGAGGAATATTTGAACGGCATGACTGCTGCCAGTTCCTGGTGGCCGATCGCTTACGACGATTACGTCGTTCTGGCAAAAGCCGCCGGGGTCAAGCCGAAAGCAAAGTCCGAGTTTCGTAAGCCCGGAATCAAGGACTGGCGTCCGGTGACGGCTGTCAAACTCGCCGATGGAAAAGTGATCGGTCTCAGCCAGAGCCTCAAACAACTCATAGACGATCTGGGACCGGCTGATGTCGAAATCCCCGTCGTCGAAGGGACGAATCTGAAGTACTACAAGTACACAGACCTGGGCATTACCGTGCTGGCAACACGTGAAGTACTGGCTGTGATCCTCGACGGAAAAGCAGCCCCTGCCATCACAGTACGTCGCCCGGGACTCGGCGGAGAGTCGATCAAGGTCTCCCTGGGCATGCCCAGTGCCGACATCAGAAAACAATTCGGTGATGACTGGGATGTGGAACTCGCACATTTGTTCGACGTCAACGAGTATCACCAGTTGTATCGCGATCTCGGTCTGGCCGTACAGTACGAAAACGGAGTCGTAAAGGAGCTTGTCGTGGCTGTCGTGCCCGTCAACGAATCGCGCTGAAACAGCGCTTTGTTTCACGATGATTCTTAGTCAACTTACTGCTGAATTTTACTCAACCTGCTCAAGAATTTACAGATTGGAAACTAAAATGAACTTGCACGTAATGATTCGATCACTGCTGGCTTTTTCCCTGATGTTTGTTGTCATGGCCAACGGAGCAGCCTTCGCTCAAGAAAAAGATAAGGCGGCAGAGGAAGCACGAGAGAAGGCATTAGCAAAATTAAAAACGAACCTGGAGAAGATGTCAGATAATGTCTTTCTGCGTGAGCAGACTCTGGATAATGGAAAGAAATTCTACCAGCTGCTCTGGGAGATGGATGGAGAGACTTCCAAGATCACATTCGAACTGCGCGAATTGGGTCATTTCCATGGCGAACTGGTCTTCGGCATCCTGGCATACACGGTCGTCGCTGGGGTTGAGGAAGGTTCCCTGCCTCCCGCGGTCATTAAAGCGGTTGCCACGAAGAATGAACGAACCGGTCTGGGTTATTTCAGTATGCCCGAAAAGTTCGATATGGTATTCATGAACATGACCACGCCGTCAGACACACTGACCCCCGCTCAGCTCTGGATGATTTGTGGCTATATGCACCAGAACAGAATCGGGTTCAAAAAAGAGATTGAAAATTTATTGAACGCTTCAGGGAATTAGTCCGCTTCCCGTAAATCCAACGGTGAACATTTCGCAAAGGTTTGGTCGTCTGATTGAACCTTTGCGAAATCCTTTTTTGGAGGAGGATAAAGCTGAATTCAGAAAATCGAGACGAGAGGGATTTACATGCTCAAACCACTTTCCTGGGCACAGTTGCAAATCAGCATCCCACCCCGCAGAGAATGGCCTCGGCCGCACCACTACCTGAGATACCGGGCTTCCGCCTGATTTCAATTCTCGGTCAGGGAGGTATGGGTTGTGTCTATCTCGCACAACACCTGGACCTCGAAAGGCTTGTCGCGCTCAAGGTTGTTGCTGCGGCGGGCACAACTTCTCCGTCATTGCTTTCGCGTTTTCGAGAAGAATCGAGGGCGGTCGCAGCAGTAACTCATCCTGGTGTCTGTCACATCTATGAAGCCGGAGAGTCAAAGGGTCTACCTTACCTGGCGATGGAGTACGTCGAAGGCGTGACGTTGTCCGAGGCATTAAGGGCCCAGTTGCCTTCCCCCACCGAGTCGGCAAAGTCGATTCTCGCGATCTCCGAAGCGATCGAAGCCTGTCATCAGGCCGGAATACTCCACCGCGATCTGAAACCCTCCAACGTCATGCAGGCAAAGGACGGGCACATCAAAGTCATGGACTTCGGTCTGGCCAAACGTCTGCACGCGGGTGACGAACACAAAACACAAACCGGTGAAATCATCGGCACGCCCAGCTACATGGCGCCAGAACAGGCCAGCGGTGTCGTCAAGCAGTTTTCACCTGCCACCGATGTCTATGCCATTGGCGCAATCCTCTACGAACTTCTGACCGGACGCCCCCCCTTTCAGACCCCCGACCTGATGCAGACCATCATGCTGGTCTTGACCGAGGAGCCAATCAGCCCGCGCAAATTACAGCCACGGGTCCCCGTGGATCTGGAAACCATTTGCCTGAAATGTCTCGAGAAAAAACCGCAGAAGCGCTATCAATCTGCCGCCGATCTCGCCGAAGATATTCGGCGGTTTCTCGATCATCGTCCCGTTGAGGCACGTCGCACGCCCTTCTGGGAAAAAAGCTGGAAATTGGCGCGTCGCCATCCAGTCTACACCGTCCTGGCAACCGTTTCGGTCCTCACTCTGGTTGCGGCAGTCCTCGGAGTAACATTTCACGTTGAACGGCTGGAGGTTGCCTTAAACCGCTCCGAACGACTGTTCGAGGGAAGCCAGGAACTCGGTCGCTGGCTCGTGAATGAACATATTCCTCAGATCGCACGCCTGCGGGGTGGCAGCAGGCAGCAGGAAGAGCTGGTGTCGAAAACACTCGAGCATCTCCAACGGCTGGAACAGGACGTGGCTGCCGACCGGACGCTCGCCGAATATATAGCGCAAGCCTACCTGAGAATCGCCGAAATTCAATCCGATCCATTCTTTGCCACCGATGTGCGGCTGCAGCAGGCTGTTGAAAGCTATCGTAACACACTGCAATTGTATGAAGACCTGGAGCAGCATGCAGGGGCCGATGCTGTCAGTCTCAGACAACCACGCGCCGAAATATTAATTCGGCTGGCGCAATTAAATCAGCAACTTGGTGAGAACAGTGTCGCGCAGGAAGAAGTTCACAAGGCCTCTGAACTGCTGGCAGGAATTCCACAACCCGATCAAAATGCCCGGCTTCTGATCCTGAAAGCAGGCTGGTTGACCGTCCTGCTCGATCGAAAACAGCTTGCCAGTCAGGATTGCCTCGATCGTTGCCAGAAACTGATGACGCAATGCGGCGAACTCAAAAAATCCGGTGATGATCCTGCCCTCGCTGAACTACAGGCCCAACTTTCCCTGCTGATGGCAGATCTGGTTGAAACGTCGCAACCAGGAACCTTTGCAAACAGCTTGGGGCTCGTCAGCGAACATCTCGAAGATGCGATTTCGTATTTCGAAGAACCAGCTCAACAGGACTTACACGTTGTCTGGCAGCAGGCCCAAACCCGATCCCGCCTGGCGCAGGTACTCGACACCGAAAACCAGCAGAAAAAAGCAGATCAACTACTGGAACAGGCGATCGAACAACAGCAAAGCCTCGCCAATGAAATTCCGGAAAGTCCTGTAATCACCCTGTCGCTATTGAAGTTTCTGGAACAAAGACTGGCATTAGAGATTGCCGTCCCCGATCTGGATGCCGCCCTGCAAACGGCTCAGATACACCAGCAGTTTTCAGAAAAGCTGTTCCTCTCCAACCCGAAAGAATTCCGGGAACAATTCCAGCGTTCTCACGGACTGCTGGCTGACGTACAACGACTTCGTTTTCGTTACGATGCGGCTGCTGACCATCTGCGCCAGGCCATCGAACTGGCTCGAAATGATGGTTCCCGACAACAACAGGCAATCCTGGCTGGTTTACTCAGAGCCTATGCCGAGTTGCTCGCCGAAGGTGATCGGCAGCATTCCACCGTTCCCGAACGGCTCAAATCCCTGCAGCAGGCAGTGGCGTTTTTGAATGAAAGCCTTGAAATTTATGAGAAGCTGGAAACAGCAACCCAGAGCCCATCTGAGTCACCTTACTGGAAATCGGTCGCTTTGAAACATCAACTCGAAACGGAAATGGAACAACTGAAGCTGCGCACCCTGGAAAGAGGACGGACAACAATCCCACCCGCAACACTGGACGCTCCGAAACCCGTGCAGCAGAAACAGCAGTAGCCTCAACCACAACACAAACGTGACATAGTCAACAATCAGCCCCCCGGAATTTCGCGATGACAGATCTGGAACCTGAAGAATTTGTATCCCGTTTCGATGCACAGCCGACACGCTGGAGCGTCATCCAGAGGGCGCACGGTGAATCGCTCGCTGGTGGTGCCGAGGCAAGACAGTATCTGGTCATGCGGTACTCGCCGGCCATCCGACGCTACGTCCGCGCAATCACTCGTGACGAGCACCTGGCGGATGAGATTTCGCAGGATGTCATGGTCCGGTTACTCCAGGGCGATTTTGCAGGTGCTGATCCACAGAAAGGACGGTTCCGGGATCTGCTCAAAGTAGCTGTTCGCAATATGGTGCGTAACCTGTGGTCCAAACAAAAAGTCCGCCGCACTGTCGATTACGACCTGGACCTGAATGCCGACGACTCGAACAATGAGACGGACGCCGCCTGGACCGAGAGTTGGAGAGATCAGGTCTTGAGCCTTGCCTGGTCGCAACTCGAGAACTATCAGCAGAATCATGAAGGTAGCGTCGCTTACAGTATCCTGAAATTGCGAACCGATGATCCGGATTGCTCTTCCGAAGAACTGGCCGAGCAGCTGAGCCAGGAAATCGGCAAACCGGTCCGCGCTGATCAGGCACGCCAGCAGTTACGACGGGCACGTGTCCGCTTTGCAGAGTTGCTTGTGGCGGAAGTCGCAGATGCGATTAACGTCACAACGCCGGAGCGACTTGAGGATGAACTGGCACAGTTACAGCTGTTGGATCGAATCCGCGATGTACTGCCGGCAGACTGGTCTTCGAACTCCGGCTGAGTTCAGGAAAAAAGCATGCGACTGCCACAACTGCTGATGCATCGTCGTGACAATCGCATACCTGACTCTGGAAACACGACAATAATACTGGACACAGTCTAAGGAGCCGCCTGCAGCGGATGCCAGTTGCCCCCAAACTGATCCTGACTCGGATTGTAGAGCGGGTCGTTTGTGATAATATACTCACCCAGTCCATTCGAAAATGCATAATCATAGTTCTGAGGAAGTTCCACATCATAACCGGTTGACGGGTCATGATACGTTTCGACTTCACGGATGGATTCGCTGAACTCACGTGCGACGTGATCGATAGACTCCTGCCGATATTCCCAGGATTCCTGCTGCGATTCTCGCATTTCTTCATACATTTGGTTCATAATCTGCTGACGACGCACTGCCCCCTGCTGACGAATACGGGCCATATTTTTCTGGAACTGGTTGATTGCTTTGAGCCAGGCAGGATTCTGTCGCATCGAACGCATCGCGGTCGCATAAATCAGTTGATTTTCCTCCCATTCTGCTGCGGGTGCCTTGAAGAGGAACAGGTTCGAAGCCGTAAAGGACTGCATGCCGGTAGAAGGAAAGTCGGACCGGAATAACTGGACTACTGCCGACTCCAGGTATCGTACTCCATTTTGAGTGTACGCGATTTGTGCTTCGACAAAATCCAGCGTCACCCGGCATCCATTGGCTTCCAGTCTCCCCAGGCCCAGTTTAATCAACTGCTGGCGAAGTGCATTGGCAAGATCGGGACGCGGTTTTACCGAAACGATAACAGCACCCGGTCGGTAGTTTGGGATAATGTATTCCTGCACAACTCCTGTTGCATCAAGCGGTGACGCCAGACGTGAGGCATTGCCGGTCTGGATCATCATCTGACGAATGCCAGGATCCGTAAACCAGATCCAGGAATAGGCAGGAAGCATGTCAAAGCTGACTCGTCCATCAGGACTCATCGCGGAAAAACTCTCGAAATAGGCAGGCTGGTTTGGATCGTAGTGCGTGCTCCACTGAACTCCTCCGGCAACCTGCCAGTCAGCCGGCATGAGAAAAGATCGGGCGACAATTGGTTGTCCGAAGCCGTTCGCATCGTAGAGCTGTATGTGTTTCATGTGAATTTTCTGACGATAAGAAGCCGCTGCTGCGGTGTGACAGTACGAATTCAGAATCGTCAGAGATCCCAGGAAGACAATGACAGAAAGTCCTGGGATTCGGTTGCGGGAAAGAGATTTCATGGTCGTGTTCCTTAAAGAGTGAAATGTCAACGCCTTCCCATACCGGTCTGCAAGCGGATTGTGACAGAACACGCACAGATTATTTGCAAAAAGTCTTTGCCTGAAATGGAAAAAAGCCCCCGTTCCTGAGGAACGAGGGCTTTTCCCGATCAACCTCCTTCAACACGACTCATGATGCCTGCTGGAAAGCGAATGTGGTTCCGTTGGCAATCAACTGGACATACAGGACGCCGTTCTCAAACCAGAACCTGGATTGCTCTGGTCCATCGCTGGTGTTCACGGTCAGCGTGTTTCCCTGAATGGTGTAGGTACCGTTGTCAGAATCATAATTCTGCTGACCGTAGGCATCGACTGACATCACTTCCATGGCAAACTGCCCCTGGGCACCGAATGCGACAGCGATCTGAATCTGTGTCCCATTCACGACATCCTGCAGGTACCATTTCCCGACGAGCGGGTTTGCCTGCTGCTGAGGAGGCGTGTATCCACCGTTTCCATTACCCTGCAGATGACCACCGTTAAATCCGCCACCGTTGAATGATCCCTGCTGACCACCCTGTGCAGGAGGCACTGGTGCCGTCGGTTTGTGACTGACAGTACGCTGAGGTTCAGGACGTGTCTGTGGTGCATTCGAAGTGGTCAGGTGGGCGAGTCCCTGTGGCATGGTTTTGGCCTGCAGATAAGCTACATCCATCTTGGTGTCATACTGCAGGATCACAGCGGGAGAACCGATCATCGAATCCTTGTCATCAGAAGGCACCTGGGGGTAGGCAATATGTACCCGGGTGGCATCTTTCATCAGAGCGAACGTCAGGATAATGCGACGTTCCGTATCGACAATCCAGCCGGGCATCATGATGTGTTTGCCGTCAGCGTAGAACACAATCACGTGAACCGCAGCCTGTTCAAAGGAGCCCGCAATATCCTGAGGGACAGTTCCCCCCATCAGCCCCGAAGGATTTGCTACAGGAGCTTGAGAAACAGGAGCCTGCGACACAGGGCGTTCAACCGGTTTTTCAGAATCCGCTGTGGTCCCCTTGGAGGGAGTCTTGCCGGGATAATCAAGTCCCCACTCTTTATACTCGGCAGCATCGTTAATCGGGTTCGCTGCGACAGCAAAAGTCGGCCCGGAAAGAACATTGAAAGTAGCGATTCCGCAGATCAGACCTTTGAAGAGTACATTGTTGAAGAGTTGACGAAACAGGTTAGTGTGAAGGTTGAAAGTCATGTCAGGCTCCAGAAAAAAGTTGGTGTTGTTGAGGTTGCTCTCGTTGAGACAATTCCCTTACAGGCCCCCCTCCGAGTTGTGACACCCCTCCCGAGTTTTTTTCCTTTTTCCTGATGTTTTGAGCCCGATCCGACGGAAAAACATCCCAAATTAATCCACGAAAGCTCGGTTATCCAGACTCATCCTCAAACACCAAAATCAACGTAACCCAATACACATTATAGCCTTACAAAACGAACACATTAAAAATACTCTCTACCACCTGCTGGCGATCACGCCATTTCAGAGATTTTCGCACAAAATCATACGCAGAGGAAAAGATCAGTTGTTTCTGATATGAATTACCAGAGATCATCGCCATCTGAAATGACCTTTCCATCCTGGGACAACAATGTGGATTGAAGTTTCTGTTTGAATACAGAATCTCCCCAGCAACAGCGATCGTCCCGCCTCCACTTGACGATTGCTCACCAAAGTGGGCAGCCGTTTTTCTTTTCCCACAGCCCCCGCGCTCCTCTTATGGCAACCTTCCCTTTCTAGCCTCTCATAATATGGTCCACTCCTGCTTCCTGGGAGCAGAAACGATTGAAGAGCAAGTAGTGGAATCTTGCTTAATTTCAAGTGACGCCTGACAGTCAGGAACTTCATTTTCTAATTTCTCGATGAACAGCAGCTTCCTCAGTTCATCCCGGAAAAATCTCTCAAGATCATCCAAACATATGACGAAATATTATTGACGTATTTTATTTCGTGTATTATAATACGCATGTCGTTGGTTCTACTGTTGCTTCAAAAGAAACCATAATGCCTGCTGTAAATGATTTGATGCTGCTCTCCCCCGGGCTCACAGACTGGCTTCCAGAAAACAAGCGAACTCAATGGTTTGCATTAAACAGTCTTCAAATCCTTTTTTTGATGAGGTGCTGCTCGGACAACGTTCAGAAAATCTTGCCTGCCAATAATCCTGCCAGATCATTTTTTGCAGTCGGATATCAATCAAAGCTACTGGAAAGAGTGCCACAATGTCACAAAAGAAATCTGAATCAAACTATTTTCCTTTGCCCACATTGCTGAATAGATACTCTCCTGCACAGGTACACCTGATAGAGCACGTTACCGCAGCACTTCAAGTGGTGTCACGAGTGATTTCACCTGTCACGTCTATCAATGATCAGGTAGCTGAAAATCCATATCATGGAATCTGTGAGCGATCATTCTTGAATGCTCGAAAGTATTTACGAATTTTTTCAGACTATGACACCCTGATGCCTCTGGAATTCTATGCCGAAGAGTTTCATTCCGGACGATTCGGAATTGAACAGATCCAGTCTGCTATCGAGGAACTGGAGCATACTCCAGTTGGTGCGCATCAAATTCCCACCGCGAAGAAAATAGCCGAACGATTACAAAGCCTGGCTGACAACGTGGACTACCTGGACCGTGCTCCTGACCAAATGATACAGCAACACAACAGACCGGTTCGCACACTGTCTGAGCTGCTGGATGAAAACACGAATTCCAACTGGTCAGAATTGATCTATGACGAAATCTCAAAGTATTGTGCAATGCATTATGATCAGGGAAATGCAATCTGGCCGAGCCCCTGGAAGGAGCTGACTTTATATCAATCCTGGCGATCGGCAGCGGTCTATGATCGAAACCTCGAATTCCGTGGACTGTCCGGTTTGCGTAGATACATTTCCCAGCTTCCTCATACGCCTGAGGTCTCGATAATCTCTTCATTGAAAAGCCTGAATGTTCCACCAGTGCTCTGGGAAACGTACTTACTGTGTCAGGCATTTTCGATTCACAGCTGGTCTGCCTGGATCAAATACCAGGCAAGTGAATCAGGGAGTGACGATCTCTCAGGCTTACTGGCGATAAGACTCGCATACGATGCAGCACTTTCAAGAGCTCAGAAATTCGAAATTGACTGGAGTGAATATCCCAGCCAACACCCGATTTCATTTAAATCATCAACGTCTGCGCAAGCTGACGAGATTCTGCGATATACGCTGTTACGCGCTTCCGAAATTGCATTTCGCGATCAGCTGCTGCGTGAACTCACAGCTCAGACAGACAATACAAAAACCGTATCAGAGTCGACAGGTAAGTCATCAGCGATAGAATCAGATCGCACCGAGCGAATGCCTGTGTCGAATTCTCCCACAACGATTGAGTTATCGCCAGCAGTTGGTGAATGGTCAAAAGCAGGTCTGGAGTGGGAACTGGCAGGGAAACCGGCCTTCGTCATTGCCTCACAACAATACATCCGGGAAAATGATCTTGAAGCCAATACGTTATTGTGCAGATATGACCACAGTCACGATCCAGAAGGGATCGTGCTTGAGAATATCATGACAGCCTCGATGATTTTCGCCCACTGCAGGAACATGCAATCTTACGCATCCGCAGTCGATAATCACCAGACTGGGAGCAGCTTGAAAAGCTTACAGAACGTCCTGGTTGACATCGGAATTCTATCTGGTACGGACAGCGCGATAACGACTGCCTCGCCTGGGCAATCGCTGCAGACAGGATCACGATTCGACCACAAACCAATACGGTTACATGTAGTAATTGCAGCTCCCAGATACCTGATCGAAAAAATTATTTCCAAACATCAAAATATAATGAATCTACTAAGCGGCAACTGGATGCATCTCGTCTCACTGGATGAGGAACAGGCGTTTGAGTACTCCACTGATGGGACCTGGAAAAAGATCGCGCTGCCCGAGAACTGAGCTTCTCCAGGTCTGGTGCGGACTTTCGCTCTTCGGTTTGTTTCAAAAGTCACCCTGTTTACGAGCCGGTCCTCTCTCCTGCGAATAGACTGATGTTTCTTAAACGAAAAGCAGGCCATCGCCTGCCGCGTATCTCCTTTCTACGGAGGATCTGGCTTTATATTGACTACGGAAGCACAGACAATAATACTGCCTCCGGGACTAGTCTGATTCTTTTAGCAGGAAAATGCTGAGAATCATCAATCGTCCGATATCATGTCCTATTCATCGTCCGACGATGCCCGATTCATCAATTCCCCAATGCATCCAGCCCGCCAGCTGGATCAAACCAAATGACGCATTTAAGGGGACTTACGAAGATCATTTTCACCTTAAAAGCCCAGCTCAGGAGAAACACCGCCCCCAACTATGCCAACTTGCGATCTCCTTGATTTTTGCGGCTTTTCAGCGTTAAATAGGTCCAGTTCAAGAAATAGAGCTTTCTTAAATGACTAGTTTCCAGGTGTTTACCACTCTCATTCTGGAAACGCTTCGCCTCCAGTTTTCAAATTGTAACCATCAGTTATAAAAGAGTTTGCTGGTTTTATGGACGCGGGATTAGATCCCCCGTCTCATTCTTATTATGATAAGCAGCATTGCGACGGAAACTCTTTTTCGCATTATTATCACTCCAGAACTTTCTTTGGGACCAGCCCGCTTCTCAAGACTAAACAAGGTGTATTACCCATGACTGCCTCGACGTCAATTCTCGCGGATAAACTGCACGAGTACCCCCAACAAGATGTCATCGACGGAACCAGCTCAGGATCGGATGCGATTCTCGATGATTGCATTAACAGTTCCGACGGGGTACTGCAATTACTGCACCGTTACGCTGGCCGGACATTTTGTACGCCCGGGAAACGCCTGCGCCTGGATGCGGAATCGTACTACCCCGACTACATGAACGGCACGGGGCTCGATGAAATCTGGATGTGTTGCACCGTTCCCATCGTAACGGGCGTCATCGATACACGCACGAATAAGGCCCCGTTTCGCGAAGGGGAATCGCACGTCCTCACTCCGAACGGACAAGTTATCTCGCTGCAGGATTTGATCCTCGCCAATCCAGAAGCGGTTATGGGTGAAAAGATCACGGCCTTCTCGAAATCGCTCTACGGCGACCCGACCTGGCCGATTGTGTCCAAGAAGTTTGATAACCTGAATCCGATTCCGCACCATCTGCATTGGGCGAAGTGGGAAGTCTATGACATCAACTCTTACGACAACCCGGGAGTCTGCCCCTCCCATTACCACACCACAGCCATGGGACTGTATCCGTTCATCACGAAAGATCAGTTTCTGGCCTGCATGAAGAGTTTCGGCAAAGGCGATTATAACGGGGTTCGGCATCTGTCCCCGCATACGATGATGCACATTGATAACGGCTTCGTGATGCCCAACGGCGTGCTGCACTCGCCGACGGATCTCTGCACACACGAGCTGCACGTCACAATGGATGAGCACTTCCTGGCTGAGGACCTGACGCTTGACGGACGTATCGGAGCAGCCGACGCGTTTTATGCCTGCCGGGAAGAAGACTATCCCAAGGATCGGCACGAAGACTGGGAATACCTGGTTGAAAAGTTCGACTTCGCAGCGAATCAGGATCCGGAATTCGTGCTGAAGAATTCACGACCGGCAATCACCGCCGAAGAATTCGCAGGCGACGGAGTCGACGCCAAATGGATTGTGTATGGCGATTTCCTCGGCGATCAGAAGTGCTCCATCCTGCGTCTCATTCTTGAGCCTGGTGCCAAGACGAATTTCCACCCGGAGAGCCCCGCCCTGTTCCACACGAATGGCGGAAGCGGCCGTGTTGGAAAGCTCAAAGTGCGATATCACCAGGATATGAAGCTCGGAGAGCTCTATCCCGAGATTGGGTTCATCACTCAGGCCGCCCTGAATAACGGCGGTGTGGAAATCGAAAACACGGGCAACGAGCCACTTGTATTAACCTTCGACTTCCCGCAGAATGCACACTCCAAAACGCCCGGTGCTAAGTAACAGCACTCGATGCGAGAATTCGCAATCGGGGCTGCCTCATGTTCATATTGACTGAGGCAGCCCGACCTCTCGCTCACACGTCGCGTCAACAATCTGCTCTGACACATGGACTCATGAGGAACATCAACACACCTTCGTCTCACTACTGACTGTGTTGCGCTTTACCGTGTTGGCGCAGTCGTAACGGCCACAATAGCAACAAGACACTAAATAGTGGGCCCCGCTTCATTCATGCGGACGGGCACCTTCCACACCGATCGTATAAATGACCGGAGTGCGGCTTTTGTACCCCTTACTCGCCCGTGACGTCGTAATGACGATATCACCCGTCTGGCGGTCTTCAATAGAGTGCCAGTGCGACAGATTCACGTCCTCTTCGTCAGGTTGTTTCGTGTCAATCACAACCAGATTATCGCGAATAATTCCATAAGTTTTCGGATCGACCTCTCCGATGACCAGAGGCCAGCGGGGATGATTGGCCTGGCAGTTTTTCTCACTGATGTTTCCAATCCAGTAGGTACGACCGTTCGAGTGAGTCATCAATTCTGACATTGAAGAGGGAGAGAAGAACTGTTCTCCATCAGAGTAGGTCCAGGGCTCTGGCTTGCTCCACTTGTGGCCGCCATCTTGAGAGATACTGATCCATTTGCGACTGGGCAGCTTATTCGAGGGGTCGCTCTTGCCTCCATTACTGCCACGCATAACGCAGATGAGATTCCCATCCGGCATTTGAGCCAGAGTCGGTTCATACAACCCGCGGACGGTGCGTTTGCCATCGCCTTCGATCGGTTCTGACGACTCCCATTCAAGATCGTTGTTTTCCGTCCAGCGTCCGATGAGGATTCTGGTTTGCAGCCAGTACCAGCCACCGCCGGGATTGTGAAGACTTTTTCCGTCATCTGCCAGCGGGGGCATTTGCATGGGAACCAGGATCGTGCCCTCGCGGGTGCGAATCGGATCACAGCCAAGATCACCGAGGAAGAAGCAATTCTGACTGATGTGCACACCGTCGACCGGGTACTCGGGGGAATACTCTTTTCCTTTTTGGACGATGGGTTTGTCGTACAGGTAGCTGCGTCCTCCATCAGTCGAGACCCTGTAGCGAAGGTAGTACCAGTGCCATTGCCACCGCGGCTCATGTGCTTTGGGATCTTTATCAGGTGTGTCCATACAGTTAAAAAGCGACAGGATGTTGCCGTTGATCGGATCTCGCCAGAGGCCGTAATGGCTGCGTCGGTAGCCGTAGGGAAGGTCTTTGTCAAAATCGGGAGTGGGCTTTACAGGCTTCCATGTCCGACCGTTATCAGTTGAAACGCCATTCAGTTTAATCATTGCCTGACCAGAATGATTCTGATAGATGGCTTTAAACAACGGCGACGTCGTTTTAAGCATTTGCTTCTGCTTTAGCGAAAGCGTTCCCGGACCTGCTGCGCTGGCGGTTTGCATCAGTAGAAACATTATGATGATGGATGATGAGATCAGATTCTGGAAAACTTTCATGCGTGTCTCTCTGCTTCGAGATTACAATGACGACCTGGATTGAGCCTGAAATTGATTCAGGGCTATTTATTTCACCACTCTAACTTTCCCGCGCTCTGCACTTCAAGCTGGTATTGTCTTTTTCTTTTTATACGATCATCTGATACTGGAGTTGGAAGGCGGGAATCCACGGGCGGTTTGTCATTTCTTCAACCGAGCCTCCTGATGAAGTATGTCAACCTCGTCGATGATTTCCAGCAAACGTTGACCAAATGCAGTCAAAGTGTATTCGACTCGTGGAGGAATTTCGGGGTAGCTCGTCTTTTCAACGACGCCATATTCGACGAGTCGCTTGAGTCGCTCCGAAAGGACTTTCGCAGTCATTCCATCGACTGACTTCTCCAATTGCCCTGGTCGTTGAATTCCCTGCTCAATGCGTTGGAGCAATGTCACCATGTAGCGACAACCCAGGCATTTTTCGAAGACTTCGGTTACATCAATCTCACTCATTTTTCCCGCACCCTACTTAAAAGAAAGTACCCCACAAATTTGTGCCCGGTTGAACCTGTCTCGTGAATGGCAATTATACCAGCAACGCTACAGTAATTCAGATGCCAAAACTATTTGTTGAAAAGGAGAATCGAAATGCCTCACCTGCTCCACATTGATTCAAGCCCCCGCAGCGACCGTTCTCACACACGTGGTCTCACAGCCGACTTTGTGCAAAGATGGCAGGTCAAGCACCCCAACAGCACTGTGACGTATCGTGACATTGGACAAAGCCCATTGCCACACGTGACGGAAGAGTGGATCGCAGCGGCATTCACGCCACCGAATGAACGCAGTCAGGCAATGCAGGATGCCCTGCGATTGAGCAACGAACTGATAGACGAACTATTGCTGGCTGATGTGATTGTTGCTGGTATTCCATTTTACAATTTCGGAATGCCAAGCGGCTTCAAAGCTTACATAGATCAGATTGTACGTATAGGCCGAACGTTCTTATTCAATCCCGATAACACAGAATCACCGTATACACCGCTCGTTCACGGTAAACGGATGATAGCCGTGATCTCCCGTGGTGATGGTGGCTACAGTCCCGGCGGTCGAAACGAGAAAAATAACCATCTTGATCCACATTTACAGACGGTGTTTCGCTTCATCGGTGTGAACAATTTACAGATTGTCGCCGCCGAAAATGACGAGCATGGTGGTGCGGCTTTGGTCGATTCCTTAGAGTCTGCTCGCAGAGAACTTCTGAGGCTTGCGACCGAAGATCAACCACAAAGGGGTGACCTCGCCCCCTTGACCGGAACCAGAACTTGATGATCTACCAATCAGGATTCTGGCTCCATTGAGAAGGAAGCGATCATGCCCACCAGGTTTCATTAACCCGTTGTTCTCAAACCGGCAGCAATGCCCTGAATCGACATTCGAATCAGATGAACCAGATCGTCATTGTCTGCTGCTTCAGCTTCTTCAGAGCGTTTTCGTTCCAGCAGAATGACCTGTGCGAGGTTGAGTGGGTCCACATAAGGGTTTCGGCTACGTACAGAGTTCTTCAACCACTCAACATCAGCCAGCAATTCGGAATTATCCTTGATCATCAGAATCGAACCACGACTCAATTCAAACTCCGTAGAAATCATTTCCCAGAGCTCGGCTGCACTCTCGTCATGGGCCAGAACGGCATACTCTTGAGCGATCTGCATATCAGCCTTCGCCAAAGCGAGTTCTGCATTGTCGATCAATGCCCGGAACATGTGCCAATGCTGGTACATCGTACGAAGCGTCGCCCATGTCGAGCCATCCTGATCGACAAACTTTCGAATCGAGGTTCCCATTCCATACCAGGCCGGTAATAGATGACGAGATTGCGTCCAGGCAAACGTCCAGGGAATGGCACGAAGATCATCCAGAGTCCGATGTTCCGCCTTTCTGCGGGAGGGTCGGGATCCGATGGGCAAGGTTTCGATTTCGCTGATGGGTGTCGCTCGATCAAAATAATGCAGGAATCCGGGATGCTGAATCAACTCCCGATACTTCTGAAACGAAGCTGTGGAGAGTTGCTCCATGGTATCTGCCCACGAGGGATTCAGATCTTGCCGCGGACCCGCACTCACCATCAGCGTGGCGTTGAAGACCTGCTCGAGATGGCGATGCGCAATCACGGGGTCATCATACCGTTCCGAAAGAACTTCTCCCTGCTCCGTTACCCGCAATCGTCCCGCTACGGAATTATGGGGTAGAGATTGAATCGCTCGTGCGGCAGGTCCGCCACCTCGTCCCAGGGCTCCGCCGCGTCCATGAAACACCGTCAGTCCGATATGATACTTCTCCGCAGTCTCCGCGAGTTGCTCCTGGGCCTGATGCAATTCCCAGCAAGCCGTCAAATACCCGCCATCTTTGGTACTGTCGGAGTATCCGACCATGACCATTTGAACCCGCTGGTCCGTTTCCGTCAGGTACTGCTGGTAATTTTCATCTGTGAGAAGTTGCTCGAGAATTGATGCAGCATTCCGCAGATCCTCAATCGTTTCAAACAGAGGAATGATCGGCAAAGCTGGAACAGCGCGCCCCTCGCCATGATGCTGAAGCCAGGCGGTTCGCCACAGCCAGAGGACCGTCATCACGTCCTGGGCGGAATGCGTCATGCTGATGATGTATCCGCCAATCGATTCCGATCCCCACTGATCGTAGGCTTCTGCCAATAATGTCAACGTCTCAAAAACTTCACGGGACTCGTCACTCAGTTGAGAGACATCGATGCTGCATGGTATGCCCGATGATATAAGATCGAGGGCATTGACCTGATCGTCCGATTTCTGCAAAGAGACGACCTCATCCAGACAGCGGCGATGAACAACCGAATTTTGTCGCACGTCCAGGCAGGCAAAGTGAAGTCCGAAGGTACGTGCCAGGTCGATCCAGGGCTGCAAATACTGCCCGGCAATTCTTCGTCCCCGATTTTTCTGAACACTCTCATGCAGCTTTTCCAGATCATCGCGGAATTCCTCGACAGATTCATAGCTACCGGCTTCAGGCTGATCCTGGGAAAGCGAATCGAGAGTTCGTTCCAATCTGAACTCCAGCATCTGCATAAACTGCCGGGGCGTTTCCATTTGTGAGATCGAGGCCAGTTTATCCTTGAGATCGGGAGCGCTCTCACAACAACGTGTAATCCGCTCGCGCAGGATTGGTTCGGAAGAGATCTGCTGATCGGACATCACGATCAGCTTCCGCAGTTTTTGACACATTCGCAAGTGGCCTTCAACGGCGGCCCGGCGCAGCTTTACGAATGTTTCACGTGTCACATCTGCGGTCACAAAGGGATGACCATCCCGGTCGCCACCGATCCAGGTTCCAAATGACAGCACCCGCGGGATTTCGAAATGGTGGTTGGGATAAGTCTGGCCTAGTGCCTGCTTCAGTTCGCTATAAATACGAGGTACAACGTCCCAGAGTGTTGAGGCAAAGTACAACCCCCGACTGACTTCACTCATCACCGGAGGGCGCTCTGGACGGATGAAGTCTGTTTGCCACAGAACTGTCAGATCTGCCACGAGTTCCTGTTCAACATCCGTCTTGCCGCTGGCCTCGATATCAGGCAGATGTTGCCGAATTCCCCGAAGTAACTGGCGCGTCGTTCGTCGTTTTGCCTCGGAAGGATGAGCTGTGAACACCGGTTCAATCTTTAACTGATCGAGCCAGCGTTGCATTTCGGCAGCCGGAAGTCCCTGTTGGTGCAATTCCGAAATGGCAGCAGCGATCGATTCGCTCCGTGGGGCTCCGGGGATTTGAGATTTCCGATCGCGTTCATTGAGAATTTCAATACGAACGCGTTCTTCAGCGGCGTTTGCCAGGTCAAAGAAGAGACTGAGCCAGCGGATTACATCTCGCAATTCAGAGGGTTCGAGATCTTGCAGGGTGGCAACGAGGCGTTTCTCAGCATCGGGAAGCCCCGATCGACGTTCAATCGCCAATCGGCGGATCTTTTGCATCACATCGGCCAGGGATTCTCCAACCTGTTCACGAACAACAAGATCGAGCAGGTCAACAAGATAATTGAGTCTTTGATCACTTCGGTTTATCATTATTCTCTTGAGCTATTAATTGCGGTTCTAATATGAGCGTTTCATTAGGAGCACATATGGTATCAACTTTGACGTGGAAAGGAAAAGCAAGAAAGCAAGCGGATTTATCGTGAGCATGAACGACGAACGCAACAGCACAGCGGATGCCTGTCTCAACCAATCAGTATCTAAAAGTGTCTGCCGTTCCTATTCCGCTATCCCAGCATCGTCATCGTTTTGCTTACGCACCGACCCGGTCAAAATGACGTAGTGCTCGATAAAGACTCGCATCTGACTGGCTGTCCAGCCCTGCTGCTGAATCAGAGTCAGGAATTCAATGAGTTGCTCCGCTTCACGACAGGCTTTTAGACGAGCCGAGTGGCGTAAACTCCGGTGTTTAATCGAAGATGAACAGCCCCTGTTGGTCGGCCTGTTGCAACGCCTTCCCCGATTTATCGACCATCTGCCAGGGAACCAGACCGATCACACCATATCGTCAGGCATCCACTGCCCGGGCCTGCAGTTGACGATTACTCTCTTAAACCGGGTTCGAAATACCATAAACCCAACCCAGACTCGCAAGCCATCCCGCTGTACGCGGTCAGTGACAAGCCTGCGATCGTTCTGAAACGCCGAGGCCGAAATAACCTACAGGACTCCCCGCCCGGCGAGTTCTCCCCGGCCATTCTCCGGACGAGAGATATTAATCCGATGGTCAATCGGAATTTCGTCGGCGCGTCTCCCCCTTGGGTCCGGACGTATTTCGCCTGGAACAAGTCCACGCGCCAATTCTGCAAATCGAGCTGACATTGGACGGAAACCGCTTCGTCACCTCGCAGGAGTATCGGGAAGTCGATCCTTCACCCGGAGAGAATGGCAATTAACCAGGAAACGTAGCGCCTGGACGAGTACCAGCCGGGTATATTGTAACGCACGCCTTCACTCTCTTCCCTCAGGTAAGAAATCTTCTGAATCGAATCGAACGGGGAGTTGATCTAAACCGCGCATCGTCAATCCGGGAAGCCATTGCGGTTGTGGTTGCTCCGGATTCAAACGCATCTCGGGAAATGTTCTGAGGAGTGATGAGATAGCAACTTCACTTTCGAGTCGCGCTAAACCTGCCCCCAGACAGTAATGAATGCCAAAGCCAAACGACATGTGAGCCGATGCATGCCTGCATTGAAATTGAAGCTGTTCTCCTGCCATAAAGTATTGAGGGTCGCGGTTTGCCGCATAGAAACAGAAAAGCACTTTTTCACCCGGCTCAATACTGACACCTTCAAGTTCGATCTTCCTGATCGCCACGCGCAGAGTACTGAACTCCAATGGGCACTCCCAGCGGAGCAGTTCCTCCACTACCGTTGCCAGCTCATATTGACCACTTTGAATCTCATCCCAGATCCCACGCTTCGTTAACAGTGTCAAGACACTGTTTCCAATCAGATTCATAGCCGTCTCGTATCCTGCAGATAACAGCAGGAAACTGCTGGAAATCAAATCTTTCTCCGAGAGATCACCATCAGCATGACGCGTTACCAGACGACTGAATAAGGTGTCAGAATTTGAATCACACTCCTTGACGGCAAGATCCAACAGGTAATTCTGAAAATTCGCAGCGATCTCATGTGCAACTGCGGTCCCCTCCAGATCAGCCTGATTCAACCTCTGTAACCATTGTCCAATCAGCTCTATGTCGCGTTCCGGCACCCCCAGGAACTGGCAGATGACATGCAATGAAAAAGGTGACGCAAACGCCTGTAGCAGGTTTGCCTCCCTCATTGAGGTCATATCTGCGATCAGTCGATCTGCGATTTCCTGAATTTGAGGGCGCATTTGCAGGACTCGACTGCGAGTGAATTCCGTAGCAAGCAGCGAGCGCAGGGAAGTGTGTTCGGGGGGATCGGTGGTATGCAGATGTTGATAAATGGGATGCAGTTCTGAAGCTGATGCTTCCGAACCATCAGCGGATTCTCCCACTACGCACTTTTTGAAATCCTTCGAAAGATCCGGAGAATTGATCAGATGCCGGGTCAGGTCGTAGTCCAGCACCAGCCAGGCCTCCAGACCACCGGGTAAGCTGATGGCTGCCAGCTTTTCTCCCGACTGCTGAAGTGATCTGTAAAACGGATACGGATCCGCCTTGAATTTCTGATCGTAGATGGGCAGAGGAATTCGATCGAACTTCTGTGTCGACTCAGAATGAAGCATTGGCATTTCCTCACTGGTCACTGCACAGCAGACTGAGTGCTACCAGACTGACCAGAAACTTGTCATTTCCCGGCTGCTGACAGCTCTGTTTAACTCGTTGAAAGTAAGCATCGACGGGGTCATCACGATCACTTTTATCAGAGATCCCCGTTAAAAAATCTACTGCCAGGACAGACTCCTCTTTCAGATCGCTGGCTTTCAGATCGGGACAGCGATCTCTGATCCACGCAGCAAAACCATTCAACAACTTCACAACATGACTGGAATCATAATTCAGAGGGCGCAGAGGATAGCAATTCGTAAATGAATGTGCCTTCCGGATCAGTTGAATGAATGGAATTCCATTCGAGAGCAGATAATTCGCTGATGCCTGCCCTTCAATAATCCCCGGAATGTCTGCCTGACTATAATAGAACTGAAAGATCTCTTGAGGTTGCGGCCCCAGGCCGACCCAGAGAAGATCATTTTTCTGCAAATGCGGAAGCGAGTTCTGCAGCGCATCTGAAATTCTTTCATATTGACCGGTGGCGGATGAGAAAGCTGGTAACACAAACAACCGTCCCCGCGATTCAACCCACTCTCGAAGTTCCCTGCGGATCTCTTCCAGATAAGGTGCTGACACATCTGTGACTGCCCCCTGTTCGCCGGTCGAAAGTTCCTGCTGGATCGCCTCGGACAAGCTGCTCAACTCGGGATCCTGCCGCTGCATGTCGATAGCCAGAGCATTAAGCAGCCGGTAGGTCTCTTCAAGATTTTCCTCTGGGGTAAAGGACGCCAGCGCCACTGGTTTCGAAGAACCTTTCATCAGCCGACAGGCAGCAGAAACACAATTGAGGGCGATAAAAGGGGTTTGTTCTCTGAAGTGCTGCAATCCATAGATCGGCCAGATAAACGGCGAATCTGGTTGCTGCAGTCTCTGCTGCAGAAAGTAAGCATTTCGCACTCTGTTGCGAAGTTGCGGATCGAAGTCCTGGACACTTTGATACCAGTCCCAGGTCTGCTCACTCACCTCAGACGGCGGAGGTTCAGGCGAATTCACAACCAGACTTGCGAATTCCGGTAATGCATCAACCAGGTAAAACCGACGTGCGTCATGACACTCGATACAGGAACTCTGGTAATAAACATCGTCCTTCTGGCCAGGTAAGTCATCCCAGCAATAAGGTTGAATTCGGCAGAAGTAGTCGACATTCAGTTCCGCGGCATAATTGACAGACATGTTATCCGCGCCGCCGGTAAATCCAAATTTCACCCGTTGCAGCAGTTCATCTCGACGGTGATAAGGCCAGAAGGTGACATGAACACAGGAACCAATTGAAAAAATACTGGCATGCATCCGATCTCGATCCAGACCTTGAAATAAAAGAGCCAGCTTCTCGGCAGTACAGCCCAGAAACGGATTATTGTAATCTGCATAAATAATCCGCACGTGGCCGCGATAGTCACACTGCGCGATGCAACGTTGAATCAACGTCATAGTTGAAACCTGATGCCCCAGATTCTTCGTCCCATCGACAAAGAAACGCAACTCTGCCTCCTGCTGAATCTGTTCTGAAATCGTCTGCAGTTCTGGTTCACAGGGATGGTCCGGTGACACAGTTCCTCTCCACGAACGAACCAGAGCAGAAAACCGGCCGGACAATGTTTCAAATGAACAATCAGTCACATTCATGCTGGATGTCCTGTTCAAATCAGTCAGCATCGGGAATCATGAACGGTTTCCACCGGATAAAAGGAAAGCTGTTTCGCATAGCCGGCAAAATACATATTTGATAATTCCAAACTGGTAAAAACACACTGTCAGAAAACGCTACGTCCCCTCAAACGATTCTGGGGAAGGCGGCATGTCGGAATAAGGTGCCGGGTTCCTCTCCGGCGAGCATCTGAAATGGATCGAGATCATGCCTGTCGTCAGTCTGGCGATCCCCGTTGGCTAAACCAGAATCAGGTCGTGCAGCCACATACGATTCATCGCCGATGACCCTGAGAGAAATCGAACGTCGCCGCGTTCCCCGCTTCGTTCCTGCTCCACCGTGCAATACGGCCGGATGAAATATCAGCACATCGCTCGGCTCGATCCCCCAGGAAACGATATCCCACCTCGTTCGCTCCGACTCGATATCTGGTAATGCGGGCCAGACACCTGCTTCATACATCTGCGCAGCGCGATCTTTCGCATCGAATGTGGTCGGGTTATATAGCGGACCCCGCTGAGAGCCCCGGACAAATTCCAGAGAATCTGCTTGCTGAACCGGATCCAGATTAATCCAGATCGTGGCAATCTGTTTCCCCTCCAGGGGCAGATAGGGTAAGTCCTGATGCCACGGCGTCGGTAAGCGGTCTCCTGCTTCCTTCAGCCAGATTTGCTCGTAAAGCAGCCAGAGATTCTGACTTCCCAGGATTTGAGCAACCTGCTGTGCCAGCCCCGAATCGATAATCAAAGAGCGATAGTGGGGAAACGCATCCGGATGGGCATGATCCTGATAAAACGAACCCGGCACTCCATTCAGAACTTCACTGGCAAAGGGCCCCGGATGCTCCAACGACCACTGGTAAGCTGACTCCGCGTATTCAAGTCCAGACCGGTCCAGCAGGCCGCGACAGCACACCACACCGTCTGCAGCAAAGCGAGTGGCATAGCTCAACTCCTCGGTTCGGATCATGGCAGTATCCCCTGTTCTACAATGGAATCGAAGTCTCTGTTTTCTGCTGACGCCGAGCAGACTTTGAGCCAGCTGCCAGACAACAGTGGTGAAGTGATCTGGGCTGAGTACTTCGCCAGCGCACTGGCAGGACCGGAAAAGCCAACCCATAAATCAGGTGTGGTAACTTCCGGGTCATCCGAAACCCACGCACAGGTCGCTCCGTTATCATCACATAAAATCTGCAACGCTTTTGAAACCCGGTGAGCCCGCTGCTCCGCCAGATCCTGGAAACGCGGTAGTTCCCTGAGCATCATCCACAACTCCAGTTGACCTGCCAGGCCGTGACAGTAAGTCGGGGTCCCCACTGCAGGACTGTCTGTCAGACGCTCCACGGCCCAGTCAATTTCCGGCCGAAGGGCTTCGTGATCACCGACACTCTGCAAGATGCACCAGAGGTATCCCGCGACGCCATGGCACCAGGCCCCTGTCGCATACTGTCCGCCTTGATCAACTATCGTCTTTAAAGCATCTCCCCGCTCATTCTTCCCAAAGCTGGCAAGTCGGCGAAAGGTGTCGATAGCCTGCTCCGTCAGTCTGTCATCATCGGTTTGACGACCGAGTGCTCCGAATGCCAGAGCGATGCCCGCTGATCCATGTGCACAGCCCAGATAGTCGGGTTCTCTCTCCCTGTTGATGGACCAGAAGGGCATCTGTTTTCTCAGATGTCGGCATTCATTGAGCCGTTTGAGTGTCGGCTGTATCAAGTCAATCGGAGAGGCATCTTCTAGAATCTCTGCCATCAGGCATGCAGACCAGATGACGCCGGCACAGCCAGAAAATAAATCCAGTTCGCGATGATCCAACGCAGCATATTCCAACCGATTCATACCAGCTTGAATAGATTTCGCCGATTGATAACGTTTGCCAATCGTGCACAGTGCAAGTGCCACTCCAGCATTCCCGGTAAACAATCCTGCAGCTTGCCCGCGGGGAGATCGACTGGCGAGCCACTCAGCCCCGGCTCGTAATCGGTAGCTGAATTCATCCGTCTGACAGGCCTGATCGATGGAAACCAGACCAAGGAGAATGCCGGCAGCACCAAGATTAATGGCCTCGCAGTCAAAGTGCCGCATATTGTGTGAGTTTCGCCACCAGGACTGGTTCCCCTCAGATTTCAAATACTGATCGATCTGCCGACCCGCTTTTCTTGCTGCATGATCGGCCCATTGTTGTAAGGCGACCGTATCCTGCTTTTCGACCGGCAGACTGGAACTGGAATCGGCTAGATGATCGTCCGCAAACTCCCGCAGCATTCTGCAGACGTCATCCATTCCGGGACGCATTTCCGGGTCGGGATTTGTCAAAGCTTCAATCACTGCTGCTGCAGAACACTCACCTTCATTTTTCAGCAGATCAGCCAGCTGCTGTCCATTCCCCGGTAACAGGCCTGGAGGAATTCCCAGAACAGCCTCGAAGACACAACCCGCGAGAGCATAAATATCACGAGAGAAATCAGCGGCGATCTCTCCATCAATTTCCGGAGCAATGTGACCGCGCGTCCCTCCTCGACTGCCTGTTTCCCCCTGCTCTACAGTAAGTTCAAAATCGATTAATCGCACGACACCATCACTCAGAAGTGCATTTCCCGGCTTGATGTCTCCATGAACGAGACTGGCCTGATGAATCTGGTTCAATGCCTCCGCCAGCAGAGGCAGGCTCTGGATGCGTTCTTCCCGCGACAGTTGATTCAACTCAGTTCCGCGTATGTCTTCTGTAATTAATACGGGCCACCTGTCAGCTGAAAACGCGATCGCTCGCGGCGAGACCCCACCAGACTCCAGCCGCTTTAAAAACTGATATTCCCGTCTTAAATGTGTCGAAATATCGTCACCACTGAGATTCCCTCCCACTCCCGGTCTGCCAACCTTGATCACAACACTGTCGAATGACTGCAAGTCGATTCCCAGATATACGGTAGCACGAGCCGTTTCGGAAATCTGATGCAACGCCGAATAGCGCTGATCGTCGACAGTAAAGGTCTTACCTGGACTAACAGGACATGCCTCTGCAGGAACTCCCGCATAAGGAGGATCAGGAGGCAGCATGTCTGGCGAACGATCCCGACTATCAGCATAAAGTGTCCCGTCAGAACTGCTCAAGGCAAACTGGTGAATCCCCCGTGAATCGGTCAGTACGGGAGATTTCCCAAAGATTCCATAACGGAACGAAACCGCTGCTCCCGACCGCCTTCGCAGATCGGTCACCACTTCAGGACCGTAACTGGAAGGCCAGACTTCTTCCAACAGTGGTATCAACTGTTGCGCCTGTTGAAGATCAGTCGGATAGATCGTCACAATCTTTCCCAATACCGAGATCCCGCCATCACCTGAATTCAGGAAGACGATGTCTTCGAGATGCCGAGGAAACTTGAACGCGGCCTGAGACTCAATCAAAAGGGGAGTCACCGCTTTGAGCATCCGCAGACTTTCAGGAGCGCTCGTTGAAATGTGGATCTTCCATCCCTGGACAGGCAGCAACGCCCCCCTGGGACGGAAAAACCGCCATCGGAGGGGGGCATCGCTCCAGTCAACCACATCCCAGAACGGATTCAGGCTATCTGTCATAGCCGCGATGGTCGCCTGATAGTCCTCAATCATTCTGGTCTGGCTGGTCATCGACATTACCCGTGTCGTGTTGCCTGGCATGTATGCCAGGGGCACATATGAATGTCTGAAACCAGGTGATCTTTATCGGCATGAGTGCCGGTTGCATCCAGATCACTGATTGCACACATCGATTCCAGTTGAACCTCAAGGTCGGATGAATTCAGCTCACCCGAATTGAACTGCAGGCGCAGTCCATCAATTTTGTCACGCATTAATGTAGTACTAGTCATCATAGTTCCTTTTTACTGATAGTTGTTTGCATGTGATATAACCAATACACCACTGGATAGTACCCGCTGATTCCCTCGCAGAATCAGCAGTAAGCTCGTACGAAATGCTGAACTCATCCTCCTTTCTGGATCAATGCGGCTGGCGACTGACAGTTAAGGCGTTGTTCTGGCGACCTCATGCCTGCTGTGAAGCGTTGCCTTTCATTCACTTAATCAAGATCCAGACGAAGATCCCGACGCAGTCTGAAAAAAAACGCAGAAAAAGACACAGAAATTGATCTCAATGAATGAGCCTGGCTGCCTGCGACAGCTGAGGAAACCGATTCTGCCTGCTGAGAATTAAATCGAACTCAACCAGATGACTCATTCTCGCTGACAGGATTCCGATAATTACAATTTCAAGCTGCACTCATACTACATGGCGCTATTTTGACTGCGTCTGTGCAGAGAATTTGGGAAGATCCGAAATAAATCAGCAGACAGTGATAGAGTGAGAGGCAGAAATGCTGTTTTTGCAGAAAAAAGGCGTGCCACCTCAATTAAACCAGAGGTAGCACGCCATTGTGGTGCGATTATTGGCGGTGAGACCCCGCCATGCGAGGATTGGTTTCGCAGAAAGAGTCTTTACTCTTTTTGTAGCTCCGTGGCAGATTTTTCGTTCTGGAGATTACTGCCGGATAAAATATCGGACAGAAACAACACCTGCTCCCCCGACCCGACAAACCATCCTTTGATGCCATCACCATATGAGGACGACAATATCACATCCTCTTTCGGAGAGAGTGCCAGCGCCGTAATAAAGGTCTGCGGATGGTATGCATAGGTCCGCACCTTTGCGCCGTCAAGATCCCACAGGTGAATCGCTTTCTTTGCCCCTCCCTCTCCAGTCAGGAACTGATTCCCGTCCGGTAAAAACTGTAACGCCCCCCCTTCTACCGTACAACGCAACTCCCCCTCCCTTGAAAACAGCGAAGCACGATGATTACAGGAAGCCAGGATCCACTTTCCATCCGAAGAAAAATCGAGGTCCTGAATCCCAAAAGTGGGAGGCACATGACGATCCAGTTCCATTGTCTGCTGCACTTGAAACTCGCCTGCAGATTCCGCTCGCGTCCAGACCTTGACTGCGGGCTTCACTTTCTTACCAAACGACTCTCCGCCACACCCACCGGAGAGCAGGATCTTGCCGTCTAGCGAGAATTTCAGTTTGGTAACGCTGGCGACATGGTCTTTGAGAACCTGAACCGGCTGACTGGATTCCGTTTCCAGATTCCAGATCAGGATGTTTCCATTCTTCAAGCCACTCACAAAATATCGCCCCGACGGATCAAAAACGCCTGACTCGACGAAATCGGTCTCTCCTTCCAGAATCCGAACGACTTCCCCAGATGCCGTGTCCCAGATGGATACGGGCGTCGGTTCACCCAGCTCCTGCATGAGCTCCCCGGGCATGGTGGTCGCGGTGGTCGCCAGATACTTCAGGTCGGAACTGAAACCAAGGGCCCTGGTCCCGATCGGACCCGGCGAACGATACAGCCTTCCTGTAACCGTTTTCGGATCGGAAAAATCCCAGATCAGCGCCCCGGTGCGTCCGTTGCAGACCCCCATCCGACCGGTTTCCGCATGCAACTGAATCGTGTGGGGTTGCTGATGGGGATACAGGTCCGGGCCGGTCAACACCTGTCGCACCTGGGGAACCAGTTGACCGTCAAAAAGCTTAACGACTCCCTCCTTGTCGACCGTCACCATCCGATCCTGTTCCGTTGAGGTCAAAAGATACCGCACATCATCGGGATGCTGCTGGAGACTGGTCAGCTCCCGGCCACTCTCCCAGTCCCAGACCAGTAGTTCATTGCCTGCCATCGCAATCAGCTGCGCACGATCCTTGCCGAACGCTTTCGGAACCCAGAGAGGCTTGTTACGACCGGCGTATTCTCGGACGATCTTTCCTTCCTTGAGACTCAGCAACCCGATCGTGTGAGTTTCGACCGTTTCCGGAACGGAATCCGGACTCCGCTTTGCCAGGCTCCATTTCGTTCCGGAAACCAGCAGTTCCAATCCGTTTTCGGTAAATCCGATCGAATTGATGTTAGGCAAGTATGGTTGCCCCGTATAAATCAGCTTTTTCTGCTGCAAATCCCAGACATACAGAACATCCACCACATGCGGCAGTGCTCCGGGCGACCAGAACCCCGGATTGAATTTCTTATAGATGCCCCCTCGCACAAAGGCCAACTTACTATCATCCGCGGTAAAATGAACTTCCCTGACAAGCTGTAGAAAATCCCGCCAGTCGTATTTATCAACCATCGTTTCTTTAGCTCGAATATTGATTTCAGCAATCCTGCTCTGCGTAGCGACTTCCCAGAGTTCCACCTGATCTGCCAGTGCCACTGCGATGTACTTGCCGGTATTCGAAACACGATGTGCTTTCACGGGCTTGTCGGCGGGCAGCTTCAGACTGGCAACTTCGGTAAATGATACGGTTTCAAAGATTTTGATTTCAGGCTGCTGATAACAGCTGATAAATTTCACATTATCTGAAATACTCTTCGCGAGTGTTGCCTCCGGGGCGACGTCGGGAAACAGGGTATATTCCTTCAACTTCTGACGAGTTTCCAGATCCCAGGTCTGAACCCGACCGCCGTCCAGCGAAATCATCAACTGTGATCGATCGCTGAGATAACCAATCCCGCGGAGCTTTTCCATGTCCACAGTCAGCAGATCGTTGTCCTGTTTGGGAGATTGACTGCGTTTCAGTTCCATTACATTCAGGGAGACTTCCTGCAGCGCCTCCAGCTTCATACGCTTTCCCAAAGCCGCAAACTGCTTTTGGGCGATCTCCTCGTGCCCCTGAATCCAGTTCATTCCAGCCAGCAATGTTTCGTAATGGTCCTTCTGTCCTACACTCAAATGGGATGCATATCCTTTGACCATCCTCTGCATCTGCGGTAGTACATCATCAAATCCATAGACTTCACGACTGCGGGCTCCACCAGGCCCCCGCATAAATTCATGACCGGCAATTATGGCCTGCAACGCATCCTGAAAACCGAAAGGCACCTGAGTATCGAAACGTTCGGAATTGAGGCATTCCATTCCAAACTGGAGCACTGGCTGATAACGTTTCCAGTTCTCGTAGATCGTGGGAGGAGGAATCAGCGAACCACGGTACAGCCGATACATGGGTCGATAATCGAACTGGGCTGCGACGGCACGATCAAACCAGTATCTCGGACTCGCCGGTGAGAGCCGCTCAAATTCGCCCTCATCATCAAGCAGGATGTTTGCGTACAACATCTGCGGATTCTGCCGGTACGACATGGGATAAAGTTTTAAAGGGGCCTCCGGAAGTTCGGGTGCCATCTGATAAGCCTGCAGATATAACCGGTACGATTTACGCAGATGCCCCATGAACACGGATTTCACTTTTGCCCAGTCGGTCTGAATGAATTTGGTATAGGGAGGCCAGTACTCCCTGAGCGTACTCCCGTTCGTGCCCAGTTGATTGTAAAACGATCCCAGGATCATGCTTTTGAGCCAGGGGTCAGCGTTTTCCTGACTTTCCAGTGCAAGCATGAACGGCCCCAGAATCGGTTGATGCGCAGGAGCCGTGATGATAGCCATCTCTTCCAGATAAATCCGTCTTTCGAGACCAGACAGCTGCTTGTCCTTGATGGCTTTGAGAAAGTGGCGCGACATAGCCTCCCGTTTATCGGTTCCCTTCCCCACAAGCACCAGAGACTTCAGAATCTGAAAACTCACGATTTCCGAGTAACGGTCAGGGGTATACAGTTTATTCAGTTGTTGAGTCAGCGCGGTCATCCCCCCATACATTTTCTGATCGGCATGTGCTTCAATGACCAGGCTGATAACCAGAGGATCCCGACACCCCAGTTCAATGACCGCTCTGCCCCGTTCTGCCAGTTGCCCATCAGACTGGTCTGGATAAAACTTCGGTGAGCGGTGCTTTCGAAACCGCGCAATCGAGACCCAACGGGCTGCCTCTTTCAGAAATTCCCGCGCCGGCTCATCCCACCGCGGATCTTTTTCCCCGTGCTCCTCATACTCTGTTAAAAACAGGTTCTGATACCAGTCCGCACGCTCCTGCTGAAACTGGTTCTCGGTATAGGTAACTTCGACCTCGTTCAGCGGCACGGGCTCGTAGTTCTTCTCCCAGGGAATCCCCGCCACCAGTTCCGGATCGTATTTCATTTCGGCAACCGTGGTGGGTGGAAACAGAAGTCGACCGCGATAATCGGTTCGCTCCTCCATCAACTGCCGCACGCGCTCCTCATCTTCGTCAATTTCTACGGGCGTTATCGGCTGAGATTTCATTCTGTCCAGCTTGCTCTCGAAGGAGGCGTCAGTGAAATACTCCGCTGCCGCAGAGAACAGGCCATACTCACGAATGACTCCCACGGACAGTAACAGCAAAAGTCCGCTGCCGATGATCCACCATTTGCGCGTTTTCTGTCTACCAGTTTTTTGTTTCATCATCATCACTCCCAGGTTCAGGGAAGCTTCCAGATATTGACGTTTCCATCCTGCATCGCGGCAATCAGATGCCTGGTATCATGACTCGCTAACAGCGACGTCGCAGGTGAAACACCATAACGATATTCTTTAACCACACTGAGCTCACGGGTATCCCACAACCGAACCGCACCACTTCGGTATGCGGCCGCCAACAGGTGTGAAGCGGGAACAAAGCAGAGATCCGTCACCAGGTCAGAATCAGCCTGCAGGACTCCCCGTTGACCCTGATCTTCCTCAGAGATCAGATGAATCAACCCTCTCCGATCGGCAATGGCGAACAACTGTTCTTTCTCAGAGACAGCACAGGCGATCCCCTCATAAGCTGTCTGCAGAACATCTTTCGGCGATGTCTGATCGTAATTCCAGAGTTCCAGCCCGTGATCCCCCGTGAGCATCAGCCAACCGGCCCGTTCCTTGAACTGACTCAAGTGCAGTACGGGCACTTTGAGCTGGAGCGACGATTTGACCTGGTTCAGTTCCGGAACCCAGCTCTTGATCTGCCCGCTCAGACTGCCCGCGAGAATCTGTTTACCGTTCGGATCCCAGGCGACGGATGAAACCGGACCTTCGAAGCCTTCCAGTTTCTTCAAGTCGGTTGTTTTTTTGAGGAATCGCTGTATCCGATTGGTGTAGTCCATTTTTCGTACCCCCACATAATTGGTTCTGGCACCTTCCTGTCCCGTTCCGTATGCGAGGTACTCTCCATTCGGAGAAAATGCCAGACTCGAAATCTGATTTGGAGAATCCAGTTCAAAACTCGCTGGCGGGTGATTCATGTTCCACACATAGATCATTCCATTTCCGCCACCCGCCAGCCAGATTCCATCGGGTGCAAGATCCAGCGCATGAATCGGTGTCCTGGCGTGAAACTGATACACTAAATCATCAGGAAGAGGGACCTCGGGCAGCAGGCAAAAATGCAGCGTCTTATTATCAGTCGCCACCACGCCCAAGGTCCCATTTTCTGACAGCAGGAGTTTTGCTCGCTTGCTGGATGTAATCTGTAAATCCTGCGTCTCAACCAGATTCCCTGTCGTGGTCTCCCAGAGTTTCAGACTCCGGTTGACCAGCGTTGCCGCACGGTTAACTTCGGGTGCAAATGCTGCTGCCTGGCTCCCGGGAGCGAAAGTACGCAGTTTTTCCGCAGTCAGTGCATTCCACACATCTATGCGACCAGCCGCAAAGGCGAGCGCGATTCGTGCATCTGTCGAAATCGCCAGCGTGGCAGGTGTTGCTTCGGTAGGAAACACCTTTTCCGGTCGCGACTCCAACGAGTTCCACAGCACCAGTGGGTCACCGATGGGTATCTGATTTCCAATCAGAAGTCGACTCAGATTTCCATTAGCAGCCAGCTTCTGCGCACTGTTTCGACCGACTTCGAAACGCCGGATCTCCGTTCCGGAGCGGATGTCCCAGAAACGGACGGTTCGATCATCCCCCAGCGAAACCAGCGTCGATTCGTCTCCTGAAAATGCCATATTGAGGACCGGCTGCACGTGTCCTTCCAGTCGGCGGTATTCTTCCTTTCCACTTTTGTTCGTTTCAAACACGCGTATCGAGTGATCGCCGGCAGCAACAGCTGTAAGAGTTGCCTGCGGGGAAAGGGTCACCACCGTGATCCCGGCGGGTACACCTTCAAATCTGTCCTGTGTAACATTCTGCAGACCTTTACGATAATAATATTTCAGCAATATATTTTTCTCGAGTGCAGCGACTATCGTGTAAGCGGATTGATCGACGTACCGGGAAACAGCAATATCCATCGCACGCACCCTGGCTTGCAGTGGGATAATAATCTCCGGGCCGGAACCGACTGGCCAGCGCTGAAACCGGGAGCCGGTCTGCGAAGCCAGGGAAACCTTGCCAGCAGACTCCGACCGCCCGGAGACGGGAATGCTGACAGCAGCATTTCTCACGAGATAGATCAGCAGCAGGCAACCTGCCACCAGCGTCAGCAGTACTGCAACTCTCCGTCTGCGGAGAGGACGGCTCCCGCCCCTGCGGGTATCCGCACTGTTCAACCGCGCCAGTAACACATCGCGTTCCGTTCGGACCTGTGCCAGTCGTGCATTCACCTGATGCAACTGCCGTTGTATCGTTTCTGCCTGTTCCTCCTGCTCCGCGCAGGCAGTACGCAGTTCTTCCAGCAGGAAATCTTCTCCGCTTTCTGTGTCGGCACTAATCTGTGATTTTGCGTTAATGTCCCGATGCAATTGCTTGAGCAGTAGCTGAGCATCCCGGTTCAGAGACGACAGGTGATCGCGATGCCGCTCCAGCTTCAATATCGCCCGGTCGATCTGCATCTGGGTATTCTGCAACTGCTCCGCCCAGTGCGGAGACTTCGCCTCAAACCAGTCGAAGAAACGTTGCACAAGCCGTTCGCCAAGATGCGTTGGTCCGCGATTCAGCACTTCCAGTTCATCGTCAAAATCACTGAAGTCGGGCGCGGAAATAATTGCCGTTGCTGCGGTAGCAGGCGAAGTTCTGGCGACGGGTCTGAAAAAATAATCGGCATCGTTCTGGACGATCTGATCGGCGTGCGAAGGGAGCAGCTCTCCCTGCTGGAAGGCCCTGATGTCATCCAGTATGGCCCGGGCATCCGCATAGCGATGGGCCGGATCCTTAGCCATCATTTTTGAAACAATCGCCGTGACAGCAGCAGGCACCGGCCCCGCCACTTCGGACAGCGGCACGGGCCTCTCATACACATGCTGAAAGATCATCCCTGTCGGACTGTCTGCTGTGAAAGGCAGCTTCCCGCTGAGACACTCATAAAGCACGACTCCCAGCGAATATAGATCACTACGGGCATCCACACCCCGGCTACTGCCCTGCTCGGGAGAAATGTAATCCATTGTTCCCAGGACGGTTCCGGAAAGCGTCGGCCCGCTGTCATCATTCAGTGATTTGACGAGACCAAAATCCACCAGCAGGTAACGGTCCGTTTCCCGCTCCCGGAGAATGTTTCCCGGCTTGACGTCGCGATGAACCAGTCCCGCCCGGTGCGCGGCTTCCAGTCCCTGCAGAATCTGTTCGATGACATTCAACGCCGCCGCGACAGACAGACATCCGCACGAAAGCTGTTCTGCCAGAGATTCCCCCTCGACGTATTCCATCGCAAAATAATGTTGCCCCAGATCTTCGCCAATGAAAAAGATCTGAACGATATGGGGATGAACGATTTTCGCCACGCTGGCGGCTTCGGAATAGAATCGCTGCACGAACGAATCATGCCGTCCCAGTTCCGGCGGCAGCACCTTGACGGCCACGGTGCGTTTCAGAGACTGATCGTAACCCTCGTAGACATCACCCATTCCCCCACTACCGAGCCGTCTGACAATTTGAAAATGACCAATCTGGTCAAATGGCAGTCGAGCGTGCAATTCAGGTGAATCCGCCACGGTGGTTTTCGGCTCATTGCCCGGGCCGCTCGCATCAGCCAGGCGTTGCGTATCCGTTTGCAGAGCCTTTTGAATATTTCTCAGCAGAAACAGCAGATCATCAATCTCCTCACAACGCTGATCGGCATCGAAACCCAGCGCGAGATCGATCAACGGGTGGAGTTCAGACGGAATCCGTTGCAGAACCCGGGGGCTTTGCAGATAATCCGCAACTCTGCAATCCCCAGCGATTCGACAGGCGAGTTCTCCCAGTGCAAAACTATCAATCAGCCGGACGGGGAACTCCACCCCCGCCTGGTCCACACACTGTTGCGCCTCTTCAATATCCAGAGGTAATACCTGTAACTCAGCATGCTCTGCGACAGCATACCAGGTGGCATCAGCGGGGAACTTCACTCGCTCGGACGTTTCCTCTTTCGCGGGGGTTACCCGCCATTCACTCCTCGCTTCAACCTGTATGATCCGGGAAGCATCGATCGATCCACACAAGCGGCCTGCCAGGTGACAGTCGCGGATCATGGTAGCTGCCGCCAGCAGAACTTCCACAATCTCACTCAGATCCGACAGACGGGAAGCCGTTCGTCCGGCTGCCTTGTAAGGCTCATCATGGTCCCGTTCGCGGTGGTCAGTCATGCTGTTCTGTCTTTCGATCGATGAATGAAGTCAGCTGCTGTAAGAGATCGGCTTTCGACTCGCGCTCGCGGCAGCGGAGTTCTTCCGACTCTGTGGGAAGCTGTCGGAACACAGACTCCAGGTCGCCGTGCGTTTTCAAATACTCCCCCAGGGTCTGCCACTCCCATGCGACTTCCTGAGCGAAGTCATCCTCATTCCCATACCTGCGAACATGCTCTTCAATGCCGCCGCGCAAACGGTCGGTAAACTGCCCCCGCGTCCGTTTATAGTGGTTTTCGACATCCGTCACCTTCAGGTTCAGGCAGTCCGCGATTTCCGGGTTAGACAATCCTTCCCGAACTCGACCGTAAAATACGCGGAATGCATTCACCCGCCCTCGCTTGAGATAATCCTGCTGTAACTGCAGTAACGTTGATTGCAACAGTGATTCCGCCCAGGCTTCATAAAAACGATCTTCCGCAGGATCTCGTTGACGCCTGGCAATCTCAGCAGTCAGCACAGGCTTGAGTTCGTGCATGATTTTCTCACGCCCCGACTGCAGCCTCGCCCGATTGGAAATCAGGTTCCTGACAACCACACACAACATGGTGCTCAGCCGGGAACGCCGGTCTTCCAGCCAGCGTGAGAGCAGATCGGCTGTGAAGAGTGTTTTGAAAGTCTCAGCAGTAATGTCCTCTGCATCCTGGATTTTCAGGTTCCCGGATCGAATCGCAAAGCGGACGACCGGCCCCCAGTAATCGTCAAGAAACGTATTCCATTCCGGCGCTTGACGATCGGTCGCGATACGTTGTATCAACGTCTGCCGGGTTTGGGGGAATCGATTCACGGACGCTGGGCCTTTTTCATCCTGTACGAGCGAAGCACTCTTCATTCTCAGTATTGCCGGATTCATTTGTCAAGTTTTCATCCTGAGAAGAATCAGTCCTTCTTCTGCTTCAGTGCATTCAACTCCTCTTCGATCTCCAGTGAATGAACCCCCTCAGCCAGAGAATCTTTGGCAAACGTATCCCGGGGATCCAGCATGGTCATATCAGCCATTGCGTTTAACTCATCCATTGCATCGGCTTCCGCTTCTGCTTCTTCGACTTTTTCTCGCAGCCGATCGAACTTGCGAAATGCATTCGCATTAAAGGCTTTGGTCTGCTGGCAACTCAATGAAGTGCGCGACTGTTTCCGGATTTCTGCAGATCGCTTGCGCAGCAGTAAAGCAGACAACTCCCGCTTCGCTTCAGCCAGTTTGGCTTTCATCGCCGACAATTGAACCTTCAGCGTTTCCCCCGCTTTTTTAACCGGCTCCAGTTGCTCTTTCAGGGCCTGACAAAGGTTTTCATGTTCCTTTTTACGGGCCAGCGCTTTGCGAGCCAGTTGATCGTCTCCGTTCTGGACCGCCTGCATTGCACGTTGCTGCCAGTTCTGAGCTTCCATTTCATTTTTGGTCAACTCCCGAATGAGTCGCTTCTCACCCGCCATCACACGTGCCGTATCCTGGGTAACGGTATCAATTGAATGTTCCATCTCCCGGATGGCCTGTTTCAACATGACTTCCGGATCTTCAAACTGATCGAGCATATCATGAATATTGGCCGCAATAATGTCGTTGATTCGTTCAAATATTCTCATGGGACATTCCTGATCTCTGTGTTCAGATTGCAGTAAAAAACAGACCTATGTTTCATCTATCTGAGTGATGTAATGAAACAGGACATTCGGTCAGAGAATATTTGTTTTTTGTTCTAAAAGTTCTAATCCAGGCCAGCTCCCGCCTCCCAAATATCAATTAATCTTCGACTTACAGAGATTTCCCCGGATAACCGCTGGCACCCTGATCCCCTGCTGGGAGTAGACCAGAGCAGAGTGTCAGTGCGGTTGATTCTTCACACGATCCCAGACAGTCGGGTGGGTGTTATCACACCTGCTGTAGAACTTCTTATGGGAGTGATGGGATTCAGAAGTGTATACTCATTCCGAAAATAGTCCGACTGTGTCCGATTCAGGGAATCTCCAATTCGAAATTCTCTCGGACCGGCTCTTCCCAAATATCGAATTCAATAGGATTTATCGAAATCATTTTCAACTTGATATCCAGCTCAAAAGTGACACCCGCCACCATAAAAAGAGCCACTTGTGATTCACCGCAAGTGGCTCTTTTTTTACGTGACATACGGTACAGAGCTTTTCCAGCGCTCAGCCTGGCTGAAATCAGAAAATTAGTCACAGATCAAGCTTCATAGCCGATAATCAGTGTCACCGATACTCTTCCCAGAGGTCAGAATTTTCATAACTGTCGCGAATACGCCATTCGCGGAGGATGGCGAGCAGCTCTTTCTTCTTTTCGGCATGTTCGGGCGCATCCCAGAGGTTGTCTACCTCCAGGGGATCGGCTTTGAGATCAAACAGCTGGCCCCAGGGTTCGTCCAGGAAATGAACCAGTTTCCAATCCTGCGTGCGCACCATGGTCATAAACTTGCTGGTTGTCAGAATGCCATCTTTGGCCTGTTCGGCGAATACGACGTCACGTAAACAGGATGAAGCTTCAGGGTCTGATTCCAGCAACGGCAAAAGACTGCGTGCTGCCATTGGTTCCGGGATGGGGATATCAGCAAGCTCCATCAATGTGGGCCCCAGATCCATCTGCTGAACCAGACCATCAATCGCCCGCGGTTCGCCAAAGCGACCTGGCGCCCAGATAATCATCGGCACACGCGTAATAACATCATACATGGTCCATTTCTGACTGTGTCCATGGTCCGTCAGGCAATCGCCATGATCGGAGCTGAAGATGACAATCGAGTTGTCGAGCAGCCCCTTCTCTTCCAGAGCAGTCATGATCTCTCCCACCTTTTCGTCAATCATCGTGACGTTCGCCAGATAATAGGCGCGCTGTCGGTGTCGCTGTTCTTCCGTGGGATCAAGGAGATGCACGACTGAGTCGTGATCAACCTCGTGATTATGAATTCGCATTGCCTTTAATGGGTCCGGCTGGTGCACCAGATCACTTTCCAGAACGGGTGCGATGTTGAGATCTTTTTTCAGATAAGACTCGGTATACCGGGGAATCGGATCATAGGGAGGATGCGGGCCAGGAAAACCAATTTCCAGAAACAGCGGTTCGCTGACGGGGTAATTGCGAATCCAGTCGACCGCCATATTCCCCACGAACATATCTGGATGCATATCCTCATCCAGCAGCCAGTCGAAGGCGCCCAGGCTTTCTCTGTAATCAGGTAGCTGGCGATAGAGTTCCCGTTGCTGTTTCACCAGACCGCGGGCGCGCAAGGCTTTGTCCCACTCATCGTAAAAGTAGCGACCTTCCAGGTAGCGATCTTTGTTCTCCACAACGTACCGTTGATCGAAGCCCAGGGGAGTCGTGTAAGGCCAGCTGTGCATCTTGCCGATATTGACCGTCTGGTAACCTCCCTCCTGCAGGTTTTCGATCCAGCCATGCTTCCAGGTATCTGCATTCTTCAGAATCCCCGTCGTATGTGGATAATGCCCTGTAAAGAGTGATGCTCTCGCAGGAGCACAGGAAGCGGCCGTGATGAAACAGTTGTTGAATACAATTCCCTCGCGATGCAGACGATCCAGGTGGGGCGTTTCCATAAAATCATAGCCGGCAGCATGAATCGTATCGAAGCGCTGCTGATCGGTAATGATGAATATGATGTTTGGTCGTTGATCTGTCATTGGAATGCCCTGCGCCTCGGCTCTGGTATGATATCTGTAAGAAGTTGAGATCTTTGATTGTATCAGAACGGTTTGGTTTATCTACCAGACAGGCACAAGTACCGCAGTGGGATAAGGCTAGGTTGAAACAGAAAATCAAGAGCCGTTTGTACCCAGCACTCTGAATTCATCCCCCCAGATGAATATTGCTCACTCCTACGAAATCTGGGGAGATCCACTCCGTAATAGACACAGTGGGGGGCGCTGAGTTAATATATAAACGAGAAGTTATACATAGAACGGTCTCAGTCTTATTCTCATTGGTGAATCCCGGATCAGAGGCGACCTTGATATCTCGATTTTCGTATAGCAGTGTTTTTGTGGCGATCTGGCTATCCCCCCTGTTTAGCCAGGGAGCTGAGCCTGCGCCTGATCCACAGACTGACACTTTCTCGACCATCATCCGCCCGGCCTTTCAGCAGTTCTGTGTGAAGTGTCACGGCAAGCATGGAATGGTTGAAGGCGAGGTCAATCTGCTCAGCCTGCAAAATTCCGATCAACTGGTAAGCACTCCCGAAACGTTGCAGGATTTAATTGAGGCAGTCGACTCCGGATACATGCCACCTGAAAGTGAACAGCCTCTTGCTGAAAAGACGCGCACGCAACTGGTAGCCAGTCTGAAAGCATACCTGAAGCAATCGATTGAATCAGCGGAGAACGTGCCAGGCACACCGATTCGACGAATGAACCGGTTTCAGTACAACAATGCCGTTCAGGATCTGTTCCAGCTGAAAGTGGAAGTCTTCTCACTCCCAGAGCGGATGATGCGGGAGTACGACAATTACTTTCAGCCACAAACCGGAAAAATGCCTCAGCAGGTGCGGGTCGGCAGTCGTCCGCTGGGCAAGTCGCAGTTGATCGAAAAACGACTGGGCGGAGTAGCCGCCTTTCCACAGGACCTGCGGGCCGAGAATGGGTTCGATAATCGAGCCGATCACCTCTCGCTTTCCCCACTACTGCTGGAATCATTTCTGAGACTGAGCCGTTCCATTGTCTTCAGTACCGACTTCAACTCCAAAACCTGTGGTATCTGGAAGCAGTTCTTCGCAGCTCCGGCAGAAGGCACGACCGAAGAAACACAGGCAATCGTAGAAGCCCGCTTAAGGAAATTTCTGACGCGCGCTTTTCGACGTCCCGCCAGTGACAAACTTGTAGAGCGCTATACCTCGTATGTTATAAGTCAGATACAACAACAAAAGTCTTTTACGGAAAGCATGCAGGAAGCGGCAGCAGCGGTACTGGCTTCGCCCCAGTTTTTCTATCTGTATGATCAGCCCGCCGACGGAGCCTCTCCGAATCAGACAGGCATTGATGATTTCAGCCTGGCTTCGCGTCTCTCGTTTTTCCTCTGGGGAAGTATTCCTGACCAGCCCCTGCTCGATCTGGCCACGGCTGGAAAACTTCATGAGCCTGACGTTTTAACGGAGCAGGTTGCCCGCATGCTGCATGACGAGCGTCTGAAACGATTTTGCGACAGTTTTCCTACCCAATGGCTGCAACTGGAACGCATTATCTCTTCCACTCCTGATCAACAGCGGTATCCACAGTTCTACTTTTCCAAGTACCGTGCCAGCATGCATATGATGCTGGAGCCATTGCTTTTGTTTGAAACCTTACTGATTGAAGATCAGTCCGTCCTCAAGTTAATCGATTCCGATTTCAGTTATCGTAGCGATTTATTGAATGCCTGGTACCGCGATGGGACGCGCGGAAATCCAGGTTCCCCGGTGACAGTACAATTTCGACGTGTGCCTGTCAAAGACCGGCGGCAGGGCGGAGTCATCACCAACGCAGCCGTCATGACGATGACATCAAATGCCACGCGAACTCAGCCGATCACACGCGGCGCCTGGATTGCGGGTGTCATACTGAATGATCCCCCCAAACCTCCGCCCGCTGATGTCCCCTTACTGGAAGACAAGCCAAAGTCCGGCGAAGAAAACCTGACATTGCGTGAGCGATTTGCTGCCCATAGAGAACATGCCAGCTGTGCGGGCTGTCACCAGCGGATCGATCCACTAGGGTTTGCCTTAGAAAATTATGATGCAGCCGGCCTCTGGCGTATAACATACCCCAAGGGGCGAATGGTCGACGCCAGTGGCAAGTTGCTGAGCAAACATGAATTCGCAAATATCATCGAGTTTAAAGATGCTTTGCTGACCGAAAAGGATCGATTTACCCGCGCGTTTGCAGCACATCTGCTTGCATTCGCCCTGGGACGCGAAATGGGAGCTGCTGATTCACTGGCTCTGGAAGAGATTGTAACGGAAACAGCAGCCGCAGATTACCGGTTCCAGTCCCTCATCAAACAAATCGTATTGAGTCGCCCGTTCTTACAGGGTACAGTCAGGCAGGGAAACCAGGCTGTGTCATTGAATCAGCAAACTCATCCTGAAACGATCCCGTAACATGTTAGCGTAGAATGGCAGAATGATGATGAAAACCAGTCGGCGATCATTTCTCCGCGGAGCAGCAGGTGCAACACTGGCATTGCCCTGGCTGGAAAGTCTCGCACACTCTGAAGTTCCTCCGCAACCGGCTCAACGTCTGGCAGTCTTCTATGTGCCCATTGGCGTGGTGCGTCGCGGTTTCTTTCCGGGCGAACAAAATGCGGCGATTCCCAAATTCACAAGCAGTCAGGAAGAGATTACCCGGGAAACCGGTCTGGAAGTCGGGATGCGTCCTCTGCAAGAACTGACGCCCACGCAGCAACCACTCGAAAAAGTAAAGCAGAAAGTCACGCTCATCACCGGCATGGATCGCTTCTACAAGCATGGAAGCGATGTGCACGCCCAATGTGCCTCCTGTTTTTTAAGTAGCGCCACTGCCCATGCAGTCAAGTCGTCGGTATACCCGCTGGCGCGTACGCTCGATCATATCATTGCGGACCACGTTGGAGAGAAGACTCCGTTCCGTACTCTGGAACTGAGTTGCAACAGCCATCGGGACAACAAAGAGTCGATCTATTTTGACAATATCTCCTGGTATGGCACGGGGCATGTCGCGCCTTCGATGCGTGATCCACGAAAAGTCTACCGCCACATGTTCGGCACACAGGAGAACCAGGCCTTTCGCGACATCACGGGACTGGTTCTCGAAGATGCACGTTCATTAAACAGACGGCTCGGCCGGGCAGACCGTGAGAAATTCGAGGAGTACTTCGATGGCATCAGGACGATCGAAGAACAGATGGACAAACTCGATCAGATCAAACATGAAATAGGCAAAGCTTCCGTCAAAGAACCAGATAACTCCCAGCTCCCCCGTGGCCAGTATATTCGCCTGATGGGAGACCTGATGGTCGCAGCCCTGCAGGTAGGTTTAACCAATGTGGCCACCCTGATGATTGGCCCCGAACGCTGGGATACCCCCATGCGCTACGAATCGCTGTTCGACAAACCGATGAGCCATCATCAGATGTCGCATAATCAGAATAAGTTTATGAAAGAACTGCTGCAGGTGGATCGATTCCATATGGAACAGTTTGTTTATCTCGTTGAGAAGATGGATGCCATTCGCGAGTCGGATGGGACGACATTACTGGATAATACCATCTTCACGTATGGCTCTGGTCTGGGCGATGGTGCCACCCATCAATATACCGACCTGCCCATCGTCGTCGCCGGTTCCGGTGGAGGACGCTTAAAGACGGGACAGCATCTGCACTGCTCAGATGGCACAGCCCTGGCCAACCTCTGGCTCACGCACGCACAAGTCATGGGCCTCAAGCTCGACCGCTTCGCCGACAGCACCGGCCCCGTCCAGCAATTACTGACCTGATCCAATTGCGGATCTCTGTTCAACTCTTGATATACCAGACTGGATTCTAAACACAGTCAGAACGAGAGCAGTTCGGTATCGTCTTCCAGCGACGCAAAAAAGTCATCGGTCTCCTCTGACCAGTCAGCTAACTTTCGTTCGCCAGGATCCAGCACTGCTTCCATCAATCCGTCGTCTGTATGTTCATAACCCAGCAGGTGCCCCAGTTCGTGTCGGATCACTGTCCAGAGATCAATCAAACCCGCTGCCTCGCTGTCAGGCAATGCGATGAGTGACAGCTGGCCGTCAGAATAAAACTCACTATGATCCCGGGGCGTCTGATCAACAAACCAGCCATAACCGGCCGCATTGACATCGAGATAAATCGTATTCCCTTCTACCCTGCCCAGTGTGTTTCCCGACAGATCGACCACCTCGACCTGAACCTGTGCCAGCTTCTGCTGTCCCTCGTCACTCAGTTTCGGTCGCACATCATCCACAGCACTCTGCAGAGCGGTCTGTGCCTGGTTTTGATTTAATTCCCTTGCCGTTGAGGGAGTATCCAGAAGCGATGAAACCTGTAGCTGCTGATCCCAATCCTGGGGATAATTATTGGGATAAATCACTTGCTGCTGCAGAAGCTTTGATTTATTGTAATTCGTCGCCAGTAAGACCAGATCCCGGAAAGCGACGCGACCACTCTGGTTGAAGTCACTGAACCAGGCATACTGTGAACTCGACTCCGCAGTGAAACTGTTGTAAACACTCGCAAACAGCAGCAGATCCCGGAAGCTGATCTGGCCATCATCATTCAGGTCGAACGGGTTGGCCCAGATCGCAGCGGCGGTATGATCCTCGATCGCGTTCTGGCTCACCCGCTCACTTGCCAGTCCGATCTGTAAAGTCTGAATTTGGAAACCGGGATCATGCGGACCAATGCGTTGCCCCTCCAGGTCCAGCAGAACGTTATCCTCGGCCAGTGATTCAAATCGGATTCGTGCGAACAGCAACTGCGTATTGATTCCCAGGTCCGTTAAATCGGTTGTCGCTGACAGACCTTCGACTAGACCGTTCTCATCATTTATCGTCCCGGACTGATTCTGGGAAAATGCCGCACCATATTCGATGCCGGTCGCTGAAGTCAGATCCGTCAGATAGGCCAGGTCCAGCGAAACCGATGTGATCCCCTGGGAATTCAGGTCTTCGGTGCTCACCCAGAGTTCGAGCCAGTAACTGTCCCACTCACCAAGCCAGTTCACCTCAGCGGACAACGATTCCGTTTCTCCATTCGCATCAGTTGCGGTTGGATCGTCCATGACGCGCAAGGAGACTGTTTCCAGCACGCTCACAGTAACAACAAACGTTCGAGTCAATGTGGCATTGTCAGCGGTTGTCTCCAGATCACCATCCAGTCCACCATCTTCCACGATGACCGTAATTGTGGCGGTCCCCGTCTGGTCAGCGACAGGAGTGAAGCTCAGACTGCCGGTTGAATCAGCCGACGCATAGTTGACCACCGGGTCTGCAATTAAACCCGGATTATTGCTTTCCGCCGTAACACGCAAGGGCTGCACTTCGCCACCACCGGCAGTAATACCACTAAAGAGAACCGTCTGCTCAGGTGCATTTGCACTCACTAAAAGATCACCGAGTGGATCCAGTTCGGGGTCATCATTCTGCGGGCTGACCGTGATGTCGAATGTCAGCTCAATGGACCGGTTATCTCCCGTTGTCTCCAGCAGATGATCGGCGCCTCCATCTGTTACCAGGAGGGTGATCGTGGCCGTCCCGTTCTGCTCGGACGCCGGTGTGAAAACCAGGCTGTCTGTGGTATCGCCGGCGAGATAGTTTATCTGGGGATTCGGAATCAGGGATGGCTGACTGCTCGTGGCCGTCACACTTAGCGGTTGAGATGTGCCTCCCGCAGTCGTAATCAGCGAGAGAGGAATCGTCTGTTCGCCCGCATCTTCATTGAGAACCAGATCAGGGAGTTCAGCAAGCTGAAGAAACAGGCCCCCGAAGTTGTCGAGCATGAGCGGCCCCTGGTAGGAGTCCGCTATAATTTGATTCGCTTCGATATCGAGGTCCGCATCACCTGCTCCACCGATTCCTGTTGCCGCCTGTAAAAACAGGCTGTTACTCTGAACCAGGCTGCTTTCACTGATAGTAGCATCCAGAATCGCACCGCCTGTGGAAGTCAGCCAGACATCCCCCGCTGTAATGATCTTTCCCAGTAGAATAGAGAGACCTGCAGTGAGCTGGACGGTATTTGCCGTAGCATCAATGACACCGGTTTCTGCAAAACGGATCAGAGAATCAGCCTGGATCGCAACCATGCCGCTGGTCGTCAAGGTGCCATCGATGTTAACTTCATTGGCATTCAGTTCCACATTTCCGGATCCAGAATCAATCGTATTCAGTGTCACCGTATCATCGTTACCGGTGTTGATTGTCAGATTTGCCGTGAAAGTCGAATCGACCGAGTTGACGATAATGGTATCCGATCCTGTACCGCCGAAGACTTCGGTATTGATTGTCAGCATGCCTGTCGGATGAGTGAAAACCACCGATTCCCCGAGTGTGGAATCGATCATTGACTCACCATCGCCCGCATCGCCTTCATCAGACAGCGTGATCGTCTCGGCACTACCAGTAAAACTGAAGCTGCGATCGGTCGCGGCAATCGTATCCAGCACCGGTTCCAACCCCGTGTAGGTTATCGCTGCTGTCGTCTGGCCGTTATAGATAATACTACCATCATTTTCGTTGATAAATCGATGTTCGACTGAAGACGCTGTTCCACCGTAAATCTCCAGCGTGTCTTCCGTCGTCTGCCCCCCTCCTTCGAACAGGACTCCTCCCAGAGGCGCAAACAGACCTTCCGACGGATGATTGATAACCAGCCGGTCATCTCCTTCCAGTCCCCGGAATGTCAGGTCTGTTAGATCCGTAAACGCAACGACCGGCCCTTCGTTGAATTGAAATGTGCCGGAGTTGGCACCTGTTGCATTGATCGTTAAGACATCATCACCCGCTGTTCCTTCCAGCGTCAGACTGCCTGCCAGGAAATGTGTATGCACATTATTATACCCGATATCTTGATACGAACCACTGAAAGAGATCTGGCCCTGATCCGGCCCACTAATATTGTGCGTAGCAACTTCTCCTTGGGGAATATAATAAATCAGCTCATCATCCAGCGTCTCCGTCTGGGACCAATGGTAACCCTGAATGAAAATTCTAGAATCCAAACTGGGGGCGATCTGATATGAATCTGCCTGGGAACTGCCGTAAACTAAAGTACGATAGGAGGGCCCTTCTGTAATTAATTTTCCGTCCAGATCCAGTACACCTCCAACCCCATCGGCACTGTCATAATTAATTTGAAAATAGATATGATGCGCGGACGTTTGAAGCAGGGCCTGTTCCTGGACTGTCACATCATCGTCGGAATACAGGCCAACATAGTTTGTCTCCGATTTCAGCGTCACTCCTGAGTGAACCAGGATATCTTCATCCAGGCTGGCCACTGCTGAGTCCTGCGTCCAAAGCAACAGATTTGTATATGAGGACACATTCTCCTGTACCTCGATGCCCCCAAAAGACCTGACGATGACTCGGCCATTAGTCGATTCAATCCCCTCCAGTTCACTGACACCACCGATGATCAGGTCGCCGGTATTAGTGATGTCGATATCCCCAGATGCCACCGCTTCCAGATTTCCGACCTCGGTCTCCAGGGTATAACCGATGCGGCCATTGATCGTAGACAGAATTGCCCGCGAAGCCGCAATGTTGTTCGCGCTGTCATTGTTATCAGTGATGTCGCCGGTTAGCGAAGTGATCTCAACGTTTCCCGTACTGATCACTTCCCCAAGGTTAATCGAATTCTCTGACTGCAGTCTGAGATTACCATCGCCCGTATTGAGCGAACTGTTTGTATTCGGAAAATCAATTGTAGTCGCGACAATATCCAGGTCGCCTGCCCCGCTTACAGCTCCTGCGACCTGAACGGTTTCCGCGTTGATAGAGACAGCGCCACTACCCAGGTGCAGTCCATCCCCCAGAGTGATGCTGGTATTGTCATCCCGATCATTGAAAATCAAGTCGGCACTGAACCCCGCTCCGAGGGAATTCAGATTGATCTGGTAATCATTCAGAGGATGATTACCAAATTGCAGCGTCAGAGTCTCGATGGGCGAGATCAGTTTTAACGGGGTACCAAAAACGCAATCAAAGGCAGTCACACCTGCCCCGGCTTCACTGATTGTGAGTGGCTGTGTTCCCGGAAAGCTGTAATAGATCTGCTGATTTGTAACCGAAAGCTCAGAAGACAATTCTTCCAGATTGAAGTGATTGATCGCTGGTGCAGCCCCATTTCCGTAAAAAATCCGGCCACGGTTATTAGCAACGAACTCAAACTCGCTGTCTTCAATCACACCCCCGATGATTTCCAGAGTGTCTCCCAGAGTCTCGCCCCCTGAACCACCACCATAGTTGATCCCTCCTGCAGGTTGAAACACCCCATCGACCGGATTATTAATCACCAGCCGGTCATCACCTTCCAGACCAAAGAATGTGAAGCTTTCGATGTCATCAAAACTGACCACAGGCCCAGCATTCAATTGCCAGGTTCCGGAATTCGAATCCGTCGCGTTGACCGTCAAGACGTCATTGCCGGAAGTACCAGCGACTGAGATCCAGCCTGGATCTGGTTCGGGAGGTGTGCCTGCATTTTCTACAGTTTCCACATCAAAGTGGAGAATGTCCTGATAGCCATCTGAAAAGCTTACTGTTCCCACGGTGGTACTGGAATTGGACAACGTGGCAGTGACACCTTCCGGGGTATAAAAATACAACATGTCTCCAGGAGAGGTCGGATCATGAGCATCAACCAAAATCGGGTTGCTGAGACTGGGTTTGATATAAAAGGAATCCGCCTGCGTTCCTCCATAGATTCGCACTTGAGAGTTCCAAAAACCTGCCAGCTCTCCCAGTAAATCCAGTCTCCCGCCACTGAGATCATTACTGCCACCGGCATCAACAAAGAGACGGATATCGGAAGCCGTCAACAATGCATTCTGTTCGATCAGCAGGTCATCACATGATACAAGATGAATGGTTTCAGCGCTTTGCAGAAGTACTCCGGAATCTACAATGAGATTACTATTGGCCGAGGGATCATTGACATCCAGTGTTGTAAAACTCTGCCACATCACGGAGATCACATCCTCGCTGAACTGCAGGCTCCCCGTATTGGTTATCATTACCGAGCCACTTCCAGAAACTTCGATTCCCACCAGATCACTGACCCCACCAATGGTCAGGTCTCCGGTATTTCTGATCCTAACCCCTTCATAGGCAATAACTTCCAGATGACTTATTTCTGTAAAGAGCTCACTGGATGAACCAAAATCAGTAATATTACCTTTTTCAGCGGACAATACGGCAGAAAAAGCCTTGATCAGGGCTGCTCCAATCGTGCCTTTATGAATATCCCCATTTAATGAAGTGAGAAAAATTGTCCCCGTTGTTGTCAGGTTAGCAACGATCAGGTCTTCGCTGGCAGTCAGTTCGATATTTCCTGCACCGGCATCAATCCCACTATTCGCATCTGCAAAAGTAATCGTGTTTGCTTCGATCTGAATATCACCAGCACGCGTGACTGCACCGGTCACCTGCGCGGAACCCGCGTGGATCGTGAGATCTGCGCTGCCCAGATCCAGGCCATCGTTTAAGATCACGGTTTCCTGTTGGTTACCACCAATCAGCAGCGTTCCGGACACACCCGATCCCAGTGAATTGAGTTGAATCGTCGCTGATGCCGAGGTCCCCTCCACCGCCAGGAAACCAGAATAACTCGTAAAGAGCACTCCCGTATTACCGGTGACTCGCGTTTGCACGCCATCATCCGAGGAAACAGTTAGACTGTCACCCACCACTGTGGTCGCCACAGCATCGGTATCCGCGATGACAGTTCCCACCCCCAGATAACGAACAATGGGGTCTACAGAGCCGTTGAAATAGATCGCATTCTGTCCCTCGTCTAGCCGATGTTGTACGGACTGGAGTGTCCCCCCTGTGAGTTCCAGTTCGTCCCCTGCCTGACCGCCGCCGTCATACAGGATTCCACCAGTCGGATTGAAAATCGCGCCGTCGGGATGATTGATCACCAGCCGATCATCGCCCGTCAGGCCATAAAAGACCAGCTCATTGATATCGGAGAACACCACTTCCGGCCCAGAGTTGAGTTGCCAGGTACCGGAATTTTCATCGGTCGCATTGATCGTGAGCACATCATTGGCGGCGGTCCCATCAATTCTCAACTGACCAGCCAGTTGTGACAGATCGCCCTGCTGCAGATTTTCAATTCCTGTATAGGTTATGTCTGAATACGCTCCGGTAAATGATACAATACCATCAGAGTCATTACTCGGAGTCAACGTAGCAGTTTCCCCGTCCGGGAGTAAGTAATTCAGTGTATCGCCTATCAGATCCGGAGATGCGGGAGAATTCGCAATCACAGTAATCAGGGAATTCAGACTGGGAGCAATCAGAAAAGAATCAGCAAACGAACTGCCGTAAACATAAGTGCGATAATTGGGTTCCGGGGTCTCCACTATTCCGGTAAGTCTCAGTACTCCTCCAACTCGATCTGAACTGTTATAATTAACACGTAAATAGATATGATTTGCAGGCGCCTGAAGAAGGGCCTGCTCCTCAATCGTCAGGTCGTCGTCGGAATAAAGCCCAACATAAATCGTTTCCGAATGTAGTGTCACACCTGACTGTATAAGTATGTCTTCATTCAGGGAGTCAAGTGCCGATTCCTTTGTCCTCAACAACAGTTGAGCATAGGCTGTGATATCCTCCCGAACTTCAATGCTCCCATAAGCACTGACTACCACTCGTTCATGAATCGATTCAATCCCATTCAGTGTACCGATCCCACCGATGATCAGGTCACCTGAATTAGTGATGTCGATGATTCCATCAGCGATCGCTTCGAGATACTCAATTGTCGTCTCCAGCGAATTAGTACTTGCTCCTCCAGCCTCGATGATGCTGGTGTTTCCTATTGCTCCATTGACCGCAGACAGAATCGCCCGTGACGCCGTAATATTATTTGAATCTTCATTGTAATCAAAAATGGCACCATTCAATGATGTGATCGTGACAGTCCCCGTGCTGATCACTTCCCCAAGATTGATCGAATTCTCAGCCTGCAGACTGAGGTCGCCATCACCGGTATTGAGCGAACTGTCAGGATTGGTAAACTCGATCGTCGGCGCCTCGATCTCCAGGTTTCCCGTCCGCGTCACGGCTCCCGCAACCTGAACAGTACCAACCTGAAGAGTGAAATCCCTGTCCCCCAGATCCAGCCCATCGTTAAAGATCAGCACTTCCTGTTTTCCACCACCGAAATTCAGGGCACCTGTCAGACCGGATCCTAAAGCGTTCAGCTGAATGGTCGTGGTGTCCGTATCCCCCTGGAGAGACAACGCCCCCGTGAGACTGGCAAAATTAATTGAGGTGCCATCACCCGTGACACTGGTCTGAATACCGTCATTGGAGGAGACCGTCAGACTGTCTCCTGTCAAGGTGGTCTCCGCCGTATCCAGCTCAGAGAGAACCCTGGAGACTCCCAGATGGCGAATCGTAGCCTCAGCACTGCCGTTAAAGTAGACCGCATGCTGGCCTGCTACCAGACGATGCTCTTCTGAAGTTGCGAATCCCCCTGTGAGTTTCAGTTCGTCGTCCACCTGACCGCCGGCATCGTACAGAATTCCACCCACCGGATTGAAAATCATCCCCGCAGGATTATTAATAACCAGCCGGTCGTCACCTGTCAGACCATAAAAGGCGAGTTCGTCAATCGCAGAAAATGCCACTGCTGGTCCGCCATTGAGCTGCCAGGTTCCGGAATTCGCATCAGTCGCATTAATCGTGAGCACATCATCGCCGGCAGTACCATCAATTCTTAGCTGACCAGCCAGTTGTGAAAGATCTCCCTGCTGCAGTGTTTCAACGTTATTATAAGAGATATTCTGATAACCGCCCGAGAATGTAAGAGTACCATTTGCATCACTTGACGGAATCGATGTCACCGTCTCCCCGTCGGGAAGTAAGTAATTCAGCGTATCACCGATCAGGTCTGGAGTAGCAGGTAAACGAGCATTCACAGTCATTTGGGAATTCAGGCTGGGGGCGATCCAGAAGGTGTCAGCCTGCTCGCTACCGTAAACCAAAGCGCGATAAGTTGGTTCCTGAGTTATCAGATTCCCAGACAGTTTGAGCACACCTCCGATTCCATCTGCACTTTGATCATTAACGCGTAAATAGATATTGGAAGAGAGCGTCTCGAGCGTCACCTGCTCCTCAATCGTCAGGTCATCGTCGGAATAGAGGGCAACCCAGCTCATGTCCGAATGCAGAGTTACCCCTGAGTGAACCAGGATATCTTCATCCAGGCTGGCAATTTCCGAGTCCTGCGTCGAAAGCAATAGACTCGTATAAGAGAACACATTCTCAGTTACCTGCATGCCCCCGTAAGAACGGACGAAGACCCGACTATAAGTCGATTCGATCCCTTCCAGTTCACTGATCCCTCCGATAATCAGATCGCCGGTATTGGTGATGTCGATATTTCCAAATGCCACCGCCTCCAGATTTCCAAGCACTGTGTCCAGGGTATAACCAATAAAGCCATTGACTGCAGACAGAATTGCCCGCGCCGCAGTAATATTATTCACGCTGTCATTGTTGTCATTGATGTCTCCATTTAAAGAAGTGATCTCAACACTCCCCGTACTGATCACTTGCCCGAGATCAATCGTATTCGATGCCAGCAGACTGAGATCACCATCCCCCGTATTGAGAGAGCTGTTTGTATTCAGAAACTCGATCGTGGTCGCACTGATACCCAGATCTCCAGATCCGCTTACTGCTCCTGCAATCTGGACGGTTTCCGCATCGATCGTGACATCACCACTGCCCAGGTTCAGTCCATCGGTCAGAATCACCATGAGATTGTCATCGTGATCATTAATGATCAGCTCACCAGTAAATCCGGTCCCTATCGAATTCAGATCGATCTGATAATCTTTCAGTGAATTATTTCCATACTGGAAAGCAAGTCTTTCGATCGGCGCCATCAGCCTCAAAGGAGCACCATTCGCAGCATCAAAGGCAGTTACCCCTGCTCCGGCATCACTGATGGAGAGAGATTGCGCATCTGGATAACTGTAATACAGGCGCTGATTCGTGACTGACAACTCGGAATAGACTTCTTCCAGATCAAAGTAATTGATGGCAGGAGCAACCAGATCTCCATAAAACACCCTGCCTCGATTCTGAGTTATGAATTCGAACTCACTGTCAGCAACGAAACCCCCGATGATTTCCAGGGTATCACCCCACGTCTCCCCACCCGTTCCTCCGATAAAATTGATACCTCCCGGTGGATGAAATACCCCATCCACCGGATTATTGATCACCAGACGGTCGTCACCTGCCAGCCCGAAGAATGAAAAGCTCTCAATGCCATCAAAATTAACGACAGGGCCGTCATTTAATTGCCAGGTACCGGAATCAGCATCCACCGTATTGACCGTTAAGACATCATCACCGCTGGTACCCGCGATCATCAACCTCGCAGGGTCTGATTGAGGGGCCGCACCTGCTCCCTGCACATTTTCTACACTGATATGGACAATATCCTGATAACCATTTGAAAACGTGACAGTACCAGTATTCGTGCTGGATGTGATCTGAGTCGCAGTGACACCTTCGGGATTATAATAATACAACGAATCCCCTGGAGAACTCGGACCGAAAGCCTGCAGCAGAATACTGTTATTCAGACTGGGACTGATATAAAAAGAATCGGCTTGAGCTCCACCTTCCACATAAGCATAGGGGCCATTGGAAACTGCCAACTGTCCCAGCAAGTCCAGTCTTCCACCATCGACATCATTTCCACCAGATGAATCAACTGTGAGACTGATCGCAAAAGCCATCAGCAATGAATCCTGCTCAATCAACAAATCATCGCAGGACCAGATAAACATCTGCGTGGTGCTCTGCAAAACCACTCCTGAATCTACAATGAGATTACGATCGGCGGAAGGATCATCAGAATCACTGGTCTTTAGAAACAGCTGTTTGGGTGATACCACATCTTCGCTAACCTGCAGGCTACCATTAGTAAAGATTTGAACGGATTCACCTCCGAGTCCTTCGACTCCCACCAGATCACTCGCTCCTCCGATGATCAGATCGCCTGTATTTTCCAGGTTGATCTCACCGTAAGCAACCGCTTCCAGATAACTGACCTCTGTCAGTAAAGGGTAAAGCGCTCCTGATCCAATCGCTCCGTTTTCTGCTGACAACACAACCGAATAAGCAGAGACCGTAGACTCTTCAGAACTGTTTACTCTCCTGATATCGCCATTCAGCGAAGTCAGGCTGACATTCCCTGTGGTGGCGAGATTAGCCACCAGCAGATCATCCATGGAAATCAGTTCGATATTCCCTGCACCGGTATTGAGTAAACTGTTTGCATTGGCGAATTCGATGGCAGTCGCAGCGATCTCGACATCACCTGTACCCGTCACCGCCCCTGCAATCTGAACCGTTTCGGCAGCAATGGAAATCTTCCCACTCCCCAGATTCAGAGTATCCACCAGAATCACCGTCTCAGTCCCCGCGCTGTCGAGGATCTCAAAATCTGCAGTGAGGCTGGTTCCCAGATCATTCAGGTTCAACGTATTGATTCCGGCCCCCGCATCCAGCGTCAGCTTTCCGGTGAAGTCCTGGAAGAAAATGATCTCACCAGCAGTCGAATCTACACTGAGCTGGCCACTCGCAGGACTGCTGACGGAGATCGTTTCGTCAACGTCGCTGTAGATCAGTGTTACTTGAGCCGCATCGATGGAAGACGTAATTGGTTCCAGCCCGGTATAACTGATCAAATCCAGTCCGGAATTATTCAGTTGGACTTTGCCATCGTGTTCATTTTCAAAAAGATATTCAGCAGAACTCGCAGTCCCGGTCACCTCCAGACTGTCAAAACCGACCCCCTCTCCGCCGGTGAAGATCACCTTCAATCCCGCAGCCGCCAGGGAAGTATCCACACTCACCCGATCATCACCAGCACCGCCATTGATATAGATCTCCCCTGAAATCAGTGCGGACAGCGGTATTGTGAATTGAGTCAGACTGACCTGATTTCCCTCTACAGGTGGAACCAGGCGATTGTCCGGATGAGTCACGACCAGCGCACCATCGCTCACGGACAGGCTGACCGAGGCATTTTCATTGGTCAGGTTATTGATGACCAGACTACCGTCTATGAGATCCGCCTGGAGATCGATGACCGGCTGATACTCATAAGCATAAGCAACCCCTGTCTGAACTCCATCGTGGGCATGATTATGCCAGCCAGCGATAATGGTTCCGCCACTGATGGCGATACTTTCGGTGAAAAAGGTTTCATTCAGATTCGGATCCAGGGCATACAGTTTTTCTAAATCAGGAGCTTCCCATCCATTCCAGCCATCGAACAGATAGATGGCTCCCGGATCAGCAGGATCAGTAAAGTCCGGTCCACCGACGAGAATCACATCCCCACTGATCGCAACTCCCAGGCCAAATCGAACCGGCTTTGTCTCACCAAAGCCTGCCAGGGAAGTGAGAACATCCCAGTTCTCTGACTCCTGAATCACATAAGCATCACCGTTAGAGCCAATCACAGCAATTCCGTTTTCAATGCCTACAGAAGTCCCGAACTGGGAGTCAGTTTCGACAGCGGTCAACATTTTGAACTCAGACCAGCTGTCATCTACCGGACTCGTGGTTCCGCTGGTATCCCTGCTGAACAGGTAAACGGCTCCATCCAGGTAACCAGGGGGATCCCCAGAGCTATGATAGGGATCCCCCGCGATGATCGTGTTTTCATCTTCACTGATCGCAACGGATTCTCCAAAGTATGCATAGTCAGTTGCATCTGAAGCCGTTAGTTTGCTGGTAGAGTAAGTGTTCCAGCTATCATCCGTCATAAAGACATATACAGCCCCTGCTCTTTTCGTTGTTTCATCCACATCGGCATTCGGAGCCCCAACCACTATTGTCTGCCCCTGAATCGCGAGACTGTGACCAAAGTTTGAGACAGACGGACCGAAGCCCCTGGGAAAAGGGTCCCCAAAGAGCCCGTCAGCAGGTTGCGTGAACGTCCGCTGATGTACCCAGACATCATCCTCGTGCCCCGGCTCGGTCCCCTCATTTAACTGATACAAATAAACAGAGCCCGCAAGGTCTCCATCGTCTGCATAAGAGGCACCAATAATCAGTGTATTTCCATCAATGGCAACAGACTTGCCAAAGAAATAATACCCTGGCTCAACTCCATTTGTCGGGGCATAGATTGTCGAATGAAAATCCCACGCGTCGTCTGTCAGATTATCCGGGGTTTGATTCACATCATTCCGAACATACAGATAAACAATCCCGTCGCGATTGTCATAATACTCAGCAGCCACAACCATCCAGTCCCCATCTACGGCGACCGCACTCCCCGTTTCATCACCTGCTGCCGGATTCGCTGCCGGATCAGGCAGGAGTTCCCCCTGGCTGAAAATGGTCGGAACACCGTTGACTGCATTCACCGTGACATCGAAAGTACGGCTGAACATGACATTGTCGTTCGGTGTATCCAGGTCACCATCAAGACCTCCATCTTCCACCGTCACTGTGATCGTCGCTGTACCACGCTGATGAGCGACTGGAGTAAACGTCAATGTCCCCGTTCCGTCCGGTGACGTGTAGCTGACCAGCGGATCCCGAATCAGGCCCGTGTGACTGCTGGACGCCGTGACCCGCAACGGCTGCGACTCTCCAAGGCCTGCAGTGATCCCACTCAGGTTCACCGTCTGCAAAGTAGCGTTTTCCGTAAGTGTGATATCGCTGATCACATCCAGCGTCGGAACCTGCGCACTGAAAGTAACGGTATACTGTCCCAGACTCCCATAATCCGAGTAACCCGTTCCCGAAACGCTTCCTTCACCCGTCCCTTCGATAGATACGTAGTACGTGCCTGCTGACAGTCCTGTAAATGACGCATTGAGAGCGCCAACAGGATTACTGGTCTGAATCTGAGCGCCACCTGAATCATATAATCTGGCAAGAATGTCGAGGTTGGGATCCTCGATAAATGGATCGATGTGAACATCGCCACCATTAGTAGTGAACTGGAAATAATCCACATCCGTATTTCGCTCAACGATTCCGGAAGCCATACCGTCGGTAACAGTTGATGCATAGATAATGCTGCTTCCATGATCATCGGCACGATAATCAAACCCGTTCTGGGTTGTGATAATGCTCAAGTCGTCCTGGTTGTTATTGGCATCCGTATACTCACCTTTACTCCATTGAATCAGATTCCGGTTATAGCCGGACCCCATAATCGGTGCCCAACTCGTTACACCGCTGCCGTGACCACGGTAATATTCCTGGGTTGGTGTACCATCGTGGGTCAACCCCAGTGTGTGTCCCACTTCGTGGGTGATTGCCAAGGCGACTTCAGACATTTCCGTGTTGAACACAAAGGCTGGTGTGTCCGAGTTCCAGTTGAATGACTCAAGAAATGCTACGCCACCAGCGGCGTGGTAGAAGGTGTTCTCACCAATGACGATACGCACTCCCCATCTGGTATCTGCGGTATTACTCTTGATCAGATCGCTGATTGGTGGCTCTACGGTTGTCACATTCACATTAAATGGAGCAAAATCCTCAGCAATCCGTTGCCAAACGCGTTGCATCGCTTCGTGTTCAGCGGTACTGAATACTGCGACGTTGCCATCAGTATCATAAGCAGGCGTGACGATGCTACTACCGGATGCGTAGTATTCATTCCAGTACGTACCCGTTGTCGTATGGCCGTTGAAATCGAGATAAATCGTATGGTTGGCCCCGGCCAGTGAACTCAGGTTAAATGTATCACTGACAGAAAAAGGAGGTGCTCCACCTGTAACAGGAGCTGCTTCAGCTTCGGAATAATTGATGGGGATCCAGTGTGCCTCAGCACCGTACTGATTGACCGGATGATCCTCTTCAGCCCCCGTGCCGTCTGGTGTCGTCCCTGTGATCGTCGTCAGCAGGGTCCGATCTTCCAGAACTTCGACCGTGGAGATCTGATTGTTCAAGGCCGTCTGCCAGTAACGCCGCAGAGCCCTGCGATCGCGGGAACGAACTACGGTCCGTCTCCGCAAACGGGAAGTGAGTGTTTTGAGCCAGTTAGTAAGCAGCATCCTGCCAACTCCTCAGAGGTAAATGATTCAGCCCGGTTTGTTGCAGAGGGAAAACTCACGTAAGAACAGATGCAACGAGACACAATTCAAGAACATAAATCCCGGAAAGAACTGCATCATGCAGAGCAATGAGACCGACACAGAGAAATGTGTTGACGCAAAATTGCAGACAGGTCGTCAGCTTGAGCGGGTAGTACCATGCAATCTGATCCTTAAATCTTTCACAGTCTCGTTCTGTTTTAGAAACTGTGGGCGGGTAAATACTTAAGGGATGGCAGCAGAAACAGACCTCTGCTGTTGAGAAATGAGACCACCAATTAAGTATCAAACGGATTGATCACCAGCTGATAGGCAGGCCCGCTGGTACATAACCATATATTTATACCTGAATATCATGCTTGTTTTCCAGCTTTTTAACAGGTGTTTAAACCCATTTAGCTCAAAGTGGAACTGATATACAGTAAGGAGGTTTTTCACTTGCAGGTCGCGCTGCAACCCACTTCCCAATGACCAGCGCACTTCTGTCTCCAGAACGGAACAAATTGCACTTGATCCTCACTTTCCGAATCGTATTCTTGTGTAATTCTGCTTCGCGCGCGAGGCGGATGATACGTGCACCGGAACCTGTCTCACTTGTGACTCAGATCCACCTGAATCGGCGTCGATTTTTCCCGCTTTTCACCGGAACAGAATGAACCGGTTCCCGCTGTCTCGTATAATCTCAAATCATTTGGCAGCACATTCAGATCAATTCACAGCAGACTCACCACACCTCACTGCACACTCGGAGCCAGTCAATACCCCCATTCCACTTGACGCCCCCACGCCGATTCACAAAATGCCAGATCGTCAGCCCCTTTGATACATCAACCAAAAACAAGTGCAGGACAGACTCTGCTTCAGAACCGGCACCACACTCAGGAAACCCGGCACGTATTTTACCAGAGCGCAACGCAGCCCCGGAGATGAACATCGTTAACCGAAACCAGAACCGCTTTCCAGATCCAGTAACAGGTCAGTCAGTGCAACCGAAGTGCGTTGTTTTTTCTCTGCCACAAAACCACCAGACTCCTTTTCTTCCCGGCGCAGGCCCCTATAATATCGCCCATGAACTTCTTCGATATCGCCGGCATCCTCGTGGCCCTCGCAGCGGCCTTCGCATTCATTAACCACAAACTGCTCAAGCTGCCCACAACGGTCGGCCTGATGCTGTTGGCGATGCTGCACGCAATCGCCCTGCTGCTGATCGATCGAATCGTGCCCGGGGCGACGGTGCTCACCGCGGCCGAAACGCTCATCGGCTCGATCGACTTCGACCAGACACTGATGCAGGGCATGCTCGGTTACCTGCTCTTTGCCGGGGCACTGCACGTCAACCTCAACGACCTCAAGGAACAAACCGCGGCCATCGCCCTGCTCGCGACCATCGGCGTCCTCGCCACGACATTCATCGTCGGCGGGCTCACTTATCTCATCACCGGCTGGCTCGGCATCGAGGTCCGCTTCATCTACTGCCTGATCTTCGGCTCCATCGTCGCCCCCACCGACCCGATTGCGGTCCTGGGAATCTTCAAGAGCCTCGGTGCCCCCAAATCGCTGGAAACCAAGATCGCCGGCGAGTCACTGTTCAACGATGGCGTCGGCGTGGTGGTCTTTATCGCACTCCTGGGCATCGCCGGTTTGGGCGGGCATGGCGAGTCACACGCAGACGAAAATCCGCAGAAGTCGAACCAGGTCGTTCAGCAGAGCGAACAGGAACCTCCGCACGAGGCGCAAGCAGGCACAGAGGTCACCGAGGTCACAGAGGACACAGAGACGAACGCCAGCGACGTCGCGAAACTCTTCGCCCTCGAAGCCGGCGGCGGAATAGCGCTGGGCTTTGTGCTGGGGCTGCTCGCATTCCTGCTGTTGCGATCCATCGATCACTACGCGACGGAGATCTTGATTTCGCTGGCGGTCGTGACAGGCGGATACGCGCTGGCGATGAAGCTGCACCTCTCCGGGCCGCTGGCAATGGTGGTCGCAGGACTGATCCTGGGGAACCACGGCCGCACACTGGCGATGTCTGACAAAACCCGCCAGCACCTGGACACGTTCTGGGAGCTGGTCGACGAACTGCTGAACGCGGTGCTGTTTGTACTGATCGGCCTCGAGGTCCTGGTGCTGTCGTTCCAGGAGAAATATCTGCTGGCCGGAGCGCTGGCCATCCCCGCGGCACTGCTGGCGCGATTCCTCTCCGTGGGCACGGTGATCACCGCCCTGAAGAAGTTGGCCGGCCGACAGTTCACATCGCACGCGATCAAAGTTATGACCTGGGGCGGTCTTCGCGGCGGAATCAGTGTGGCCCTCGCCCTCTCGCTCAAGGAAGAGATCCACGCCCAGCAATCGCAGTACGATACCGTCGGCGAACTCATCCTGACCATGACCTACGTCGTCGTCGCCTTTTCCATCCTCGTCGGCGGCCTGACCATCGGCCCGATGCTCAACCGCCTGGGCCTCGCAGGACAAAGCAAAACAGACGCCCATTAACTATTGGGGAAGACCTAAAGGGGGCAGGACTGCTCTGTGGAAAAGGCCTAGTCTGGTGCAGGATCATGGACGAATTAAAAGGAGTCGACTGCCCCCTTTTATGTCCTATCCTTGACACTTTTTTCTATCCTCAGGGTCATCAAAATTGCCGTAGGGTCGATCCCCTACAAAATCGTAAGAATCCCACTTTTCATCAGAAAAATAAGATTTCAACACCTTGAGCCCCTCAAGATAACGGGGGTCCAATTTACCATCAATGACAACATGCGCATACCAGTCTGCATTATTGACATAAGGGGTTTCATCTTCATCCAAATCAAACCTTCTACTGTTCGTTACAACAAATGAAAAAGAGCTTGGACTAAGCTTATCTTTAAGAAATTTGACATTTTCTTCACAATTATCTTGTGTAAAACACTGTGGAAGTAAGTTAAGTATGGCGTTCGCGTCATATACAAACTCATTTAATAGTTCAAACATCTGTCTCAAGTCATAAATACCTCTGAATGGTTCTATCGTTGCTCGCAAATTATAAGGGCTAAATGCAAATTTTTTTTTCTTATTCATCGTTAAATCCCCGCTTTAAGCTCGAAAAATTAAAAGGGGTCAGGACTCTTAATTACATTAAATAGTCCTGACCCCTTTATTCTTCTCGCATATACCAGTGGATCATATCCCATCGTCCCAAACAGGTAAGTCGTATTCCCCAGAAAGAGTTGATAATACCCCAACGGAGAGGGTGAAGGATTTCCAAAAATGTCTAATTCCATTTGTGGACGAGCCCCTTCAACTTTGATGAATTGAATGCAGGGCATTAGCTCCAGCAGAAATACCATTGGTGTTGTCGAGGCGTATGTTGCTGGCGACTCATCCTCTAGCAACCAATCTGGAATACCACCAATCTTTCCGAAGTCGCCATGAGTCGATTCACTCACTGTTTCTAAAGCAAAGAACGCAACTTCCTCTTCATAGTCCTCAATCATGATCGCATCCGAAGTGAAAAACACTAAAAATGCAAAATTTTTATCATATGTGGTTAGAAATCCATCCGGAATGTTACAGCCGCGACTGTGATTGTCCAGCATCTCTGGAATCAGAAAACGTTCGTCGACACATTTCATACACGCAAAGCATGATAAGGTTTTGCCAACCCAGTCTGTCCCTGATGGAAAAGCGACTTGGAACATAAAAGTCTGAGCCTGACCACACAGCTTACAATCAGGCAACTTCGTCCCAGCGGGGACCGATGGTTTTCCACCGATATATGACTGCTGACTGCCTTGGGACGCATTTCTTATTGATAAATTTAACATCGTGCTAAGACTTATTGAATATTCTAATGATTGCCTGCCCAAGAAGACCTAAAGGGGCAATCATTTTATGGTTCCTGGTACTTATATCTGTCCGTACCCTTTGTGGCTGCATCCCGAATGACGCAACACGAAGATGTGGAAAAATGGCGTGATATCGAATTCGTATTCTATTTCGAGTTCTGTATTTTTCGCCAGCGTTATCCAGGTGAACCGAGGGTAGAAATGGAATAACCCCGGGCCAAATACCGTAGCGGCTGCAACGTTGCGAAGATGTTCGGCAATAATCAGCCGCCCTCCCGATGTGGTGATTCGTGCCAGCTCCCGAAAAAGTGCTTCGCGCTGTGACGCATCGCGGATTTCGTGCGCAACGAGAGTCACCACTGTCAATTCAGAAGAGTTGTCTGACAGCGGCAGTGCATCTGGTTTGGCGGCGAGAATCGGGGAATCGCCAGACTTCTGCTTTGCTCTGGCAATTGCCGGTTCGGTCATCAAGGAATCGTCAAACAGGTCCAGTTCGATATATTCGGCGAGAGGAAATATTTTCGGGACGGGGAGAGTCGTTTCCTCGATGCAGATACTTAGTTGGACACATGATTGGGGCGGCAGTTCGACGCAACGAGTTAGCCAATCACCGGAAAGAAAATCAGGACGATCAAACATGATGTGAAATGCGACGAAAGACGCGATCGCATACCAGGTCGCAACCACAGCACCGAAGAGTCCCAGGTAAAGGACCGGCGGCGGCCCCAGTTGGGTCGTCCAGATGGTAAATCCTACAGCTGCCATCAGGCAGCAGGTGAGGTAAAGCGGCCAGTTGTATCGAGCGAGGGAAACAGCGCGGTCAAAACTCATTCTGGTATGCGATTCTGTAATTATGTGTCTTCGCTGGACAGGACGTTCACACTTGCTGCATCTTATTCTGCTGCTCCGATATTATAACATTGTCTATAGTGCACGAAGTATGCGGAATACCTTGTTCTCAGTAATGATTCACAGGTCGCATTTACGGAGCTATCCAGGGATGGCTAATAAAAAAGAGTCGTTGACCCTTTAGGCATCGTTGCTTTCCGGTTCAATGGTCCAGTCTTTGGAGAACTCGGGAGGATTAAAAGGGGTCAGGACTCTTTAGTGTAATTCTAACATACTGAGCTTCATTGCCCCGCCCCGATATGCCTTTAATCACAATTTTCTCTATGCTGTTTCTACAAAATCGATTCCTGCGAATTCCAGCTTTCGTATTGCTTCTACCATTAATTCGCTGGCGAAAAATCGATAATAGCTCACCTTCACATTCTCGTTGGCGATTGATGAAGCGAAGAAAGTGGAATCGGAAGCTGGCAACGTCATTCCTTGAATAAACGGCCCAATGATTCTTTCACCATATCTACCGCAACATGTGCACTGATTATGGTTTTCAAAGCCGGCCCTGGTTTCATCGGTTTCGACAAGTAACTCAGGCATAACAATCGAATGTTTCGAATCTGCAAGTGGGACAAACCTAAGTCCCCCAAACTCAAGTTTCTTGATCTCGTCACAAAAACGTGCCGATACGCAGATCCAATCCTCAGACGTTGCAACAATATCGCTGTTTGTTTGCACTATGAAATGAGAGCTCAGGCCACGGGAAATAGCGATATTTTCGTCAATCTTTCCGCAACTTTGACAAACCAGGTCACGATATTCTTCTCGAACCACAAGCATACCGTTCAGATCTTCTTCAAAAAACAGCCAGTTGTCTGATAGTTCGTCATCGGGTTCAATCAAATAAAACATCTTAGTTTCCTGCTTTTTTGGCTGCGTTCAACGCCATACAAAATGCTGAGTAAATACAAGTGTCAGAATCCTTCGAAGACCTAAAGGGGAAATTAAAAGGGGTCAGGTCTCTTTATTTATAAAGTCCTGCACCCTTTATAAACTATGAAAGACGAGCATGCTTCGGTGCCACGCCTTGTCAGCTGCCGTTGCTCTCCGCTTCGATGTTCCAGTCTTTGGGGAACTCAGTGTCGGGAAAAATCGTTCGGCATTCGGTCAACATCTCACCCCATTCACCTCTCGTATACCGGTCGGATAGATGGAATAAGACGAGATTGCCGACACCGGAGCGGGCGGCCAGCTGGGAGACCGCTGTTGTCGTTGTATGAAAGTTGCGTTGTGCGAGATCGATGTCCTGATCCCGGTACTGTGCTTCGCAGACAACCGTGGTGCAATCGTCTAAAATTTCCTGCAGTTGTTCGCTCGTTGCATCGTCCAGCAGAAAATCAGTCAGGTATGCGAGCGATTCGCCAGGCGATTCAACTAACAAATCGTTTCGTAGTGCCGCGAGATCAAATGTCCGGCCCTCGATGTCAATCGTCGGGGTCGCAGTGTCACTCTTAAGGTCTTTCATCCATGAACCGGGACGCAGACCCATTTCAGCAACACGGTCGGTCTGGATGTTCCACTTCGGTTTTTCGCAAACCACATACCCCAGGCAGGGGCCGTTATGCTTCAGGTGGATCGCAGAGACCGAATAGTCGCTCGTTTCCAGTAGCGGACTGCATTGTTCGGTCTTACCCTCGTTGTGGCATTCAGTAAACGCTTCGGAAATCTCGTAGCGGAATCGTTCAATGTGGGTCGGGTGCACGTCGTTTACAGACCATGTTCCCGATTGATTCGAGTGAAGATTCCACCAGAACCCTTGAAATCGATGGTGCAGAATCGCAGACGTACCGGCAGGCCCCCAAATCACGTTTGGCTTGACGTCGCGATTGAATGTACAACGGAAAAACGAATCAAAACCGCCAATGTGGTCCATGTGCAGATGCGAAAAGAACAGATGATCGATCGCCTGGATCTCGGAAAATGGCAGGCTCGATAAGCAACCATCGCCACAGTCAAACAGTAATCGCGCGATCGATTGTCCCGACTCGACGCGAACGAAAAGTGCATTATCGCGGCCTGGTTTTCCAAGCACCTGGAAGTGGAGAGTCATTTATCTAAAGGCATCTAACTTGTGATGAACCTGCACGGACCTGTTCTGAGAGGGAATAAATCCGCGCAGAATTATTGATGATTCGTTTTGATATACTGCCCCGGCAGCTTCATATCACACTGAGATACTGAATATAATGTCAGCACATTGAGTATAATACTCAGTCAGATCAGATTTACAATATGGAACCTGACTCTTCACTTTCTGCCTAGAGACAGGAGTAAAAAAGTTGTCAGGAACTTTTTGCTGGACGGAAGCAGCCATTTGTTTATAACAGTTGGTAATCAGCATCACCCTTTGACGGAAAGCGCATACCATGTATTGGCGAACTATATTCTTCACGCTGCTCGTCTGTTGCACCACGGGACCTGTCACTGAGACGCAGGCCGAACCGGCGCAACTCCGGGCGGGCGCCTCTGCCGTTGATGTTTCACCACGCTTATTCCCTTTCAGCCTGCGTAGTGGCAAAGCCATGGATCAAAGTGCCATCCATGACCCGCTGCATGCCCGGGCGATCGTCCTGAATGATGGCAAGACCATTGTCGCGATTGTAGTACTCGATGCGCTCGGCGCTCCCCCCGAGATGCTGAATGAAGCGAAACAGATCGCTTCAAATAAGACCGGAATTCCCGTCGAACGCATCCTGATTTCCTCGACGCATACGCATTCGGCGCCCCCGTCCAACCGAACGGAAGGTTCCCCCGGGGATGTCGCTTATCGGGAAGTTCTGATCAACGGACTCGCCCAGTCAATCATTCAGGCGTACGAGAAACAGCAGGTCGCTTCGCTGGGCATGGCGTCGCATGAGCTTCCTGAAGAAGTCTTCAATCGCCGCTGGTTCCTGAAACCCGGCAAGATGCCTGCGAATCCCTTTGGGAAAATGGACATCGTCAAAATGAATCCGGGAACCAGCGCAGCTGTGCTGGACCGACCGGCGGGCCCCGTCGATCCGGAACTGATGGTCCTGTCCATTCAGAATCAGAAGCGAAAACCGCTGGCCCTGTTGGCCAACTATGCTCTGCATTATGTGGGAGGCATTCCCAAGAAGCACGCTTCGGCAGATTACTTCGGCGAGTTCGCCCGGCTGATGCCAGCGCGCCTGCGTGCGGATCAGAACTTCGTCGCCATGATGTCCAATGGCGCCTCCGGCGATATCAACAACATCCCCTTTCTCGTGAACCGTCCCCCGCGGGAGCCGTTCGAACAGGTCCGGATTGTGGCGAGCAAAGCCGCTGATACCGCGTATTTTGCTTACAAGAAAATTGAGAACCACGAACGCGATATCAGCATCGACATGCTTGAGAGAAAGGTCGACCTCAAATACCGTCGACCCACTGCAGAGGATGTAGCCGCTGCACGAAAAGTGCTCGCCTTGAAAGACAAGAACGACATCGCCAGGCTGCCCAACAAGGCCCAAAGCTACGCACGCAAAGTGGTCCAGGCGCACGAACGGGAAGAAGACACCCTCACCGTCACCCTGCAGGCGATTCGTATTGGTGAGTATGCCATCGTCGGCATTCCGTTCGAGACACTGGTGGAGATCGGGCTGGAAATCAAGGATCGCAGCCCGTTCGCACGCACCATGGTCATCGGCTTAGCCAACGGACGACACGGCTACCTGCCCTCTCCCGAACAGCATCGGCTGGGCGGCTATGAAACATGGCTCGGCACGAATGTCGTCCAGAAAGACGCCTCGGTGATCCTGACCAACAATCTGCTGGAGATGCTGGACGAACTCAATCAGCGTAAATAACAATCAGTAACAGCAGCGAATTCACCTCGCCTGTTTGAATGCCCTCAAAGCTGGTATCCTCTCGTGCTCTTTCGCTCGAGGTATTGCGGACTGTCGTACTTTGTGCCGACCCCAGTGGTTTGCATGGACTGCTGTTGTGACCTGTTACCGTAACAATTCTATAGCCGCCTGTCTCAGCCGATCAAAATTTAACAGTGCCCGTCGATCGTATTCCGCTGTCCCCGCGTCATCATCGTTTTGCTTCCGGACCGATCCGGTCAAGCTGACATAGTGCTCAATAAATGATCGCATCTGGCTGGCTGTCCAACCCTGCCGCTGCTGAACCAGGGTCAGGTATTCGATGAGTTGCTCCGCTTCGCGATAGGCTTTCAGACGAGCCGAGTGGCGGATCACCGTTTTTCCCTCCGATGTTTGATCAAAGATGAACAGTCCCAATTGGTCAGCCTTTCGCAACGCCTGCCCTGATTTATCGATCGTCTGCCAGGGAACCAGACCGGTCGCACCATGACGCCAGGCATCCACTGCCCAGGCCTGCAGCTGACGATTACTCTCGTGCACCGGATTGGAAGTACCATAAACCCAGACCCGCAATCCATCCCGCTGCATGCGGTCGGTGACCAGCCTGCGATAATTCTGAAATGCCGAGGCAGAAACAACCCACAGGTCTCCCCGCCCCGCAAGTTCTCCCCGGCAATATTCCGGTCGGGAAATATCGATCCGATAGTCAATCTGAATTTCTTCGGCGTTTCTCCGCCCGCGGTCCGTCAACTCTCCATAATACTGCAGGGCACGATAGTCCCAGTAAGCCGATGGTTCATCCAGAATCCACGGCGCTTTGGTCTTCTCGTTCAACGACCCTTTGTTGTTGAAATACACCTGAAAACCGGCCTTGGTCCAGCCCCGGGATTTCGCCAGTCGCACAAAATCTTCCAGCACATTTACATACGTCTCCGCGTAGACCGGAGTGTCTTTGAAGGCACGATACGCGTCAGGATCCCCATTGAAATAAGCCCGACAGTTCAGCGGCCAGCTTTCATGAAACGTCAGGTAGAACCCTGGTGCTGGTATGCGACCGCGGTGACCATCCTCAAAGCACGTACCATCGAGATACGGACCAAACGCTTCGGCAAAGTCGTCCCAGTAAGCCTGCTTCGCCCCCGGCTCAATGGCATCGTACCGTCGATTGTTCATCCGGCGACCGGAGCGAAGACGCATATCGAGATTGCTCTTCCGGGCGCCGGGGGCGGCGGTATGATGCGAATAATGCAGAATATTGGCATGCACCCGATGGTCGTACGCCACCTGCTGCAGCGCGTAATAATCATCAACATGGTCCGGGAGACCATAACCGTTCATCTCACACAGGAACGACGCCTTCCGCGGAAGTCGGACAGGCAGCACGGTCAGCTTGAGCGGAACTTCACGGCCATCGGAAACCGCGAGTTTCCCGGTATAGTCCCCTGCTGTTGCCTCGAACGGAACATAGCAGTCAACGAAGACTGCCTGGTCCTGCTCTCGATCTAAAGGGATCGTTTTCGGCAGAGGTACCAGCGGATCTGGAATTTGACGCCCCTGGGTTGGAACGTATTTTGCCTGAAACAGATCGACGCGCCATTCTGGTGGATCGAGCTGGCACTGGACGGAAACTTCATTGTCGCCACGCAGAAGTACCTGAAAGCTAATCACTTCACCGGCAGCGGCCGTCAGGTGGATTCGCTGTCCATCGAACAGGGAATTATGTGTCCGATAACCCGGGGGCAAGTCCCCCACGGCGCGACCATTCCGGTCATACTTGTCAGTCACTGGTATCACTGCCAGACCAGACATGGGAGGCCTGGCAGCAGGCAGCGGACGCACCTGGGGCAAACGGACTGGTGCAGTGCTGAAAAGTTTCCCTGTTACCTGAACCGGTTGCGACTGCTGTCCCGTACGGTTGACGGTGATTACTTCTACTGAATGCAGTCCCGGCTTTGTCACATTATCGGGAAGATCGCGCAGCGGAATCGTCTGACTCTCTCCGGGATGCACCAGGGGAATATTATGCCGACCCAATGGGTGTCCCTCCACGAGAACGTTGTAGGCAAAGCCGCGCTGCGGTGCCTTCAGTGTCAGTTGAGCAGACGCTCCATCAACGGGAACCAGCTGCAATTCTGTGGCAGGCAGTGGTGCGTCGTCAGAACGGTCTTCGGTCTCAACCAGCAGGTACGGCTGTTTGCCGGACTGTTCGCGCGAGAAGATCGTGGGGTTCCGTCCGTAATCCGTTTCGTGTTCATGCAGTGCCAGTCCAAAGGCAACGCCCGCGGTCATGGCATGAATCAGATCGACCGGCACCTCGCAGTGGTACTGACCGTCACGCAGCTCGAACTCTGACTGCTGAACCAGGGTAAATGCATTTCCGCTCGATACAGTAGGAAATCGCGCACCAGGATACCCCCACCCGTTGATTCCCTCGATACCCGCAGTCAATCCTGATGACGTCATCTCCTGCCAGGGGGCCGCGATCGTGGAGAGTGTGACTGCCGAAATCGTCTCTGCAGCAGGATAACAAACCAGTTCGGTCCGCGTGATCGTTTTTCCCTTTACAGCCGCCAGATCGAAGCTCAGTGCCACGATGTGCTGGTTCCCCTTAATTCGTATCCGGCTACTCGAACCGGCGTTGACCGACCACTCCCGATCAACCATGACAATCGAGTTATCCTGAATCACAGGCAGACGGACCGAATCAGCCCAGACACGCTCACTCCCTGTAAAGCACAGAATCACGACACATGCAAATCTCATCATAAGCAGTCTCACTTCAGGGGACCTTTCTCGTATTCCTGGGAACCAAGGCAATCATTGAAGACGATGGACATCAGCCGGCGGTATTCGCACGCGTGCGCAGGGCTTTGACCAGTTTGCGGATCAGGGCATCAGCCGCCTCATCGGCAGATTGCAGATCGGCCCCCTCGTTCAACGCGGCGATCTGTTCATCCAGTTTTCCGGCCCATGCCTGGCAGCGTTCAACCAGCCAGGTTCGATCGTCCTGCGATAACTGCGGATGCGGTGCATTAATCAAAGTTTCACAACCAGCACGGAACTGTTTCAAGCGTGTTTCCAGAGCCGCTTTAGTCTCCGTCGGCTTGTTAAACCACTCTTCCGCGGAATCGGCCAGTTGATTGAGATATTCAGCCGCAGGCACATCCGCCGTCAATGCCCCCGGTCGATTCCAGCCCCAGCCCTGGGGAGCAGCCGGCTCCTGATTCAGAAACAGAGCCACCAGTACCAAAGCCGCTGAGACGAAACCAATGATTCCAATTTTGCGATAGGAGACGGTCTGGAACGCAGGCGCGGTTGTTACATTATGGATCTCTGTCGCAGGCGGTTCTGCGATCTGCTGCTTCAGCCAGTCCTGCCCGCGAGAGACTTCCGTCTCATCCGTCAGCGCTGCTATCCGCTCCTGCCAGAAATCCCCTCCTTCCAGAAAGAGTTGCTCCTGCAGTTCGAGCAGCAGCTCCGGATGGGTTAACAACTGCTGTATCTGAAGTGGCGACAGCACCTGACAGCCCTGTTCTAACACGGACTCCCGCTGATCCTGTAAAACGTCATCCAGGGTCGGCTGCGCGCCGTTCTCTTCTGCATGCACGGCCGCTAATTGAGAAACAACCGACATCAGCTCCGGCTGAAGCAGTACGTCATCGAGCCAGGCTCGCAGCTCATCCGTTTCCTCAGGTAAATTGAAAGCGGTCAGCATCAGGCAGTCTCCTTCCGTGTCGACTGGACGCACTCTTCCAGGAACTGTTTGGCTCGATGGAAACGGGTTTGAACCGTCGTGTAGTCGATCTGCAATTGATCGCTGATTTCGCGATGACTCTGCCCTGACAGCCGCAATTGAACAATCTGCTGCCGGGAGTCATCCAGTTGACTCAGACAATCCTGCAACTGCTGCTTCTCTTCCTGATTGATGAAGGCCTGAGCGGCATCCTGCATATCAGGCGCATCCATTCCCTCAGAAAGTGAGGTCATCTTCTTTTTTCGAAATTCGTCCAGCAACAGATTCTTCGCAATCTGAAATAACCAGCCACGGAAATGGGAGCCGTCAAAGTACTCCGGTATTTTCTGCCAGGCCCGTAACCAGGTCTCCTGGGCAATGTCCCCTGCGACGACATGCGAACTGCAGCGTACCTTCAGGAATCCCAGCAGCACAGTAGCGTGCCGCTCATACAACAGATTAAACGCGGCCTCTGCTTCCTGTTTCTGCGCAAACGTCTCTCCCTGACCTTTGATCAGGTCCGCCAGTTTTTCATCTGATCGGGATTCGAGGTTTTCGCATGTGGACATTCCCCTACGATAGCCGGGAACGATCTGGATCTCAAGCAGATTCCGCCCGCTTCCCTGGTAAAGGGATGTCTCTGGCAATGGGTACAGACATCCCCGGGACAGACGAGAGTCTAGTAACACACGCGAACCCAGGTCGTCACGGGAACGCGGACGGTTTTGTAACAGACCTGCCTGACCCGATACGGTCTGCCAAAGTTGTCGTAGCGGGTGACAAAATGAGTAAAACGTCGCTTCTGAAACTGGTAGGTCACAACCGGCTTCATCACGCACCGCACCGGTGGTTGCGCGTAGGAACGGGCTTGGGCAACCTGCCCGGCTGAAAGCGGTACCAGGCAAGCGGTACAGAGTAAAGCGGTTTTGAGAAGTTTCATATTAAACATAACAATGGCTCCTGTTTTCGTTGGTGGTTTTAAGTTCGTGAGCTGAATGGTCTTTGCGGGACTCAAACGAGATTGCTGTACTTTTCCAGCATTCTTTCGTCGACATCGACTCCCTGATGGATGATGTTGTCCTCTGAGTTCACGGTGCTTTCCAACATCTGAAGTTCGGATGGGTTGCAGTCTGCATCCAGATGCAGATCACAAAGGTCTTCCTGAGTTCCCACTCCACTGACGACCATGGAAACGTTCAATACGAATGTGATGAGATTAGACATGGTTCTCCCTTTCAAAAATAAAATTGATTCAGTTGGCTGCCAGACTCAGCATTGTTCCGGCTTTCAACAGGAGAACGGGCACGCGTCGATTTTCTTCCGCGTTTTTCCTCAAAAAAGAAATTTTCCCCAGCCCCTGAAAAACAGGGGTTATTTCGATGCATCACAGTCAACAGGCGGATGAAATAAAGCCCCTCACTATAATGGTGCCGGCCCCCTCCCCTCAGTTCTCAAACCAGGTGGAGAATGAATGGAGGCAGAGCCCTCTGGCCAGCACTGGATGAATTCTTCTAAAAAATGGAAAGACCCGGGAAGATTTTGAACGGACAGTCGTTTACATTGATAACTACCCGTTTTGAACTGTCACAACCTGAGAATTCAAGAGAGGTGAGGCATGAGTCGCAGCCGGTCAAACCCGTGGAAATTACTGTCTCTTTTTGCCATATCTATGTCCTGTTTAACGACGACAGTCAGGGCACAGGGAGAAAACCTGTCGGCGGAAGTCAAACAGATTTTCCGCACACGCTGCCTGGAATGTCACGGAGATACACGTCGGGAAGCAGACATCAATATTCTCGACCTGAGCACGTTTGTCGGCGCAGCGGGCTCCGTCGTGCCGGGCAATGTCGATGAATCCGTGCTCTACGATTACATCGCTTCCGATGATGAAGACTTCCGCATGCCGGAAGCACCGCGGCCTCCGCTCAGTGCGGGAGAAATTGAAATCGTCCGCAAATGGATCGAAGCCAAAGCCCCTGCTTTTCCTGAAGATGTTGCCGTCCCTGCTCAAGCGAGCCAGGATCCCGCGTTTGCCAATACCATCGGCACTGAATTTGTATTAAAGCAGATCCTGAAATTCGTGGAAGCCACGCCCCGCTCTGACCGTCCGTTTTTACGTTTCTTCAGCAGCAACCACCTGCTGACCGCAGGTGCGACCGCAGAAGAACTGCGCGAACAGCAATTTGCCCTGACCAAAGCGTTGAACCACTTGTCCTGGCAGCCCGACATCGTCAAACCGATTGCGGTCGATCCCGAAACAAATACGATCTTCGCCGTAGATATTCGCAAACTGGGCTGGCATGAATCGGTCGTGACTCCCGTTTCACCTCACAAGCTGCCCGGCAATGCCAACGTGGACAAGTTCGACATGGTCCTGCTCGAATACCCGTATGGCATCGCCTATGAAAACGCAGAGACGTTCGAACAACTCCGAGAGGTCTACCTCCAGCCGGCCGGTCTGATCAGACCGGTACCCTATGTCCGCATTGACTGGTTGATCAGCGTCGCCACGCAATCGCCGCTCTATGAAGATCTTCTCGAACTGCCGCATGAATTGAGTCAGCTCGAACAGATGATCGGCGTCGACAGCGAAGCAAACCTGCAGAACTTTATCGCCAGCCGGGCGGGCATGACGCTCTCTGGAGTTTCACGCAACAATCGCATTGTCGAACGGCACCCATCCCACGACGGTGCTTACTGGAAAAGCTTTGATTTCGAGACCAGCAAAGGTCTACAGAACATGTTCGCCGACCCGCTTGATTTCCATTATGCCGGCGGCGAGATGATCTGGAATCTGCCCAACGGTCTGCAGGCCTATCTGGTCACCGACAACGCAGGCAACCGTATCCTGGAAGCTCCCACTACAATCGTGACCGACAAATTCTCGGAAGATAAAGTCGTCCGCAACGGACTGGCCTGCATGCGTTGTCATGACCGGGGAATGAAACCTTTCTCCGATAACATCCGCCCTGCATTTCAGGCACTCCCGAATAACACCGGCCTGAATACGCGTGACATTCTACGCCTCTACATCCCCAAGCAGGAAATGGACCAGTTGCTCGACAAGGATGAAGCTCGCTTCCAGTCCGCCATGCAGGCAGCGTTGGGAGGCAACGTGAAAAATGAGCCCCTAACCGCCACCACCCGGAAATTCATCGACGCCCCACTGACGCTTACCCAGGCCGCTGGCGAACTGGGCCTCAAAGAACCGGGGCAGCTGAATGCGGTATTCAAGCTTCCCCAGTTCACACAACTGGGACTGGCAGGATTATCCACCGGCGGCGTGATCCGCCGCGATACCTGGGAGGACTATTACGACCGGGTCGTACGCCAGCTGGGTATCGGCACTCCCATCGCTGCCGTCGATGGTCTGACTCGTCCGGACCATTTAGCCGAAGGACTGGCCCGCAACCTGAAAGTAAGCACCAATCAGAAAAGCAATCTGTTCTCACCCGGTGACGAGATGGTAATCAACATCAAAAATCAAACCGGCGTCGATCTGTTTATCGAACTGGTAGGCACCAGCGCCCGAGGTCGCAAAGTCGCTTTGACCAAACAGGTGCTGCCCTTAAAAAATGGCAGCGTATATCGTTTCCCGGAAACCGGTTCGATTAAAATCCAACCGCAACTGGGTACCGAATTCATTACCGTCTTTGCCAGCCCCCAACAATTCAGTCCCGGGGTTCTGCTGCGGGGAAAGAATGTCAACGATCGCTTCGTTCACGATTTCTACAATTTCGCAGACGACCAGAATCGACTCAAAAATAACCCCAGCCAGCTGATTAAGAAAACAATCAGTATCGAAACCAGGTAACGACTAAGCCTGCGGGTCAGTTGTTATACATTGATCGCGTTCACAGTTTTCCCAGACATTTCTGTTTACACCAGATTGAAGTCAGGTGATCGAATGAAATTGCTCTCGAGACTAATCTTCGGGCTTTGGATTGGAACGCTGCTGCTCCAGTCTGCATCAGCCGAACAAATGGTGGAGATCACAAAACCCACCAGCCTCCGGGTGGAAAACCGGAACATCGCTGCCCTGCAACCGGGACAGACAGTCTGGGCCTTCAAAACCGAGGGAAAATGGACCTGGGTCAAACATCCCGAGTTCAACGAAAAAGGCTGGATCCCGCTGGCCGATCATCAAACTTCGAAACAAACCGATCAGCAGAAACAACTCCTGAAAGAAGTAATTCAACAACTCAAGCAGATCGAGAACATTAAATCGACTACCTATTCCGCTGAAAGACATCAGGCCCAGCAGAAAGTCTGGCAGAACCTGCAGCAGGTCTACGGATCGAATCACCCCGACACCGCAGCAGCTTTGTCAAACTACGGGATTGAACTGGATAAAAAAGGTGAGTACCTGAAAAGCATCCGCATTCTGAAAGAGACCTTACCCGTACTGGAACGCTGGAAAGGGGAAGACCATCTCGATACGGTGCGCGCCCTGGAAATGCTCTCCGCGATTCAGTTCCGGGCCGCACAATACCGGGACGCACGAACGACTCTGGAACGGGTCAGCAAACTTCGCGAACGCCACTTCCCCGAAGATATCGAAGGCAAGACTACGGTTCTGGCCAACCTGGGAGTCATGTATGAACGCCAGGGGGATATCACCCAGGCACGCATACTGATCGAACGATCGGTTGAGCTGCGTACGAAAGCATTTGGTCCCTCACATAAAGACACGCTCTCAGGCAAACGGCAACTGGCGGGGGTGTTGTATGTACTGGAAGATGTTTCCGGAGCCCGCAAACTGTATGAAGAAATCATCCTCACGAATCGCAAAGCGGGCCGTGGAGAAAGTGCCGACAACATCGAAGTCCAATACGAGTTGATGTTGCTGTTACAACAGAGCGGGGAATGGGAACAGGCCATCAAACTGAGTAAAGAACTCATGCCGCTGGTGCAGCGCAAGTTCAGCAAAGATCACCCACTGTATATCAAAACCTCGTCCGCCATCGCCCTCCTGACCGGCGATGATCAGACTTCGATTCAACTCACCCGGGAAGCATTAGCCGCATCCCAACGCACCCAGGGATTACATCATCCCCAGACGTTAATGCTTCAGTATCAGCTGGCCTCCCAGGAATACAGGAATGGCAACCGGGAAGTGGCGGCGCGCAGCTTGCGGGAACTTCTTAAGATTTACCAGCAACTGGGCCAGACGGCAGACAGAAAGAATTCGGATGACCGCGAGTTGGCCCAGGTTCTGGGCATGCTGGCGGTCGTGGAAGCCCATTCCGGAAACTGGAATGAGGCTGCGGACGCGTTCGACCGTCAGCGTCGCATCTCAAAACGCTTCACCGACAAAGTGCTGCCCGGCTTGAGCCAGAAGGAGCAGCTCCGTTTTCTCACCGGCTATGATGCCTGGCAGTATCAACAGGCCCTGGGCATCATGTGGTCGCAGCGCGATAACGAGCACCTGATGGAAAAAAGCCTGGAAGCAATCCTCAACCGTAAAGCCCTGGTTCAGGAAACCCTCTCCAGTCACGAGCGTCTATTACGACAATTCAAAGGAGCCGCCCGTTCGGTTGCGGAAAACCTGTTTGCCATCCGACGCGAACTGGCGTCCCTGGCATTAAAATCCGATCTCAACGAACAACAGAAACAGGCTCGACTGGAGGCGCTGAATCGCCAGGAACAGACACTGATCCAGCAACTGGGCCTTGCCGATGCGGAACTCAATCGAAGTGAATGGGTCACCCTGCAACAGATTCGGGCGCAACTGCCCTCAGACTCCGTGCTGGTGGAATTTGTGCGCATCACTCCCTATACGATCAACGAAGAAGGTGCTCAAGCAGAGAAGCACCGCTACGCCGCCTGGATCATTCCCCCCACTGGAAAAGGGCGCATCCAAACTATTGACCTGGGCTCTGCCTCGGAGATCGAAGCCACTCTACGGACGGGGTTGCAATCTATTCAGAAAGGGGCCGCTCAAACCCTGCAGACCGGGGAATCACAAGCAACCGCGGCGACTCAAAAACTGCTGCAGGCTCTGTTCCAGCAGACACTGAAACCTCTGCTCCCGCATTTAACCAATGTGCAGCAGGTCATTCTGTCTCCTGACGCTTCGCTCTGGCTGGTTCCCTGGGCGGCTCTCCCCCTGGAGAAAGACCGTTTCGCCGTCGAACAGTTCGAATTTCGCTTTGTTGTCTCCGGACGGGAACTGCTGGCTGATCGTCAGGGTTCCAGCTCAGGCGTGACGGCTCCGGTCATCTTTGCCAATCCGGATTACAATCTGTTCGGACTCAGTCAGACCGAGCAGCCAGAATCCGGCTTACAGCTGGGACCGGTCGGTCTGCTGCCCGGCACAGCCCAGGAAGCCTTGAGAATTGCGCCCCCCATCAGCAAATACACGCGTCCCCCGCGTCTGTTGACCGAAGCCCAGGCTACGGAGGCCGCTTTCAAATCGATCCGCAGCCCCGAAGTACTCGTCTTGAGCACGCATGGATTCTTCCTGCCCGATGAAGCCGCCGTCAGCCTGGAACAGAAAAAAGCACTCTACCATGCAGCCAGAATTTATAATGCGGCCAATAAATCCTATAAGGCCAAAGAGTATCAGAAAGCCCTGGTCCCCGCCCAGTGGGCCTTTGAAATCTGTAACGAAATCCAGGGTCTCAATGGCATTGCCACCTTCAACTCAGCCCGACTTTCAGGCCGGATCTTGCGGGCCCTGAAACGTTATGAAGAGGCACGTCCCTACTATGAATTTCAGCTGGATTTTAGATTACTGAACGACGGTTCCAGCACCAATACCATGTATGCCTTCAAAAACCTCGCCAGCCTCTGCGGTTCTCTGAAAGACTACCAGGCGCAAACGAACTCTTATGAGCAGGCCTGGCGCATGGGAGCCCGGGTCCGGGGCCCCAATGAGAAAGCCGTGCATACCATCCGCTCCCTGTTAATCAGCGCTGCTGAAAAATCAGGAGACTATGCCCTCGCCTGTGAAGCCAGAGAAGATCAGATCAAATATTACAAGAACAAATACGGTCCCGAACACGCCAATACCATTGTGGCCGACCTGAAAATGGCCCGGCTACTGGAATCAAATCAACAGTTTACCGAAGCAGAAAAACGTTTTCGGGACAATCTGGCCCTGCGAATAAAAGTCTATGGGGCGGAATCCGAACGGACTGCCCTGGCCCATAGTCTGCTCGGTCAGTTTCTGGAACGCCGCGAACGCTATCAGGACGCGGCGACCGAACTGCAACGCGCAGTTGAAATCCGGGAAAAAATCTCGCCGGATAATAAAAAACTGATGTTCGGTTCCTATTATCGCCTCTACCAGGTTTTCGATAAATTGAACGATCCCGAGCAGCGGGACCATTATCAGAAGCAGATGGACGCGACCGGCTTGAAACTCAAGAAGGCAGATAGCAGCAAAAAAGAATCTGCTTCGACGAAGCCATCTACACCGGAGAAGAAAGAGACAACCGAACAGACAGAACCCATTGATCCCGACCTGGCAGCCCTGCGGACAGCCGCCCTCAATCAGATGTCGCGTATGGTGCAGACCTATCCGACCAATCAGGAGGGAGCTGTTAACCCCCTGCTCCGTTGCGGCCTGATGCTGGCCGGGTGCAACAACCGGCCGGAAGCACTCAGAAAACAGAAAGATGACGGCGTATTGACCGGCCTGGAAATCATCAGTACCGACCTGCGTGGAACGCGTCTGGTTGTGCTCAGTGCCTGCGAAACTGGCGTTGGAGAAATCCGTTCGGGGGAAGGTGTTGCAGGACTCCGGCAGGCTTTCCAACTCGCCGGTGCAGAATCCGTCGTCGCCTCACTCTGGAGTATTCCCGATCAGGAAACAGCCCTGTTAATGGAAGAATACTTTTCCAATCTCGCCCAGGGGATGAATAAGTCGACCGCACTCCGGCAGGCGCAACTCAAACGCATCCAGGCCCGCCGCGATCGGTATGGAGCCGCTCATCCATTCTTCTGGGCCGCGTTTACACATACAGGTAAAAACGAAAGTCGTTGAACGTGAATCAGTCAGTCTGAACCACAACGAAAGTCCATCGAGGTCACAATTTCGATTGAGATCCACTCTAATTGTAATATTAAACAACAGGCTTAACCTCAGTGTCATAAAGCACTTTCCGGCACCGACTCAATTCAGGACCGGCTGTCTGATACTACAGACCACAGACAGCGGACGCTGATTCCAGAAAATTCAGAAATGACGGGAAGATTTACGATTCTGAGTCGTTTACAGTGTAGAAAGTGAACGACTCACTCTCATTCTTCAATGAACGCATAGGGAAGTAACTTAGTATGAAATACCAGGCCCGCATCATGAAAATGACATTCACACTCCTGATCGCGTTGATAACATCCATGGTCGTGCCGGGGATGAGCCAGGCCCAGACCATTCAGCAGGGACTCCAGAAACAGATCCCCCAGGTCATCGACTATCTCAATCAGCGACAACTCAAAACCATCGGAGTTTTGAAGTTCCGGGTCAAAAAGCCGGGCGAGAAAATCACCGCCAGTGCGGGTGCTCTGAATTCTCTACTCGCAGATCGGCTGGAAGTCGGTTTGATCCTGGCAAATCCCTTTGATGAAGCTCGCCAGCTCAACATCATCAAAGATGCGAGCGCACAAGCCGCTGAACTCAAAGACGCTGATCATTTAACGGAAGCAGGGCGTAAAGCATTTTTTGGACCTGAATTCAAACTGGCATGGGGCAAAGAAAAAAAGACAGCCGATGCATTTCTGACAGGCATCGTTTTGGTCCATGATGATAATCAGCGTGCTTCAGTCGGCATTCTCTGTTTTGATAAAGCGAACGGAAAATTAGAGCGGGCCTGCGAGGTCTTTGATGTCGACCTGGATGCCGAGTCAATCGGTGGCATCGGAGAAAGCTTCTTCCTGCGAGGCGCCTTTGACGGCGGTTCGACACAGCTGTCCTTCAACGACCAGCAGAAACAGAAACAACAGCAGATCCTGAGCACAGCAGCCCGCGTAAAAAAGCAGCAGGACACATTCCCGCTAATGGATGCAGCGGCCCCCGTAAAACTTGAAATCTTTTATGACGGACGGAAGGTACCCGTCACAATGAAAGACGGTCAGGCGTTTGTTGCTGAACCGGAAGAGGGCCAGAAAGTCGAAATGGCACTGATTCGTAACAGCTCCGCCAAAGGGCGTCTGGGGATCGTGCTCAAAGTCAACGGCGAAAACACACTGTACCGACAGGTCAAGCGGGACCTTGACTGCAACAAATGGATTCTTTCCCCCGATCACACACGGACCGTGGTCAAGGGGTATCAGATGGAAGATGACAACACGGCTGAGCAGTTTCAGGTTCTTTCGGAAGCAGAATCGGCCAGACGTGCCATGGACTACGGACGGCACACCGGCCAGATCCAGATGACCGTCTTTCAGGAACTCCAGCAAGCCAAACCCCAACCCACGATTTTAAATGAAGATGAACAGGACCTGGTTGCCATGCTGCGAGGAGTTCAGCCTGAAGAGCAACCGGCAAATCTGGGAGCCTTGAAGTCTCAGATTCGCCTGGCCGGAAAAAAACAACCGGAAACCCGCGGAGGTTTGATCGTGCAGGGCGCACAAACGGATAACAAAGTCAAAACAGTGAAATTCCAGGCTGATCCCACGCCCATCATGTCGGTCACGATCACCTACTATCGCCCCTGATTGAGATGCTGCGGAGTCATCTCACCGAGTTCGTCTCCTGAAAACACACTCTCAGAATGCGAGGTTATCATGTTATCCACGAAAACAACCAGACTGGTTCATACAGGTTATTTGATCGGACTGCTGTGTGTTGTGCTGACTCGCCCTGCCCTGTCTGCGGAAGGGCCGATGCTAATCGTCAACACGCCCCAGGCAGAAATCAAAGTCGATCGCAGCCAGGATGCGAAAGTTTTAAGAACAGTCAAACAGGGAAACCGGCTCTGGGCGTTTGCGACGACGGATAAATGGTATGAGGTCAAGGACCCTAAATCCCAGCAGCACGGCTGGATCTCCCGCGACCAGGCCAGCCCGATCCAGTTAACCGCAGAGCAAATGCAGAAAATCAAGTCAGCGCAAGAGACATACTCGAAAGCTATGAAACTGTATTCCAGCGGAGATCGCAAACAGGCAGTGCAACTCGGGCTACAGGCTCTGGAACAGGTAAAAGCGGTCCACGGAAAATATCATCCCGATACCGCATCCGTCATGTCCTTTCCTGCAGTCGCCTACCACGAACTGCAGGACCTGGAAAAAGCCACTTCCTACACGGAAGAATGCCTGGAGATTCGTCGCCAGGTCTTCGGGAATGCTCATCCCGAAACAGCGGCTTCACTGAATAACCTGGGATCGCTTTACGTAACCTTAAAACGCTATTCCAAGGCTGAACCACTGCTCAAGAAAAGCCTCAACCTGGCCCGTACCCAACTGGGTCCAAAGCACCAGGGAACCGTCTCTGCGATGATCAACCTGGGGTCCCTCTACGAAGCGATGGGAAAATTTAAACAGGCAGAAACGCTTTATCAGCAGATCCTGTCTGTGATGACTCAGAACTACGGGAAAGATCATTACCGAACGTCGGTCGTGCACGACAAAATGGCGAAACTCTATCTGCAGATGCAGGCTTATCCCCAGGCAGAACAACACATGCAACAGTGTCACGCCATTCGCCAAAAGTCCCTGGGAGAAACGCATCCCGAAACGATCAACGCCTTACATGAGCGGGGACGGATTTACGTGATGCAGGAAAAGTATGCGGAAGCAGAACCACTGCTCTCTCAATCGCTGATAATTAACCAGAAAGCATTGGGGGCCGATCATCGGGCAACCATTCAGGCTTAATCTGGGTCATCACCGCGAGGAATAGCGTGATAATCACCAAGACCATAAACAGATAAAATCCCAGCTGGCTGAGTTGATGGCGTCTCTGTTCACGCCGCCTCCGCGCTTCGTTGAATTTGTTGATTTCCGCCATTTGTTTAGGAGACGGCATGACCGATGCCAGCCATTCATCGAGATCAGCAATCAATTGCGTCGAGGGCCAGGGTGGCGTTTGCGAGCCTCCCCAGGTCAGATGCACCAGGGCATACCTCGCTCCTTCAACCTCAGAGTCCAGCTTGAGCAAGATATCATCAGTCCCGCTGAAAGCCCCCAGCACATTGGCACTGATCCCGTAAATCAAATGCCCGGGCGACAGTTCCTGCGCAAGCTGCTTGAGAAGCCCCGTATTCCGATCAGGAGTTACCAGTTCAAATCCCATGTCTGACAAGTCGGACTGATGTGAGATAACCCAGGCCAGTTCATCCTCAGTGTGACGTTCTGAATTCATCATGCCTCACCCTCGATTATGTTTTGATATGCCTCGCACGTTTTTTAAGAATGAATCTTTCGTGAATTGTCATTGCCAGGCTCTCCCGAAGCGACCTCAGCTCGGCCCGTTATTTACAGTGTACCAGACAGCAACTACAATGCATGAGTATAAAGTATGTTGTCTGAGGAGTTTTTGAATGAGTATCACTAAGGCACATTTTGTCCGTAGCGCGATCACTGTGATGGTGCTGGGCATCCTGTGGGTCAGTCCGGACACCGGTCATGCTGAGTCCAAAGAGGATAAAACGCTGGCTGTACACAAAGCGGACGCCAAACAATTTTTCGATAAACAGGTTAAACCCTTCATCAAAAAATATTGCATCGACTGTCATCAGAACAGACGCCCCACCGAAGCCGGCCTCAGCTTTGACCCGGCTCTGCAAAGTCCCGGCCATGCCGCTTTCAGCGAGAAGTGGAAAAAGTCCGCAGCCCGCGTGAAAGCACACGACATGCCCCCCGAAGGACTGGACCAGCCGTCTGACAAAGAACGTCAGATGTTTGCAGAATGGCTGCAGAAAGTGAAATATCTCAGCCCTAAAGATCCAGGCCCGTTTGTGATTCGGCGGCTCACGAAAACGGAATATGGCAACACGCTCCACGATCTGTTGAACGTCGATTCAGACATCGTCGCCAGTCTGCCGGACGAAGTCAGTGGCGAAGGCTATCTCAATTCGCTATCACCACTTCAACTCGAACAGTATCTGACCATCTCCGAAAACGTCTTGAATCAGGTGGTAGCATCGGAAGGAGAAGCTCCTACCGAAATACAAAAACAACTCTTTGGAGAAAATCCCCAGTCCGGGTCAGACGAGCAGGCAGCCGTACGCAAGGTTGCGCAGTCACTGGCACGAAAAGCCTATCGCCGCCCGCCCACCACTGCAGAAATCGATGTCCTGCTGAATGTGTTTGATCTGGCAAAACAGAACAAACTCAGCTACCAGGCCTCCTGCCGACTGATGCTCAAGGCGATTCTGGTGTCGCCCCAGTTTTTGTTTATCACACCGGCTAAAGAGGTCGAGACGAAAAAGGGAATCGTGCCCCTCGATGATTTTCAGCTCGCCTCGCGTCTGTCTTATCTGCTCTGGGCCACCATGCCTGACGCGGAGCTGATGACGCTGGCCGAACAGGGAAAACTGCATGAACCGCCGGTCTTGAAATCTCAGGTCACGCGGATGCTGCTGGATCCACGCTCGCGGGCCCTGTTTGATGGCTTTGGGGCGCAGTGGCTCAAGCTGGGAGAGATACACACGCGAACCTTTGATCCTGAGAAATTCCCACAGATGACTGCCGACATGCGGACGGCGATGTACGACGAAGCCCGCCTGTTTTTCGAAAGCATCGTCCGCGAGAACCGTAGCGTTTCGAATTTCATCGACAGCGATTACACGTACCTCAACGGGAACCTGGCCACGATCTACGGCCTGGAAAAAACCGTCACCGGCTCCGAGATGCGGAAGGTCAAACTGACCAACGGCAATCGTGGTGGAATCCTGGGAATGCCCGGGGTCCTCGCAGCGACATCGTTCCCGAACCGCACCAGTCCCGTCAACAGAGGCGTCTGGGTCCTGGAACAGGTCCTCGGAGATCATGTCCCCGCCGCCCCGCCCAATGTCCCTTCGCTGGAGAAACAGGACAAAAAACAGATCGCCAATCTGACGCTTCGCGAACGGACCGAACTGCACCGATCCGAAGCGGTCTGCGCCAACTGCCATCGTCTGCTCGATCCGATCGGGTTCGGTCTGGAGAACTTTGACGCCATCGGCCGCTGGCGCGACAAAGACGAAAACGGTCAGGCCATCGATGCCTCCGGCGAACTTCCGGGCGGAAGGAATTTTTCCAATCCCAAAGAACTCAAAGCCATTATCGCCGACCACAGCGTAAAGTTTTCTCGCAATCTGGTCGAGCGTCTGTTAGCCTATGCATTATGTCGACGCCTGGAAGGGTATGACGAAATTGTGATCGATGAACTGATGCAGAAGATCGCGAAAGACGATTATCGCATGCAGACGCTGATCACCGAGGTCGTCACCAGTTACCCTTTCACGCATCGTCGAATTGAGTGACAGGCGGACCACACACCACCCTCTTTGCATGACGGACTTGCAACCCGTCGTACAATTTAAGTTTTCCTCTGCAACCCACCCAAAGGCTTTCCCATGAGCAATTATAAAGCAATCGATCGTCGTACCTGTCTGAAAGGCCTCGGAGCCGCCCTGGCGCTGCCTCTGCTGGATGTCATGGGCTGGGCCGAAGCCAGCGAGAAAAAAGCGTTCAAGCCGCCGGTCCGCCTGGGATTCATGTACATGCCGCATGGCGTGATTATGGATCAGTTCTGGCCCAAGGATCCCCAGACGTTTCTGAAATCGCCGCCCCCTGCTCTGGAATCATTACGACCGGTGATCGACCAGTGTCTGCTGATGAAGGGCATCGCCGGCGTTTCCAACGGCCCCTATCGCGGGGCTCCCCACGCACTCGAACTTTCGACCTGGCTGACCGCAGCATTACCCGATCCGGACAAGCGGGACGAGATCAGCATCTCGATCTCCGCCGATCAGATCGCCGCGAATTCCCTGGGTGCGTTTACTGCCCTCCCGTCTCTGGAACTGGCCACGATGCCCCAAACCTGGAAGGAAAACCAGGCCGGGTTGAACGAAGCCTACTACTCGCACTGCAGCTTTCGCTCGCCGACCCAGGCGGTCCCCGCCGAGACCAATCCCCGCAATGTGCTGAACCGTCTGTTCAATAAGAAAGAACAGGGGGACGGACTGTCGACCAACGGGATGAGCAGTTTAGATCGCAGCATGCTGGATCTGGTAATTGGCGGCGCCCGCGATCTGCGTCGTACGCTGTCTTCGACCGATCAGAAGAAACTGGATCAATACCTGGACAGCGTCCGTTCGGTAGAACGCCGGATCGCCGCCATCGAAATGCGGCAGAAAGAAGCGGCCCTCGAGAAAGCGGGAGTCCGTCCGAGCCGCAGTCACAAAACCGACTCCCCTCCTATCGAGATCAAGATTCCCGAAGGAGACAAACGCAGCGAATACATGCAGGTGATGTGCGACCTCAACGTGCTGGCCTTCCAGACCGACACGACCCGCGTCTGCACCTACATCGGTTCGACCCCGAATGGCGTCTCGTATCCCGAACTCGGTTTCAGAGACCAGCACCATTCGCAGACTCACCATAATGGTGAGAAGAAAAAAGTCGACAAAGTCGCCGCGATCACCAAATTCAACATCGACCAGTTTGCCTACATGGTCAACAAGATGCACAGCCTGAAAGAGGGAGATGGCACCCTGCTCGAGAACTGCATCATGATGTGGGGCTCAGGACTCGAAGACGGCGATCGGCACACCCGGGCCAACCTGCCTTTCATTCTCGCCGGAAGCGGCGGAGGTGCGATTAACACCGGACGCTTTCTACCCGATGTCAAAGGCAATCAAGGCGACCTGCTGACAACGTTATTGACCTGTGCCGGTATCCCGCTCGACCGCCCCGTCGGCATCGCCACCAAACAGATCTCGGAGATCCCCGCCAGCTCCTGACATCCTTTACAGGCATGCCTGCTCGCTGACCAGGTGATGATACAGGCCTTCCTCCTCAAGTAGTTCCTGATGTGTGCCCTGCTCTACGACCTGCCCCTCATCGATCACCAGGATTCGGTCAGCATTTCGCACGGTCGACAAACGATGGGCTACTATAATTGCGGTCCGGTCCTTGAGAATTTCCTGCATGTTCTGCTGCACCACGCGTTCAGACTCCGCATCCAGCGAAGAAGTCGCTTCGTCGAAAACCAGGATTGATGGATCACTGAGCAGTGCCCGGGCAATCGCGATTCGCTGTTTCTGTCCGCCCGAGATCCGAACTCCCGTTTCGCCGATCATCGTGTCATAACCGAGAGGAAACCGGGAAATAAATTCATGCGCCCCGGCGGCTTCAGCAGCCTGCATCACCTGATTCAAACTGGCCTCGGGATGCGCGATCGCGATGTTCTGGCGAATCGTACCTGAGAAAATGTCAGGGGATTGAGGAACTACTCCCAGTTGGGAGCGCAGACTCCGCAGATCAACAGCCGAGAGATCAAAGCCATCAATCAGGATCTTGCCGCTATTGGGCCGATAAAACTGCTGCAGCAGGTTCAATAAAGTCGTTTTACCCGACCCCGATCGTCCGACAATCGCGACGGTGGAACCGGCCTCAATTTCCAGATTAACACCATCCAGAATGTCAGCCGTGTCGGCATTATAGCTGAAGTGGACATCCTGAAATTCAATCCGCCCCTGCAGACGCGGCAGCCGGACCGCTGATTTTCCCGGTACCTGCTCGGGAACAAAGTCATGCACGTCTGCCAGTCTCTGTAGAGAAAGCCAGGCTTCCTGCAATTCATCCCACAAGCCAATCAGGCTCATGATCGGCGACAAGGCCATCGTCACCAGTGCCTGGAATGCCACCAGTTGTCCCAGCGTCAGTTTGCCATCAATTACCAGGTGCGCTCCGTACCAGAACAGCAGCAGTTGAGCCAGCATATTGATCGAAGACGAAAACCCGGTCAGCAGCATGCCCACTTTCGTTTCACGAAATTCGATATTTGCTTCCTTAACCAGGTGCTCTTCCTGCTGCCAGCGGGCGGCATCTTCCGCAACACAGCTTTTGACGGTGCCGATACTTTTCATTGTCTCAATCAGTTGCGAATTCGTGGCTGCGGACTGTTCCACCGCCTGCAGGTTGATTCGCTTGATCGCCGGCGTAAATGCGAGCGTCAGAATGGCATACAGGGGAACCGCCGCCAGAGCCACAACCGTTAACGGCGGACTGTAATACAACATCAGCCCGACAGTCAGCACTACGGTAATCAGATCCAGCAGAGTGGAAATGAACTTTCCTGTCAGCACATCCTGAATTTCTTCATTGTCCTCAAACCGCTGCATCACATCACCAATCCGCCGGGTATGGAAAAAGCGGAGTGGCAGTCGCATCATCTGTCGCAGCAGATCTGATGAGAATTTCAGCGTCAGTTTCTGTGCCAGGTGCGCTGAAAAGTAATCCCGCAACAGCGTGATGACCATCTGGAACACGCCGACAATCAGCATCCCCACCAGCATCAGATTCAGCATGTTGACATTCTGATGCAGCAACACCCGGTCTACGACGACCTGCGTAAACACAGGAGAAATCAGGGCGAAGAGTTCCAGCATGATCGATGCCAGAAAGATTTCCAGCAGTAAGCCGCGATGTGGCTGCAAGTAAGGCAGAAAGCGATAGATGGTTGACTGGGCCGGCTTGTTCTTCTGCAGATCCAGCGTCGGTTGCAGGCTGAGCAGATAACCGGTCCAGCCCGCGACGAATTCTTCATGGGTCATTTTGATCAAACCCCGTGCCGGGTCTGCCACCAGCACTGTCTTTCGCATCAATTGATACACGACCACGAAGTGAGTTCCCTGCCAGTGGGCGATCACAGGCAGATCCAGGCTCATTAACCCTTCCAGGCCGGTGCGTAGCAGCCGCGTAGAAAATCCCAGTTGCTCGGCTGCCCGCGAGAGTGAATTCAGGCTGGCGCCGTCCTGTCCGACACAGGCCAGATCACGCAGTTCGCCAATACTGAGCCGCACGCCGTAGTACCTTGATACCATCGACAGACAGGCGGCACCACAATCGGTCTCGTCCAGTTGTCTGACATGCGGAAAACGACGCAACCAGCGTTTTTTGCGGGGTGTGGCCTGCGCTGGTTCTGATGCGGTTGTTCTGATCATGGCTTCTGCTTTCTGCTTTAATAATTCCAGTTCGTTATCCTGTTTCTGTTCCAGGGTCGTTCTGCACATCTGCCTATTCCTCCGCTTTCTTTCCCTGCTGAAATGCCAGCAGAGGTTGCAGTAACACTTCGATAATCCGTTTGCGCCCTGTGACGATTTCCGCCTGTGCGGTCATGCCTGGCAACAATGGTTTCTGAACGCCGTCCACACGAAAGTAATTCTGATCCAGCGTGCAATAACCGCGATAATAGGTGCTATTCCCTGCCCCCGATGACGCCCCACTGCTGCCGCCCTGACTGCGGGATGCTTCAGCGACTTTGACCAGTTGATTCAATTCACCAGTAATCGCGCCGTGCCGGGCGTAGGGAAAGGCATCAAATTTCAAACGTGCCTGCATCGATTCGCGTACCTTGCCAACTTCCCGATTCGGAATCTTGACTTCCGCGACCAGTGTTGCTCCTTCCGGGATCAGTGTGATTAGCGTCGCGCCGCGTCGGGCGGTCTCTCCATCGGTGACGTGAATCTGGCCGACGATGCCGGCAATCGGTGCCAGCACCAGGTGCTCATCGGTCTCCTCGAACTCGCCGCTGGTCAACCGCTGCATCAGTTCGTGACTCATGCCACTCAGATTCAATCGCGCCCGCTTCTGCGACTGTGCTAACTGAATCTGTAGAGAATCATGCTTGTGTTGCGTTGTCAGTTTTTGCGTTTCCAGTTCGCCCGTCAGTCGGCGGATTTCCAGTTCTGCCTGCCGGGTTGCGACGGCATTCTCAGCCATGAGGACTTTGATGGCCGCGATCGCTTTCTCCCGCTCGTTGATGCGGGTCTGCAGTGTGACTTCCTGTAGACGGCTTTCATTTTCGGCTTCATTGATTTGTGATTCGACTTTGGCCAGAGCTGCACTAGCGGTATCGTATTTCTCCTGAGCGACACGCAGATCAGAACGGCTGGCGGCACTTCGCTTCACCAGCTGTACTACACTCGCCAGCTGCTCTTCCTGTCGGTCTGCCTGAGCTTTGGCAAACTTGCGATCCAGCTTCAGTCGGCTCAGCTTTTCCTGCTGCTGTTTCTGCTGGATGACATGCTGTTCCCGCAACAGTTCCAGGGCCCGGTTCTCGCTGGCGATCTGCAGTTGCAGGGCCTGCTGTCTCTGTTCCTGGCTGGCGATTTTCTGCTGCTGGATCGCCGTCTGGCTCTCTGTCTGACGTTGCTTCAGCGGAATCGCCTCCTTAAGCTCCCGCTCGACCGCTGCCAGCGAACGCTCTGCGGTGCGGACTTCAGAGAGGATCTTAACCACATCGGCAGAATCGATGCGTGCCAGTGGCTGATTTGCAGAAACCTGCTCACCCTCCTTCACCAGCAGTTCGGTGACGATCCCTTCCAGATCGGTCTGCACCGGCTTCAGTCTTCCCTGCGGCGTAATCACCGCGGGTGCCTTGGCGACTTCATCGACGCGTCCCAGGCAAGCGAACAGCAGACTGACGATCACAAACAGGATGCACAAATAGAGCACCCCGCGTGAAATCCAGATCGGCATCGCTTCCAGTGTCTCCGAGAGAGGCGATTGTTCCTCTTCGATCCGTTCTGATTCGTCCAGGGAAGAAGAATCATCAGTTGATGAGTGGATGAGTGCAGCCATTCAGGGTGGCTCCATAAAAGAAATGAGTGGGTGTGATTAAGAAAAAGCACAGCCCCGTCGTGGGTGAATCAACGGGGCTGTCTATGGATTAGCTGAAACTCCAGTTTCGAGCGGGCCGGAAGTTGGTCTGGGAAACGGTTGTCTTAGGGCGTCGAATCTCTTCTTTGTATTTCACGGTATAATGGCCGTTTTTCAGACGGATCATGCGGACGACATTTTTCTTAGCCATAATCCGCTTCAACCGTCTCGCTGTCACTTTACGTGTAAAAATCCTTCCCCCCATAACACCGACGGCTTCTTCAGGTGAGATTTCTTCGATGACGGCTGACTGATTCAGGTTCTGCTTCTGGTTCATGGCTTGGCTCCTTGTTTAGGTTTGTTGTTTTGTTTGATGTTGAATGGCTTGTTGCCGGGCTCGACAGGAAATCAGAATTTCCGCGACACCATGGACACACACGGGACAAAAAATTGTTTTTTTTCAGAAATGAATCTCGTATGCTGCGTACCTGGCAATTAGCACGGTCGTCGTAATCCATAAAAAAAGCCCGCTGTCCGAAAACAGCGGGCCGGGAGAATGATTTTATTTTTCTGAATTAGAAAAAGTTGTTGGCGGGGCGATACCCGCTGTTCCCGTGGGAATAGGTGGGTTTCTTACGTTTGATTACCTCTTTGTATTTCACGGTGTAATGGCCATTTTTCAATCGAATCAATCGAGTCAGTGCCTTTCGGGTCACGATCCGTTTAACTCTCCGAACTTTATTTCCAACCAGTTTTGAAACAATGACCCGGTAGCGTACCTGGTTGCCCCCGAAAACGTTCGCGGCTTCTTCTGGTGAGACTTCTTCAATGACGGCTGACGGGTTGAGGTTCTGGTTCATGGCTTGGCTCCTTGAATTGTTTTTTTGTTATTGAGTGTTGTTGACTGGCTCGTTGCCGGGCTCGACAGGAAATCAGAAATACCGCGACATCATGGACATCCAGAGCACAGAAAAATCGTGTTTTTATCAGATTCACCCTATATTTCGCCTCAACAGCCCCCCCTAAGTTACTGACAGAAAGTCACTTATAGCCTCGATCTTCTTTCCGCTATTTCTATGCAGCCAGCTGATCTTTCTTGAATCCGCATCCTTCCGAACGGTAAGGTACTACTTAAATGGAATAAATTCGCGCCCGATTCCGACCTCGAATCATTTTTTTAATTTCTCAATTTTCCCTGTCCATCTGCCAGCCCAATTCGAATCACCTCGTGAGAGACCGTCAGTGGTAACAGTGCCAGACTCCCTGCACGCCACGGCAGACTTCCGCGTATTTTCCCGAGGTAGGTATCATGAACTCCCTGAATCAGATTCTCGATCAGTATGAACAGCTCTGGCAAAGTGGCGTCCAGCCTCAACTCGACCAGTTTGTGAAGGACCTGGAATTATCAGAGCCTGAGCAACGCGAAGTCCTCTCTGAGTTAATCGTAGTCGACCTGGAATATCAGGCTCGTCTATCCGCCGCTCAACAGTCCCCGGACGTAGAAGCCACTACACCGGCTTCGGTCACCGTGACGGATCAGACCTCAGGCATATTTACACTGGACTTCTACGCCGACCGCTGGCCTGATCTCTTCTCCGATACAGATCACTGCGCCAGCCTGATCGCGGAAGAATACCGCATCCGTCACCGCTGGGGTGATCAGCCCGCAATGCAGGAATACATCGACCGATATGGCGACAGCGCCGTTCTGCGCCGCGAACTGGAAGCCGTCCAGCGGGAACTGGCACTCGACAGCCGGGAAGCGACCGAGAAAACCTCACTCACAGGCACTTCCCCCCAACTGTTCCCGGAACTGCCCGCTCACTTTGGTCGCTATCAGTTACTCTCCCTGATCGGTAAAGGAGGTATGGGCGAAGTCTATCGTGCCCGGGATTCCCAGCTTGACCGCGAGGTCGCTCTGAAACTCCCCCGCCTGGATCAGAGTGCGCCGCTGCTCAAAGAGCGTTTCCTCAACGAAGCCCGCACCGCCGCCACGCTCCGCCATCCCCATATCTGTCCCATCTATGATTCGGGTCAAATCGATAGCCAACTATACTTGACGATGGCCTATATCGAAGGTCAGAACCTGCAGGAAGTCTGGGCCGCCGATTCACACAACTCACTGCTCGACAATCTGACACTGCTGACGAAAGTTGCCCGCACCATCCAGGTCGCCCACGACCAGCAGATCATTCATCGCGACCTCAAACCCGCCAACATCATGATCGACTCACATGGCGAACCGATCGTCATGGACTTCGGGCTGGCGCACCGTGTAGTGGAAGGACAGTCCCCACGGCTCACCCAGGCAGGAGATCTGGTCGGTTCGCCTGCCTACATGTCGCCCGAACAGATGGAAGGCCATACCGAAACGCCCGGTCCGGCCAGTGATATTTACAGCCTGGGAGTGATTCTGTTTGAAGCCTTGACGGGAAAACTTCCATTCACAGGCACACTGGGTCAGATTACCGCTTCAGTCATGCGCGACGAACCGCCGCGCCCTTCGACCCTCCAGGCAGACATCGATGCAGAGCTCGAAACGCTCTGCCTGCAGATGCTGGAGAAATCCCCCGCAGTCCGCCCTGCCTCCATGCAGCAGGTGGCTGAACGACTCTTTGAAATCCAGCAGCGACTCACCCGTTCAGAGACCATCGACCGCACTAAAGCCAATCCCAGCGAAATCGGTAACCGAGGTCGCAACCGTAAACGCAGTCTGCTCGGTGCCGCGGGAGTCGCAGCCCTGTTCTGTATGGGAATTATCCTCACGCTGGCAACGGATAAAGGAACACTGGTTGTCCGTAGTGAAGTCCCCGATATCTCCGTCCTGGTCAAACAGGGAGAGAATACCGTGGAAACACTCAAAGTCAGCCAGGGGACGGATTCCACAACGATTTACAGTGGACAGTATGAAATTGTCCTGCAGGGTAAGAACCTGGACGGACTCGAGGTAAATCCCCAAGTGGTTAAACTCTCTCGAAATCAAAAAACCGTAGTCACCATCGAACGTATCACCAATCAGAAAATCGAACCGGGACAGATTCCCTCCGCCGGCGTTTCACAGGCATGGCTCGTAGAGACTCAAAAACTCCCGGCTGTGGAACAATTTCAGGCAGTCATCAAAAAACTGGAGGAACTCAATCCCGGCTTCGAAGCCCACATTGGTAAAAATGTCTATGCAAGCTACTTTGGAGGCCGTCCGAATCAATACGTCAATCTAGTCAATATCGAATCGGATCATCTGCAGAATATCTCACCATTACAGGCAATTCAAACTCTAAAGACACTGAGTATCTCAGGTACCAACCGCAGGCTCAGTCAATTCAAAGACCTTTCCCCGCTGGCAGCAATGAATCATTTGACCCACTTAACGGTCGTAAATCATCCACAACTGACAGAGATCGGACCGCTGCAAAACCTGAAATTGAAGAACCTCGAATTGTCGAACACCAATGTCGGCGATCTCTCCTCCCTCCGGAAACTGCCGCTCGAGCGTCTGAATTTGAATGGCAGTCAGGTCACAGACCTGTCTCCTCTTTCTCAAATCAAGACTTTGATCAGTTTACAGTTTCGCTCTACATCCATCTCAGACCTGAGCCCCTTAAAAGGTCTGCCTCTGACCACTTTACTTCTGTCACATACCGATGTTTCAGACTTGAGTCCTCTACAGGGAGCATCACTGGTAGAACTGGATTTCATGTCTACAGATGTAACCGACCTGACACCCCTCAAATCCATGCCACTGGAAATACTACGTCTTAATAGTCAGATCAGCGACCTGACTCCATTACAGGACCTTTCCCTGAAAGAATTCCGCCTGAATGGATCTGAAGTGTCTGACCTCACTCCCTTGCAGGGGATGCCTCTGGAAAAACTCGATCTCAATCATTGCTCCAATCTGCAAGACCTGTCCCCTCTGCAGGACATGAAACTCAAACATCTGAGACTTTATCAAACCGATGTACGCGACCTGACGCCACTTGCCGCCATGCCGCTGGAAGAATTATATATCGGCGCGCCCGTCAGCGATATCAGCCCTTTAAAGAACTTACCCCTGAAAGCACTGGATTTATCATCCGACGAACTGACTGATCTCTCTGCGTTGAAAGGAAAACCTCTGGAATACCTGAAACTGGGCTACTGCCGACAGATCAAAGACCTGACTCCTCTAAAAGGTATGCCTTTACAGATGCTGTTCCTGGAAAAAACCAGTGTGCAGGACCTGACACCATTAAAAGGCATGCCCCTGGAAGTACTGGGACTGCCTGAAGACCTGAAATTAACCAAAGAAAATCGCGAAGTACTGCAGTCCTTCACCGCCCTGAAAGTGATTAACAAAGAACCTGCCCGCTATTATTTTGAAAAACATCTCCCGGGCAAATAGGGTGTCTGCCCGGGACAGGCTCCGTTGGAATCAGGGTTCTGACGGAGCCGTTTTTTTTCAATCACCCTGCAGGCTGCGCAGGCGTGCTTCCAGTTGATCGCGAAATTCACCCAGAAAACGGCGGACAGTGCGTTCGGAACGCTCTACCGTTTCAGCAATTTCTGGAATCGTCTGGCCCTGCAGTCGCAGTTCCAGCATCTGCTGCTGCAGTGGATCGAAGTCCCGAATGAGAAAATCGACTTCATCCGACAGCGCCACCGCTTCCGCTTCCGTCGGCTCGCTCGCAAACAGCGCCGCCTGGTTCTCGGCCGAGGACTGCAAGACATCGTCCCGATCCAGGCTGCGTTTCTGCTGCTGAAAATGCTCGGCTTGCTTCAACAGCTTGTTACGGGTGATCGCCGCCAGCAGCTTCCATAAGTCACCCGAACGTTCAATCGCATACTGACCTTCCTGGGACCGGACAAAAAACGACCGCAGGGCTGACTGCACGATATCGTCGGCATCCACTTTTCGCCCCAGCTTCTCCGACAACCGGGAATGCGCCAGGCCTATCAGACGCTGAAAATAACGGTCAAAGATTTCCTGAGCCGCATCCTGGTCACCAGCGCGAACACGCTGAAATACATGCTGTGTCTGTTCTTCGTTCACAAGACGCCTCTGCTGGTTAAGCCACGGTTGAGCGGTGGAAACCAGTATATTTTCCCCGGTAGATCAGGTCAACTTTTCATTTCTTCCTTTGACTGAGATATCGAACATTGAAGACTGTAGACGGACACGTGAATCAAACTCGTTCAACCAGTGACCAGCTTCGTCTGGAACTCCCCTTCGTTGACCGTGGGACGTTCGGGGCGGCCGTTGTATTCGTACGTGAGTTTCATTCGATCCAGGCCCAGCAGGTGCAGAATCGTGGCGTGCAGATCGTGAACGTGCATCCGATCTTCAATCGCCCGCAGCCCCAGTTCATCGGTGGCCCCGATAGTTTGCCCCCCTTTGACCCCGCCGCCGGCCATCCACATGGTGAATCCGGTCGGGTTGTGATCGCGTCCGTCCCCCTTTTCTGACATGGGGGTCCGGCCGAATTCGCCTCCCCACACCACGAGTGTCTCATCCAGCAGGCCCCGTTGCTTCAAATCCCGGATCAGTCCGGCGACAGGCAGATCCATCGCCTTGCAGTGCTGGGTATGATTCTTTTCGATCCCGGAATGCGCGTCCCACTTACTGCCGGCCCCATGATACAACTGCACGAAACGGACGCCCCGCTCCACCAGTCGGCGTGACATCAGACAGAGTCGACCGAAGGACGATGTTTCCTGCTGATCCATCCCGTACAACTTGCGGGTGGCTGCGGTCTCCTGGCCCAGGTCGACCGCCTCGGGAGCTTCGGACTGCATCCGAAACGCGAGTTCGTAACTGGCGATGCGTGCGTCGAGCTCCGTCTGCCGGGCGTGCTGACGGGCATAGCCCTGATTCAACGATTTCAAAAATGACAGTTTTTCGCGCTGCCGGGCCTCTGTCACTCCTTCCGGATTATTCAGATTCGGAATCGGCTGCTTGCCTTCCTGTAAGCGAATTCCCTGGTACACCGCGGGCATAAATCCGGTTCCCCAGTTCCGCGGACCATTCACCACGGAAGAACGGTTATCCTGCATGACCACGAACGAGGGGAGGTTCCTGTTTTCCGAACCGAGCCCGTACGTCACCCAGCTCCCCAGCGAAGGACGACCGCCGATCAGCGAGCAGGTATTCATCTGGCAGACACTGGATGAATGATTCAGCCCATCCGCCCAGCAGGAGCGAATCACGGCAATGTCATCGACACAGGTCGCAATTTCGGGCAGCCAGTCCGAGACCCAGGTTCCCGCTTCGCCATGCTGTTTCCACTTCCGCTTCGAGATCAGCAAGGGAGACCGGGATTCCCCGGCGGCGGTCAGAATCTCACCGAAGCTGTCGGGCAGAGTCTGTCCTGCCAGCTTGTTCAACAGCGGCTTGGGATCGAACAGATCGATGTGGCTCGGCCCCCCTTCCATGAACAGAAAGATGATATTCTTTGCCATCGGCTTGTGGTGAGGAACAGGCCCTGTAACAGGAGCCGATCCCCCGGCAGCAGAAGAGCTCTCAGCCTGCGCCAGCAGACTGGTAAGGGCAACGGAACCAAAGCCAAGTCCGCTGCGTTCCAGAAACTCGCGTCGGGTGCGGGGTGTTTCAATATGTGGTGTCGAGAACATGGAGCGCCTCAATCAACGTATAAAAATTCATTGGAGTTCAACAGAATGTGACACAGATCAGCGAACGCCGCACGACGGGGATCACTGGCTGCTGTCGGCCGGTCATCGCGCGTGATGTCATACTGATGGGACGAACTGTCCTCAAACATGCCCGGCACGGGATCGAACCTCCAGTACCCCAGCGTCTGCTCAGTAATGGATTCCTGCGTATACAGCAGGGACGGAACATCCAGCGCCGCCGATGACAGGCGAACCTCGTCAATCAACCCGTCAAACAGGCTGTTTTTATTCTGGACCATGCGACCGATGGCCAGCGCCAGACGATTGTCGTGCACCTCGACAGTCTGGTGCTGTTTCGTAATCTTCCCCAGCTGCTCATCGTCGTTCGAGAGGTCCTTCAGGAAGAAGTCGATTGAGCCGGCCCGTTCGCCCGTCACGTGAAAACTGACCGCTGCATAGTAGGGCGTATTGAATTCAATATGCTGATCCGAAAAGACAATCTCGTCGCCCATCTTTCCGTTCCGCTTCTTACCATAAGTCCGAAAGACCAGCGTTTGCGGCTTGCGGCGTGAACCGCGGCCCGTCACGCCAAACAGCCAGCCCGGTTCAGATACCTTGCCGCTCCACTTCGAAACGATCGTCCGCACCGCTCCGGAGTCATAGATCGACTTAATCTGAAAGTAGGCTTCAATGGTAAAATCATTCGGCGTCAGCCGCCGGTTATCGGCGACGTAGAACGAAGAGGGTTTATCGGCGTGAAACACCACCGACTGCCCGTTGCGGTAAGGCATCGTCGCGGTTTCGAACTGCTGCAGATCGACGGCCGGTTTCTGTTCCGACAGCAGTCTGGTTTCACGATCGAGAAACTCCCTGGCCTGTGACAGTTCACCCGAGGTCACCGGTCTCCCGAAGGCGATTTGCCACGCGCGCCTCAGAGCCAACTCTTCCTGATCGGCTGAGGGAACAGCAGCCGCTTCCTGCTCGGCTCGTTGCGCAAGCTGATCGGCGAATCGCAGCATCTGCTGGCTGTTGAACAGCTGCAGTGACTGCACGGGAGAGGTCGTCGTATCGCGGGCTGACACGCTGGTGAAGAACCGGGGCATGTCGAACACCTGCAACAACGGATCTCGGCTGTTGCGCATCATCCGCAAATAGATAGACCGCCGGGGAACGCTGGGGGTCACACCGGGTCCGCCGGCCTTGAGATCCAGCTGGCCGGTCACCGCCAGGATCGAATCGCGAATCTGTTCTGCATCCAGGCGGCGTGTCTCAGCGCTCCAGTAATATTTGTTGGCAGGATCGAGGGCGAACATCGAAGCTTCCTGAGGATGCTGAGTCGATTGTCGATAGGTGGCTGAAGTGACGATCAGACGATGCAGACTCTTGAACCGCCAGCCTCCATTCAAAAACCGCTGCGTCAGCCAGTCCAGCAATTCGGGATGCGAAGGCGGCCCCCCCAGTCGACCAAGATCGCTGCTGTGCGGCGCCAGCCCTTTGCCAAAGTGATATTGCCAGATGCGATTGACGATCACCCGCGTCGACAGCGGATTACTGTCCTGCGTGAGCCAGCGGGCCAGCGCGGTCCTGCGACTGGTGGTCCCCTGTTGTGGCGAACCATAATATCCGTCCGTCGGTGTCTCCAGAATCGCCAGGAAACCGGGCTCGCATTCGGTCCGTTTCTTGGGGATCCTGGTCAGAGGTGCCTGCGCCCCGACATCCCGGACCTGCTGTGCCAGCGGCAACGGTTCCGGCTTCAGTTGATCGAACTTCGCCAGCTTACGCCTCAATGCCAGAATCTTTTCTTTCGTTTCGCCCTTGAGCTGTTTGTCGAGATTCCGGTAGTTGTGCTCTACCTGTCGCCATGCCAGCTCGACCAGCTGCTGTTCCCGCGGAGATCGTTTCTCTTCCGGTTTGTGAATCATCGCCTGGATATCAGGCGGAAAGGAGATGATGACGGCCCGGGCTTTCTCCCGATACGGTTCTTCCAGTTCCGCGAGCTCCTCGCGAATCGCTTTGGTCGCCTGCTCCCAGGCACTCAATTCACTGCGGTATTGTTCCAGTTGTTCCGGCGTGCCCACTTTCTGGGCGGTCTCAATCAGAATCGGTTCGAAGAAGGCGCGTAACTGGAAATAGTCCTTCTGCAGTACAGGATCAAACTTGTGATCGTGACAGCGGGCACATTGCATCCCCACGCCGAGGAAGACATCGCCGACCGTGTCCGTCAATTCGTTCAACATGATATCCCACTGACCGGCGACATCACGGCTGTTCCACTCATAAATCCCATGCGTCAGAAAGCCCGTGGCGATCTGGGCGTCGACGTCACCAGGAAAAAGCTCGTCTCCCGCCAGCTGTTCCTGCACGAACTGACTGTAAGGCTTATCCTCATTCAGCGACCGGATCACATAATCGCGATAGCGCCAGGCGTTCGAACGATAACCGTCGGCCCGGTAGCCATCGGAATCCGCGTAGCGGACCACATCGAGCCAGTGCCGGGCCCAGCGTTCGCCGTAACGGGGACTGGCCAGCAGACGATCGACCAGCCGCTCGTAGGCATCAGGCCGCTGGTCCTGCACAAACTCCTCAACTTCCTGTGGCGTGGGAGGCAGGCCGTGCAGATCGAAATAGACTCGCCTGATTAAAGACTCCCGGTCAGCCTCCGGTGCCGGCGTCAACCCCTGCTGTTTTAAACGGGCGAGGATAAAGCGGTCGATTTCGTTTTTGCTCCCATCGCCGGTCGCGTCAGGGACTGTCACAGCCTGCAGAGGCTGAATCGCCCACCAGTCACGGTCTTCAGCGGTAAACCGGGGCCCCTGCTCTTTGCGTAGCGGAACCGTATCGTAGGCCCCGGGCCAGGGCGCACCCAGCGCCACCCATTTTTCGAGAATCTTGATCTGCTTCTCAGGTAGTTTCCCCGCGGGAGGCATCTCGTACGATTCATAACGCACCGCCTCAATCAGCAGACTTTTCTCAGGCTTCCCGGGAACCATAGAAGTGCCCGACTCGCCCCCCAGCAGGATGTGGCCGCGTGTGTCGAGTCGCAGGTCCCCCTTCAGCTCCTTCTCTCCATGGCAAGACCAGCAATGTTCCGCCAGCAGCGGACGGACTTCGTTCTCGAAGAACTTCATCATTTCCGGCGAGACATCAGCGGCGTTCGCCACAGACACCGTCAGCAGAGTCATGAAAAGCCAGCATACAGTTGTTGTGAATCGATGAAGCATAATATTCCAGTGAAAGCATTATTTAACAGGCGGAAGTCCAACAATGACCACCGGGTCAATCCGGTCGGCATCGTCCTGGGCATCCTGCAGGAACAGTCCGGTAATCGATCCGCCCGGCGGAATCTGCATGTCATCCAAATCAATCCCGACGGCAAACAGCCGCGAAGGAACCTGATGCACCAGTTGTGAACGTGCCACGATCGGCAGCGGCGTTCCATCGTCGGCGAAATCGGGACTCAACTGGGTCAAACGGCAGCCGGTCATGATCTGTGCCTGCTCGGAATGACCGTCGATATCATATTTTCGCACCGTCATCGGCCGGGCAGCCGGGTGATCGGTCTGCGGGTACAAATGGAACACGTCCCCCTCCAGTGAGTGCGCGATCGACTGGGCATCGAAAATAATCAGGTCGGGCCCCGGTCCATTCACCACCGGTTGTTCGAAAACCAGGTTCATACCGGGGGTGCCGTTACGTCCCAGTTGAAATTCGCCCTGGTGCACTGCTTTCTCTCCGCCCGGGTTGATGAAACCCGAAGCAAACAACAGATTCATCGGGCCGAAGCGGTTATATTCCTCAGCGGGCGCGTCGGCGGGAACGACCCCGAACGCATGGGAGCCGGGCCGGTAATGATTCACGACCGGCAGAAGGAAATCGTCAGCCTGATAAATCCGCTGCACTCCCGCCCGCTGCACGGAGACAGACGCCAGCGACTTCGCTCGCCCCTGTTCGTCCGGAATCGACTCATACGCAATCAGGTGGTCGGGAATGGCGTCGATATAATCTTGAGTCGACTGCTCGCGGTCGCCGTCCATTAAATTCAGGTCGGTACCCACATAAGCGGTCTCGCCTTTGAGCAGACGCTTTTTGCGGGGATCGCTCAGCGAGGAGACTTCCGCCTCCCCATCCACGACGGCCACATTCGAGGCACCGTCTTCCGCAACCGTCACGGAAAAACGCGTCCCCAGGTCAACCACATTGCTGGTCGGCGTGCTGACTTTAAAACCTTCTGCTCCGTCGGGTGCATAGACCGAGCACTTGCCGAGGTTCACCACCAGTTCCTCTTCGTGTGCCACCTGGAACAGTGCGGGGGCCTGGAGAATCACTTCCGCTCCCGAGGCAAAGCGGATTTTGACCATGCCGTCCTGCAGCATATAGTTCTCAGCGAACCGCAGGCGACTGCCCGTCAGAGTCGGAGAGCGCGTTCCCCGAAAGACGGCCCGATGTCCTGCGATCAATGTCGCCTGGGAAAACGGTTCCTGCGGCGGCTGGTTATTCGCGGTCTGATTTGTTTCTTCCTCTACTGCCGGGTCTTTCTGTTGTACTACCTGCTGCCGCTGATTGTCCGTGGAAACAAAGAGGACTGCCGCCACAATCAGGCAGGCCACAGCACAGACCGTCAGCATCCAAACGCCCCAGGGGACCGATTTCTTCTCTTGCGGATGACTGATGTGATAGTCGGGAACACTTCTGCTGATTTCGCCCAACTCCATCAGGGAAGCATCGAGACACACCAGTTCCAGGTACTGTGTCTGCCGTTCCGGCTGATCCAGCAGCAACGACTCCAGCTGTTCTGTTTCCGTCTGATCGAGCGAACCATCGGCGAGCCGGTGTAACAGCCGCCGAAATTCCGCGTCGTCCCGTTGATCTTTTTCAGGCATGTTCCACCTCCGATACACGTCTCTGCACACAGTCTCTCAACTGACCGCGAATGCGGCCCACCCGGTCATAGAGGGCGTTGATTTTCATTCCCATCTCTTCCGCCACCGACGCACATTTTCGTCGTTCCCAGTAAACCTGCTGCACCAGCCACAGATCCTTCTGACGCAGAGACTTCAAACACTTCTCCAGCGATGAGAGTTGCACATTGGGAGCACTGCTGCCTTGCATCCGCTCAAAGAGCTGGTTGAGCAACTGTTCGGAGAAATGGTGCCGATCACGGGACGAGACACGCAGGAAGTTTTTCACTTCATAAAAGGCGATGCCCATGGCCCAGGGCAGAAATTCGCATTCCGCGTCAAATTGATCGAACTTGTCCCACAGGATCATGCTGCAGCGCTGGTAGACATCTTCCGCATCCGTATGATCGGTCAGCAGCGAGTAGATAAACGCATACAACTGACGACGATGCGCCGTCAGCAATGTCGTGAACTGCAGTTCCTGTTTTTTCTGTTCCATGAATTATGTCAACCATCATTCGAGGCAAGCCAACTCGCGATGTTTCGGTTCTATATGTAATCGTACACTCAATCTTTTTTTCAGGTCGCCTTTTGAAAAGAATCTATAGATTTCTGACAAAGAACGCAGATCTGAAACGTCATATCCACAGATCCAATCCCCATATCCCATTTAATTTAAAGAACTTACAGACACACCCCACTCATCATCAGCGTTCATCAGCGTTCATCAGGGAAGTAGATAAAACTCCCCTCGGCGCAGCATTACACCTGTCTGCAGAAAGTACAGACAGGTTTAATCAATGTCATGACGGACCTCACTTGCCCTGTTCGGACGGTTCTGCTTTCGCTTTGATTTTCGCAAACAATGGTGCCACCCGCTCACGCTGAGTTTGCAGAATCCGCTCCCGGTCTGCCTCCAGCAGATAGCCGGCTTTCTCATAAGCCTCGCATTGTGCGGCCAGCTGTTCGAGATACGCTTCCAGGGTGCCATAGCGTTCTTCGATCGACGCCCGGGGATCGCCCCGTTGTTCGCGTTCTGCCTTCGTCAGTGGAAAGGGAATATACGAACCCGACAGACTGTAAAGCTGGTTGGCGGCAGGACCGTTCTCGCTACGTAATCGCCAGCTGGCATAAGTGGCCACCGGCACCGCGACTTCGGGAGCCGACAGACATCCCAGCTCATTCCCATCCGGTCCGGATCGGGGAACGAGTACTCGATAATCGCCTCGCGGCAAAGGGGGCTGGAGATCCATGATACGCTGCTTCTGCCAGCGGGGACCAAAATCCAGGTAAGCAGGTTGCTGAATGACACCCGGATAGCGAATGTCGGGAATCTGTGGAAACCCGGTGGCGTTCTGAGTCCAGCTCACCAGCGTCCCTTCACTGATCTTCGGATAGACGCTGGCCGGCGGTGCGGTTCCCTCTTTCGCCCAGTTGTCGAGTGAGAGCAGCAAGGCGCGCAGGAACGGTTTGTAATCGGCGGGATTGGGAGCCGTCTGACCATCCCCCTTATCAGTCGTGAATCGACTCGGACCATGTTGCGTCCCTCCGATGATATAGATCCGCACATTCTCAGGCAGCGCGACATCAGTAGTCCCCAGAGGATCGGTATGCGAAAGTGATCCGCTGCGGTTCCAGTACTCCGAAGAAGACTGCGTATGCATCACCAGGGGCGCAGTACCACTGGCCTCGGCCCGGGTTAGAATTCCCTCAGTCAGACCTGACAGCGGATCTTTCTGGGCAGCATAAGCAAACGGAAAACGGTCCGGCGGATAATCGTGATGATCGTGCTGTCCCGCATGCCGGGTGGGCTGGGCAAAACGATGGTTGAACGATCCCATGCCGGATCCGGAGACGTGGGGAATGATCCCCTCAAAGACCCTCTGCCCCGCTTCGTCTTCATTGAAGCCCCAGTACATCATCTCGCGTAAAAAACGACCGCTTTGCGAAACACCAAAGGAGTGCGCCCGCTCGATCACAGGCTTGCCTTCGACCAGTAACGGATTCCCCTCGCCCGTCCCCTGTTTCAAAGCCGAAACCAGATCGCGTGCCGCAGTGAAGCCGGTACCCATCACGACGGGATCCTGCGCTTCGTAAATCAGTTCGTAGATCTGCAGCTTCTTCAGCCCGGCGGGATACTCGAGTTCCACTTTCGGCAGTTGCGCGGGCGAATCGCTGTCGACCTCCGTGACATGCAGCTTCCACTCCGAACGGGGAATCGGCACCCGCGGATGACCGGCCAGCAGACGATGCGTCAACGTCGCTTCCTGGAGCCCCTTGGCCGTCGGACGATAGGAACCATGGTTCGCCCAGTTGACCACAGTTCGCGTGGTATCCTTGCCCGGCACGATTTCACAACGCACCTTACCAGTAATCGGCTGCTGGATCACCGGGGGAAAGAGCCTCAGACGACTGCTTCCCGGCAGCAGTTCTCCGTCCCAGCCGCTCGAAACGTAAGTGAAGCCCTCTCTCATCAGAAAACCGTCACCCGCCTGTTTCTGCGTTTGCGGATCGTTCCCCCCCGCAGCGAAGTTTAACATCCGCAAGGCAGTCAGGTTGCCCCGGTTATTGACATCGTACAGCAGCGCCCCGTTCCCTTTGTTCAAATCCTTCGGCGCCAGGATGAGCACATCCGCCGACAGTTCCACGCGGCCCGCTTTGTTACGCGGTGCCAGCTTCAGATCGACAACGTTCTGATTCTGTGGCAACTCGGGATCGAGTTCATAATACACGCGGCCCTTAATCCGTTCGTACTCTCCGACAGACCCAAATTTCTGACCGTCGGCAAATGGTTCGCGAGTTAAAATTTCAAAGCGAGTGAGCTCCGCAGCCAGCGGTCCCACAAGCAGCCAGGAGACGAATGTAATAGTGAAGACTTGCAGTAAACGATTCATGAACTTCCCAGTTGTAAAACACGTTGAAGACTCTTTTGACAAAACACAAACTACCATGTAAGTCACAATAACGGTAACTCACACGGCAGCTTAAAAGTATATCGTGCGTCCAGCCCCCCAGTCCACCGGAGGTAACCTCTGTAGAAGCTGTCGATGCTCCTTCGCTCCCCTCTCGTTCATGATTTTTTAAGCATGCGTTCAATCTCCTTCCCAAAATCCAGTGCAGTTCTGTCTCCAGAACTGAATAAATTGCCCTTGATCGGCACTTCCCGAATCCTATTCTTGTGTAATTGTGCTTCGCGCGCGAGGCGGATGATGCGTGCACCGGAACACGACGCACAAGTGACTCAGAAGTACCTGAATCGGCGTCGATTTTTCCAGTTTTTCACCAGCACAAAATGAACCGGTTCCCAATGTCTCGTTCCTTTTCAAATCATTTCGGAGCACATTCAGAGCTTTTCGCAGCAGACTCACACCCACCTCACTGAACTTTCAGAAGATCTCGACTCATACTTTCCGCTTGACGCCCCCACGCCGTTCGACAAGATGGTCTGACTGGATGAACCACAGACCACTCCCGCCGATCACTTTATGAAACAGGAACTGACAAATCATACAGATCGGCACCAACCGGGAAAGCTGAGTTACCAGCTCCCTTCCCCGATACTGGTTAGTCTCAGGATACTGCATGAAGACTCGATGAATAATATGCTGCATCACCGGCGGATGATTTGCTCAACACCAGGTCCTTAGGTACGTTATAAATAGCGCATTTGTTATCGGAATTCAGGAGGACAGCAGATCCTCTTCGCAGTTGGAATATCAAAGGTTTTCACGATGAGACACTCACTTTACTGCGTGCTGGCAGTCTGTCTGACGACGCTGCTTTCCCCCCCGGCCTGGAGCTTCCCGTCAGAATCGGATCCGGGAGCAGCCGTTGACACTCTTCAACAGATCGTGGCACATCGCGGCGCCAGCAGTGACCGGCCCGAGAACACCCTGTCCGCCTTGCAGCGGGCCATCGAGTTGAAAGCGACCGCCGTCGAGATTGATGTGCGGACCAGCAAAGATGGCACGCTCTTCCTGCTCCACGATGCCAAACTCGACCGCACCACGGACGGCACCGGAGTGGCCACCGAGCTAACCATGTCTCAGCTAAAACAGCTCGACGCCGGTTCTGCATTCAACAAAAAATACGCGGGCGAACGAATCCCCACCCTGGGCGAAGCCCTGCAGATCTGTCGCGGAAAAATCAACGTACTGCTGGATCTGAAGGAACAGGGCACCGCTTATGCCAAAGCGGTCGCGAAAACGGTACGCGAACAGGGTGATCCCCGGCAGACCATCGTCGGTGTCAGAAGCGTGGAACAGGCGCAGCTGTTTCGCAAACTGCTACCCCAGGCGCAGCAACTGGGCTTCATTCCTGATCCCGCATCCATCGATGCCTTCGCTCAGGCAGGCGTGGAATATATCCGTCTCTGGCCCCGCTGGCTCGACGATAAGTCACTCGTCCCCGCCATCAAACGTCAGGGAGTCAAACTCCATCTCAACGGTTCCACAGGCAAACCGGATGAAATCATCCCCCTGCTCAAACACAAACCCGCTTCGCTGCTCGTCGATGATGTCGCCACCCTGCAGGCCACGTTAAAGCAACTCAAAGCCAGCCAGAAAGTCTCTGCGAAGCTGAACGATCTGATTGAGAAAACCGCAGGCTCGCCACTCGTCCCCGGAATCTGCGGCGTGGATACGACCACATTTTTGAATCGCGATTACCGGATGCTCGCGGTACCCAAGGAACTTGTAGGACAGCCACGCTATCTGTTTGATGGCGGTAGCGGCCAGCGTGTCGAACTGCAGTTCAAAAAGCCAACCGTGGTCTTCGCGGCGTTCGAATACAACAACACCGGTGCCTGGTCATTTTCCCAGGGACGCTCCCCCCGCGACCATGGCTGGCGAAAGCTCGATAACGCAGCCTATCGGGGCACGAGCAATGGCACAGTGAAAGACAAACCTCACTTCGCTTCAATCTTTTTCTGCGAATTTCAGCCCGGCCAGAAACTCTCGGGTCTGCCTCCCTGGTGGTTATGCCTGGCGATTATGGACGCGAACGCCGCCCGTCAGGTTCCCGGTTTTCAGGAAGGCACCTCCGGGCCAATCACCGTGCCCTCCACTTACTCTTACGAGGCCGAAGTCACCCGCGCCCGTCCGCTGCAAGTACCCGAATTTCAAAACAAACGTCAATGGGCACAGTGGCAGGAGACGCAACGCCAGGCCTTCCAGGAACAGCTCGTCTATCCTTATCAGGGAAAGCTGACAATCAAATCAGTGGGGGCAGCCGTAGATCGAGGCACGTTCCGTCAACGGGAATTCGCCGTCGACCATGACGGCCAGCGGATCTTTCGCTTCTTCCGTCTCGCTCCTCCGTCTCAGCCGGAAAAAAAGCTGCCGACCATCGTCTGTTTCATGGGGCATGGCAAAGTCAGCCAGATCCTCGCCGAGCCGAACAGCTATCAGCATGCGTGTGCCGCTCAGTTTGCCGAACAGGGATACCTTGTCTATGCGATGGAGAACGTCGGCATGGAACCGGGCAGCGACCGGCATCATGAACTGGATCATCTGTTACGCCTGGATGGTTACAGCTGGTACGGCCTGCTGTTTGCTCACCAGCAGATCCTGCTGCAGCACGTGTTTGCGGACCCTCAGGTGAATCCGGCCAAAGTCGGTGCGACCGGTGTCTCAACAGGGGGACTGCTCGCGCTTTCCGCCGCTGCCTTTGAACCGCGAATCGCAGCCACTTCCGTCCAGGGAATCTTCGGCAGCATGCGCGTCTCTTTCATCCGCGACCGTCAGCGCCACTGTCACTGCGGCGCCATTCCCGGCCTGCTCCCCGCGTTCGACCTCCCCGAGATGGCTCTGCTGGTCGCCCCCCGTCCCCTGCATATCTCCAACGCGGTCTCCGACGGCTTCAGCCCCGCCGAAGCGAAACGCTGCATCAAGCTGATCACTCCCCTGTATCAACAGGTCGGCGGCAAAACACCCGAATTCAGCGCGCCCCCCGGACATCACGAATTCGCATTTCAGGAAGCATTAAAGTTTTTCACAAACACCATCGGCAAGCCGGAGTAGAGGAAATACATATCAGAAGGCCAGCAAATCCGAGTCTGCATTCAGTGAAGCAAAGAAGTCATCGGTCTCCGTATTCCAGTCCGGCAGCTTCCGCTCACCGGTTGCCAGCGTCGATTCCATAACTCCCTCCTCGGCATGTTCATTCCCCAGCAGGTGCCCCAGTTCGTGATGAATGACCGTCCAGAGATCGATCAGTCCCGCCGCTTCACTGCCCGGCGATGCAATCAATGAGAGAGAACTGTCTGACTGAAATTCGTTGTGATCCCGGGGCGTGGCATCGATGAACCAGCCATGGCCCGCCGCATTGATGTCGAGATAAATTGTGTCTCCGACAACCTGCCCCAACGTCGTCCCTGCCAGATCGACCACTTCAATCTGCACCGCTTCCAGTTTCTGTTGTGCGGCAGACGACAGACGCGGGCTCAAATCCTCAACGGCACTCTCCCGCATCACATCTGCCTCTGACTGAGTCAGTGCAGCTGCTGTCGAAACGGCAACCGGTTGACTTGTGGCCTGCAATTGTTGATTCCAGCCGTAAGGGTAATTATCCGGATAATGAACCGGAGTTGGTCTCACTTTCTGCAGTTTGTTCTTTCCATAATTACCTGCAAACAGAACCAGGTCGCGGAAATTGACCCGACCATCCTGATTCAGATCCGCCAGCCAGGCATAATCGGAGTCTGACTCATTCGGCACAGCCCCATACACACTGGCAAACCGCAACAGGTCCTGGAAACTGATTTGACCATCGTCATTCAGGTCGTAGGGATTGGCCCAGATGGTGGAACTGGCGTTTTCAACGTTCAGTGGTTTGCCCCCCTGCCCGTTTCCCAGACCGATGAACGAATCGAAGAATCCAAACGAGAGCATCTCAGAACCGAGGCCTGTTTCTTCGACACCAACCGCCACTTCGTCCTGCTCCAGTGCGGCAAACCTGACACGGGCAAACAATAACTGCTTATTGATGCCCAGTCCGGGGGTCTCAGTGCTGGCGGCCAGTTGAGAAATGCCGCCATTATGATCGAAGATCGTACCTGACTGGTTCTGAGTAAACGCTGCACCAAATTGAATCTCAACAGCAGTCGTCGCGACGGTAAAATAACTCAGATCAACGTCTACCAGTGCCACGCCACCGCTATCGACGTTTTCAGTATGCACCCAGATTTCCACCCAGTATTCTGACCATTCCCCCACCCAGGTTTCGTTCGCGGGTAACACAGACGCTTCGCCATTGGCGTCCACACTGGTTGGTGTTTCAACGACCCGTAAAGCCAGAAACTCTTCCGCGGATTCTTCGATCCCGTTGATCGTGAGTGTGAACGTTCGCCGGAAGGTTCCATTATCTTCGGTGGTGGCCAGGTTCTGATCCAGGCCCCCATCTTCAACCTGCACCGTAATCTGGGCCGTACCGGTTCTGCCTGTAGGAGGCACCAGACGCAGCCGTGGCGTTCCTCCTTCATCCAGAACCGTCAGACTGGAATCAGGAATGAAATCAGGGTTGTCAGATGAAGCCGACCAGATGACGGGCCCTTCTGTGACAGGTTCCAGTCCCGTAAGATCAATCGACTGTTCGGACGCATTCTCAGCAAGGACAACATCCTCAATCAAATCAAAGGTGGTTCCCGTAAAGCCATTAATCTGCGAGCCGACCCAGATCGTATTTTCGTCCCCATAAACCACCAGAAAACTCTGGTTGACATCATCTCGAATGCGTTGAACATAGCTCCCCGTACCCTGCTCCGAGGCGACGCTGTTACTTGAGGTGATATAGCCGGTTACACCGATAGTGCCATCGCCGAACGTGACACCACTTCCTTGATCAATCAAACCGTTATCCCAGTTCCGGCTGACGACCAGGTAGTTCCCATTGGGGAGTGCTGTCACTTCAGAAACACCTGATTGATATCCCCCTAACTGGTCATCTTCGTGTGCCCCGATCAGGCTGTTGGTCGAAGTAATCTCACCTGTGATCCCCGTTGTACCGTCACCAAAAGTCACCGCTCCCGCATCGACGATTGATCCATTATCCCAGTCGGTACTCACCACCACATAGTTCCCGTTGGCAAGCGGTGTTACGATTCGATTTGAATAGTAATGATAGCCCAATCGATCGTCGGCAGTGGAGCCGACGAGACTGTTTGTGGATGAAACGAGCCCCATGCCGCCGCTTGTCCCATCTCCGAAGGTCACGGCTCCGGCGTCGATGATCGTACCGTTGTCCCATTGCGAACTGCTGATCACGTAGTTTCCATTCGTGAGCGCGACAATGCCATCTGAGCCGACGTGGTCATCCTCTTTCGTTCCCACAAAACTGTTCGACGCTGATACCGCTCCTGTTACACCTGTGGTTCCACTCCCCCAGGTGACGGCTCCCAGATTGTCAAATGAAGCATCCCCCCACCCCGAACTCACAACCACATAGTTGCCATTCGCGAGCACTGTCACTCCCCCCTTGCCAACGAAAGAACCATTCTCAGTCCCGACCAGACTGTTACTGGCAGAGAGAACCCCCGTGAGTCCCGTTGTTCCATTTCCGAACGAAACAGCCCCTTTGTCGAAAGACCAGACATTACTGATGGCGACATAATTTCCGTTGGGCAGCGCAACGACGCCACCATTGCCCACATAGTCGTTATTGCTGGATCCAATCAAGCTGTTGTCCGAGGAAATAGTACCGTTGATTCCCACCATGCCATCACCGAAAGTCACCGCGCCGACGGATCTTCTAGTTAAACCGTCACTCCAGGTAGGAGTACTGATGACATAATTGCCATTCGTCAGAGCCGTGGCGCCGGAGTATCCGACCTGATCGAATTGGATTAAGCCAACCAGACTGTTACTGTCACTGATCACCCCACTAACGCCCGTCGTTCCATCGCCAAATGTCACCGCTCCTGCATTGATAACAGACCCATTATCCCAGACAGGACTACTGACAACGAAATTGCCGTTCGTCAGTGCCGTGATACCGTTTGTATTGATACCGCGCCGCCCCAGAAAGTCTTCTTGCGTCGCCCCCACCAGACTGTTTGTTGACGAAATCACTCCCGAGACACCTGTCGTTCCACTGCCGAACGTCACCGCTCCCGCATCCAAAATTGAGCCGTTATCCCAGGTCGGGCTACTCACGACATAATTTCCATTTGTCAGTTCGGTCACACTGGAAACGGAGTGAAAAAGGGAGCCCACCTTATCGCCAGCTGTGGTTCCGACCAGACTGTTGGCTGCTGAAATTGCTCCTGTCACCCCCGTTGTTCCATCTCCAAATGTCACCGCACCGGCGTCCGTGATTGAGCCGTTATCCCACGTCGGGCTGCAAAGCACATAGTTTCCGTTGGCGAGCAAAGTGATATTCACATTGCCCCAGAGGAAGTCGCCCACCAGATCATCTTGCGAAGACCCCACGAGACTGTTGGCGCTCGATACCACACCGGTTGTACCCGTCGTTCCATTTCCCCAAGTCAACGCGCCGGCGTCACTGTTAGAGCCGTTGTCCCAGAACGGACTGCCGACGAGGTAATTGCCATTCGCCAGCAGTTTGATTCCCGTATCATTACCGTAGTGATATCCAATTTTGTCCTGGGCACTGGCACCGATCAGACTGTTGGCCTCTGAGATCACGCCGGTCACTCCCGTGGTCGCATCACCAAAGGTGACGGCCCCGACGTCGGCAATTGATCCGTTGTCCCAATAGGGATTGGTGACCACATAATTGCCATTCTCCAACACGATCACACGTCCCCCACCACTGCCGTCATACTCGAAACTTCCTACCAGACTGTTGGCCGCCGAGACGACGCCACTCACGCCGGTGATTCCGTTTCCAAACGTCACCGCCCCGGCGTTACCCCCAGTCTCCCCATTACTCCAACTCGGACTGCTGACCACAAAGTTCCCATTGGGTAATGACGTCACCCTGCCATTTCCAATCCGATCATTGGCAGAAGCTCCGGTGAGCGTGCTGATCAGGTCGCCGGTCTGGCCGTTAAACAGATAGACGGCCCCGCGCGAGCCATCATAACTCGGATCCGTGACAACAATATTGCCTGTACTCAGTGAGACCACCGAAGAGCCAAAGCTGGTATCAGCACTCGGATTCGGATTATTCAACTCCGAAAAGGCAGCGGTGAGCAGCCTGCGTTCTTCCAGAAGTTCAATCTGACAGTTCGCCGGCTGAAAGCGTTGCTGCTGTGCTCGGGCAGCAGACCGTCGTCGTGGTCTGGCAAACAGGCTCTGGTGCAGCCGTCGTGTCAAACGGCTCAAAGTTTCGAATCGCCTCTGGTTATTTTTCATGGTCGTATCCTCTTAATGAAATGGCTCACACCAGACTTGGCGATGAATGATTGCATGCAGTGCAATCGAATTCCGGAAAACTGCCGATTTCTTCTTCAAAAACGCCGGTCTGAAACTGGAACGCATTGAACTGAGAATGGTACGACGACTGGAAACGGCGTAAGCGACTTAATATCAGCACCTTACACACAAGAACTGGTGGTTGCCCGGGTCCGCAGCAGCGAACGCGAGTGAAACGAGAAACGCCAGTTCACTTCGATGGTTTTCCTGGTCTAAAATCAGTTAAACAGAGCCACAAAAGCTGAGAAACAGCCGGCTATTAAAAGACGTATTGATCCAGAATGCCTTTTTTTCAGGGATATCTAACGATCCCCCTTGCATTCAAATACTGACCGACTATCCTCTAATCAGTGAGACTGAATCTCACTCTCAACCAAAACAGAAATCATTCCTGTTGTGATTCCCTGCCAACATCTCAGCGATGCCAGCCCCACCGGAATTGCTTCCAGACAACCCCGCGACTGAAACAGTTTGCCTGTGTGTTGTCGATTTAAGATCTACTCCGGAGATTCCTATGTCCTGTTCGCAATCCATCCGTGCGCGCCGCGGCTTCACTTTAATTGAGTTGCTGGTCGTAATCGCGATTATCGCAATCCTCATTGCACTGTTACTCCCTGCCGTTCAACAGGCGCGTGAAGCGGCGCGACGTACGCAATGTAAGAATAACCTCAAACAGATCGGGCTGGCGTTGCACAACTACGCAGGCACCCACCAGATCTTTCCGTTAGAAACTTACTACGGACAGCGCGCTGATGGCTCCTTTCACTACAACAGCTGGATCCCACAGACGCTAAGCTATTTCGATCAGGCATCTCTGGGAAATATCTACAACCACGATTACTCCTTCTGGGATACTGAAAACCAGGATGCGATCGAAACCAAACTTACACTCTTTGAATGCCCGTCGACTCCAGGGGGCACACAGATGACGCCGGAATTACGCATGCGTCTCTCCAGCGGCTGGACCATCGATGCCAACCGAGGTGCTTTTACTTCAGACTACGCCGGTCAGCGGGGAATTCACAGTAACTCCCATCAGGTATATGCCCCTGGCGCCGCAGCGGATTCCAATCTGGGGATCTTTGGTGGCGGTGGATCTGGGAAACGGTTTCGCGATATCGTTGATGGCACGTCGAACACAATCATCGTGCATGAATCAGCGGGACGATCACAGTGGATTTACAAGGACCGCACTTCAGGAACCCTCGTCACGAACAACCCCGAGTTTGGTGGCTGGTTTGATTACTGGGCAGGACCTTGTGCCGGCTGGATGTATGGCTTTGAAGACGATGGCGTCACACGCTATGGGCCGAACTTCATCAACTCGACCAACAAGTGGGCCAATCCCCTCTCCTTTCATACTGGAGGCGTACAGGTGGCACTCGCCGATGGTTCGGTCCGCTTCCTCAGCGAAAATATGAGCAATCTCACCTTTATCGCGCTCTGCACCTACGGAGGCGGAGAAGTCGTAGGCGAGTTTTAGACATCGCTTTGAGCTGATTCATTTTGAGACGCCGGGGAACTGCCCGCGGCGTCCCCTGTGGAATGTTCTCTTATCGCATTACTTTTCAACATGTTAGCTGGAGTGATTCCGTGAAGTCGTCTGTTTTTAATGTCCCCTGCAGCATCGCGATCTTGAGCCTGTTGCTGTTCTCTGGTTGTGGAAATCAGGATCCGCGGCCTGATTTGCAGACGGTGGAGGGAATATTGACCATCAACGGAGAACCGGCATCGGGAGCCGTGATGGTGTTTTACCCTGCCGATGGCGAGGAATTTGATTCACGGGGCACCAGGCCCCGGGCCAAGGTGGATGATAAAGGGCATTTTCAGCTCACCACCTATCAACATGGCGACGGCGCCCCCGCTGGCGAGTATCAGGTGGGGATCCTCTGGTTCGACAATCCAAATTCCGACAAACCCTGGAACAAACTGGGGAAAAAATATTCGATCCCTCAGGATTCAGAGATCACCATTACCGTCGAAGAAGGAAATAATCAGTTGACACCGATCGAACTCGAAAATGTTCAATTGACGAAACGACCGGTCCGCAGGCGTAACACACAGGATGCCGACCAACTGGATGAATAACACAACCTGCTTACAGCAGCCGGATATAGCCACAATTGTCAATTTGTTTTAAGAAGAGATTCCATGCATCATTTCCCATCAAATCTGCTCGTGCATTTCCTCGCTGGACTTGCCTGTCTGGTCACCGGAGCTGCGCCCCTGCTGGCACATGAAACGCATAACCATGCAGAAATGAAAGTCATTCATTCCGCTCAAAGCGGGCCATGGTCCTCTCCTGAAACCTGGCAGGGAGGCAAAGTCCCTGGCGCGGGTGCCCAGGTCTTAATTCAGCGTGATCACCAGATCGTCTATGATGTGGATTCGAAGGACGTCATTCGTGGCATCCAGATCTCGGGAACACTCAAATTCGCCTCCGATCGCAATACCCGACTCGAAGTCGGACTGATTCGGATCGAAGACCTCGATCACTACTGTGAAGAAGGCTTTGATTGTCAGATGGTCGTTGAGTCGGACGGAAAGAACGCGAAGAACGCATTTTCGTTCGCGCGTCCTGCCCCCACCCTCGAAGTGGGACGTCCTGATTCCCCCATTCCCGCGAAACATACGGCCCTCATCCGCCTGCACTACATTGAGGGCATGAACAAAGACACCTGCCCGGCCATCATTTGCTGCGGCGGTCGCATGGATATTCATGGTGCTCCCCTGGAACGTACCTGGGTCAAGCTCCCTTATCAGACTGCCAAAGTGGGTGAAGCACGGGTCGTGATGCCGTATCCCCTTCCCGGCTGGAAAGTCGGAGACCGCATCATTCTTTCGGGCACCACCAGACAGTTTGGCTACATTGGCACCCGGCACCGCAAATCAGGCGACGACAACAGTGTTGCGGATAACCCCACGACGGAAGAAAGAGTCATCACCAGAATGCGGCACTGGGGCGGCTTTGACTCGAAGTTGCAGATCGTCAGCTTCGATAAACCGCTGGAGTTTGATCACCTGGGAAGTGGTGAATACCGGGCCGAAGTGGCTAATCTATCCCGTAACGTGATTGTCGAATCAGCCGACCCGGAAGGGATTCGCGGACACACGATGTATCACGCCGATTCCAAGGGCAGCATCAGCTATGCCGAGTTTCGTCATCTGGGGAAAAAAGACACGCTCGGAAAATACCCCATCCACTATCACCTCGTCGGCGATTCCATGCGTGGCAGCAGTCTGACGGGGCTCTCGGTCTGGGACAGTCATAACCGCTGGATCACGGTCCACGGAACCCAGTACCTCGTGGTCAAGGATTGCGTCGGTTACAAAAGTGTCGGCCATGGATTTTTCCTGGAAGACGGAACCGAAGTTTATAATATCTTTGACCGCAATCTGGCCGTCCAGGCGCTGGGCGGTAAACCACTTCCCAAGCAGGTGCTGCCTTACGATTTAAACCTGGGCTCCGGGTTCTGGTGGGCTAACAGCCTGAACACCTTCACCAGAAATGTCGCCGCCGAATGTGATGAAGACGGGTTCCGTTTTGAAGTGGTCGAACGGAAAGACTTCAACCCGACCCTGCCCATCCTGCAAAAAGATGGTTCCATGAAGGAAGTCGATATTCGCACTCTGCCCTTCGTTCGCTTCGATGGAAACGAAGCACACTGCCAGCGACTGTTTGCCATCAACCTCGGCGGTTTTGCCGGGGGAAGATTCAACAAGGAAGACAGTGATGTCGAAGGCATCGGTCCCGACTACCAGCATCCGTTCCTGTTGCGGAATACCAAAGTCTGGGATTCGCACTGGGCCTTCCACTGCGGGACTCCCTGTGTTCGCATTGAAGATTTCGACTTGCACGATTGTGCTTATGGATTATGGCGTTGTGTCATGCACCGACATGAGTACCGTCGTTTGAATTTTTCGGAAGTCAACACCACCGTCTTCTTCCCGCGTGCCGCCGGCGACTCCGACTATGCGTACTCGCTCAAAGATTACTTTGACCTGGAACCCATTGACGATTTGCCCCCCGTGACGGTCATCACTCATATTGAACCGCAGCAATCCGGGCAAGTCCTGGTTCGCGGCGTCACCTCAGATAATTACGATGTGAAACAGGTCAAGGTGAATGAGCAACCGGTGCGTCCCACAGCAGCCAACTTCCAGGAGTGGGAAATCGTCCTGCCTGTTCCCGAGTCCGGCAACCTGCGACTCGTCACCTCAGCAGAAGACATGAAGGGAAATCAGGAAATGCTGCCGCACCAGGTGAATTATTCCCAACAGAGCAGTCTTACCAATCATCTGCTCAGCGAAAAGTAAACCAGACAGCGACTGGCGCTGATTATCGATCAGCGCCAGCCTGTGAATCAGTGTTGTGCAACACACTAAGTGTCTCGCTCATCGCTCCGCGTTGATGAGGTTGTCTGCTGCGTCAATCGGGAGACCATTTCAAACAGCTCTCTGGCATCAATAGGTTTGCTCAGGTAGTCATCGCAGCCCAGTTCCAGGCAGCGTTTCATGTCCCCCTGCATTGCATCGGCAGTCAGTGCAACAATCGGTTTGCGATAGCCGATTTCACGCAGGCGGGCCGCCGTCTGATATCCGTCCATCCGGGGCATCTGCATATCCAGTAAGATCAAGTCTGCGGTGGATTCTGTCTGCAACTGCTGCTCGATTAATTCCACAGCCTGCAGACCATCTTCCGCGAATTCGGTCTCAGCGCCGGCTCGTTGCAGCAGCAGTTTCGCCAGATGACGCACGTCGCGTTGATCATCGACAATCAGAATTCGGCAGTTTAACTGGCAGGTATCCAGGATGCTGACCGGCTCTGGTGCATCCGTTTTCAGCTCAGGTTGAATAAGTTTCTGATTATCACCTGGAGGTAGCTGGATGGCACAGGTAAACGTACTCCCCTCTCCCGGCTGGCTCGTTACGGAAATGATCCCGTTCAGCATATGAGCCAGTCGCTGGCTGATGGCCAGCCCCAGACCGGTTCCCCCATATTTTCGCGAAACGGAAATGTCCCCCTGGGTAAACATCTGAAAGAGACGCGCCTGCTGTTTGACCGACATGCCGATACCGGTATCAATAACAGATATTGTCAGGGTCGCATCCTCCGCACCACCCTGGTAGTCAATCACAACGCGTACACTTCCCTGCTCTGTGAATTTGATTGCATTACTGATCAGATTCAGCAGGATTTGTCGTAGCCGCTTGGGGTCACTCTCCAGGTATTCCGGAATTTCATTGTTGAACTCAATGTAAAACTCCAGGTTCTTTTCGCTGGCTCGAACCCGCATCATCGCACGTACATCAGAGATCAGATCCAGCAGAGAGAACGATTCCCGCACGACCTCCAGTTTACCGGCTTCAATTTTCGACAGGTCCAGAATGTCGTTGATGATGTCCAGCAGAAAACTGCCATTGCGTTTGATGCTTTGTAGATAACTGGCTTTCTCCTGATCCTGTTCCATCCCGATCAACAGGTCCGTATACCCCAGAACCGAAGTCATCGGCGTGCGGATTTCATGACTCATATTCGCGAGGAAAGCACTTTTGGCAACACTGGCCTGCTTGGCCTGTTGTTCGCTTTTCCGCAGTGTTTCTTCTACCTCGCGTTCCTGGGTAAAGTCCCAGTTGAGGCCGAAGATCTGCATCACATTACCCTGCTGATCCCGGAAAATTTCACCCACACCAGCCACCCAGCGGATCTGACCGTCAGGACGGATGATACGGAACGTGGTGTCGTAGTGCTTGACACCCGAAATTGCGTCTCCCCAGGCCTGCTGTAAACCGGGTAAATCGTCCTCATGCACACAGGAGAAAAACGTTTCCGGACAGGCTGTAGTGCTCCGCGGAACCCCCAGCAGTTCATAGAGTTCATCAGACCAGAAACTTTCTTCGGGTCGCCATTCCCAGGCTGCCAGGCCCCCGGCCTTAAGCGCCATCAGCAACCGCTTTTCATTGGACTCCAGTTCCTGCTGCATTTGTTTCTGACGGGAGATGTCAAAATTCATACCCACCCAGCGCAGCACCTCCCCCTCTGCATTGAGCTGGGGAACCGCCCGCACTGAAGTCCAGCACCAGCCGCCGTCGCGATGACTCAAACGGTACTCACAAGCCAGAGGCTCCCGCTTTTCAAAAGCGGTCTGCCATTGATTGAGTGTCCGTTCCCGATCATCAGGATGAATTGCATCTACCCAGCCTTTGCCTTTCCATTCCTCATAGGTCTGGCCGGTAAACTCACGCCAGGAAGGGGAATCTTCCTCAGTTTTTGCATCCGGAGTCATCGTCCAGACCATGTGTGCCGACGCTTCAACCAGTGCCTGGGCACGACCTTCCGTGTCTCGCAGGGTTGCCTCCTGCTGACGTCGCTGACTGATGTCTCTCAGGCAGATCGTGAAAAAATGTTTTGACTTTTCGAGCTGCGTCACACTGATTGCCAGCTCGGCCGGAAACTCCGTTCCCGTTTTATGCAGGAAAGGCAGTTCCAGGTGGCGACCGACCAGTTCGGATCGTCCCGTCTCCAGAAACGTTTGCATCTCTTCCCGATAGCGTGGTCGAAACTCCTCGGGCAAAATCAGGTCGCACAGGGACTGGCCAAGCACCTCTTCCTCTGAATAACCAAATGTTTTCTCTGCAGCAGGATTGAAGTCCTGAATGCGGCCCTCAGCATCCATCGTCATGATGCAATCGATGGCCGACGATAACACGGCATTTTTCTGCGCGATTTCATCGTACAGCCGATTCTGTATCTGGCAGCGGCTGACAAACGATCCGATCTCATGACCAATCGAATTGAACATATTCAGCAGCAGTGGATCGGGTTGCAGTTGCTCTGTCGTATAAAACTCCATGACGCCCAGGCAAGTTCGATCTGAAATCACGGGAATGGCAATTCCACTGGACAGCCCACTCTTGCGCGCGATTTCATTCCGGTTAAACCACACCAGGTTATGAATGTCCTCACACCATTCCGGCTGCAGACTCTCCCAGGTACGACCGGGAAACCCCTCTCCACGAGCAAACTGAATCTCCTGGTTGCTGTTGAGAAATTTACGGTATTTTTTGGTGTTGGTCACCACGCTGGTTTCCAGGCAGAGGCGTTCCTGTGCAGGGTCTGTCAGCCAGAGCAGTCCTACACTGGCCTGCAGGCACTTGCGGATGGTCTCCAGAATCGAGGTATCGATTTTTGCTAAGGAATCCACATCGGACAGGAGTTGCGTAATCGCGTGCTCGGTTTCCAGACGGATTTCTGCCAGCTTGAATTCCGTCACATCCATAAAGGTGACGATCATCCCATCAAACACCCCTTCACTTTCATACGGGAGCACGCGACGCAGCAGCCACTTCCCGCTTTTCAGCTGCAGTTCATCCTCAAAAGGCAGGCTTTTTCGATCAATACTTTCTATGGAAGGAAGTTTGGGCATCCGTTTGGCGAGGTGCGTGAGATCCGTCAGTGGCCGTCCGAGATCAGATTGATTCAGGTTATAGATTTCGATTGCAGAGGGAGTAAAGCTTTTGATCTGCAATTCACGATCCAGGAAGATGGTCGCAATGCGGGTGCCGTTCATCAGGTTTTCCAGATCCGCCTGGGCGCGTCCCAGCGCATCCATACTGACCTGGATTTCCTCTTTGGAAGTTTCCAGTTCCTCATTGGCAGACTGAAGTTCCTCGTTGATCGACAACAACTCTTCGTTCGATGATTTCAATTCTTCATTCGAACCTTCCAGTTCCTGAATGCTGTTTTCCAGCTCAGTTTGTGTCCGCTCCAGTTCCACCTCCAGTTGTTCGATCACAGACTCCGCATCGATTGTTCCCGCATTAGACTCTTCTGGTAGCGAGGTCTGCTGCAATATTGAACCGAGATCTTCAAATGCCACCAGAAACAGGGCCGATCCCTGGCTGACTTCCGACAGCGGATGCACCACCAGCCGTGCCCGCCGCAGATCTTCCCCCATTTTGAATGTCAACGTATCAACGATCACCTTCTCGCGCGATTTGTTCGCTTGCGATAACGCCGAACGCAACCCGCTCCGCAAGCCGGAACGCGTCATCTTGATCAGATTGTTATGAAAGCTCCCTTCCGGAAATTCCAGAAACTGTTCAATGCCTGCTGATGTGGTCAGGAGATTCGCATCTTCATTCACCACCGCGTATCGGGGAGAATACTCGGCCAGGAGGATTTGCTGAGCGATACCGGACAACTCCGCCAGTGGCACTTCCCGGTTGTCTTGTTTGACAGCGGGATTCCGATAGCGATTCGGCGTATATTTTAAAGCAGAGGCTCTCACCGGAACGGATTTTCGCTGGGAGATACAATGTTTCTTATCCAGCGGACGAAACATTTCCGAGTGCATCTCCAGGTTCTCGGAAGGTCCGAGCAACAGGTAGCCATTCTGCTTCAAGGCAAAATGGAATACCGAGACCAGCTTCTGCTGCAGATGAGTATCCAGGTAAATCAGCAGGTTGCGACAGGAAATCAAATCCAGTTGTGAGAAAGGAGGGTCACTGATGAGATTATGCGTAGAGAAGACACATAAATCCCGGATTTCCTTCTTCACCCGGTAATGTTTCCCTTTTCTGCCGAAAAAACGCGACAGCCGCTCTGGGGAGACATGCGCTTCAATGGTTCTCGAATACACGGCCTCCCGCGCTATTTGTAAAGCCCGTTCATCGATATCAGTCGCAAAGACATGCATCTCCACGTCCAGCGCCGTTCGTTCGCGTGCTTCATACAGCAGGATTGCCAGCGAGTACGCTTCCTCTCCGGTGGCACAGCCAGGAACCCACACCCGAATCGGCACATCAGCGTCCCGGTTTTCAAACAGCTGGGGGAGATAGTCGCGGGCCAGCACGGCAAATGTTTCCGGATCTCGAAAGAAGGAAGTGACGCTGATCAGCAGCTCACGAAACAGCGCCTGCACTTCTTCTCGATTCTCCTCGAGATGCTCCAGATACCGACTGACATCAGGGAGACGCGAAATCTGAATCCGACGGACAATCCGGCGAATCAGGGTTCCCGTTTTATAATGATGGAAATCGTGATCCGTCTCCTGCAGTAACAGGTTACAGATGTCTGGCAGCCGTGCCTCCACCTGTTTTTGCAGGTTGGGCTCCCCCTGGTGAGGCGCGCGGTCCAGTTTCAGACTGGAGAGACAAGCCTTCAATTCCACAGGCATTTGTTCCGGCTGCAGCACATAGTCCGCCTTCCCCGCAGTGATCGCAGTGGCAGGCATTTCAGTATGCCGGGCAGAATCCGGATCCTGTACCATCGTCAGGCCGCCGGCCTCCTGAATCGCATGCAGGCCCTCGGTCCCATCGTTGTCTGTTCCCGATAACAGGATGCCTACGGAATTCTGCTGCAGATGATCCGCGAGTGACTGAAACGAAGGCGTAATTACCGGCGTCCCCTGACCTGCCTGTGGCACCGCCCTGACAGTAAACTCTGTTTCAGCATTGAATGTGAAACTGGAGTGTGGGGGGACAATAAAAACATGATCCGGCTGCAGACGCGTATCCTGCTCAATCAGTGAGACAGGTAGCGGAGAGAGCTTGTGCATCGTTTGCAGCAGTGTATCAGCCCCTTCCGGGAGCATATGCTGAATCAGCACAATCGCATAACCGGGGGTTGAGTTGATTGTGGAAAAGAAGCTGCGCAGGGCTTCCTGCCCACCGGCAGAAGCACCGATGCCCACTACGATCAGAGGAGCGTTTTCTTGCACGTGTTTTTGATCCATAAATTCCGGCTTACAGGCCCGTAACAAACAGCAGTTGTTTCATACATTGCACAGGAATTCATCGATTCATGTTCGAATGCTCAAAGCGGTTTTATCAGGTTATTGCAGCTACTCCGGAGAGACAGGCGTAAAGAATGCAGATTGAAATAGTGGAATCAGTTTCGCTTTGAAGATCTCCACTAATGCATACTCTACATCTGTCAGCGCAAGGATTCAAGAACTTAGCAGGTGCTTCACCAGCAGTGCGACACACTGACTTACCTCGGGACGTTTTTGTCCGAATCATTGAGCCAGGTCATCGGCAACCGGTTTATTTCTGCTGCGTCTTAACCGGGATAGAAATGATCAAGCCTGCGAAGCGATCTTTGGTATTCTTTTTTCCAAACCCGAGATGGCAGGTCAGACAGCCATGGTTCATTAATGAAATGGCACCAGCCCGCTGGTAGACGCCGTTCTCGATTCGTTCGTAAGCCCCTTTCCCGGCTGCGATCTCCCGGGCCGCCTGTTTTTCGAATTCCGTTTCCGGTTCGTGATCGACACTCATGGCGTTGGCATTCACGGCAATCCACCGGGCTTTGATATTTTCATCCGCTGCCAGGTCGGCAAACATCCGCTCCATCACACGCGCCGGCACCGGCGCCGTCGCACTGTTGAAATAACTCCGGTGCATCGCGTCCAGCGTAGCCGAGTAAAAGCGGTGAGCCAGTCGGGCACGCTCACGCGCCTCGGGAAGTGACAGTTGAGGAGCCGTTTCTTCTGAGTCGTCTGGCTTTCCTTCCGTCGGGGAGTCACTCTGTTTCGCCTGCTCCTTCGCGGGAGGCTGGGCCAACGTAACCACGGCCAGGGGACAGGCACTCAACATCACAACAACCAGACAGTTTCGTATTGCTCTCATCGTTCTCTGCCTCCTGGTAAGTCACTGCACATGAAGTGCGTCTCAGCGAAAATCTTAAACCATGTCGAACATGCGGAATCACTTGTCACGAGTGGATAAAAAAAAGACCCGCCCAATAAGTTAAGCGCCAGTCATTGGGCGGGCCCGTTACTCCGGGACTATGCGAAAAACCGAAGCAACTAACCGTGAAGGCTGACGTGAATTTAAATTAACCTTGTTTACAAATCAAGTTTGGTGCCCTTAATCCGCAGGGATTCGCGGGGATTGTCTCAACTACGTTTCATCGCCTTTGACATCCCTCGACAATCTCATTTCGCTCTCTCCGCTACCTTGAGGGGCATCGAGATAACCAGCCCGGCCACCCGCGCCTCGTTACTTTTTCGCATCGGCAGATGACATTTCAGGCACTGTGAAGCCAGCCGAATGCTTCCCGTAAACTGATACTCTTTGTCGGTGACCTGTTCAAATTCGGACTTCCCAGACGAGAGCACTTTAACCGCCTTTTTCTCAAATTCCGTCCGCGGTTCATTGTCGACATTCATCGCCCGGGCATTCACAGCCAGCCAGCGCACCTTGATGCCCTGGCTCCGCGCCAGTTCCTTAAACACATCTTCCAGCGAATGCGAGGGGATCACCCGGCTCTCTTCTTCCTCGAAGAAGTCCCGATGGATTACCTGTAGCGCACCATGCACGGTTTCATGTAAGATGCGTGCCCGGACCCGGGCCTCAACGGCGGTTGTCGGATAATGCATCTGTCTCGGCGGATCCGCTTTCTGCTGAGATTCTTCCGCAGGCACCTCTTCCAGCAGCAGTGCCAGACTGGAAAGTACTACCGCCAGAATGGCCCCCTGCAGTATAAATCCCAGTTCTGCCCGTTCTCGTCGTCCTGCGTTCATTACACTTTCCCATCTCATCATCTGAGCACTTAAAAATCACCGGGAAGTAAATCGACAATCGCCTTCCAGCTCGACTCGTCCGGCATCATCCAGGTTTTATGTTTGGTAAACCACAATCCCCCCAACGCAAGGATCTGCTCCCTGACTGGCTTTGTATAACCGCCAATCATCAGGCCTGATTCCCAACGCCGCTGGCACTCCAGTTCAATTACAAACCCTTCCAAAACGGTGGCAATGTTCTGCTTCAGAGTCCCCTGTTGATAAACCAGGTTCAGCTGACTCTTCTGCGCCATTTGCCTTAATCTCTCACATTTCGAAGTCTGTTCTCTTAGCTGTAATCTGAATAGTCGGGCAAATTCATACCACCTGTCGGGAGTTAACGCATACCAGTCCAGTAATCTGCGCTGTGGTACAATCTCGGAAAACCAGTGCAGTTCTTTCTCACCCCATTCCGGGGGAACACTATCTTCGACCCAGACAAATTCTCCTTCTGTATTCGTGCCTATTTGATTAATGTGGACTGACTGCAGCCTGAAATTCATGACAGACTGCCCTCTACGTTGTCTCTTCTTCGCGAATGATAGCACCAATCTGTCTGATCTGCCCCTGAGCACCACGCACGATCCCGACAGTCAATGCACCCGGAAACCGGCTTTGATCCTTTCTTAACATGGGTACCCTGATAACAGAACTGCCCAATCGTGTCTGATTGGTACGCATGGCTTCTTTAAAGCCCGCCCAGTGCGCTGCACGAGACTCCGTTGGAATGATCAGATCCAACGTCTCCCCCAACGCTTCTTCGTCTGTATAACCAAAAAGTCGTTCTGCCCCCGGATTCCATAACACAAACCGGCCTTCGCGATCCACACTGACAACGGCATCGCCTACAGATTCAATCAGTGCCTGTAAATGGACTTCGAGCTGTGCTCCCTCCACTGTGTCCGGCAGAGGCTTATTCGAAAGGTGCTTCATGCTTCATATTCCTGTCGGCCGATTTCAAACCAGCGTCCCGGGGGATTCAGGTCACCTGTTTCAGTTGTCTACGGGAAGGCGCCACATCTGCCAGGGTCACACTGTTGAGATACTCTCGTTGCAGCCGTTCCGCTTCCGCCAGCACGCCCTTCAATTTACAGAAAGGCTGGATCACACAGACTCCCTCAGTTCCCACACACTCCAGCAGATGCAGGTTCCCTTCAAAGCGTTCGATGACTTCACCCAGTCGAATCTCGTCCAAAGGTACCGCCAGTTCGATCCCACCTCCCAGGCCCCGCACACTGCGAATGTAACCAAAGCGGGATAACTGGTTGACGACCTTCGCCACATGATTGGCTGAAATGTCAAACAGGGCCGCGACCTCTGCTACAGTCGCCCGATCATCGCGTGAAGCGAGATACATCAGCGTTCGCAACGCATAGTCGGTTTGGATGGTAAGTTGCATGATTCAACCTCTGACTTAAACATGTATAAGTGATGCATCTTTTGCCAAATATAGACCCCGGGGTCCCCTTTGTCAATCAAAACCAGCAGCGCGAAGAATTTCGTGTTCACCTCACAAAAAACCGATTTTGCTGTTCTGGCCCGCGATTTGCTTCTCTCATGTAATTGAGATTTGTTGTTTTCGACCCACGAATGTCCCTGATGAAGGAGGGCTGAACATGCTGATGAAATCAAATCATGAAACCCGTTCCCGCCAGAAAATCAGGCGCCACACACAGGGTTCGTTTGAGAGGCTGAGTGCTTCACGGATTACACCTTACGTGGAAACTCCCGCGACGCGAATGTCACGCAGCGTAGAAGAACCAGACTCGTATCGGGCAGAATCGTTCATGGTCATCAGGCTGATCCTGATCCTGGTACTGTTGGGAATCACACCCTTAGTCCTGTTCCTGCTGTCCTTACAACTGTACCCGGATTTGCTGCATATTGATATCACACCTTAAGCCGTGATCTGCTTTGGGAAGGGGCTGTCAACGCGACGAGGAGCGCTCGTCAATCGCGGTTGACAGCCCTTACCATTTCAGGCTGGTTTTGAATTCAACGGAAATACAGCCAGGGCTTTCAGGAAGGAACCCGCGCCCGTTCCGGCTGAAAAACAATCTCTTTAATCCGCATGCGGCTGGCGTTCCCGCTCACCACATCGCCTGTTTTACAGCCTAATATAGCAGTCCCAATCGGCGTCAGAATCGACAGCCTTCCGCTGGCGATATTAGCCTGGTCCGGATAGACGAGCACATAAGTCTCATCTTCATTGATATCCAGATCGACCAGGGTGACCTTGGAATTCATCGTCACCACATCGGGGCTGATTTCTTCAGGATCGACAATGGCCGCAGCCTCCAGTTCACTCCGTAAACCGGTCAGGTACGGCTTATTCCCAATTGCCTGGGTGTACTCGCTGTTTAACAGTCGCGAGAGTTTATAATAATCATTCCTCGTGATTACGATCTGTTTCTGTTTTAAATTCATCTTCCTTTTCCTGACTTCAAATCAATCAGTCGATACTCGTATTCCATCGGTAATTCGCATCATCCAGTCGCGTGGACTGTAGATCTCTTAGAGCAAGTTTCAGGCCAGTACCGCATAGCGGCAATCGGTTCCGTGCCGGGGGCGCTGATTCGACATCGATTGATCTATAGACTGCCGGTTTTTCTGGAATTGGCACTTAAGAAAACGGGACCATGGGGTGTGAACGGAGACTGACAGGTGTCGCCCCGGGTTGACAGTCTCAGAAAGGGACCCACGCCGCCCGCAAATTTTACGAGCGAAAATCAGCCGCAGAAATATCGTGCTTGTTCAGCAGTTTATGCAGCCCCTGTCGCGAGAGACCGGCCTGCTGCGCTGCCTGTGAGATATTCCCCTCATGCTTTTCCAGTAAAGCGGTCAGGTACTGATACTCGGCGTTTTCAATGGCCTCATCCCGAGAGCCCTCGGCTACGTTACTGGAATCGTGCTGGAGATCCGCCGGCGGGTTAAGGAGTGATTCAGGAAGCTCGGTCTTTTCAATTGTCTCCCCACGTGTCAACGCGACGGCACGTTCGATAACATTCTTCAACTCCCGAATATTTCCCGGCCAGGAGTATTCCCGCAGCGACTCCAGGGTTTCCGGGGCGAACTGCAACTCGCGACCACTTTTCTTCAGGGTCAGTTGCAGAAAATGTTCGGCCAGTAAGACGACGTCATCTTCCCGATCACGCAGAGGAGGCAGTTCGATATGAATCACTCCCAGTCGATAATACAGATCGCCGCGAAAACGACCGGCACTCACTTCCGTTTCCAGGTTCCGATTGGTCGCACAGACGAATCGTGTATCGATCTGCACGGCCTGACTTTTTCCGACTGGCGTAAAACGGGATTCCTGAATCGCCCGTAACAGCTTGGACTGCGACGCAGCCGGCAACTCACCGATTTCATCAAAGAACGCCGTCCCCTTGTCGGCCAGTTTCAGCAAGCCTTCCTGGTCGTTCACCGCGCCGGTAAAGGCCCCTTTCACATGACCAAACAGCACCGATTCGAACAGGGATTCCGGAATCGCCGTGCAATCAATGACCTGAAAGTTTTCCTTACTGCGCAGACTGTGCTCATGAATGGTCTGCGCGACTACCTCTTTTCCGGTCCCGCTCTCGCCGGTTATCAATACGTTGACATCAGTCTCGGCGATGCGATCAACGATATCCAGAATTTCCATGAGCGGCGCACTCGCACCGACGATATTCGGAAATCGTTTCGCTAATTCACTCTGTTCGCGGGCAGAGATATTCTCGCTCCGCTGGAAAACACGACTCGGAATGGCCAGCGCCCTTCTGACGCTCGCCAGCAGATCTTCATATTTCACCGGCTTCAACAGGTAGTCGGTGATTCCCAGGCGGATACTTTCAATGGCGGACGGCATCGAGGGGACGCCGGTCACAACGATCAGTGGAATGTGCGGCCAGTTACTGCGTCCCTGGTGCAGCAGTTCCAGCTTGAGATTGCCCGGCATATTCAAGTCAGACAGAATAAGATCGAAGGGCTCTGCTTCCAGTTTTTCAATCGCGGCCCCCGCATTGGAAACACAAACACAGTCAAATCCGGCTTTGCGCAGCAACTGCCCGGTCGTTTTCAGATACAGCGGTTCGTCGTCTGCAATCAGGATTCGCGGGGGCTGCTTTTCACTCATGAATGTCTTCTCTTCGTCTGTTGCACTTCAGGATCAGATCAATGGAACTCAGACAGCAACGCTTTACGTTAACGATTCCCGGGAGGATCTGCTACCGGGAAGTTCGCCGTAAACACAGCCCCCTCTCCCGGCTGACTGGCCACTTCGATAGTGCCTCCCATCGCCTCGATCAGACTTCGTGACACCGACAACCCCAGGCCCATGCCCTGCTTGGAATCTCCAACTTTAGTCGTAAAGAAAGGATCGAAGATCTGCGGCAGATCGCTCGGCTGAATCCCCTCCCCCTGATCGATCACCGCCACACTGACAGTAGCATCACCGGCCCCCACTTCTAAACGGACAGCACTTCCTTCCGGGGACGCCTGGATTGCATTCTGTATCAGGTTCAACAGGATCTGCTTGACTTCCCCTTCAGGCAGCGTCACCTGGATCTCTTCCCGATTCGATTCGCAGTTTATCGCGACACCGGCTTTCGCAGCCGCGGGTTGCGAGAGACAGACAACGTCCTCAATCGCACGCGACAGTGAAAACGTCGTCGCATCATGTGAACTGGGGCGATACAGCTGATACATCTGATGGGTAATCGAACTGATCCGTTCAATTTCACTGTCGATCAGTTCCAGCAGTTCGTAATGTTCGTTATCGGGAGCGAGATCAGCTTTGAACAGCGCGAACGCGTTGCGGATCCCCGCCAGGGGATTGTTGACTTCGTGCGCCACGCCAGCGGCCAGTTGACCCAGCGCAGCCAGCTTTTCCATTTTCCGACGATGAATTTCCAGCTGTGTAATCCGGGCGGTCCGCTCCTGCACAAGCTGCTCCAGATGCGCTGCATGCAGCCGCAACTGCTCTTTTAACTCGTGTCGTTCCGTGATATCGCGGATGCTGGTACGGAAACCGAGGTGTGTTCCCGAATCGTTATAGATCGGCTGCCAGGAAACAGCCGTCCACAGACTGCGTCCGTCGCGATGCGCCGTACGGAATTCGATATCATTTCCGATATCTCCCTGTTGTGCCGCGGTCAGAATCTCTGTGATGCGTGAACGGTCTTCTTCCGCGACCAGCGGTAGCGGGTAGTCCGGCATCACCAGACATTCCTCGGGCGTGTAGCCGGTCATACGTTCAACGGTCGCATTGACCCACAGCAGACGCCCATCCGGGGCATGCCAGCTTTCCCAGTCATAGGTGTAATTGGCAATCGCTCGAAAACAATCTGCACTGAATTCGCCGGACATGAAGCCTCGCCGCCTGTTCTGATGGATGTCTATCTCGGGTGAAGTACAAAATCCCCGACAGGGAATGATCTTCAAAGCTCATTCCATTTTAACCGGCGGCGGGCAATTGAATAGAGACGATTCGATCAGATTCTACGTCAGTGCCTGCAACAGGATCGCGAGCAGAATCACCAGGAAGAGGATCACCTGCCCTAATACATCCTCCCGATCCGCCTGTGCAGGCAACCGTGGAGGGTTGAATGGAACCAGCCGAGGAGTCTGTTTGTTTAATAAATTGCGCATTGCGGTGCCCTTTCGTAATGGAAACCATGAGGCACCTCGAGGTGTTTACCGGACTAGAGAAAGCAAACAGCATGCCAGTTGGTCTACGGTGAGTTCTGTTCCTGATGCACTCATCACTTAGGACTGATGCGATCTCCAAGAGGCTTTGAAAAGTGTCAGCCGTATGCGACGCTGTCACCTGCAGTTCACATCCGGTCTCCCTTGAAACGCATCTCCGGCAAGTCGGTATTCCTGTTGCCGGGTTTGGCATGCGCTTTGCCTTTCTTCTCCTGCGGCAGATCAATTTTTAAGGAGGATCACCATGGTGTGCCGTCTGGATGAGCGAGAGACAGGCTTGTACTGGGGCCTGATTCTAACCTGCGGCGCACCATGGTCTGTTTTGCCTGAAGGCAGCAACCATCAACGTGGGGTGACACTGTCAACGGCAGTTGACAGGCCGCCCCTCACTCAAGCGAACGGGAATGACATGTCAAACAATGGATTGGCGACGGATTCCATCACACTGACGAAATCAAGACTGGCTGAACTGCTGAAAGACACACAATTTCTGCAGCTCACCTGCCAACAGGATCGGGAACGGATCTCGATCACGGGACACCTCAAGACGTATTACGCGTTGCAGCTTTTATTAACGGCAATCAGTCTGCAGCACTCCGGTCCGGATTCTGCCGCGATTGCTCTGCATGTCACTGTTGGTGCAGCACAGACTCAATTCGAGACACACTTTTCTAAACGGGAATATAATCATGATCAGCAACTCTCGTCAGGTCACTGTTAATGCTGCTTTTCTCAAAGAGATCAAAGAGGATAACCTCAGGCTCTACAATCTCATGGAAAATCTGCGTACTTTCTGGCTGGTTCCTGATCCATTGGCACTCAAACCGGAATGGTTCAGCGTGCTCATCAACGAACTGAGAGACCAACTGGCGATGCATTTCGCCTTGGAAGCCACCTTCGGCTATTTCGATCATGCAGACCAGGTTGACGTCCTCACCGCTGCTGAGTCACAGCGGCTGAGAGATCAGCATGAAGATTTATACCTGGAAATCGCATCGATCGCCGAGCAGGTTGAAGAGGCGTTATACCCGGAATGGAATCAAACCACTTACGCGGCACAGATCGAACGTTTTGATCAGTTCTATCAGAAGTTTCAGCAACACGAATCGGCAGAATTCGATCTGATTATGTCAGCTTCCTACGAAAATTTTAAGCGGATGTATCATTCAGGCGTTTCCAGTAAAGCATACTCGGCGCGCTGGTGACAGAACTCCTGATCCACTGCAGCACCGAGAATCACTTCAATCGTTGAAACCGTTGTTCTCTTTCCCAAAGGATTTTCCAATGAGAAACTATGATTTTGAATGTGTCGCCACACAGATCAACTGTGGTCCCGGAACCAGAGAGTACATCGAACGCGAATGGGACAAGGCCGTCAATCGCGTCGAAAACTGGATCAAAACGGTCCGCATCTGCATTACAGATATCAACGGCCCCAAAGGAGGCATCAATCAGCGGTGCCGCATTGTCATGCAGACCCGACTCGGCGCGCCGATTGTCGTGCAGGAAACCCGCGAACGACTCTCATCGGCCATCAATGTTGCCATCAGGCGGTCCGTGCATACTTTAAAACGGAAAATTTCTAAAAAACGTGATCAGAAAAAACAGCCTGTGCACATTGAGACACAACAGGACGAAGAAGGATTGAGTTAAATCAAAGTTATCCGTCTCACTGATTGAAATCCGGAAAGTGAATGGGCTATGATAGAACATTCACTTCTCTGGATTTTTTAATTGTTATATCGTTAGTGGGCCAGTGGAGATTGAGCTCAAATCATGTCTGATAAGTTTGAAATTTTCGAGGTAGAAGTCATTGCCCCGAATCTGATTGTGATTCCCCAGGGATCGGCCCTGCAGTTCCTGTATAACAACATCCAGATTGAATCCAATAAAATCCTGACCCTGCTGAACGCGCCCGAAATCTCCAATGTGATCATCGATCTCAATCGCGTGGAATATCTGGATTCGATCATCATCAGCTGTCTCACCCGTCTCCTGCAACAGGCGAAACAGTCCGGCGGTGAGGCTGTCTTCTGTAACGCCTGCGATAACATGCAGTACATTCTCCAGAGTATCAAACTGGGAACGCTCTGGCCGCTGTTCGACACCCGCGAAGAAGCCATCATGAGCCTCAGCTCGAATTAAGCCTTTTCTTTCCTGCGGAAGTAATGTTTCAACGCCCGAAACGGGGCTGCCAGATTATCGTAAAACGAAACACGCTCAGTGTTGCGCTGGAACAGCATTAAAGAGATGTCATCCGCAGCATTGATCCGCTCCTGGTCCGGATCCAGCCGCTGAAGCAGTTCCGGAATCAGACGCTCGGGCTGACTGCAGTCGAGCTCTGAGAGCAGCCGCAGCAGCCCCGCTTCCCCCAGCAGGCTCCCATCCGCCTGTTTGAACTCCAGCAATCCGTCTGTGAAACAGAGCATCAGATCTTCACGCCCCAGCTTGCAGGACTGATTCGAATAACTTTGTTCAACCGTGATCCCCAGGGGAAAGTTTCGCTCGACTTCGGAAGCCCCCTGTTCGCTGCCAAACGAAATCCACCTTTTGCGCTGTGCCTGGTAGATCAGGGGGCTCGGATGACCGGCGTTGCAGATCGTGAGTGTCCGGGTGGGAGCGAAGAAAGTCCCAATCACAGCGGTCGCGAAAGCGCCCGTTCGAGATTCGGATTCGAAATCATCATTGATGGCTTCAACCAGGGAAGCCTGATTGATCCGGTTGATGTGGCGGCGCATCAGATTCCGCAGCACATTGGCCCGGGCCGCGACCACTTCTCCATGACCGCTCACATCGGCCAGCAGCAGTCGCGTAATCCTGCCGGAAGAACAGGATGAAACATAATACACGTCCCCACCCGATCGGGACGCAGCATGCGGCTGACTGTAGACCCAGAGATCGAGCCCCGTGGTCGTCAGTTTACGATCCACGCTCTGATTTCCACCCCAGACTTCCATACACTGCATTCGCCCCGCTTGGGCAATCGCCATCACAGTCGACCTTTTCAGCTGAGAGAGAGAGACATCATTTCGGTGAATACACACTTAGCTGTGCATTTATAGAACCGGACGACAGTCTGACCACTGTTCAAATCTGACATCAGCAGAACTTAGACAGTCAGCTTCAGGGTTGTGGAGGCTGCTGAACGTCCTCAGCCAGAGCCTCTTCCATTTCGGGTGAAGTGAGCAGGTCAGCTTTCGGGCGATAGATGCGCGTCAGCACATACGCCACGGCGCCAATCGCGAATGTAATCGCGGTTCCCAGCAGCTGCCAGGGATTGAAACTGACCATAATTCCCGCAGCGATGAGGGTACAGAGAATAAACACCAGGGGAATCAGATTCGAATAATGCGCGAGCGGCTTCGTACGCACACCTGACAGAAACAGGCAGCATACCGAACCGGCGGCAGAGATTGACAGGGTCAGTCCCAGATAAGACAACAGTCCCTGCAGACTGGAGATTAAGACGAGGAGCACAGCCAGTGCGACCTGCAATAGAATCGCCCGGCCAGGGCTGCCCCCCTGCATTCGGATAAATCCAGGTAACAGACCATCATCCGCCATCTTGGCGTAAACCCGGGGTGCGGTCATGATCATGCTGAAGACCGAGGTCAATAAGCAGGTGACGATGGTCCAGCGCACGAAACTCGCGAAAGCGCCCCCCCCGATGAATTCCGCCGCAATGGTCGCCACATCCGCCTGAGCTTTAATCGCCTCGGGCGGCGGTGCATACACGAAAACTGCGTTCAACAACAGATAGAGCACCATCACAATCCCGGTGCCGGCAACCATCGCCCGAGGAATCGTACGATTCGCGGCTTCGACTTCATCCGCCACATAGACCGCGGCATTGAAACCCGAATAACTCAAAGAAATCCAGACCAGAGATCCAGCGAACGCACTGACCAGCGCCCAGCCGGTCAAGTCGACGGTCGGCGCAGAGACGCCCGGCATCGTCTCACTGGAGAACTGAGCTGCAGCAAACAAAAGAATGGCGGACAGCAGCACCAGTTTGAGCACCACGACCGAATTCTGTACCAACGCTCCCAGTCGTGGATTCCTGCCATGAAACAGACCGGCCAGTAAAATCGAACAGACCGCCAGAGTCCCTGCCGGCATCCATCCGGGACGCGTGTCTTCCGGCAGGACATACGCTTCCAGCGCGGTCGCAGCAAACGCGATCGCCCCGGAAAAGCCTGCAATCAACGACACCCAGCCCGCGATGAACCCCAGTAACGGATGCGCGGCTCGTGACAGAAACAGATATTCGCCCCCCGATTCCGGCATGGCTTTAATCAGCTGCCCATAACTGAAAGCACCCGTGATCGCAATCAATCCCCCCGCTACCCAGGCGAGAACCACCAGTCCAGGCGATCCCAGATCCATGAGCGAGAAACCGGAGGTCGTAAAGACCCCTGCTCCAATCATATTCGCAATGACCAGAAAGGTCAGTGTCCAGAAACCGTATCTCTTCGTCATCAACTCGCAAGGCTCCCCAGGAAATCAATCAGGGTTTCAGCAGAAGCAGTACTTCCTGTCACTTCTGGTTTGTCATGCGAAATTCTACACGCCTCGGGAGCAGATAATAACTGACGAATCGAAAATAGATCGAAAAACCAGCCAGATAAAGAATGTCCACTGAAGACAAAGCAGGCCGTCACGTCTGTGCTTCAGATCAGCAGTTCAATCCCATTCCCGGGCACAGTACTGAATTCGACTTCCCCGTTGTGAATGCGAACTCCCCGCGCCACGTCTTCCGCCAGCAGGCAGGCCCCGTCGAAGTCAGCATAGTCGAGTAAGGGCAGCAACTGCGCTGCAGCCGAGATGCCGACCGTCGATTCAATCATGCAGCCGACCATCGTTTTCATTCCCAGTGTGCGGGCCTGCTGCAACATCCGACTCGCAGGCGTCAATCCGCCGCATTTGCACAGTTTGACATTGATCCCGTGAAACAGACCTTCACAGCGGGCTACATCCTCCTCGGTTCGACATCTCTCATCGGCAATCACGGGCAGTGCACTCTGTTCAAAGACTTCCCGCTGCGCAGCAGGAGATGCATCGGCCGGCAACGGCTGTTCGATGAATTCGACTCCCAGTTCCCGGAGCGCATGCGAATTCGTTATTGTCTGCTCCACGGTCCACGCACAGTTCGCGTCGACACGAATCGTGGCTTCCGTCACCGCCCGCAGTGCCTGCACAATCTCCAGATCGTGGGACGTGCCCAGCTTGATCTTGTAGACAGGCCAGGCGGGCTGATCGCGGTATTTACGAATCATTTCCTCAATCGAATCAATGCCCAGAGTATAACTAGACCGGGTCTCAGCAGTCGTGGGTAACCCCAGGACCTCAGTCGTGCGGATTCCCTGCGTCTTGCCGTACAGATCGTAGGCAGCCCCATCGATGGCGGAGAGCGCAAACCGGTCTGCAGGAATGACAGCCTGGCAGACTTCATACAGCTCTCGCGGATGCATCAACGGCTGCTCTGCGATCGCATCGCGGACCAGGCTGAGCGCCGCTTCCAGCGATTCGTACGTGTGACCATAATAAGTGTTGCAGGTGACTTCGCCAAATCCGCTCACACTATCCTGCGTCAGAATCACTATCAGACACTGCTGATGGTGCAGCGTGCCGCGGGCGATCGTGAAGGGATCTTTCAAAGGCAGACTGACCCGCCGCCATTCCAGTTTCACGCGAACAGCCTCCCTCGCAAATTCAACACGGCATCAACCAGGAGATCCGGTCCATCACGGTAGACATCGCAGACCGGTAAACCCAGTCGCTCCTGGACCTGCTGCTTCTCGATGACCGCCTCTGCTTCTGTGAGGTTGCGACCGTTCATGGCAACGCCGATCACTTCCGCGGGAGACCGCTCCGACGCAAGCTGCTCATAAAGTTCCCGGTAGCGTTCCAGAGACTTGAGCGGCACATGCGGCATCGCTTTCACATGGGGACGGGCCGCTTCATAACAAAGAATCAACCCCTGTGGGGCACAGCCATGTAACAGCCCCAACGTTACCGCTGAAAAGGCCGGATGTGTGATACTCCCCTGCCCTTCGATGAGGAGAATCTCATGCTGTTCATGCTGCAGTACCAGCTCTTCCACGGCTCCGTTGACAAAGTCAGAAACGACACAGTCGACGGGAACGCCGTTCCCCTTGATCATGATTCCCGTCTGTCCCGTCGCCAGGAACTTCGCATCCCGTTGACGCTGCTGCAGGCCCCGTTCGAGTTCGAGCATCGTCACCATTTTGCCCACGCTGCAATCCTGACCGACAGCGTGAATTCGCAAACAGCCGCTGCGAAACTCGGCGCAACGGGCCGTCTGGCGATGCTGGTTGCGGCGGACGTCAATCAGCCGACTGCCACTCCGCTGCGCCGCCTGACAGAAATCTTCGTTCTCAACCAGAAACTCATGCAGACCGGAAACGATATCCAGTCCGCCGTCCACACCAGCCGCGATCACCCGGCTCAGCGATTCCGGCATCTGACCACCCGGAGGAGAAATACCGATAAACAGTGCATCGGGAGAATCTACCTCCGACAGTGAACCGACGACCGGAGTGCTGCCCCCAACGCCATACAGATCCTGTGTGGTTTTTCCCTGGTGCGCCGGATCGATCACAGCCAGACAGTGTTCGCCCCGGTAGCGGAGCAGGCTGATGGCGGTCTTTGAGTTCGACAGCGGTGCATCGTCGCCAACCGCGATCGCAATCCGGCGGTATTCATTGATGATGTCCGGTCCAGGCACCGGCGTTTTTTCCACGGCAGGTACAACGGTATTCATAGCGTGATCCCTAAAAGAGGTAAGATAATAATAAAGCGTGCAGGACTTTAATGCCTGAAACGTGGTAGCACTCAGGGAGCAGACGGCTTTCGCAGCGCCCGTCCCGCGAGGGCGCCAGTCGGCGTGCCTCCATGGACGGCGGCCACACCATTCACGAAGACATAGCGCATGCCTTCCGCGTACTGATGTGGGTCTTCAAACGTCGCCGTATCGATGATGGTTTTCGGATCGAAGACAACGATATCCGCTGCCTGTCCCGGTTTGAGAAAGCCACGATCGGTCAATCCCAGGATCTCAGCCGGCAGCCCCGTGGCACTGCGAATCGCCTGATTCAATGGCAGCACCTGTTCGCGAATCGCATAGTGGCCGATCTTACGGGGAAAGGCGCCATAATTTCGAGGATGCGGACGTGTGGCATCAGGGATCATCACCCCGCCATCGGAGGCGGTCGCCACCCACGGATGCTGCATCGCCATCCGGACTTCCTCTTCATTCATGGCGAAGTTTACTATCTGGGCTCCCCCGTTACGGATGATCTCTTCGGTAATCTGCAGCGGCGTTTTCTCTTCCTGTTTCGCAATCTCGCGCAAGTGCCGCCCCACCCATTCCGGTCGCGGGCCATACTGGGCAATCACGATCTGCTTGCCGTCCTCTTTAATACTCAGACTCTGAGCGACCGCAGCCCGGATCTTCTCACCGACATCTGCCGTATCCAGCCGCTTGACCAGTTCTTCTCTCCCGCCGGACATCGACCAGGGGGGAAAGACCGTTGCAGCCAGCGAGGTACTCGCAGCGATATAGGGATATTGATCCGCGGTCACCCGCTGACCTGTTTTGCGGGCCTGTTTGATCATATCGATCGCCAGACGCAGGTTACCCCAGTTCGGCGTCCCCTTGACTTTCATATGGGAAACGTGCACCGGAACTTCTGCCTCACGGCCAATGCGAATCGCTTCCTGGTAGGAACCGAGTAGCCCGTCTTCCTCACCGCGAATGTGGCTGGCATAGATGCCTCCCGCTTTACCAATCACGCGTGCGAGGGCGATCAGTTCTTCCGTGTCCGCGTAAGTGCTGGGAGTATAAATCAGGCCGGTCGACATGCCCCAGGCCCCTTCCTGCATCGCCCGGGCAGCCCGCTGCTGCATCTCCTGCAGTTCCGCTTTGGTCGCTTTGCGATTGACCTTGCCGATCACCTGCGAGCGCAAGTCACCTTGCGGCAACAGATGCGCCACGTTGGTTCCCGCGCCCGCCAGATCGACTTTGTCATAGAATTCCTTGACTTCGATGGGCCCCATCCCGCAGTTACCGGTGACCGATGTCGTACAGCCCTGCATCAGGTAGTTCACCGCACCCCGTGCCTTGGGATTGATGATGCCCCGATCGCTGTGAGTATGCAGGTCAATGAATCCCGGACAGACAATCAGGCCGCTCGCATCAATGCGGGTCTCACTGGCTGGCCCTTTACCGGGCCCGACGGAAACGATTTTCCCGTCCCGCACTGCCACGTGTCCCTGTTTAATCACCAGACCGGTTCCGTCGTGCAGCGTGCCGTTTTCGATGACGTAGTCCACCCGCTCTGCAGCAAAGCTGAATGACGGTAACAACAGCGCCAGCAGCAACAGGCTACGCAGCACGATCTCAGGTCTCAAAGTCACGGGATTACCTCTGCAGTCATTTCGAACAATTGGTACGCTTCAGCAAACGTTGATTCATGCTCACCACTTTACCGACGCACGCTTGTCAAACAATCCGAGAATGCGCAAACTGATATCGAATTTGCGCACACCCGTTTTTTGCCTGTTTGAGCCCCATCCATGCCTCGCCGCCTCCGATCACCGGCCCTGAAGATTCCTGATAACAGGCAGATCGCGCTGTTGATCGACCCGGATGACACCTGGGGCCGCAGCGTGATTCAGGGTATCGCATCAGTGGTGCGGAACGTCTTACCCTGGAGCCTGTGGATTGCGCCCCGCGATCGACAATGGCGGTTACGCGTTCCCCGCAACTGGCAGGGAGACGGCATCATCGCCGCGATTCGTGACGAAAAAACAGCCGAGCATGTCCGCGGCCTCCAGCTCCCCACGGTGAATGTTTCCTACTGGGAACAGGACGATCCGGACTGGTACCGCGTCCGCACCGATGACGCCCGCCGGGCCGAGATGGCTTTCTCGCATTTTCGCGAACGGGGCTTCCGCCATTTCGCCTATTATGGCCCTCCCAGTCAGCGGTATTCCCCCTCGCGCGGAGAACGCTTTCTGGAGGTGGTTCAAGCTGCAGGACTGGAATGTGATATGTTCCACAGCAGGTCCGTCTCCCGCGATAAAACCTCTATCCAGGAACGCACGCTGCACTGGCTACAACAGGCACCCCGACCACTGGCGGTCATGGCGGCAGACCCGCACGCTGGTGTGTTATTAACTGAAGTCTGTAATGCTGTCGGCTTCCGGGTGCCTGAAGAAATCGCGATTCTGGTCGCGGATACGGATGAATTGCTCTGCAATATCTCCGCACCACCGCTCTCCAGTATTGTCCTCGCCAGTGAGCAGATCGGAATTAACAGCGTGGGTATTCTCGAAGCGCTGCTGGCGGGTAAGCGGGTCAAATCAAAGTCGCTGGCCCTGCCCCCGCTGCACGTGATCGAACGGCAGTCTACCGAAATGCTGGCCATCGACGATCCACTGTTTGTCGATGCCCTCCGATTCATCCGCGAACACGCACATACCGGCATTCAGGTCAGCGACGTCCTGCAGGCGGTTCCGCTTTCGCGTCGTTCCCTGGAGCAGCGTTTTCGCCAGTTGTTGAACTGCAGTCCCGCAGACGAAATCCGCCGGATAAAAATGGAGCGGGTGAAACAGTTGCTGATCTCGACCGACAAAACGGTTGCCCAGATCGCAGGTTCCTCTGGGTTCTGCAGCCCGGGACAACTCTGTTTCGTTTTCAAAAAGCAGATCGGCACAACCCCACTCGAATTTCGCAGAAGCCAGCGATCAGAGAACTGAAACGCTTCAGGGGTAGGTTTGCACCAGTTGGAAATTCTTGTCTTCGCGAATTTCGTAGAGCAGTTCTCCGCTGGCCGCGTATTGCCGACAACTGACACAATGCCCGTGGACGCATTCCATCTCTTCTACCAGGTTCCCGTCTCGGTCACGTCTCACACATGTGCCGTGGAGTTTACCGGTAGAATCATAACAGGCTTGAAACACTTCACCCGACTCGGGGTTCACCGCCGTCGTCATCGGATGACGTTCGAACGCGGGAGGCAAAGTCAACGAAATCACCGCCAGTAGCACAATACACAGGAAGTCGCACCGCATATCATTTCCTTCATAAAGCCGGCCCCTGCCATGGTCGATCGCGCTACTCCCACAACAGGCTCTATTTCTGGTACCACCTGTCACGTCATCAGGCTTAAGCAGGGTGAGAAAAGGACCCTCTGAGATTCTTAGAAAAACTTCGAATCTCAGAGGGCAGGCACCCAACGCCTTAACGAAACATCGAGACGGTATGCGGCAAGAGTTATGCTCCCGCCGATATAAGAACGGATTCAATCAATGAGTTTCTGTCTGCAATCACGAAATCAGAGAGATTGCATCGTGCAAACTCGTAATTCTCCTTGCATCAGTTATCACACATGAGTACAAAGGCTTATGAGAAATGATTTTAAAAGTACATCAGCATTACTACTGATAATGTTCTCCACTCAGACCTGCCATTGTTGATCCCTCGTAATCAGAAGTCACAACAGCTGGTGCTCATTGAATTAGGTTTCACGAGCAGGCTGATTTGTGACAAAAAAATTCGTTCTTTATCAAATTTATTCCGAAACTGTTCTCTTCAACAGATTTACATTCTCGCCATGAATCTGGAATCCATCTCGACCACACTCATTTATCATGCCTCTCAGGGAGATCCGGAATCCCGCAACAGGTTGATGAAACTCTCTGAATGGGTTCTGTTCCGCATTGCCAGCCGCGTTCTGGATAACAGACAGGATGTAGAAGATGCGGTTCAGGAGACACTGACCGTCGTCGTGAAGGTGATGGACGAACAGGACCTTCGCCTGGAACACGGTCGGCAGAGCTTCATCCGGTTGCTGAAAACCTGCCTGCGGAATGTCGCAGCGAATCAGATTCGTAAAAAACAGGTCGCCCCCATTGGTGGCTCTGATAACCTCAACCAGATTCACAACCTGATCGATGACAACATCGAAACCGTTGAGGAGAAACGGGATATCGCCGAAGGGCTGATTCAGCTGGCCGGGCTGACCGAAAATGAAAAACAGGTACTGAGCCTGTATTTTCTCGCAGGGAAGCTCCCCCGGGAAATCGCCGAGGAGACAGGCCTGACGTCAGCAAATGTCCGTCAGATCCAGTCCCGGGCACTCCGCAAAATTCGTGATTTTCTGGGGGAATCCTGAAAATCAGAACTTTACAGCTGATTTCATGTCACAACTTCCCGGTTTTTGACACAGTTACTTAAGGAAGACATTGTTGACTGTTGTTAAAACTTTACTGAGGACCCGGACTGGTGGTTAACTCCAATCCCTCCGAATGCCCCAATCTGGCGACGCTTTCAGACTATAACCTGGGCAAACTCGATTTTAACGAGATTGATTCCCTTTCCCGGCATTTCAGCAGGTGCAGTGCCTGCCGCGCGCAACTTGAACTGCTGGATGAAGAAACCGACGAACTGATCAACAGTCTCAAGGTCCCCCCGCTGTCCATTGGTCACATTTCGCTGGAACATGAAATCGGCGCAGGGGGCATGGGACGCGTTTTCAAAGGCTATGACACCCGCCTGATTCGCCCGGTCGCCGTCAAAATCATTAACTCGGAAAAGCAGAAAAACTGGAAGAACCTCTCGGAGCGATTTGAGCGTGAGGTCAAACTGCTCGCACGTGTCGAATCCCCCTACGTGGTCAAGGCGCTCTTTGCAGGTGAGGAAAACGGCTTCACCTATTTCGTACAGGAATACGTGGATGGCCAGAATCTGACGCAGCGGATGCAGGAACTCGGGTCCTCAATTCCCTCACGGGCCTGTGCCAGTCTGATCTTTCAAGTCGCTTCGGGACTGACTGCCGTTCATCAGCTGGGCATTGTCCATCGCGACATTCACCCGGGAAACATCCTGGTGAATACAAAAGGTTACGTTCAGATCGCAGATTTCGGTCTGGCCTTTCAGCCGGAAAGAAATCTGCCAGACGACGAACTGACTTCACTCAGACAGGGCTTCGGACAAATCCATTACGTTGCGCCTGAACAATGGAATTCCGCCCGCAACGCCACCGACAAATCGGACATCTACTCCCTGGGCTGCGTCTGGTTTTTTCTGCTGACAGGCCATCCCCTGAACCGGGATCCCAAAACCCTGGAGATCATCAATCAACCCAGCCAGTTTCAGCAGGTCAACCGGGTCGATCGAAAACTGCTGAAGTCGATGCTGGAACGCGATCCGCAACTCAGGCCCTCCGCCCGGGAAGTCACCGCCGCCCTGCATCATCGATTGGGCAATGTGGAGTCTCTGGAATACATACTGCATCAAAAGTCTCTCAAACGTGAGAAAGGCTGGAAATGGTATGGTGCTTTTTTCTCACTGGCCATGCTGATTCTGATAGGCTTTCTACTCCTGCTGCCTGCCCCGGCCACAGAAGAGGCCGCCCCCAATCAGACCGACAACCAGGCGCCCGCAGCACCTGTCGTGCCTGAATCTCGTCAGGCTGATTTTGTGCTCCGCTTCGACGGAGTCGATGATTTTATCGAAACTCCGTTTATCTATGACAGTGGCGAACCGATTACCTTCGAGGCCTGGCTGACTCCGGACTGTGAAGAACGCCCGCGGAATATGGAAATCGTTTCCAATGCGGAGACGGCCGGTTTTCTGTTGCGGTTGAGAGACGGAACCATGCCTGAGTTCCTGTTTCACGATGGCATTTATTACGCCCCGCATAAGTATTCGCAACAGATCGGTTGTGGCAAAAAGGTCCACCTGGCTGCCGTATATGACGGCATCAGTATCGGCATGTATGTGAATGGCAAGAAACAGGGATTGAACTACCCGGTCCGTCGCCGACATCGCCATTCTCCCATTCCCATCCATCTGGGTGCCAACCCAGACCCCGCGCTGATCGGCCGTCCCGTGGCTGAGAAAAAAGCCTGTTTCGCCGGACTGTTGCATCAGTGCCGGTTCTCCCAGGGAGCCATCTACCTGGACGATTTCTCCCCGGAAAAAGAACTGACGTCCAACGACTCAACACTTCTGCTGTATCATATGAAAGCCAATACCGGAAATATCGTTCCCGATCTAAGTGGCAATGGTCGCGATGGAAAAATCGTGGGCGCCACCTGGGAAGAATTTGATCCTGCTAAAAGTCCCGAGAAAAACAACGAATTCAAATGGCCGGTCGAAAAGCCCGACCCCGTGCTGGTCCATGATTCGCCCGAGCGAATCCGCGAACTGCAACAGGCCTGGGCCGATCATCTCCAGTTGCCTCCGCAAGTGAATATTCCTTTGGGCAACGGCGCGTCGATCGATCTTGAACTGATTCCTCCCGGCGAATTCATGATGGGCACGCTGGATGAAACGCTGAAAAACACCGCAGCTTCAACCCAACAGCAGGAACTCAAATACAAAGTCCTGACAGCAGATTTACCTCAACGCCTGGCACGCATCACCGTCCCCTTCTATATCAGCCGTACCGAAATCACCCGGAAGCAGTTCCGACAGTTTGTCGATCATGCCCGCTACCGGACCGACGCCGAACGCGACGGGCGAGGAGGCACCGACTTCAAAGCAGCCGGGTCTGATCCGCAGATCACCTGGGCCAGTGATCTCAAGGGTGCCCTGGGGGACGATCATCCGGTCGCCAACCTTAGCTGGTATGATGCACGCAACTTCTGCAGCTGGCTGTCTCGACAGAATCCCGCCTTCAACTTTGATCTCCCGGCTGAGTCACAATGGGAATACGCCTGTCGTGCGGGCACCACCACACCGTGGTTCCCGGCTGATACGGAACAGCTTTCCCTGTATGCCTGGACCGACACGACACGGCCCCAGCCCTGTGGTCAACTGCAGCCGAATGCCTTCGGACTCTACGACATGCACGGCAATGTCGCCGAGTGGTGCCGCGACTATTTCTCAAACGAAGAAAGCTTCTCGAACCCGGTCAATAATCCCTCGGGGCCACACACCGGAACCCACCGCATGCTGCGGGGCGGATCGGCAATTCAGTCTGCCGAATCCTGTCGCGCTGCTTACCGCGAAGGCCGCCTGCCGGTCACTCGTGACGCGTTAACCGGTTTCCGGATCTGTGCCACTCCCAACCTGTCTACACAGGGGCTGGAACGTCTCGACCGGTTCTCCCTGCACTTCAATGGCGTTGATGACTCGGTCGAAGCCGTCTATGACTATCGCCGTCCCACTGATCCTCTAACGATCGAATGCTGGGCCGATATCTCTGCAGAAAGTATGAACGACCAGTTCTCTTCGGCCGTCATCTTTGACCTGCATTCGCATCTCCGCGCCATGTACTGCGTACTCAGAAATCATCGCGTGCATGTCTACTACCACGAAGGTGCCTGGACCTGGCACGCTTTCTCAGCGGAGATTTCTCCCGGCCAGCACCATATCGCCGGTGTCTTTGATGGCACTTCACTCAACGTCTTTGTAGACGGACAGGTGCCGGAAAAAGTGCGGAAAGAGCAGTCCCCCCAGGAAGCGCGCTATCTCCGTTCGCTGCTACGCATCGGTACCGGCTCTGTGATTGAAGATGCACAGCACCGCGGATTCCAGGGCAATATCTCCCAGTTGCGTATCAGTGAAGAAACGATTTACGACTCCGCCTTTGAACCGCCACCGCTGCTCACCCAGCATGCATCGACCGTCACCCTGTACCGCTTTGAACAGGGCAGCGGCAACCTGCTCCACGATTTGAGCGGCATGCATAATCACGGCAGCATCATGGGGGCCGACTGGTCAACCGCGCCTGAAGTGGACCCGCAGCTGACCGAACGTGGCATCCAGTTCGATGGCACCGGCTGGCTCGAATCGAAGCTTCCCGATCAGTTTGACGGCGCATTGACCATCGAAGCCTGGCTCTCTCCGGAACCCAGCAGGAAACTGACACATCAGAGTGTCTTTCAATGGGGCTCACTCAGTCTGAAATACCATGTGAACCAGGGAGAATACTGGACCTGGTCGCTGCTGGATCCGCGGTCTCAGGAAATTCCGGTCTCGTCGACCTCCAGTCGCGATGTTGCCACCAGTCGCCCCGTGCATGTGGCCTGTCAGTGGGACGGTTCGAACTGGCGACTCTTCATCAATGGTCTCCCCTGTAATACACAGAAAATGCGGAGCATCAAATATCCACGGGTCAGGAACATCGTGAAAGACTGTTTGTTGAAACCACTATGGATCGGCGGCACACCAGCTGGAGAAACCGGCACTTCCCGTGGCTTCGAAGGCCGCCTGCATGCTCTGCGCGTTTCCAAGACGGAACGCTACAGCAATCCCTTCACACCAGCCGACCAGTTACCCCTCGACGAGCAGACACTTCTCCTGTATCGCTTCGATCAGGAAACGGGAAAAACCATCCCCGATGCCAGCCCGCACCACGCGGATGGCAAATTGAACGGCGCCACTCGGATTAAGAACTAGGTAGACCGACTACCCGCGCTGGGCCTGGAAGCGTCGTAAGAAATCCTCATAACCTTCCGGTCCCAGATGCCTCTTCAAATTGATCGGATTCCAGTCCAGTTCCATCCGCGTTGTGCTCTGATGCTCGTTGGGAATATACTCCGCACCGCAGACTTCACAACGATATGTGTCTTTCGGATACGCGGTCTGCCAGCGTTTCACAGGCGTACTGGCCCGACAGCGCGGGCAATGTGGAAACACAGTATGGAAGCCGAAATCTACGTGTCCCCGCGGCATCAAAATCACGTGTAATGGAATCTCGCTCGCGAGTGACCGGTTCAGCGCTTCCAGAAAATGCGCATGTCCCTGCAATACTTGAGAATCGTCAATACTTGAAGCTGTACTCAGAATTTTACGAAGCAGTTCCATCTGATGCGGTTTCATCGGAGACTCAATCCAGAATGAGTACCACAGCGGATCAGTCTCCTGAAAAGCAGCCTTGAGACTTGTTTCTATCTGATGTTCTTGAACGATCTTCCTTAATAACGCTTCCAGCTCTCGAGAATCAGGATCGACGTCGAATGTCCCATGACAGCCCGCGACCTTTGTCTCCTGACCTGCTGACGCATTCGCTACACATGCTTCACAGGTAGACTGCACTTTCGTAAGGTCCCCGTAATCACCTGCCAGATCCTTCACCAGGAAACCACCTGAAGGAGTCTGGCGTTTAATGCCCGGACCATCCCGGTTGAATTCCAGATCCCAGGAGGTGACGCAGATCCCATCCAGGATCCTTTGCTCGCGCAGCGCCCGGTCCAATGTTTCAAGATGAAACAACTGCGTCGATGTCTCCTGGGGAAGATACCAGTTCTCTCCCTTTCGAAAGGGACACGTCTGCTCCAAAGACCATTTCACAACCTGTCGCGTATCTGCCATGAATCTCTCTCCTTTAACATGTGATCAGGCACTGGTTATCAAAATACTGATACTCTCTGCACCGACTCAAGCCTGCTTTCATTTCCAGCCCTGAAACACGCCGGTTTCAATATTTAAGATTATTTAATTTTTCTGCCTAAATTTGATTAACTATTGCGCACTTCTCAATGTACACTGGCCATGTGTTACAGCGCGATCATCTACAGTATTCCCTGCTTAAACAGATCTGAGTGACTCAGACTGTGTTTGATGACATATGACAATTGAATGGTTTTGCAAACGGGACGCGGAAGAACAGGGCCCCTACACGTTTCGGGAACTGGTCGACATGATCCGCGAGGAAAAACTCACTCCGGACACCGAGGTCCGTCCGCATTATCTGGACGACTGGCAGCGGGCAGACTCTGTCGTGGGCCTGTACTACATGGCTCGCAAAGATCCGGAACCCGATCCGGTCGCCACTGAAACAGACTCTGAAGTCTCCGCTGAACTTGCCGACGCCGAGGATCTGGATACATTTCTGGCGGGTCCGGATGAAACCGAAGCCGATCCCCAGGCGGACCAGCCTGGCTGGTTGCGACGGCTGCTCTCGTTAAGAAACAGTAAGATTCCCCCGGTCCCCGTCAATACGGATTACGCAGGCAGTCGGTCCACAGCTGAGACAGCGAGCGTTGACAGCGACGCCGAAACAGATCAGATCGATTCGACGGATTCCCCCCTCGACGAAACCGACGAAGAAGCAGACACCGGCGCCTACTCGGACGAAACCTGGTCGACAACGGTCCGGGCTGCGGTCGAACGGGTCGATGCCCGTGCGCCAAAGCAGCAGGAAGAAGAGGCGCCCCGACAGATCGTCCCGGCGGTCTCTCTCTCATTCCTTTCCAGCCCCAGATTCAAGCTGGCCCTGTTTGTCGTCGCAGTCATCCTCTGTCTGAGTGCGGGAACCGCAGGCATGGTCAGCTGGCTCGGTAAGGGACAATTCTACTTCCCCTTTGTCGGCCCGGTCTCTCCCCTGCTGTTTGCAGCTTATACTGCAGGCGGATTACTGATGATCGCCGTACTTTCGCCGTTGCTGCTGATTATCTCGACGTCCTTCCTCAGGTGGGCCTTCAAAGTCGGCACTGCTCTGGCCGCGTCCGGCATCGTCGCCTATTACCTGCTCAACTGGAACAAGCAGCAGAGCCTGGTTTTCCCCTCTCAAAAAGATGCAGAAGCCAAACTAATCTTTCCCCTGATCGGAGAGTGCTCTGCCTTCTCTTACTGGATGTATTTTGCGGACGCCGTCATTATTGTCGCCGTCCTGACTTACATCGCTGCCTGGCTGCTGGAGTCGCGTGCTGATGAACTATAAACGAATGCAATCAAAGTCGGTCGTCCCCACGAATGCCGGATATACAATCGTCGAACTGCTGGTCGCCACCGCGGTCATCAGTCTGCTGATCGGACTGACCCTGCCGGCAATCCAGACAGCCCGGAACTCGGCCCGGCAGGCACAATGCCTCAACCGCATGCGAAACCTGGGTATCGCCCTGCTGCAGAATACCGATACGGCCCAGCGGTTCCCCGCCTGTGGCTACTTCGGGGATGGCACTCCCGCCACCTTCGGACAGTATCGCAGCTGGATTGTCGATATCCTCCCCTACCTGGACCAGGGAAACATCTATAACCAGTGGGACTTCGATCTGTCCTGCAAAGATCCAGTCAACATTCCCCTGGCGGGACAACACATTGCCGTCCTGACCTGCCCCTCCGATCACAGCGTGATCCCGGGGAAAGGAAATCTCTCCTACGTCCTGAACGGTGGCATTGGTTTTACGGCTCAGATCGGCAGCGTGCATAACTGTCCTGTCGATGCCCGTGGCAGACGACTCGATCTGAACGGTAACGGCATCATCTGCCATTCTTCGACCAAAGATGACGGAGCCCCTTCCGACCGTGACCTGTTCTTTTACATGGGTCTGTTTTACAACGAAACCTGGAAAGGAGAGGTCCGCGCCGATCGTCATTACACCATGGCGGGCATCACCGACGGTGCTTCGAATACGCTGATGATCTCCGAAAATATTCGGACCGGCTACGATCCCAAAGCCTGGACGGCCAACTGGTCCTCACCCAGTCCGTTCCTGACCAGCTTCTACATCGGCGATCCCTGTGTCAATGGTCGCTGCACTGAAGGCAATGTGGATTACAACCTCGCGAACTCCGGCTCCGCCGCCATCAATGCCGGGCTTGAACAGCCCGAAGGCAGAGCCCCCTTTCCCAATTCGCTGCACACCGGCGGCGTGAATGCGGGCTACTGCGACGGACATTTTTCCTTCCTGTCTGAAAAAATTGACGGCAAAGTCTATGCGGCACTGGCCAGCCCCCAGGGACAGTCCTTAGCGGGTACTCTGCTCGAGCAGTAACAACCAGAGGATGCTTCCCGTCATGATCAGCTTCGCAACCACCCGACAGCCAAGATGAAAAAAGGTGAGTGAGTGACTTTATTATTAAAACCACAGAGCACCCGGCCAGCAAACGACGCGGCCCCAAATCGCTCGAACCGCCGTCGGTTTCTGCCTGTTCTGATACTGATCCTGACCAGCGTTTCTCCCCAGGCTCACGCTGCAACACCAGCGGAACGGTATGAAAAAATCGATACCAGCGGCGATGGTCACTTAACCCGGGACGAATTCACAGCCGGGATGCCCCAGTTGAAACCGGAACAGGCCGGGCAGGCATTCACCGTCAGTGACTTCGATCGTAATGAGCTACTCTCGCTGGAAGAATTCCAGACCGTGACCGGCGTCACACCACCAGGCGAACGGGCCGCGGTCCCCGATCCCGTGGCTCCGTTCGTGGCTGAAGCAAAACGCAAATGGGCCGCGATTCAGCAAGCCGCCGATGCCGACGGGGATGGACAACTCTCAAAGAAAGAATGGCCAACCGGGGAACTCAAACAACAGCTCCCGCCCCTGGCCGCTCTTAAATTTTCGATCTGGGACAAAGATCAGAATGGGCAGGTCACTTCCAGTGAAGCGGATCTGCTGCTCGACATTGCCTACGGAATGAAGCACATCGACGGTTCCCCGCTGCGGGCCGAGAACGGCTGGGTCATCTACCGTTCTTACCTGACCCGTACCGACAAAAACAACGACAGCCGGATCTCCAAAGAAGAATACATCCCCTCTATTCGCTGGCCGGAAGAAAAAGTGCTGGCACTGTTCAAGGAACTGGATGCCGATCAGAGCGACTATCTCTCAATTCCCGAACTGACAAAATCAACCACATCCTACATCGATGAAGTCGCCTTCTTCCTGAGAAGTGACACCGACCTGGATGGTTTTTTAAGCCGGGAAGAACTCTTGAAAATCGGTTTGAACAGTGCTTCCGCGGTTCGGTTGAATCATGCGTTCCCTGCCTTCGATGTCGACGGTGACGGCAAGTTCTCGATGAGTGAATTCCGTCTGGCCCCCATCGGCTGCTTTTATGTCACCCTGAGAATGTATACTCAGAAAGATCTGGACCACGACGCCCGGCTTTCCTGGGAGGAGTTCTACACGGAACCCGCGCCGCAGCTCATCGGCCTGGTCTGGGAACTCTTCCAGCGATTCGACCGGAACCAGAGTGGCATGCTGGAACTGAATGAATATGAGTTCGCGATCGATACCTCAAAGATCAAACCCGAGTTCGCGTTCTCCGCGTATGATAAAAACGGCGATGACCAGTTGACCTGGCAGGAACTCCTGCCGCTGGTTGCCGGTCTGAAACCCGAGCTGGCGAAACGGAATTTTCACGTCGTCGATTTTAACGGCAACGGTACCCTTTCACTTGCAGAGTATCAGGCTCTCCCCAGCCTGTTTCCCGGGCGAGATCGTGGCAGCGTTCCCGATCCATTCGCGGAGCTTGCCCAGGGTGCTCACCTGACCTGGCGGTCGATTCAATCCAAGGCTGACGTGAATAGTGATGGCCGATTGTCTCCCGCTGAATGGCCGCGTGCCGCATTGAAAGAACTGCTCCCGCCACTGGCAGAAATCAAATTTCAGAATTGGGATACAAATCGAAATGGCACCGTCTCTCCCGAAGAAGCCGCGCTGATGATCGACGTGGCCTACGGGATCAGGCACGTGGATGGCTTCCCGCTCCGCGCTGCCAACGGTCTGGTGCTCTATCGTTTTTACATTGAACGGACCGATAAAAACGGCGACCATCGCCTCTCCAAAGCAGAATACCTGCCCTCCGTCAGACTGCCCGCGGAAAAGGTCCTGCAGAACTTTCAGAACATGGATGCCAACCACGATGAACTCCTGACATACCAGGAACTCGCGACGTCTTCCTCGACGAACATCGATGAATTCAACCTGTTCCTCGCCCGGGATAAGGATCTGGACGGGTTCCTGAGTCGGGACGAACTGGGCACTCATAATTCCAACAACTCCACCAAAGACCGGCTGCCCCAGGGAATGGCGGCATTCGATGACGACAAAGACGACAAGCTCTCGCTACGGGAGTTCCGTCTGGCTCCGATTGGCGCGAGTTATATCACTCTGCGGGTTTTTGATCGCAAAGATCAGAACAATGATGCGCAACTCTCCTGGGACGAGTTCTATGCCGAACCGTCGCCCCAGCTGATTGGCATCGCCTGGGAACTGTTCCAACGCTACGACCGCGATCAGAATGGAATCCTGAACCTGGATGAGTTCGAGTTTCAGGTCGACTATTCCAAAATGAACCCCCAGGCCGCCTTCATCCTGAATGACGTGGACCGGGACAGCCACCTTTCAGAAACCGAGTATCTCGCCAAAATTGCGAAAGCCACCCAACCGGCTGCACGACGGGATTTCCACCTGGTTGACTTTAATCACGACGGTAAGCTCTCCAAAAACGAATACCGTGCCCTGCCCGATCTGCTGCCCGTAGAAGAACGAGGTCCCGTCCCGGATCCCGTCGCCGACCTGGCTGCCGCAGCCCGGAAAACCTGGCAAAAGATCTTCAAAGCCGCTGATTCCAGCGCCGACGGTCAGCTCACCTACTGGGAATGGCCCGACTCAGAACTCGAGCAGCAACTGCCGCCCCTTTCCCGGGTGGAATTCAAACACTGGGATGCCAACCAGGATGGCAGGGTCTCCCGTAAGGAAGCGGATCGTCTGATTCAAATTGCCTACGGCATGCACCACACGTCTGCCGCTCCACTCCGCACCCCCAATGGTTGTGTGATGTACCACTCCTATATCACCTCCGCAGACAAAGACGGCGATCAGCGTCTGTCAGTCAACGAGTATATTCGCTCGATCCGTAAACCGGTGCAGGAAGTGTTCACGATGTTTCGGGAACTGGACACAGACCAGGACCAGCAGTTGACTTACCGGGAGTTGGCAAAATCCCCCCTGGCCAACATTGATGAACTGAAATTCTTCCAGCGTCACGATACGAATCTGGACGGACTGCTGGATGCAAAAGAACTCGCGAAGGTCAACTCCAACGGCGCGACCCCGGGACGGATCCCCCAGGGGATGGCAGCCTTTGACAGCGACGGCGACGGACGCTTCTCTCTGGCAGAGTTTCGCTTCTCACCGATGGGCTGCTGCTACGTCACCATGCGCGTTTATGGTCGAGAGGATGCCGATCACGACGGACAGCTTTCCTGGGAAGAATTCTACGATGAACCATCGCCCCTGCTGATCGGCCTGGCCTGGGAACAGTTCCAACGGTTTGATCGCAATCAGAGTGGATACCTGGATCTGGACGAAATCGAATTCCGTTACGATCCGACACAGATTCCTGCAGACAAATATTTCACGGTCATCGACGCCGACCAGAATAAAACGATCAGCTTTGAAGAAATTTTTTCGGAAGACAAGCCGGATGCCAGTAACGTTGTGAAATCACGCGATTATGAAATCCGCTTCACGCAGGCCAAACGGCACTTTGCTCAGAGCGACCTGAATCGGGATCAAGAGCTCAGCAGAGAGGAATACGCTCAGTTCCATCAGGCCGAGCATCTGGCCGCCCAACAACTTCGCGACGCCAAAGGGTTCGCCAGACCGGACCGCATCGAATGGCTGTTACCAGCCGTCATCTCTGTGAACGCGGTCCTGGTACTGGCAATATTACTCTTCCTCGTCCGACGCAAATTCAGCAGACACTAAAGGGACATGTCACTCAAGAGGCTCGGGCAGCTCACTGAGATCGTGATAGCCGCACAGTTCGATTTCGTTGGCATGCTCCGAATACAAGCGGCGCAGTTCCGCCAGACTGGCGCAACGAAGTGCATCATCATCGGCCCGCTGTGCAGCCAGAGCCGCGACGGGATGATCCTCTTCCGTAAGTTCCGCACGCAAATAGTAAGCATCGCCGACATGCAACAGCCAGCCCTGCTCCTGACGTACCGCCACACCACAATGGCCGAGCGTATGCCCGTTGAGTGGAATCAGCCGGACGTCCAGACCAGCCCCCACCTGCACTGGGCGTGACTCCAGCCCAAACCAGTCACACGTTCCCCTTGCGTAAGTTTCCCAATGGGGACCATGGTCAAAGTGGCTGCTCACGTAACGCCAGTGCCCTGCGCGGACCTGCTGAAGCTCTTCCGCAGCGACATGTATTTGTGCAGCGGGGAAATCGGCCAGACCACCGGTATGATCCGGATCGCAGTGCGTCAACACAATATGTTTGACGTCATCGACGGAAAATCCCAGACTTTCCACACGCCTGACCGCTGTATCATGCTCATGAAACTGAAAGCCGGCCATGTCGATCAGTTCCTGGCCGAGGCGTCCTAAGGGATCCCGTACGTCAGCCAGACCGATGCCGCTGTCAATGAGCACCAACCCCTGTTCGCCTTCCAGTAGCAGACAGTGACAGACTACGGTCGGATAGCCTGTCACCAGCAGCGTTCCACAATTGATATGCTGAATCCTGTTCAATGTCCTGCCTTCCCTGTCCGGAGTTCGGAATTCATCAAAAGGGTCGAACCGGTTTTCACTTAAGAGTAAAAAAGCAGTCACCGGCCAGACGCTCCTTAGAACAATCTTACAATCGGCGCTCAGGCGAAGACAACGTACGCCGACATCAATCCCCCCAAATGAAAAAACCTCTCATCACAGATCAGTCTGCATGAGAGGTTCGAGAATGGAATCAGCTGGCTGCTTACTTGGATTCTAATTTGAAATCCAGGGTATTACTCTCATCCTTGACGTCAGCGGTCAGCGTTGTTTTGGTATTGTACTTTTCGGGAATCGGATCTTTTTCGGTTTTCTTTTTCTTGACGACACGACGTTGCGTCACATCTCCGTCCTCGGGGGGAGGAGTATCAATATTCACCGTATCGTCCAGCGAGGCATTGGCCAGATCCGCTTCGCCGCTGCCTGCCGAGTCCTGTCCGTCAGTTGCCTTGCCGGTCGAAATTCGCACTTTGTGAGGGCCGACAATCGCGCCTTTGGCATCCCCCACATAAACCAGTTCGTAATAACCTTTCGCATCGGTTTTGCCCGAAGAGGGATTCCCTTTCTCGGGTGAAAAGATAACGATGGCATTTTCCAGCGGCTGACCATCCATTGTAATCACTCCCGAAACCGGAGCCAGGTCAACATCGATTCCTGATCCAGAGCACCCGTAGGCACAGGCAGCCAGAGCAAACAGACTAAGGCATGTCTTGATTCGTACGTTGCAGATCATGTGATTCCCCCTTTGGTATCCATCCATCTCATCGCGAGACTCAGAACATTTCGTAAAACAGAAATCCCGGTTTCACCAGACTTGATGAAACCGGGAAGCAAATTCAGCCTGGAGTCGACTTAGTATTCTCCAAGCACGTTCTTATCGTTGATACCAGCCAGGTATACCAGGGTGTTCCCATCGGTATTCTCGCTGATAAATTTGATCCGACCGTCACCGAACAGAAAATGACAGCCGCCGGTGTGCGAACTGCCCAGCGACCATTCATACTTGGTTCCAGTCGACTGGTTGATTCCGTTGATCAGGTAGATCGTGGACGGAGTCGGAGTCGCAGTCGCCCCCTGCCAGGTGCGGACCAGAGCCGTATGGTAAGGCCAGTTGGCGTAATTGTGCCCATTATTGGTGTTCGAGGCACCGATCCACAGACCACCGGCCGGTACCCCTTCTGTGGTTCGTTCTCCCACCATAATGACGTTACTGGTACCATCGGTGAAATCACGAATGCGGTTAACGTTATGGTTGTTGAATGCACCTGCGTAGCAGCGGCCCTGCCCATTTGCCGGGTTGATATCACACGGAGAGTAAATCCCCGGATAATTTGACTTGCCCCAGCTACCGATATTAGTGTTCAATCCTTCCATCGGGTCAGTCGGACAGTTAAACACCGGAATCACGGTTTTGATCAGCGGTTCCTGCGGCGGCGTTCCCGTGTAGTTGGCCCGCCAGGGAGTATTCATGTTGATCTGGTTGTAGATCGTGGCCTGATCCATGAAGGGCAACAGCATGACCGTCCAGGCGAGATAGCTGTCGGTGGTCACATCATCGGCAGCAGTCCGGCGCGTTTCCACATGCATCTGTGGGAAACAACGATGGGTTTCATGATAGTTGTGGAGCGCCAGTCCGATCTGCTTCAGATTGTTTTTGCAGGTACTTCGTCGGGCTGCTTCACGGGCCTGTTGCACTGCCGGTAATAACAGGGCAATCAGAATGGCGATGATGGCAATCACCACCAGAAGTTCGATCAGGGTAAAACCCCGTTTGACAGTTACACGCCTCATAGTAACCTCCGCATGAAAAAAGATAAGAGAAGGGAGAACATCTCATCTCGTACTCTTATCGTCCCCCGGAATTAATAGACCGGAAGCGGGAGGTTCCACAGCACAGCAAGCGTGTTGAGACAGTATATAAAGCGTTCAGATTCGCAAAGCAGAACCTGAGATTTTAATGATGCTGGGTTTTGTAAGCGCTTAATAAAAGTACAAGATATATTTTGTTGAAAACAACAACTGCCAGAGAAGGCAAACTTTTCACAGATAACTAGAGAGGCGAAAGCCTGATAGAATTTATAAGGTATATCACTTTGAAGAAGTGATGAAGCGAATTTGAAACATACCTCAATTATTTAAATTTAAACTCGGCACTGTTTAAATGTCAATAACATATCGGCTTAAGATTTTGGAATTGATCCGATTTTTTTTGACCCATAAAAAACTGATTCTTGTATCCAGATTCTCCCTAGAATTAACCCTGTTTATAAAGCGTGTATTTAGTAAATAACACTCCCCAAATGCCTGACATCAGATACGATCTAAAGCATTCGAAATCATGCCTCCGGGTGACATTTATTGTCTGGATGAAGTTTCGTCTTTCAGTCGAATCAGAACTTCATTTCGGCGGAAGGGTCCGGGAGTCCACGGTGGATCGTAGCCCGCGTATTCCACTTCGTTCTGGCAGACGAGTCCTGCACCGCTGGCCCAGTCACGCAACTTTGCTTCGGCGTTTTTAACGGTCTCCTGATTCAGACGACCGCTGAATCGGATCACCGCAAAACGGCCCCCTTTACGTTCCTGAATCTGCACCGCCTCACTCACAGGCTGCGGAACTGTCTGGCTGTCATATTTCTGCGGAAGGACAAACGCCATCTGACCAGCCACCTGGTCGTGCTCAGGTTCCATAAATACGGGTGTGGTCATCGCGACTTTCTGCGTCTCCTGATTTGCACCGTCGATATAACGAAACAGACGCATGAAGCTGCCATCTTTTCCCTGCGCATCAAACTCACTGCTGGTCATCGCCAGTTTCAGATCAGGATATTCTCTGACTTCGAAGTCACCTTCCGATTTGACAACATCATAGGCGGCTGATTCATAAGCAGAACGCGAAGTCATTCTCCAGCCAGACACGAACAGAACCACGACAACAAGAGCCAAAATTAGATAGATCATTTTTCTTCGATTCATTTCCATCCCACTCCCGGTCTACAAACAGACTGATCAGGAATCAATTCAGCTATATAAGTCTAGTTATCTATTTTTAGCCCTGCATCCCGGTTTGACCACTGCCCAATCCTGCCCGAAATGGATTCAGTGAACAAATCAGCCCCCGATCGAAGTCTAACCTGCAGGTTTGAGCGAATATTTTTTGATTTTTGCGATGGTCGAATCCTGGGACGCGACTATGAAGTAGTAACAGCGATCAAAATGCGCTAAGATCCCATCTCACTTCTGCGCTGGCCTGCTCACAGCCATAATTTCCATTCCAATCTCATGTTGACTACCCGCCATTTTCTATTTTTCTTAACAGGTTTATGCTGTTTCACAATCAGCTTGCGCGCAGAGCCCGCGCCGTTCGAGTCAAAAGCTCCAGTTGCTGAACCCGGTCTCGCTTTTCTGCTCCCCACCGATCAGTTTCTCCGACAGGAATTAGACGAACCAGACGACAGCGATCCCCTGCTTCCTCCGCCTCTCGAAGATGCGTTATCTCCGATTGAGCCGACACCGAACCCCGACACAGAATCATTACCAGACCTGAAAACGTTGCTGCGTCCGCGCTTCGATATCTCTGCAGAGTGGGAGCCGGAAGCTGACGGCGTGGAAATGATTTCTTCTGATCTTAACTTAAAACTGCCTCTCTACCCGGTGTTTGGTCCGCCACCCCCATTCCTGACCGCCGGCTATTCCTTCACCCGTATCAACGCACCGGTCCAGCTCGACCTGCCCCGCGACTTGCATCAGTTCTCGCTGGGTGTGTCCTGGATGCGTCCGCTGAATGATCGCTGGCTCGTCCGCACGACATTGAGCGGCGTCTTCGCAACCGACTTTTACAATACAGGCAGCATGGCCTGGCAGTTCCGCGGCGGTATGTTTGCCATCTATCGCCCCAACGAAGAGTGGGATCTCGCCTTCGGTGCCCTGGCGACAGGTCAGGAAGACATTCCCGTCCTGCCAGTGATCGGTGCCACCTGGCGTCCCTCATCCTCTGTCAAAGTCAACCTGATGCTTCCCAATCCGCGGATCTCGTATCTCATCTCCGAATCCGAAACGCGGCAGCAGTGGGCCTATGTCGGCGGGGGGATGTCCGGCGGTAACTGGGCCTACAATCTCCGCGATGGTTCGCCCGAACGATTGAATTATCGTGAATGGCGGCTGGTTGTCGGCTGGGAATCAATGCCTCCCCGTACGCCCGGACGTTTTCAATCTCCGGGAGCCAGTTATCTCATTGAGGCAGGTTATGTCTTCGGTCGTAAGTTCGAACGGGAACACCAGGCAGCCGACATCAAGATCGACAATACTCTGCTTCTGCACACAGGCATCCGATTTTAAAACGGTTCTCCATTAATTTTGAGGTTCTCCGATTCCAGTCTGGAGATTGTGTACAGCAAAATATAAAATAAGTTAAGAAACTCGCCCTGAGACCAGCCTCATCTGCACTGTGGAGACCTCCCATGCAATGGCCTACCCTCGTCGTGTCCTGCTGCGTCAGTTTATGTGTCTCTCTCCCGCTTCGCGCGGAAACGCCCCCCGTCCCCGTTGACTACGCACAGCAGATCAAACCCCTGCTAAAAGCGCACTGCTTCGCCTGTCATGGTGTGTTGAAACAGGAATCAGCCTTACGCCTTGATGCGGGGAAATTCATTCTCAAGGGAGGCGAAATCGGTAAGGCCGTTGTCCCGGGGAAATCCGCGGAGAGTCTGCTCTTTCAGGTGATCGGTGACGATCCGGATTTCGCTATGCCGCCCGAAGGACAGGGACGCAAACTGACTCCTGAAGAAGTCGCCTTGATCCGCACCTGGATCGATCAGGGAGCACAATTTCCTGTCAACGATTCTCCCGAACCAGCGCCCACAGAACACTGGGCCTTTCAGCCAGTCAAACGTCCTGCGATACCACAGACCAATTCTCCCTCGCAAAATCCCATCGACGCTTTTCTACTGGCCCGTCAATTGGAAGGTGGACTGACTCCACAACCCCAGGCGGACAAAGCGACCCGGCTTCGTCGACTCTACCTGGATCTGATCGGGCTGCCTCCCCGTCCGACGGAACTGTCTGCCTTTCTGAACGACACACGCCCCGATGCCTGGCAGCGCGTGATTGACGACCTGCTCAGCCGTCCGCAATACGGAGAACGCTGGGGACGTCACTGGATGGACGTCTGGCGTTACAGCGACTGGTACGGCAGACGGGGCGCGAAAGACATGACCAACAGCTATTCCCTGACCTGGCGGTGGCGCGACTGGATCATTCGCTCCCTCAACGAAGACAAAGCCTACGACGTGATGGTCCGTCAGATGCTGGCAGCAGACGAACTCGCCCCCAACGACCGGGAGAATCTCGTCGCCACCGGATTCATCGTCCGCAATTTTTATCGCTGGAACTATCACACCTGGCTCAAGGACAATGTCGAGCATACGGCCAAAGCATTTCTGGGACTGACCATGAACTGCTGCGAATGCCACGATCATAAATATGACCCGATCAGCCAGGAAGAATACTTCGCCTTCCGTTCCCTGTTTGAACCGATTGACCTCAGGCACGATCGGGTTCCCGGCGAAGCCGATCCGGGCCCCTTTCCCGATTATAAGCTGAGCGTGCGTAACGGACCGGTTCGCACCGGCATGGTCCGCATTTACGATCGACACCCCGATGCCCTCGCCCGGTTTTATACCGGCGGTCTGGAACAGAACATCGTCAAAGACAAGCCCCCCATTGAAGCCGGGACGATTCAGTTTCTGGGCGGTGATGAAATTCAGATCCAACCGGTCAAGCTGCCGGCAACCGCCTGGTACCCCGGACTCAAACCGTTTGTGATTGAGGAAGAAACACAGACAAGAACGGCGGCTGTAGAGCAGGCACAGCAGAAATGGGACGCGGAGTCCCCCAGCCTCGAACAACAGCTCAAAGAACAGGAGCAGATACAGACCAGACTGCTGGCAGAATACAGAGCCTGGCAGGAGACTCATCAAACGGCGGACAGCCCGTCCAGCCGACAGACACTGCAATTAACCGGTGGAGAGGGTCGCCGCGCACTCGCCCGGGAACTGACAGGCTGGAACGAACTGCCCGAGCAACTGGAAATTCACTTTCAGCTGCGACTCCATGCCGACAAGATGGTGAATTTTCAACTCTCGAACGATCTGGCCGCAGGGCGAACTAATTTGTATGTCGCCTTCGAAGCGGGGAACATTCTGACTTATGCTCCCGGCAGCACAAATGTCACCACCATAGGTTCATTCCCAACTGAGGTAAAACCACTCGATCTGCAAGTGGACCTCAACCTGCAGCCTGCGAAGGACATCGCCCTGCTGACGGTCACCCGCAGTCAGGATCAATCGATCATCATTAAAGAGACACCGATTGCCCTCAATGGCTGGAATCCGGCCCGCAGTGTCAACCGCGGTCTCTTCCTCGATGCCCACGCCGGCAGTCGCGCAGAATTTGATCATATCGTCTTCCTCGCGCCGGGAGGTCGGGAACTTAATCGCTTCGATTTCGAATTCCCGGACTACTCCGACGGCACTGATGTCACGAGCACGAGCGACTGGATTCTCACGCGGTTCAGCAAGGGAAATGCGACTTCGAAAATCACGCTCCAGAAACCGCTGTCCCCCGAGGAACAACAGTGGCAACAAAAAATCAGCGCCGCCCGCCAGCAGTTGTCTCTGGTTCAGCTTAAGCGGGACCTGTTGCAATCCGAACTAGAAGCGGCCCGGGCCGAACTCGCACAGTACCAGGCGCGCGTCGACGCGGCCCGCGCCCGTCACATCGATGAGTCACCAGTGGCCGATGCACTGGCGCGTGCTGCCTGTCAGGCGGAATGGAAGGCGAAACGAAGTGCGTCTCAGCAGCAGGTCGCAGCCGCCGCATTAAAACTGCACACCGCTCAACTGCTCCCCAATACTGAGAAAACACGCAGCAAACAGATTCAGGATGCGCAACAACAGCTCACGCAGGCCCGGACCGCGCTGGCAGCCGCGGAAAAACCGCGGGACGCACAGTCGATGGACTTCGCTCCCCTGAGTCGGATCTTCCCCCAACAAAGTTCGGGCAGGAGAGCCGCCCTGGCGCAGTGGATTACGAGTCCTGATAATCCGCTCACCGCGCGTGTCGCCGTCAATCACATCTGGATGAGGCACTTCGGACAGCCGCTGGTCGATTCAGTCTATAACTTTGGACGCAGTGGCGCCCAACCCACGCATCCACAACTCATTGACTGGCTCGCTGCGGAACTCATGGCGCATGACTGGAAAATGAAACACATTCATCGCCTGATTCTCAGCAGCGACGCTTACCAGCGAAGTTCGAAGGGAGTGGCAGCCGGAAACCCAAATCTGGCCGCGGACCGCGACAATCGACTGCTCTGGAAATTCCCTCTGCGTAGAATGGAAGCGGAAGTCGTCCGCGACAGCCTGTTTTATCTCGCGGATGACCTGGATACGACGATGTTCGGACAGGAGATCGAACAGGACCAGGGACTCACCACAAACCGCCGCAGTCTCTACTATTCCTATCACGGTGAAGCGAAAATGGAATTCCTGGCTCTGTTTGACGGTCCCAGTTCCACCGACTGTTACCGCAGACAGACTACGGTCCGCCCCCAGCAGGCGCTCGCGTTAACCAACAGCCAGCTGGCACTCAAACAGGGCCGTCGAATTGCGGCGCGTCTCTGGACCGAGCAGGCACAACTCACTGGGAAAAGCCCGTCCGAACAGGATCTCGATTTCATCCGGAATACATTTAAACTGATTCTCTCGCGCACACCCAACCAGCGCGAGCAGTCCGCAGCGCTCCGCTTCCTGGAACACCAACAGTCCCTGTTCCAGAAAGTTCCTCAAGCGACGGACCAGAAACCAGCAGAACAGAATAATCCCTTTGAACAACCCGCTACCGATCCAGCAGCCCGTGCCCGGGAAAGTCTGGTGCAGGCGCTGTTCAACCATAATGATTTTGTCACCATCCGTTAAAACCGCGTCTGCAAACCCTACAGGCAGGACGAAACCATGCAATCAGACCTGACGACCATGCAGCCCCCCTGCGGCCAGATCCAGCGCAGAACGTTCCTGTCAGACCTCGGTTACGGAGCGACAGGCATGGCTTTAAGTATGCTGCTGAACCGGGAAGGCTCCGGGCAGGCCGCCAGTACAAGTTCAGGAGCCGTCACCCAAGGCCCGCATTTCACACCGCGGGCCAAGTCGGTGATCTGGATCTTTCTCTCCGGTGGTTACAGCCAGATGGAGACCTTCGACCCGAAACCGGAATTGAATAAATACAGCGGCAAGACCTACGCCGACACCGTTTATCCCGACCCGTTTCAGGATCCGCGCTACCAGGAGCGGGCTCGCTCTGTGGTGAAAGTCAAACGCGAGCATGACAAAATCATGCCGATGCAGGTTGGCTTTCGCAAACAGGGGGAGTCTGGAATCGAGATCACCGACTGGTGGCCTCACCTGGCTACCTGTGTCGATGACATCTCGTTTGTCCGTTCGATGTATACCACCGATAATGACCACGCCGCCGAGTTCCAGATTCATCACGGGCGTCACAAGCTGGATCAGAAACAACCGGTCATCGGGTCGTGGCTGAGTTACGGTCTGGGCAGCCTGAATCAGAATCTGCCCGAATATGTCTTTCTGGGTTCCTACACCGACACCCGCGTCAAAGAAAACTTCAGCCCCGACTACCTGGGTCCCAAATACATGGGCGTGGAATTCTCGCTCGACCCGAATAATCCGCTCCCGTTTGGCGCCCGTCTTCAGACAGTGCTCGAAAAGGAACAGGCCAATCAGTATGCGCTGATCAATGAACTCAATCGCATTTCGTCAGTCGAGTACCCGCACGACGAGAAACTCCGGGCCCGGATCAATTCCTACGAACTCGCATTTCGCATGCAGCGCTCCGTTCCTGAGGCGCTCAATCTCGACACGGAGACAAAAGAAACACAGCGTCTGTACGGCATCGATGAGAACGAAACCTCGAGCTACGGCAAACGCCTGCTGGCAGCGCGTCGTCTGGCGGAACGGGGCGTCCGGTTCACCCAGGTCTACTTAAGCGGCTACGGCGAATGGGACTCGCATCAGAAACTCAAAGAAAATCATACCCGGTCCTGCAAACGCGTCGACAAACCGGTCGCAGGTCTGCTCAAAGACCTCAAACGCCGCGGAATGCTGGATGATACCGTTGTCGTCTTCTGCACCGAGTTCGGCCGGACCCCTGCGGTGGAAACCCGGGGAAGTACTAAAATGCCCAGCGGCCGCGATCATCATCCTCACGGTTTCACCATCTGGTTTGCCGGTGCGGGCGTCAAGCGAGGCTACGTGCATGGGGCAACCGATGAACTCGGCTTCCACGCCGTCGAATCGCCGCACTATGTCACCGATATTCATGCCACCCTGTATCACCTGCTCGGTCTCGACCCCACGCGGCTCGACATCCCCGGCAGAAAACGTCTGGAAATCGATCGCGGGAAGCCAATCCTGGATATCCTCAGTTGATCAGTGACCACCGGGTCCAGCAGGATGATTGCCCCCTGACAAACAGGGTTCCCGTAAAGTTTCTGCAGCTCTCACCGGGGGAATGCTAAAACGAAAGCAGTTCGGTCTCGTCTTCGAGCGAACCAAAGAACTGATCGGTCTCTGCATAAGACTCAGTTAATTTTCGCACACCCGGATCCAATGTCTCTGCCATCAGCCCCTCGTCGGTATGCTCTGCCCCCAGCAGGTGGCCCAGCTCGTGACGAATCACCGTCCAGAGATCAATCAGACCTGCAGCTTCACTGCCCGATAATGCGATTAACGATAACTGACTGTCGTAGGTATACTCGCTGTGACCCAGGGGTGTCGTATCGACAAACCAGCCATAACCGGCGGCATTCACGTCGATATAAATCGTATCGCCGACCACCCGTCCCAGCGTACTCCCCTCCAGATCGACCACTTCCACTTTGACATCCGCCAGCTTCTGTTGCTCTGCACTAGAAACAGTCGGGCTGACTTCCAGAACAGCGGTCTGCAACATCGTATCTGCCTGCGATTGAGTCAATGCAGTAGCCTCTGGAGTGTTCTGAGGCGCGAGCGCAACCACTAAATTCTGATTCCAGGCATCCGGATAATTAGTCGGGTAGATAATATTTGCCTGTGAAAGCTTTGTCTTGTTGTAATTCGAGGCCAGAAAGATCAGGTCCTTGAAATCCACCCGCTGATTCTGATTGATGTCACTGAACCAGGCGAAATCCGAACTGGATTCAGCGGGCACACTGTTATACACACTCGCAAACAGCAGCAGATCTCGAAAACTGATTCGGTCATCATCATTCAGATCGTAGGGATTCGCCCAGATAGAGGCACCGGGGGAATCGACGATTGGCGTCTGGCTGACGCGTCCACTTCCCAGCGTGATCTGTGGCGACTGTATCTGCAGTCCCAGATCATAGGGCCCGTTACTTTGCCCCTCCAGATCCAACAGCACCTGATCATCGGCCAGTGAGTCGAAGCGGATCCGGGCAAACAACAGCTGCCCGTCAATGCCCAGATCGTTCGTATCTACCGTCGCTGAGAGACTGGTAACCTGACCGGTCAGATCATTGATCGTTCCGGTCTGATTTTGAGAAAATGCAGTACCGTATTCAATGTCCGTCGCGGTAGTAAAATCGGTCTGATAATTCAGATCAAGCGTGACCGTCGCAATCCCCAGGCTGGCGACATCAATGGTATTCACCCAGAATTCCACCCAGTAGGTTTTCCACTCACTGATTCCATCCTGGTGATCGGGAAGTGTCTCGACTTCTCCCTGACCACTGACCGAAGTCGGCGTTTCGACCACCCGCATCGAGAGCGTTTCAAATTCCTGTACAACGACATCAAAGGTCCGCGTGATCGTGGCATTGTCACCCGTCGTCGCCAGATTGCCGTCCAGACCCCCATCTTCGATGGTGACCGTGATCGTCACTGTTCCAGTCTGGTCGGTGATCGGGGTGAAGACCAGACTGCCGGTGGCATTGTCAGAGTTGTAATTCACCACGGGATCTGCAATCAGCCCCGGCAGACTGCTCTGCGCTGTCACACGTATTGGCTGTGTCTCGCCCCCTCCCGCAGAAATACCGCTCAGGTTCACTGTCTGCTCGGACGCGTTTTTGAGCAGTAACAGATCAGAGAGAGAATCCAGTTCCGGATCGTCATTCAGAGAGTTGACCGTCACATCGAACGTGAGGTAAATCGTGCGGTTATCGCCGGTCGTCTCTGTGGAATAATCGGTGCCCCCATCAGATATGACGAGTGTGATCGTCGCGACTCCACTCTGATTCGCAATCGGCGTGAATACGAGGCCCGCGGTCGTATCAGCCGCAACAAAGTTCACCTGCGGGTCTGGGATCAGCCAAGGTTGACTGCTCTGAGCGATCACCGTTAACGGCTGAGAATTTCCCCCCGCGGTCGTAATCTGAGACAGATCGATGGTCTGTTCCAGCGCGTCTTCATCAAGCACCAGATCGAGCAACTCGGGAAGCTGCACAAACAGTTCACCAAAATTGTCAATCATGATCGGTCCCTGGGTTGCGTGGGCAGTGATACTTTTGACTTCGGTATCCAGGTCCAGAGTCCCTGCACCGCCGATGCCGGTCGCGGCCTGCAAAATCAACGTCTCACTTTCTACCAGGGGGCCTTCACCGGGGAGATTATCGCGAATGGCACCTGCAGTCGAAGTCAGTTGCACGGTTCCGGAAGTTTGCAGGTTCGCGACGAGCAAATTATTGACCGACTGCACGTCGATCAGGCCTGTTCCACTGCTCTCGATCCGCGTCCCCTCGACCAAAGTGATACTCCCGGCCGAATCAATGTCGATACCGGAGGCTCCCGTATTCGAAATGGTAGCCGAGTTCTGCAGCAGAAAATCTCCCCCGGTATTTTCCAGTTGCAGTAAACCTCCCGCAGCTGTCACCGATTCGTAGACCGTCATGCTGTCAGTCGCAGTAATGCGGGTCGTTCCGTTCGTCGTTACGCCCTCGATCCCACCAGAGAAACCAAGAAACAGCATACCGGTATTCTCCAGAGAGAGTCCTCCACCGGAATTCGCCTGCAGGCCCACGATACTCGATTCCAGCGCATCTGATGCACCAATTCCGCCAGAGGCAATCAGGGTCACCAGGTATCCATTCAGGTTTTCCGCAGTACCGTTGGCATCGATAATCGAACCGCCACTTGCTGTCAGTTGAATCTGGTTCGGCGTAGTAATCGACCCCAGATACAGATTCGACTCTGCAAACAGCTCAACACTATCCACTCCTGCACTGAGACTGCCTCCTGCTGCAAAAGTCAGATCGCCGGCGGAATCGACAATTACGCCCCCCGTTGTGGTAAAGGCGCCATTAAAACTGACGATTCCTGAGAGCGTCAGATCACCGGCTCCCAGATCCAGATTGCCGACATTGACTGCATCATCACTGCCCGGAGTCACAAACAGGTCAGCACTGAAGCTGCTGTCCAGACCATTCAGATTGACGGTATCCACCCCGGTACCGCCAGCGGCCTGGGTCAGAATCGCCAGTGCGTCCGTGGGATTGAGGAACGTGACCGATTCCCCCAAAGTGGAATCGATCATTGAATAACTGTCGCCTGTCACACCATCATCAGACAACGTAATCGTCTCATCCGCTCCGGTAAAGCTGAAGCTGCGGTTTTGCGTTTCAATCGTATCCAGAATCGGTTCCAGACCGGTATAGGTGATTGTCTGCGTGGCGCTGCCGTTATAGAGAATGCTGCCGGAATTCTCATCGACGAAGCGATGCTCAACCGTCGCTGCGGACCCACCCAGAATTTCCAGCGTATCGCCGCTGGTCTCTCCCCCGGATCCGCCGTCATACTGGATCCCCTCAGCCGGAACAAACAGACCGCCATCCGGGTTTTGAATACGCAGGAGGTCATCTCCTTCCCCTCCCTCGAAGACCAGTTGTGTCAAAGAGGTGAAACTGACAACAGAGCCGCCGTTGAATTGAAAAGTACCACTGTCAGGTCCCGTCGCCAGGATCGACAGCTCATCGTCGCCCTCGGTTCCCTCAACCCAGAGCCCCCCCTGTAAATTAACCTCTTCGATCTCGGAATAATTAATTGTTTGCAGTCCGCCTGTAAACGAAATGGTGCCACTGTCGGTGCCAGAGGGAGTCACTTCGGGAACGGCTCCCGGTGATGAGTAATAATAGAGTGAATCAGCAGGGGAAGCTGGTGCAGCCGGACTCTCTCCGTTGACGGTAATCTGCGTCGCAGAACTGGCAGAGAGATGAAACTTATCTGCGAATACACTCCCGGTCAGTTGCGCGCCATTCACCGCTGAGAGCTGACCGAACAGTGCCAGCTCGCCCCCCTGAAAGTCAGTGGTAATGACACTTAAATTTAACGCGATCGACGAGTTTCCAGCTGCGAGCTGTGCCCCGGACTCGATGAGAATATCATCTGCGGAATTGAACGTGATTGTCCCGCTATCTACTTCGATTTTGACACCAGATCGGACGGTCAGGTCCTCGGCCAGGCTGCCCGGATCGCCGTCCACGCTTGCCAGCAATATTCCTATCCCGGCAGACATCGACTCGTGGATATCGATGCCCCCCTCACTCTCGATATCGATAATGCTGGTGGCAGAACGAATCCCTTTCCAGGCGGTCTGAGCAGCTGCGGAACCGAGAATCAGATCCCCCGTATTCCTGACTCTGACGACTCCTTTCGCCACCGCGACTAACTGATCGACGTCGGTTGTCATGTTAAGGATCGATCCCTGTTCGGCAGTCAGCTCCAGCAGACCTGCGGTGATCGTGTTCTCAGTGGAATTCTGCATACTTAGATTACCATTGCCCGCGATCAGGTTCACATCACCGGTGGTCGTCAGCTGGCCGGTTGACCATGAGGTTGAGGATTCGAGATGAATATTCCCCGAACCCGCATCGATACTGCTGTCAGAGGTGGTGAAACTCAAAATACTGGAAACGACTTCAACATCACCATTCAGAATAATGGCGCCAGTGATTCGCGTCGTATCAGCCCGGCTGAGCAGGTTTCCCTGATCCAGATCCAGACCAGCCCCCAGGTAAACCGTTTCTGTCCCGACCCCCTGCCCCAGGTTCAGATCGGCGTTGAAATTCTCTCCCAGAGAATCGATCGTAATCTCGGAATTGACTCCGCTGTTCCAGTTGCCGCTGTTGACCGTGAGACTCAAGGATGGATTCAGGAAGGTCCCCAGTTGACTGACATCCGACTCATAGGTCAGCGCGTCGACCCCCGCTTCACTCACGGTGCTGACACCACTGAAACTAAGCGAGAGTCGATCGACGCTCACTGTCGAATCCACCGGCTGCTCCAGTCCGGCGTATTGGATCGCGGGTCGAGTGGCTGCATTAAAGAACACACGTCCCTGACTTTCATCCAGAAAGTGATGCGTTTCCGCGACCGCAATGCCGCCTGAAATTTCCAGGCGGTCGCCGCTGGTCTCTCCTCCGTCACCGCCGTCAAAGTAGATTCCATCCTCCGGTGTAAAGACGCCGCCTGCGGGATTGTTGATGATCAGCTGATCGTCCCCTTCGAATCCGTAGAACTCCAGGGATGAGATACTGAAAAAGTTGACGACAGGACCAGCGTTCAACTGATAGGAACCAGAGTTATTATCGCTGGCAGTAATAGTCAGCACATCGTCGCCTGCAGTCCCCTTAATCATCAGATGCGCGGAGTCAGGCACACTGAATCCCGCTTCCAGGTTTTCGATGCCTGTGACATAGATACTCTGATATCCGCTAGCATAATCCAGCCGTGCATTCTCACTGTCATAATCAAGATATGCCCCGTCGATCGGTTCATTATAAAAGAGTGTGTCACCGGGGGTCGCCGGCGATAAACCATTGACGGTAATTTCGGACTCGAGACTGGGAGTGATGTAAAAAGCATCCGAATTGACGCCGCCATAAACGGAGGTGCCGTCTGCGGAATGAGTCTGTCCCCACAGTTCGACGGCAATATTCGCATTGTCCGCGACTATGTTCCTGGCTTCCAGTCCCACACCCCCGGTCAGCGCGATCAGCTGGGCTCCTTCTTCTACCAGAATATCATCGTCTGCAACGAGGCTCACACCAAATGAACTGTCCTCCGATTTCACAATCACGCCAGCCCGAATGGTGATATCACCACTGGCGTAGAGACTGAGCGAGGTACCCGTCTGAATCGATTCCCGGACATCCAGTGAACCCGTTGTATTGACATAGATGGTACTGTCCCTGGCGTATATCCCGGTCAGGTCACCAGCGTCCCCGATCACGAGGTCCCCCGTGTTTTGAACCTGCACAAAGCCGACCGTGGCAACCTCGAGATAACCCACCTGAGTCTCCATTGAATTCGTCGAAGATCCACTCAGGATCACTGCCCGTGCAGCCGTAATGTTATTACTGGAGCCATTGTTATCGATTATGGAAGCGCTGGCATCGATCCAGACATCTCCTGTGGTAATGATCTCACCCAGGTTGAGACCAGTCGACTCAAAGTAAATATTTCCACCGCCGGTATTCAGCGGTGTTGTGCTATCCGTAAAAATCGAAGCGGCTTCGACATGCACGTTTCCGGTGGTCGTGACATTCTCACCAAAAGTGGCTCGATTGACGTGCAGCTCCAGATCACCACTGCCCAGGTCAAGCGAGTTTCCGAATTCAACCCAGTCATCGCCGCGCGTTTCGGTAATGATCAGGTCGGCAGTCGCATCCTGTCCCACGGAATTGATGTTGACATAATCCAGCCCGGCACCGCTGTTCAGATTCAGTGTTGTGGAAGGAATCTGCAAGACCCTCAGTTCCGGACCGGAACCGGAGCTCACCTGAAATCCACTAATCGCATCCGCGTTAAAATCAATCGTCTGTGTGTCATTGTCATAATTCAGATCAAGGTGGGCCGTCGCCACATCCCAGATCATCCGATCCTGGTGAGAATAGAAGAGAAAATCCAGGTCGAATTCATTCAAACGCACCCAGCCTGACTGGGATCCTCCCATCCAGGAGGAAAGGGAGTCTGCAGACCCACTCAGGACAATCGTATCATCACCCGATCCATCGTCACCGTCGTAGTCAATTCTAAGTCCCGCTGCAGCGAGGGACGTATCCAGGGTGACCTGTTCGTTTCCTGCTCCCCCTGTCAGATAAACGGTGCTGCCTGTCAGCATGGATAACGACACGGCAATCGTCTGCGCATCGATCTGTGTTCCGCCAACCGGCGCTGTGATCAGATTGTCAACCACACTCACGATCAGCTGCCCCCCACTGATCGTCATCGACAGGTCCGAATCGGAGACCGTCTGATGATCAATCAGCAAATCGCCATTCACGATTTGGGTGACAAAGTCAATCACGGGAGGAAAACCAAACACGTAGGCGCTACCGGTATCGGTTGCACCATGGTCGTGCAGCGGAGCACCGCTGACAATTGTCTCTGCATCAATGGCGATCGCGGAACCATAGCTACTGCCGGTTTCAGTATCGGCAGCAATCAGTGACTCCTCTACAGCCGTACTCCAGCCCAGCGAACCTTCAAACAAGTATGCCGCCCCAGTGCTCCCATTGCTCAGAGGATCTCCCACGACCAGGCTCATACCCGCGATTGAGACAGCCGCTCCGAATCCCCCTGTGTCCGTCGAATTGGGATATTCGCTGGCACGCAGTTTCTCGACGATATTCCAGCTTTGTGAACCGTCCAGAATCGATACCGACCCGCCATACGTATCGCCGGCCGCACCGACGGCGGCGTAGCGATCATCGATATCAACAGCGCTGCCCAGATCGGAACCGGTAGTCCCCGACAGTTTCTTAATTTCTCCCCAGGTATCATCCGCAACACCCGCGCCATTTGAACTGCGTTCGAACAGATAAGCGGCCCCCTTGCCCTGGTCCTGCACTGCCCCGGCGATGATGGTTGTTTCATCCTGACTGATCGCCACGGCAGAACCCAGCCAGGCATCAGCAGAGGCATCACCGGCTTTCAGTTGATCGACTGAGACCGTCGCCCAATCGTCGTCAGTCTTGAAGACGTAGACAGCTCCGGACGATGATGCAGCGCCAAACGAATCCAGTTGTGCCCCCACCACCGCAGTATTGCCTTTGAGGTCCACAGCCAGTCCAAAGTCTTCCGCCGCATCGTTCGCCAGAGATACAGGACGCGAGAGCGTCACCAGCGCATCCCAGGTATCATCACTCGGGTTAGAAGACGTTCCCTGCTCATTCCGCCTGAAAAGATAGGCCGAACCAAAGGTATCTCCTTCATCTGCTCCGATCGCCCCGATCAACAGGGTATCACCATCAATGGCGACAGACGTTCCGAACAGGTCCTGGTCTGTATTATCTGCACGAGGTGAAACGAGTGTCGAATGATAGTCCCAGCTGTCATCGGTCTGATCATCAGGCGTGCCTGAGTCATTGCGGGTATACAGTGTGACGGCTCCCGCATTATCAATTCCCGCCGGATCTGCATTTTGAGTGCCTACGACCAGCCAGTCCCCGGAAACAGCAACCGCGGAACCAGACTGATCCGTATCTAAGGGGGCGAGTCCAGCATCAGGGAGAAGTTCCCCCTGAAACAGGCTGGTCAAGAGAGTTCGGTTTTCCAGTAGCTCAATGCAATGGATCTGTCGGGCATGAGAATCAGTCACGGTCTGACGTATGTTCCGGCGCTGACGACGGCGAATCGACGGGCGAGTAGATGAACGCGCTGAAATCGCCTGCAGCCAGTGGGTCAGAAACATTTCAATCACTCCGCTCTGCAATGTATAGAGGACAGCCCCGTAGATTCCCTGATGGGATTTTCCCTGTATTACTGATGTGCCAGGTCGTGAACCTGATGGGCCCTGTCTCCCCATGCAGACTGAATGTCTGACATTGGATCCACTTAACTAACATACATGATTTACAAGTCATAAAACAATGAGAAAAACAGACGAACGGACGATTAAAGCAGATCCGTTTCCTTGCAGCAGTGTTTTACTGCACGATCAAGACTTCTGACATCAGATAAATCAGCAGAGCCCCTTCCAAAACAAAAATAGCCCCCGGAAACCTGAGTTTCCGGGGGCCTGTCGGGACTGTTTGTCACTGGACTGTTCTATTAGTCCAGGAGCGGGTTGTCTCCGCCAGCGATGCCGCTGAAGAAGTCATCGAGTTCGTCTGCACTCGGCAGGCGACGTTCGGAGACGTCCAGCGACTCGCTCATCAGAGTGCCGTCTGAGTCCAGATCTTCCAGACCCAGCGTGTGACCCAGTTCGTGCATCACGACTGTCAGCAGGTCCATCTGGCCGAAGGCATCACTGCCTGAACCGGCCAGCAGGCTGCCGTCCAGCAGTGTGAACTCGCTGCTGTCCAGCGGCGTTCCATCGACGAACCAGCCGTAA